>UWOR01000007.1 GCA_900604495.1 Desulfovibrio sp. Marseille-P6017 | reverse complement strand
AATTTATACTATCACTATTAATTTCAATAATGTATAAGTTATTTTTAAATGTAATTAACTCTTGTCCTTCTTTTAATTTTTGATTTTTATATTCAAATATACTTACCTTTTTATTTATTTCTTTTTCAATAAAACTCTCTAAGTCTATCATTATAATCCCTCCCCAAAAAAATATAAAAAGTAAGGTTAACTACCTTACTTTAATATATCATTTATTATAATATGATACTACCATCTTTTAGACCAAAAACATCAGAACCATTAAAATGTTTACTATTAGAATGATATTGATATCTTAAAAAGGGATCATTAGATGAAACTAAGTCTACATTTGGAGTGGTCCAAGTATTACCAGAATCATAAGAAATACATTCGTATAAGTTAAAATACTCAATCCATTTTATATATAATTTTGATTTATATTTAAATATACTAGGGAAAGCACACATGGGATCCTTACTTAATAATTGCTGATTATAAATTTTAAATGATCTATATTTTAATTGACCTTTTAAATAAGTACAGAAATATTTGCCTGAATTTTTTTCTGAAAAAGTAATATGATAGATTCCACTATCATCAATTAAAGCAGATAAATAAATTTTACTTTTCTTTGAATTAGTTATTTGTACTGGGAAAGACCATTTAAGAAGATTAAAATCAAAAGTAGATACAAAAAGTTCTTCAAATCCATTTACAAGCTTGAAATAAAATATGCTAGGTATATCTTTATTGAATATTACAATAAAATTAGTCATTATATCATAATTAATAATATCAATCCTACTTTTCTTAGATAATTTATCTGAATTATATATATGTATTAAGTAAGCAGAATAAGGATGTTTTTTATTTATAGAATAATAAAATATATGATTATCATTGAATACATATTTTATATAAACAAATTTAATCATAAAATTTATAAAGTCATACTTAAGAATAGAATCAGTATTAATAATTCCATTGGAGATATTTAATTTAAGAAGTTTACCAGCTTTATTATTTATAATTCCATATATAGTGTCATCATGAGTTATATCTAAGCAAATATCAATAAATGAAAATTCACCATCTAATATAGTATGAGATTGTTCTTTACTGGAACTTAAATCTATAGAAGTGTATATAATATTATCATCAAATGTAAATAGATTTAACTCACCTTTAGAACTTTCAATTAGTATTTCAGTTTTATCAATAAAAGACATAATTTTCCTCCGATTAAATAGTTATATTAATTAATATGTTACTAATATGGTAACATGAACCTATTTTAGTCATATATTTTAATAAGGAGAGAATGGAGTCTTTTCTAAAAAATAGACAGGAGTGTGTTATTTATGAACGATATGGAATATAATAACATTTGTCCAGATAATTATGGATGTGATTGCAATAAATACAAAAATGTAAACGACAAGCATCCAATGGAATGTTGTAACCAAGATGAAGAGCCTTTAGATGTAAGTACAGCAAAGTGTATACCAGTTTTATGTGATAGAATATATGACTGTGTATTTCTTGAAGATAAGCAAAGAAAGTTTTTAAAAGATATTAAGTTTACTATAACATCTAAAGGGGATTATAAACAAGGTGAAAAAATTTGCATAGAAAAAACTTTCGTAAAATATAAATGTATAGGGTTAATAGACCAAGAGATAGAATCAAGAATTGATAGTCTAGAAAATGAGATAGAGCTACGAGCTTGTAATGGATCAGAAACTTGTAAGTTTAACCTTGAAGTCAATGGAGAAGTTTGTGATACAAAAGTATATAATATTTACAAAGGAAGTAAGATGCTAGATATAGACTGTTGTGGGTATGAAGGAGAAAAAGTATTAATTGGGGAAGATTGTTTAAAATTCTATATATGCAAAGCTAAAGTAATAGTTAAAGGAAAAATAGGATGTGAACCATTTAGAGCAGAAAGTACAGAATTTACTGGAAAATTAAGTGAAGGATTTGGATTTAAAGAAGTAGATTTATTTGGTAATATATGTTTACCTTGTGGTAAAAATAGAGTTGATTTTCAAGTAATGTATGATGGATGTTTCTCAATAGATTGTATAAGAGCAACACAAACATATTGTGAACCTTATAAAAATAGAAATGCAAGAGAATTTTATGCAGATGCATTCTCAACATTATTGATAACTAAAAAAATATATGCCACAGTAAAAGATGAATTAATAGTTTATACAAATCCAAGAAAAGTAATTTGTAATGATGGAAATATAGATTCAATCTGTGATTATGAGTAATATTTTATAATTAACATAGAGCATAAAATCTCCTTTTTATACATAGGTATAATAAGGAGATTTATTTTTTTAGGAGGAGTTGCTTTGAGTAAGTATGATAAGTCAATTTCTAAGATACTTATAATCTTAGAAAATCTAATGCATGGAGTAGCAAATAGAAAGGATTTTTTTATTGAATTAGAAATAGTAACTAGAGAAGGCAATAAAAGTTTAATTAAATGGAACTCAAATAATAAAGGTAAAACTAAAATTAATAAGAATATGTTAGTAGTAAATGATAAGTCATTGATATCATTAGATGATATTATAAAAATAAAGATATTAAATACTAATATGGATAAAGAAATAAAAGATAGATTAATATATGAAATAAAAGATAGTGTTAAAAGTGAATATAGTCAACAAAATCGTGGAAGAAACTTAAATTATAATAAAAGAAATAACAGTATGTCAAAAGATAGAAAAATAGAATCACTTATAAGAGGTAATAATTCAAATATAAAAACAATAACTTTTGATGGTATAAAAAGAGATAGTATTGGTTGCATAGATAATTTTGATAATATAGATGTGTTAAATAATGGGACAGATATAGATATTAAAAAGGAAAGTGTATTAGGAGATATTGATATATTATCAGAAGATTGTAGTGTAGTATCATCAGTAGATGAAACAAAAGAAAGTGTAGTAAAAAATATAGAAATTGAAGAAAAACTTGTTTTAACTGATAAAGCTAAAGAAATTGAAGTCGCAAAACCAATACAAGTAGAAGAGTTAGATATTGTTACAGATATACAATTAGAGGATTTGAATATATTATCAAATCCTAATAAAGCTAAAGTAATAAAGGATATATCAGAGAGTAAATCAAAAGCAATTATAAATATAGATAAAAATTTTAAAAGTAATATAGTTGGTAATATAGATAAGTCTACACAATTTATTAAGCCAGAAAGAATTAATATTTTAGATATATCTCCAATGAATAATTATATAAATAAAGAGGAGGTGGTAAATAAACCATTAGTACTAGATCCTACTGGAGAAAATTACATAGGCGTTATACTGGATGATGGTACATTTGAACCACTGACAATTACTATGAAAAGTATAACTGTTATGCCAGAAGTTACAGATAATATATTAATTAATATTAATGAAGAAAATATAATAAGTAAAGTTATGGAAGATATAAGCTATGAAACTAATGATTTTTTTAATTCTTTAGACATTCAATATAATGAAGATGTAATAGAGGATAAAGATGATAAATTAAAATCAATGAATGAAGTTATAAAAATGTCCAATAAAAGAATAAAAAATATTTTAAATGAAGATGAGACAGCATTTGTTACGAGTAAAGAATATTTAGAGTCAATTAAGAGTATAAAAGATACTGAAAATACTTTAGTATCTAAAATTAATAATATAAAAAATACAGATGTTATTAATTATGTAAACTCTAATAAGACACAAAAGGATGTAATAGAAGATGTTTTATTAAATAAAAAATGTAATAGTGTTGTTGAGAATATAGAATATAGTAATAGAGCTGTACTTCATCCAAATGAAGAAAATATAGATGGTATTATAGAATTTGTTGGTAATGGAATTATGCTAGTTAATGAAGAACTAGGAATTACAATATACTCTACAGAAAAGATAAAGAATATAAACAATCCCCCTATAAATTAAATATAAGGGGATTTATTCTATTTATTAGAATCCAAATACAGAATTTAAGCAAACAAAGTAAAAACGTAAACGAGGAGATAATAATCCTGCATTTCTAGTATTAAATATAGCTATATCTCCTATTCTTCCAAAATAATCATATCCAGCTAAAGCTAACCAACCAGCAGTAATATTAAGACCACCCATAGAACAATCAATTTGATTTAATATACTTTCATTACAGCAACAATTTTTACAATCTGTATGTTTACATTCATGTAATTCACAATCACCATCGTGTTCGTTTATACATTTATCTAAAGCTTTTTTAAAATCATTATAGTTGGATAAACGTGTTCCCTCAACACCAGGAGTAGGAACAAAACCAATTCCAAAAGCATCTAAGCTACATAAAGATAATCTTTCAACTTTTAAGTCGGGTTCTCCAATTGGCTCTGGAACATAAGGTCTATATACATTAGCTCCACCATTAGGTAATGAAATAAAGCCACAATTACATGGATCAAAGCTAACTGCACTAACTTGTAATAAATCGATATTATCTGGGTTACCTAATAATCCAGCTTCTGGTTTAGCACCTATGAAGTATTCTTTACCTATAAATCCAAATTGAGCATTTGCATCTAATAAAGTTCTAAATTTGTCATTACACAATAATAAATTGAAAAGTATTTCAAAGTCTTTCTCACAACAGCAATCATCTTTTTTTTGATAAGGGTTTCTCATATATTCATCTTTATAATATTCATCTTGGTAGTATTGTCTTTCAGGTTCTCTTTCATAAGAACCTATAGGTATTCTTTCGTAAGAGTTTTCTGGTTCTTTATTATAAGATTTTTCATCATTCCAACCATTTTTGCTCATAATATATATCGCTCCTTAAAAAAATTTGTATTATATAGGCATTATAAACCCTATATATTATATATATTAAATTTAAAGAAATTTGCTACCTAAAACATACAAGCTAAGCTTTATGTCAAATAAGATACTTATTAACTAATTGTTCCTGTTCCAAAGTAAGAGATAGAATCTAAGCAAATAAAGTAAATTCTATTAGGTCTATTAGCTGAAGTATTTTGAAATACAGCTACGTTTCCAAATCTTCCTAAATATCTAGCTTGATATAAAGCTAACCATCCAGCAACTAAATTAATATAATTAGTAATAAAGCCAATTTTATTAAGTATAGAATCATTACAACAACAATCTTTACATTGAGGAATAGTGCAGTCATGGCTATCACAATCAAGTACTTTTTTTAGATTATCTATAAAATTAGTTGCATCTTCGTTATAGTCAAAGACAATAGCATCTAGATTACATAAGGAAACTTGTGCAATTGGCAAAGTTATTTGTTGATCGTCAGCATCATCTGGATTTGTAGCTGTAGGGTATGCTAATGAAGAACTTGATACATTAATATATCCACAAGTACAATTATCAAAACCATCAAAGTTAGCTGATGGAGCAGAAATATTATCATTAAATAAAGTAGCCCAATTAGTATAAAGCTCTAATGTTGTACCAAGTAATAAATTCTTACCAATGAATGCAAAATTAGCACCACTAATACCAGATCTTAATTCATCACATACAAGTATTTTTAAAAGATCATACATATCATCACTGCAACAACAGTCATTGTTTTTCTTGTCTTGAAAGTGTGGATCTGGCATGTACATAGGTTTATAATAATCTTCTTCATACTGTTTATTAAAATTAGGTCTTCTTTCACTCCAATAATTTTTACCCATAATAGATATCGACTCCTTGAAAAATTTGTACTATATAGGTCTTTTGATTTCCTATATAGTACATAATATTAAATTTAGAAAAAATTGTTACTAAAAGTGATAAAGAAAGAAGTTGTTGTCGAAAAATGTATAATAATGAATAAATTTATATAAAAAAAGTAAGATATAAATTTGTAGAAAGTTTATATCTTACTTTTTTTATATAGATTAAATTATTGTCATTTCAGTTTCTTTATCAAAAATATGAATATGATTTTTATCCATAGCAAGTTTTATTTTTTCACCGTAGTTAACTCTATATCTACCATCAAACCTTGCTGTAACACTAGAATTACCTAATTTTAAATAAGCATATATTTCAGCGCCCATAAGTTCACTTAATTCAACTTCTGCTTCAAATACAGTATCTAAACTGTTGTCTATGAATAAATCTTCTATATGTATATCTTCAGGTCTTATACCCAATACAACTTCTTTTCCTATATAGTTATTATCTATAAGAGGTTGGCAGTTACCTTTGCTTAAATGCATATTTAAGTTATCATTAAATGCATATATTTCTCCGTTTTTTTCTTCTAATCTAACATCTATAAAGTTCATTTGAGGAGCACCTATAAAGCCTGCAACAAACATATTAGCTGGATGGTCATAAATTTCTTGAGGTGTAGCTATTTGTTGAACTATACCATCTTTCATAACAACTATTCTATCTGCCATTGTCATTGCTTCTACTTGGTCATGTGTTACATATATAAATGTAGTTCCAAGAGATTTATGTAATTTACTTATTTCAGTTCTCATTGATGTTCTAAGTTTAGCATCTAGATTTGATAAAGGCTCATCCATTAAGAAAACTTGTGGATTTCTAACAATTGCACGTCCTAGAGCAACTCTTTGTCTTTGTCCACCAGATAGAGCCTTTGGCTTTCTATCTAAAACCTTTTCAAGATCTAGTATTCTAGCAGCTTCTTTAACTTTTTTATCTATTTCATCTTTTGGCATTTTTCTTAGTTTTAATGCAAATGCCATATTATCGTACACTGAAAGATGAGGATATAAAGCGTAGTTTTGGAATACCATTGCTATATCTCTATCTTTAGGATCAACATCATTTACTAACCTATCTCCTATATGTAATTCTCCAGAAGAAATTTCTTCAAGTCCAGCAATCATTCTTAGTGTAGTAGATTTACCACATCCTGATGGTCCAACTAACACTACAAACTCCTTATCTTGTATATCAATATTAACATTTTTAACAGCATTATATCCATTACTATAAGATTTACAAATATTTGTTAAAGTAACTTTAGACATTTTTAATTCCCCCTAATAAATTTGATTATTAACTTAATCTTTATAATTAAATAATAGTGTGAAAATGTTTTCTAAACAATGTTTATACTAACTAAAAATATTTGTACAAAATGTACAAATGTTTTTAGTTAAGTGTTGTAAATATGAAAATATAGAGTATATAATAGTAGTGCTATAGAATGTAAAAAAATGTAAAAAATAAAGATATTGAGGAAGATAAATGAAATTAAAACATATTTTAGTTATAGATGATAATGTAACTAACCTAAAATTTGCTGAGAAGACATTAAAACCTTACTATAAAGTAAGTTTATTGATTTCAGGAGCACAAACGCTAAAGTTTTTAAGTAAAAACAAGCCAGATTTAATCTTACTAGATATAAATATGCCAGACATGGATGGTTATGAAACAATAAAAAATATAAAGGCAAATCAAGATTTAGAAAACGTACCAGTTATATTTTTATCAGCAATTACTGATAGTGAAAGTGAAGTTCGAGGGATTGAGTTAGGTGCAGTTGATTTTATAAACAAGCCATTTGTACCACAATCTATGTTAAGTAGAGTAAAAATGCACCTAGAACTTAGTGAATATAAGAAAGAATTAGAATCTAAAGTTTCTGAAAAAACTGAAATGATAGAACATTTACAAGATGTAATGATGCTATCTCTTGCAGAATTAGTGGAATGCAGAGATGAAAATACAGGTGGACATGTAAAACGTACTGCTGAATATGTAAGACTTTTAACAGAAGAAATTGTAGACGCTGATTTATATAGTGATATATTAACACCAGAGTATATAAAAGATATTGTTCGTTCAGCTCCACTTCATGACATTGGTAAAATTGGTATAAATGATTCAACTTTGCTAAAAACAACTTCATTAGATAATGATGAGTTTGAATATATGAAAAAACATGTTGAACTTGGAAGTCAATCATTGCAAAAAATGATAAATGAAACAGGAGATGAAAGCTTTTTGTATATAGCCAAGGATATGGCACATTATCACCATGAAAAATGGGATGGTACTGGTTAACCAGAAGGATTAAAAGGTGAAGATATACCAATAAGTGCAAGAATTATGGCAATAGCAGATGTATATGATGCTTTAACTACAAAAAGACCATATAAGGAGCCATTTTCTCATGAAATGGCCGTTAATTTAATAATAGATGGAAAGGGTAAAGGATTTGATCCTAAAATTGTAGATGTATTTGAAAAAATACATTATAAGTTTGAATTAGTAAATTTTTAAATTATAATGATTAAACTATAGAGCCTAGTATTGTAAGGGTAAGTATATAGTTTCTAAGATAGAAGTAGTGTTAAAATACGATAGTGAGGTAAATGTTTATAAATTTTATAACAATGAGACAATATCTATCTGTTTATTTTAATTGAAAGGATAGGTATTATGAGTGATATTATAGATATAAACTTAGAATTAGAAAAACTAAAAAAAGAAAATGAAGTACTCAAAAAACAAAACTTAAGACTAAAAAAAGATATAGAAAATGCAAAACTTCATTTTAAAGAAAAAGATATAATAGATAAAAAAATAAAGCAAATTAAAGAGGAACGATTAGAATATTTTAATTTATTTCTAAAGTTCTGTAAAGAAAGCGTTATAGCTCTTGATTCAGACTTAAGATTTATTTATACAAGTGATAGTTTTTTAAAAATGATAGGTCATGAAAGTAAAGAGAATTTAAAAGGAAAGCATGCATACGATGTATATTCTAAATATAGAGGAAAAAAAATGGAGAAGAGTTTTGTGATTTATGTAGAGAATGCTTAAAAAATAATGAAACTATAGAAAGACAAATTCAATATAAGAGTAAAATAGATGGATCTACTAAATATACAACTATTACCATATCTCCAGCAACTAATAAAATTGGTGAACTTCAAAATCTTGTTATAGTATTGAAAGATATAACTGCATTTTATGAAATGAAGGAAAAGGCTGAGAATGCAGGTAAAGCTAAAACTCATTTTTTAGCCAATATGAGTCATGAAATAAGAACACCTATGAATGCTATAGTTGGAATGGTTGAGCTTATTATGAGAGAGGATATAAGTGACACAGTAAGAGAACATGTATACAATATAAAGTCAGCAAGTACAAATATTTTAGGAATTATAAATGATATTCTTGATATATCTAAAGTTGAGTCCGGAAAAATAGAATTAGTTGAAGATGAATATGAGTTTGCATCTATAATAAATGATATTACTAATATGGCTGTTGTTAGAATAGATGAGAAGGATATAGATTTCTTAGTAGAAGTAGATTCAAATATTCCTTATAAATTATTTGGAGATGAGATAAGGCTTAGGCAGATAATAATAAACTTAGTAAATAATGCAATTAAATTCACTAAAAAAGGATATGTAAAGCTAAGAATAGAGTCAAGTAAAATAAATGATAATAAGGTTAGTTTAAGTGTTTCGGTAAAAGATACAGGTATAGGAATTAAGCAAGGTGATTTATGCAAGTTATTTGAATCTTTTAAACAAGTAGACACAAGAAGAAATAGAGATATAGAAGGAACAGGTCTTGGTCTTGCAATATCAAAATCACTTGTTGAGCTTATGGGAGGTAATATTTCAGTAGAGAGTACATATGATAAAGGTAGTAATTTTAGCTTTACTATTACTCAAAAAGTTACGAACTACAAAGGCTTTGCACAAGTAGAAGGAGATAATTTAGAAAAGAATATATTAGTTTATGAAGAAAAATATAGTGATAAAGAATCTATAAGATATATATTTGATAGCTTAAAACTTAAAGCAGATTATTGTAGTGAAAGTTCTATATTCTTGAACATGCTTAAATCTAATAGATATAGTCATGTTTTTGCATCATATAAATTTATAGATAATTATAAAGATTTTATATTAAAAATGAATGCGGATGTAAAACTTATAAGCATGATAAATAGAGGAGAAGAATACCACATATTAGATAATGTTACATATATTCAAAAACCTATTTACTGTTTACCCGTAGCATCTATATTAAATGATGAAAATATATCATTATTATATTCAAAAGATTGTAGTGATAATCAAATATCATTTATAGTTCCAGATGCAAAGATACTTATAATAGATGACAATGCTGTTAATTTAAAAGTTGTATGTGGATTTATGTCGCAGTATGAAATGGAAATGGATACTGCATTTAGTGGGTTTGAAGCTTTAGAAATGGTAACAAAGAAAAAGTATGATATTATATTTATGGATCATATGATGCCAGATATGGATGGTATTGATACTACTAAAGCTATAAGAAGTCTTACAGGAGAATACTACAAAACAGTTCCAATAGTAGCATTAACTGCAAATGCAATAAGTGGAGCGAAGGAGATGTTTTTAGCTAATTCTATGCAAGATTTTTTATCGAAGCCTATAGATAGTAAAAAATTAAATACCATTCTTAAAAGATGGATTAGAGAGGAACTTAAAATACATCCAAGAGAAAGTAGATTAGTAAAAAATACACCAGAAGAAGATAAAAGCATAATTAAACTAGATTTATATGGAATAGACCATGAAATGAGTATGAAAAAAAACAGTCTTGATATAGAAGATTATATTGATATTTTAAAGGTATTTCTAAAAGATGGTAAGTCGAAAGTTGATAAACTAGAGTATTATGCAAGAGAAGAATTAAAAAGATATACTATTGAAGTTCATGCTATAAAAAGTTCTAGTGATAGTATAGGAGCATATGCATTATCAAAACAAGCAAAAATATTAGAAGGTGCAAGTAAGTCTGGCGATATAAATATTATTTTTGATAATAATACTGAGTTTATAGCTGAATATATAAAGATACTTAATAGCATAGAAGAAAATATTAATAGATTAAGACATAAACGTGATAATAGTTACTATAACCATAAAGAAGAAATTAGTAAAGATGAGTTAAATAAAACTATACAAGATATAAAGAAGGCCTTAGACAACTTTGATTCTGATATGGCTATTGATCTTTTAAATCAAATTAAGAATACTAAACTAGATAATACATATGAAAAAATTATTGATAAAACACTTGAGCTTATAAATATATTCGAATACGATGAGGCGTTAGAGTGTATAGGAGAAATCAGTTAATAAAATTTTTTTATAAAATGTTTAATATAAATTTTTGCGGGTATAAAATTATTATCTTATTAAATTAGAGATTAAAAATGTAATTATTACATTGGAATATATATATTAGGAGGATAAAGATTATGAAAAAATTCGTATGTACAGTATGTGGATATATTCACGAAGGAGAAACAATAGAAGGATTTGTATGCCCAGTATGTAAAGTAGGAGCTGATAAATTCGAAGAAATGTCAGGAGAATTAAATTGGGCTGATGAACACAGAATAGGTGTAGCACAAGGGGTAGACGAAGAAGTTATCGAAGGATTAAGAGCAAACTTTGTTGGAGAATGTACAGAAGTAGGAATGTACTTAGCAATGAGTAGACAAGCTGATAGAGAAGGATATCCAGAAGTAGCAGAAGCTTATAAAAGAATAGCATTTGAAGAAGCAGAACATGCTGCTAAATTTGCTGAATTATTAGGAGAAGTAGTTGTTGCTGATACTAAAGAAAACTTAAGAGTAAGAGTTGAAGCAGAATACGGTGCAACTGATGGAAAATTAAAATTAGCTAAGAAAGCTAAAGAATTAGGATTAGATGCTATACATGATACAGTTCATGAAATGTGTAAAGATGAAGCTAGACATGGTAAAGCATTCTTAGGATTATTAGAAAGACATTTCGGTAAGCAAAACTAATTATAAGTTTTATTATTCAAATAAATTTAACAATAAAAAATACCTTAAGAACCATAGTTCTTAAGGTATTTTTTATTGTTAAATTTATTTGAATTTGTGTCATTATCAAGTGAGAATATGATATATCATTAAGAAACAATATTGCTATAGTAAAATCATTATAAATTCAAATAATTATAAATTAAAAATAAATTGCAGGCTTAATAGACAAAGTAGTATAATGAAATACATAAACCGACAAATTTAATTAGTAAGATTTATTAAAAAAATACTTTAGCTTATGTTAAATGTATTTTTATCAGGAGGTCAAATAAAATGGCAATTAATGAAAGATTATATTTTAATGGAGACATACTAACACTTGAAGATGAATTATATGCTGAGGCAGTGTTAGTTAAAGATGGTAAAATATTTAAAGTAGGTAAGAGAGAAGATTTATATAAGGAATCAAGTGAAAATGTAGAATTAATAGACTTAGAAGGTAAGACTTTAATACCATCATTTATAGATGCACATAGTCACTTCTCAGGATATGCAAGTGGATTTACACAAGTTAATTTAGCAGAATGTACAAGTTTTGAAGAAATAGCTGAAGCTATAAAGAAATTTATAGAGAAGAACAATGTACCAGAAGGTAAATGGGTTCAAGCTACAGGGTATGACCAAAACTTCTTAGATGAAAGAGTACATCCAACAAAAGAAATATTAGATGTAGTATCTCCAAAAAATCCTGTAATAGCTAAGCAAGCATCAGGACATATGGGAGTACTTAACTCTTTAGGTATAAAAGAATTTGGAATAACAGTAGATACTCCAAATCCAGAAGGTGGGTTAATAGAAAAGAAAGATGGAGAACTAACAGGATATATCGAAGAATCAGCGTACTTTGAGTATGTTCAGAAATTACCAATGATATCAAATGAAGAATTCTTTGGTAGTTTAATGAAAGCTCAAGCTGGCTACGCTAGTTATGGTATAACAACAGCTCAAGAAGGATTTGTTGTAGAATTATTAGCAGATGTATATAATTACTTAGCTTATGCTAATATGTTAAATATAGACTTAATTGGATATATGGATATGTCTAAAGCAGAGATATTAAAAGAGAAATTCGCAACAAGTTTAAATAAGTATAATAATCATTTCAAAATAGGTGGATATAAGACATTCTTAGATGGTTCACCGCAAGGAAAAACTGCTTGGATGAAAACTCCATATCAAGGTGAAGAAGAGTATTGTGGATATGGAACTCAAAATGATGAGCAAGTAAAGGCTAGCCTTGAAATAGCATTAAAAGATAATATGCAAATACTAGTTCACTGTAACGGTGATGCTGCTTGTCAGCAATATATAGATCAATATAAAGCTGCAAAAGAATCAACAGGACTAAATAATGACATAAGACCAGTTATAATACATGCTCAATTATTGGATAGAGATCAATTAGATGATGTTAAAGAATTAGGAATGATACCATCATTCTTTGTTGCTCATGTAATGCACTGGGGCGATATACATATAAATAACTTCGGGATAGAAAGAGCACAAAGAATAAGTATAGCTAAATCGACTGGAGATATGGGAATACCATATACATTCCATCAAGATACACCAGTTATAGAGCCTGATATGCTTGAAACTATGCATGCTGCAGTAAATAGAGTAACTAAGAGTGGAGTACTATTAGGTGAAGATGAAAGAATAAGTGCTTTAGATGCATTAAAAGCTGTAACTAAGAATGCAGCATTTCAATATTTTGAAGAAAATATAAAAGGAACTATAGCAGAGGGTAAATTAGCTGATTTAGTTATATTAGATAGAAATCCATTAAAAGTTAATACTAATGAAATAAAAGATATAGTAGTTCTTGAAACTATAAAAGAAGGTAATACTATATTTAAAAATAATATAATTTTAAAATTAATATAAAATAGATGAAGCCTTTTTCATCTATTTTTTTATTTTAATAATAGATAATTGAAAGAGTTTTTATGATTAGGACAAGTTATTACTTCATATATATAACAGAATAATAAATCTGTATATGGAGGTATAAACGTGAGCAATAAAAAAAGTCCAAATCAGATTCTATTCTTTGCATGGCTTACTTGGCTTATAATAACATTAAACTATAGTGCTATGGAATTAACTGAATATAGAATTGAGATAAAACAAAAGCAAATAGAAATTCAAAAAGAGCAAGAAAAAGAAGAAAGAGAAAAAAAGGCTAGAGAATTAGAAGATCAAAAAAAAATGGTTGGAGTTATTCATGAAGCAAAGCAATATACATATGATGCTAGAAAAATACAAGATAAACTAAATACACAGAATTATTCTAATAATGGTAAAAAAATTGTATTTTTAACATTTGATGATGGACCATCAACCACTGTAACTCCTAAAATACTAGAAGTTTTAAAAGAAGAAAATGTTAGGGCAACATTTTTTGTAAATGGAAAAACTTTAGAAAATGGAGGGGAAGATGCAAACGAAATACTTAAAGAATCTTTTAATTATGGAAATGCAATAGGAAATCATTCATATAGTCACGACTACCAAATACTTTATCCAAATAGACATTTAGACATAGATAGTTTTACCGATGATTTTGAAAAAAATGAAGAAGTTTTAAAAAGTGTACTAGGAGATTACTTCTCAACTAGAGTAATAAGATGTCCAGGTGGATATATGTCTTGGAAGGATATGGATAAGCTAGATGAATATTTAGATAAGAATAATATGGCAGAAATAGATTGGAATGCATTAAATGCTGATTCAGAAGGTAAAAAGAAAAATGCTCAAGAGTTGGTAAGTGAAGCAATTAAAAGTTCTAATGGAAAAGAGATTGTGGTTATTTTAATGCACGATACCTATGGAAAAGATGAAACTGCTAAAGCACTTCCTCAGATTATAGAATATTTTAAAGATCAGGGATATGAATTTAAAACATTATCGTAATATTATAAAAAATCTATCACAGAATAATTTTAAATTGTTTATGTGATAGATTTTTTATGTGAAAATTTAGAATAACTAGTTTATAAAAAGTATATATTATATAAAAAGTATATGTTATAGGGGATTATATGAAATATAGTTTGTATAAGTTGGTAATACAGATAATAGAGAATTTTTACCGAACTGTAGATAGATAAAGGAATACAAATAAGAGTTCAAGGTAGATGTTAAGGAATATACATAAATAAATTTAAATAAAAATATGGAAGCAGCCATATTGGCATACTTCCATATTTTTATTTGAATTTATCTATGCATCTTTAAACTCTGAGCCAGCACCAACTTTTGTTATTTGAACTGCAACCATATCATTGTCACTTCCATTTGTTATGCTATGCCACTCATTTGCTGATACTAATATCATAGCTCCTTCTTTTACGTGATGTTCCTTTTCTCCTACTGTCATAACTCCACATCCCTTTAAGAAAACAAATATTTGTTCTCCGTTTGGATGTTTATGTTCTTTTAGTACTTGATTAGGTCTAAAATAGTAAACTTCAGAAGTCATATCATTACCTGAGAAAACAGGTATCTTAGGAACTACAGAATCATTAAATTGTTCTAATGAACCATCTAGTAAGTTTTTGTGTATTTTTTCCATAATAAACCTCCTACAAACTTTTATATATATTATATTTTCCACATTGAGAATAACTATTCTTAAATAAATTATTAATACAAACTTGATTTAGTATAGAAAAAAATAATAGTCCTATATAATAATTCAATGACCATAATGTCTAGAATATAGTAAAATAGTGCATGTAACAAAATAATCAGAGGGATTTTATAATGATCGTTTGTAAAGAAGTTAGTTTAAAAAAATTAGAGGACAAGCGGAAGAATTGTTTAGAGGAGGATTTTTTTGTTTAGAGGCAGTTGTAAGTGCAATAAGAAGTAATTTTGAGCTTAATATATCATAGGAAGCTATAGCTATGGCGTCAGGATTTCCTGTAGGAATAGGTAGATCTAAATGTCTATGTGGAGAAGTGTTTGGAGATGTTATGGAACTAGGTATATTCTTTGGAAGAACTAATCAAGGGGATAAAAAGGTAGAGAAAAATTTAGAGCTTTCTAAAGAATTACACGATTATTTTAAAAATACAAATGGGAAAAATACATTATATTGCCGTATATTAACAAAAGAGTTTGATATGTCTCAAGGAGAGCATAAAGAACAATGTATTTATTTTACAGTATTAGTAGAAAAAGTTGCTGAAATAGTAATAAGAGAGTTAGGTCTTGTAAATATAGATGATAAAAAATTAATAGAAGCTTAACAAATTTGATATTTAGATAAGAGTTAAATTGTGGTAAACTTAAATAATCAGACAAACTATGATCATGGGGGCACACAGATGAATAAAAAGAAAGCTGCAATTTTAACAATATCAGGATACTTAATTGTTATGATAATAGGAGTATTTGCATCTAATCTAATATTAAATTTAATCGGTGGAGTTAGAGTAGATGGAATGCATATTAATGAAAGTAATATAATTAGTAAACTAATTATACAAATACCTCCTACAATTTTTATATTATATTTTATAAATAAATATTATGGATGGAAAAATGTAGGATTTTCAAAAATTAATGAAGGTGGACTAATTTGGTGTATACCATATGTTGTTGTAATATTATGTATGTTGAGTAAGTTTATATCGGAAATTTTAAAAAATATACAATCATTTACCACAATGACTTGTATTACAATAATATGTACATTTATAGGAGCATTTTTAGCAGGATTTTCAGAGGAAGTTATATTTAGAGGTGTGTTCCTAAACTCATTTAAAACAAGAAGATCTGCAATCGGAGCAATGATACTTAGTAGTTTAGGATTTTCAATCATGCACTTAACTACTATAGTTATGGGAATACCTTTATTAGATGTAATTACTAGAGTTATAAATTCAAGTTTACTAGGTTTTGCTTTTGTAGGATTAGTTATAAAGGTAAATAATATATGGCCAATAATAATTTATCATGTTATTTGGAATTATATAATAATGGTATCTAGTGCAATTGGATTAGAGATATCTAGCATAACTTCAATTTGTAATATATTAAATTTAATAATGGCTATTATATTATGGATTATAATAATAAAGGATGAATTACATAGAAATAAATTTGTATACCATATAGATAATCTTTTAGATTAAAAAATAAATAATTAAATAGTATTTAAAAATAAAAACATATGGCTAAGGACTATACAATAACCTTAGCCATATGTTTTTATTTTCTCTTTTTAGATTTTTTCTTTTTATTGTTTTTATTTTTTGCTTTTTGTTCTTGTAGTCTAGCTTTTCTTTCAGCTTTAAACTGGGCTTTTTGAGCTTCGGCCTTTTTTTCTTCCATTGTCACATATATAGTAAGGGCTGCTAATAATAAACCTATTATTACAAACTTGGTATCTCTCGCAACTAATCCTAAAATTACTATCATAGCATTGATAGCCATTGTGATATTATTCTTATGCTTTGTAAAAAATTCTTTCATCTTAGACCTCTTTCGATTTTAATTATAGTTATATTATTATATTATATAATATATATTAAAGTATCAAGTTAATAAGATAAAGTATTATTATAAAATAAAAATTAAACTTATATTACAGTTTGAATAATTTAAATATATAAATATTTTTTTATGGCCAAATAGATTGACTATAAAAACGATTTCCTATATCTTTTAGGTATTACTACTAAAAATGGGGGAAAGAGATATGATAAAAAAAAGGATAGAAATTATAAATAGATCAGGGCTACATGATAGATTAGGAACATCTTTTATAAGAAAAGCATCACAGTATAAATCACAAATATTTATAAGTAAGGGACGTTCAAAAATGAGTGCAAAGAGTATATTAGGATTTTTTAGTTTGGGAATTAGTGAAGGTGATGTTATAGAAATTGAAGTTAATGGGGAAGATGAGGATATAGCAATTAAAGAGTTAATAGAGTATATAATAGGAATTGATGAGAATAAGTAAACATACGATAAATAAAAAGTTATAAATTTAAGTATTTATGCTAAAATTTATAACTTTTTTATTCATATAAAAACTAAGTTATTAGTAAATCGGCAATTTTAAAAATAGTTATAGATGAAGCTCTATCAATAAGAGGCGGAAGTATTATATCAACACTATTAAATGACATAAGTGATAGTTTTTGACCAGCTGATATTGATAAAATTACTGAAGAAGATGAGGATATGTTAGATGGAGAAATATACATGGTTGTACCAGGAGATTGAACTCCATCAACAAATAAAGCTAAAGTAAGATTTTGACTAGATGTTATATTAGGAAAAATTAAATAGCAATCTATAACATATACACCAGACTCTAAAAATATAAATTCATCTTGAGAAAAAAAAGATATATTTACAAAATTACCATTAGAGCCTATAAAAGGAACACCTGAATTAGCAATTAATCTTACACTAAAAGGTACATAAAAATATGCATAAGAAGATGATAATGATCCGTTAGGTCCAGTTGGTCCGGTAGGACCAATTTCACCCTGAGGACCAGTAGGACCAACAGGTCCCTGAATACCGATAGGACCTTGAGGACCAACCTCACCAGGAGGACCAATTTCACCCTGAGGACCAGTAGGACCAACAGGTCCCTGAATACCGATAGGACCTTGAGGACCAACCTCACCAGGAGGACCAATTTCACCCTGAGGACCAGTAGGACCAACAGGTCCCTGAATACCGATAGGACCCTGAGGACCAACCTCACCAGGAGGACCAATTTCACCCTGAGGACCAGTAGGACCAACAAGTCCCTGAATACCAATAGGACCCTGAGGACCAACCTCACCAGGAGGACCAACTTCACCCTGAGGACCAGTAGGACCAACAAGTCCCTGAATACCAATAGGACCCTGAGGACCAACCTCACCAGGAGGTCCAATTTCACCAGGAGGGCCAGTAGGACCTTGAGCTCCAGTAGGTCCAACAACTCCTTCAGTACATTCTATAGGACAAAATTTATATAGATTATAATCAAATTTATAATTTATATCATAATCTAAACTAATATAAGTTTTATTATCGCTATAGCTAAATTTACAAATAAAATTAGAAAAGTAATCAGAGTAAAATGCAATTCCAAGGTTTGAAGAATTATCATTTACCCAATCTAAAACTAAGCTTGTAATATCAACTTTTATATAAGAATTTATATTGAGTTTAGATACAGAAAAGAATAAATTTGAATTTGATATTTGTAGCAGATTACTATATGGATATTTAAAAAATTCACTATCAACTCTACCAATATTGATATTAATTTTATTTGAAATATCATGGATATTTAATTGATTAGGATACAAGTACAAATAAGCTTTGTTTATAGATATTGAACATAGATTAGAAAAATCAAATTTTAATAAAAACTTATATTTATTATTTGAGTTAGAATTAAGATTATTTCCAACAATAAGATCTGATGTAGATGTAACTGTACTATTGCACATAGTTAGTTTATTAGTAGGAAATAAATTAATATTGGACATATTATATTCCTCCATATATTTAACAAATGGGTAACTCTTTATAAGAATTACCCATTTTATTATTTTAACGAATATATGACTTTATTTAGCAACAATCATGACAACTATTTGAATTTATACATGAATGTCCGTTAGGTTTTCTGTAAACTGGTGCATTTACATCTAATCTAGATTCTCCAGGACATAAATTAAATACTAGAGATAAACCATTTGAATTTACTAAATGATTAGATTTTATATAAACATAGTTACAAGGTAAATCTCCAAATTGTATATAGTAAGAACCAGATGGTACATTATTAAATATATATTTACCTTTACGAGATGTAGTAGTAGAGTCAATTAGTTGATTATTACAGTCATATAAGGAAACATCTACATTAGGAATTCCCATCTCTCTAGAAGATTTACATCCATCTCCATTAGAGTCTAACCATACATACCCGCCAACTGTTCCTAATTCGTAAGGAATTATATCATTATTATTACAGTTATCTGAAGATGGATAATCATAATTATCATCCTCTATACAGCCACAACTTGAATTAGAAGTATTATTATTTACACAGTTAGGACAAAGTCCAACATTAAGGTTTGTTATATTTTGACCTGGACATAATGTAAATACATCTGTTTTACCATTTCTAGAAACAACACCAGTTTTAGTGTTGAAAGAGTATTGGCAAGGAATATTATTAAATATCAAGTAATAGTTACCTGGATTTACATTAGAAAATTGATAATTACCATTTGAGTTAGTTAAAACTGTTGATACTACACAATAAGTATTTGCATTATATAAAGAAACAAATACATTTGGAACTCCAATATCTTCAGTATCTATTACACCATTGCAATTATAATCAGCAAATACAATACCTGTTATACTACCTGGTACAGGTGAAGTTGTAGTAGTTGTAGTAGTTGTTGTTGTACGTACTGGACATATAGTTTGGATACAAACTGGTAGTATAGGTATATCTAAATCAACTCTATTTTCTCCTGGATTCAATCTAAAACAATTAGTTCTTCCGTTAGTATCAGCAACCCCATTTGATTGAATAAATTTATATCCAGGTATAGGATCAACTTTAATGTAGTAAGCAATATTAGGTGCAAGATTATTAAATGAATAATTACCTAGGCTATCAGTATATACAGATTGAATAGGATCATTAGTATTACAGTTATATAAAGTTACAAATGCTCCAGGATATCCTGGTTCAGTTGGGGCTTGAGTTCCATCTTGATTTAAGTCTACCCAAATTGTACCACTTACAGATGCTAAACCAGAAGAGGTAGTTGTAGTAGTAACAGGGACTGTAGTAGTTGTAGTAGTAACAGGGACTGTAGTAGTTGTAGTAGTAACAGGGACTGTAGTAGTTGTAGTAGTAACAGGAACCGGAGTAGTTGTAGTAGTAACAGGAACCGGAGTAGTTGTAGTAGTAACGGGAACCGGAGTAGTTGTAGTAGTAACGGGAACCGGAGTAGTTGTAGTAGTTACTATTGCAGGTAATATAGGTGCATCAATATTTGTATTATCAGTAGGATCATCATCATATTTTACACAGAATGGTTGAGTTCTACCTGTAGTATCAACAACACCATTTGATTGTATAAATCCATAGCCTTCAGGTATATTAGAGAATATAACATAGTAAGTACCTGGATAAACAGTATCGAATATATAATTACCATTAGCATTAGTAGTAGTAGTAGCAACTTTAGTTTTATTATTATAGTTATATAAATCTACAGTAACATTACCCATACCAGGTTCGCCATTATCTTGTATACCATTTTGGTTTAAGTCAACCCAAACCGTATCACCAATTAATTTTGTTGGCTGGGAGCAGTCTGATTCTGAAATAGTCATAGCAATTTCATTAAGAACTGTATTTTTTAGATAGTTAGTATCTTTTGAAATCATGATATCAACTCCATATTTTAAAATTTTTTATTAATAAACACTCATACATAATATATGTTTTCATCCATAGATATGTTAAAACTTATTATTTTTAAATTTAACACTTAGTCTAAATTAAGAGTATAGTGTAAGATAAGTTAATACTATAGTATGATGTAAGTATTCAAAAGTGACAAAAAAATTGCATACTGATAAAAAGCCTTATAGAGTATAATATACTGCTATAAGGCCGATTATAAGTTATCTAAAAGTTATTATAGTATCTATTGGAACAGTTTTTAGGACAACTGTTAGAATTGCTAAGAGAATAATTAGATGGGTTAACCCATAAATTATAATTCATTACAGATTGTACATTATTATTACAAGTACTATTGCAATTAGGACATTGGCTATTATTACATTTATTAAAACAAGTATTAGCTTTAGGACAGTAATTATTACAAGGATTACATGTATTTACTTGGCTACAGCAATTGCAGCAATTACAATATTTTTTAGTACAACTACATTGATTTAAAGAATATTGATTTGCACAACACTTATTAGAGTAGTTAATTCTCATTTTGTCACCTCGCTATCTAGGAGATAGATATTATTGCTCCTCCTTAATATATACTATTAAAAAATGCAGAATATGTTACATTATAGCAAGGATTGTTGAAAATGAAATTATCTGAAAATATTTAAAATAAATACAATTTTGTATTTACATAAAATGTAAGATATGATAATATTGTCGAAAGGAATTATTTTAATAAGGCAAAATTATTATATTGAAGTAATTCAAAAGAGATTTTATTACAACTTTATCTAAATATAACTAAAATTATAGTCTTAAAGATTTAACAACAGGGGGATATAATATGAACGTTAAAGAAGAAATAAAAAAGTATAAAGACTATATAGTATCAATGAGAAGAGATTTTCATAAACATCCAGAAAGAAGCGGAGTAGAGATAAGAACTTCAAAAAGAATAAAAGAAGAACTTGAAAAAATGGGAATACCTTATGAGAGTATTGCAAGTACAGGAGTCATAGGTACTATAAAAGGAAATAAATTTGGAAAAACAATAGCCTTAAGAGCTGATATGGATGCTCTTTCTGTTTTTGAAGAAAATGATGTAGATTATAAATCTAAGGAAGAAGGTATGATGCATGCATGTGGACATGATGGACATATGGCTATGTTACTTGGGGCAGCACAATTATTAAATGAGAATAAAGATAAAATAAATGGAACGGTTAAATTACTTTTCCAGCCAGCTGAAGAAATAGCTAAAGGAGCTAAGGCTATGATAGATGGTGGGGCACTTGATGATGTGGATGGGATATTTGGAATGCATTTATGGGGAGATTTAGATTGTGGAAAAGTATCCATTGAAGAAGGACCAGTAATGGCTTCAGCAGATATATTTAAAATAAGAATAAAAGGAAAAGGTGGACATGGTTCACTTCCTCATCAAGGAATAGATGCAGCTGTTGTAGCATGTGCAATTGTTATGAATCTACAGACTATTGTGAGTAGAGAAACTAGCCCAATAGAACCAGTAGTGATAAGTATAGGATCTATAAAGTCAGGAACTAGATTTAATGTAATTGCAAGTGAAGCTATACTAGAAGGTACTTCAAGATGCTTTAATCCAAAATTAAGAGATGAAATTCCAAATATGATTGAACGTATAATAAAACATACCGCAGAGGCATATAGAGCAGAGGCTTTCTTAGAGTATACTTTTGGAATGCCTGTTTCTATAAATAATAAAGAATGTTCAAAATTAGCTAAAAATGCAGTAGAAAAAATAATGGGAAAAGATGGAATAGGACATATGCCAAAGCTTACAATTGGAGAAGATATGTCTGAATATTTAAATAGAGTTCCTGGTGCAATAGCTTTAGTAGGATCTAAAAATGAATCTAAAGGTTATATTTATCCTAATCATCATGGAAAATTTGATATATATGAAGATAGTTTAGAAATAGGGGCAGCATTACATGTACAATATGCTTTAGACTTTTTAAATAAATAAAAGAGGAAATCTAATTTAAGATTTTCTCTTTTATTTTTTGTAAATAATTATATAAGATATATCAAAAAATATAATGGTTATTATAGTAATAATAAATTTTACTTGCAAAGATTAAAAGAATATAATAAATACTATAAATTAACAAAGATTTACTTTTTATAAAAGGAGATGTCACTATGAAAGATGTTGTAATAATTGGAGCAGGTGTAGTAGGTTGCTCAATAGCAAGGGAATTATCAAAATATAATATAGATATATGTTTAGTAGACAAAAATAATGATATAGCAGAGGGAATATCAAAAGGGAATAGCGGTATAGTACATGCTGGATATAATGAAAAAAAAGGAACTTTAAAAGCAGAGCTTAATATACAAGGAAATTTATTATTTGACAGTTTAGCTAATAAATTAGATTTTCCATTTAAAAGAAATGGTGCATTAATATTAGCTTTTAGCGAAGATGAAATGAAAAGGGTAAATGAGTTAAAAATAAATGGGGATGAATTAGGTGTACCAGGTTTAGAAATTTTAGGAAAAGAGCAAGTTCTAAGCTTAGAACCTAATATAAATAATAATGTGGTAGGTGCTTTACATGCAAAATCATCTGCAATAGTAAGTCCATATGAAATGACAATAGCACTAGGTGAAAATGCAGTAGAGAATGGAGTAGAATTTAAGTTAGGTTATAAAGTAATAGATATAATAAAAGAAGGAAAGACATATAAAATAAAGTTTGAAAATAAAGAAAGTATAGAAGCTAAAATAATAATAAATGCATCTGGTCTATATGGTGCTTATTTAAGTAATTTAGTAAATAAAGAAAAATATGAAATACAACCAATAAAAGGAGAATACTGTTTATTTGATAAAGTAGCAGGAGGTATTTGTAATAAAACATTATTTCAAGTTCCAAGTAATTTAAGTAAAGGTGTATTAATAACTCCAACAGCTGATGGAAATTTACTTCTTGGACCTAATGCTAAGTCTGATGAAAGTATAGGTACTTCAAGAGAAGGTATAGATGAAATAATTCAAAAAGGCAGTAAAACAATACAAAACTTACCTATGGGAAGAATATTAACTTCATTTAGTGGCATAAGACCTAAAACTGATAATGAAGACTTTATAATAAGAAACTCAGAAGATAATTCTAATTTTATAAATGTAATAGGTATAGACTCGCCAGGTCTTAGTGCAGCCCCTGCAATAGGAAAATACGTAGTTAAGATAGTATCAGACTTAGTAGACTTAAAAGAAAAAGATAACTTTAAAAATGAAAGAAAAAATTTAGTCAGATTTTCTAATCTTAGTATGGAAGAAAAAAATAAACTGATAAAAGAAAACTCTTCTTATGGAAAAATGGTTTGTAAATGTGAATTAATAACGGAAGGTGAAATTATAGATTCTATAAAAAGACCATTAGGAGCAACCACTATAGATGGAGTCAAAAGAAGAACTAGAGCCATGATGGGAGGTTGTCAAGGGGTTGGATGTATGCTAACAATAGCAAATATACTAAGCAGAGAATTAGGAGTAGACTTAAGTGATATTAAGAAGAATAATGAAACTTCAGTAGTTGTCGGGTATAAGGAGGACTAGAACTATGAGAGAATATGATTTAGTAATTATAGGTGGCGGTGCAGCAGGAATTCTTTGTGCAATAGAAGGTAAAAAAAGAAGTATAGAAAGTATATTAATAATAGAAAAAGATCCGGATCTTGGAGGAATGCTAAGTAATAGTGACTATAATATAGGAAATGAAATTTATATTACGGGTAAAGAGTATAAAGAAAAAATATTAAAAGAATTAGAACGTTATAATGTTGATATAAATTTAAATACAATGGTATTAAATATAGAAGAAAATAATGAGGTAGTTTGTACAAGTGCACAAAGAGGTATAGAGAAAATTAAAGGGAAAAATGTAATTATTGCAAATGGTGGAAAAGAAAAATCAAGGAACTCAATAACTGCAGTTGGAGATAGAGTATCAGGTATACTTACTATAGGTATGGCAAAGAAAATATTTGCTATGGAAGATATGGTGCCTGGTAAAAATATTTTAATTGTAGGTGACGCTACTATATATATGATAGAACAAGAATTAAAAAAGTATAATATAAATGTAGTAGGTATTCTGTGTGAAGATGGAAATGCTGATAGAGTTAAGTCTTTAGGTTTAAAATATAATATATATGAAGGATATAAATTAGTAGGAATATATGGAGATGGAAGAGTTAGCAAGGTTAGTATTGAAAGAGATAATCATATTAAGGAGATATTTTGTGATACTTTAATATTTTCATATCCAATGCTAAGTGATGGAGTAGTAGCTATGAGGAGTAATATAGTTTTAAATCCAGAAACTACAGGATCTAAGGTTGATGAAAATTATAAAACTTCAAGAGATAATATATATGCATGTGAATGGAATTTATATTCATAATGACATATATGAAATAGAAAAAGAATGCAAAGAATTAATAGAAAATTTAAAATAAAATTAATAGGAGTATATTGATATTTATCATTTTACTTCCTATTTTTTATTTTATAAAAAAATAGTTGTAAAAACAACTAAATATGATATAATGATATAGTTGCATAAACAACTAATAAAAAGGTGGAACTTTATATGTGTATAGAAAAATGTAAAGAAAATAAGCATATAGGAAAATACATATCTCATTTATATAGAAAAGGGAGTGTATTTATAAACAAAGAAGTCTCTAAGTTTGGAATTGGATCTGGTCAATTTATGTTTTTACTTGAGCTATATACAGAGGATGGTAGAAATCAAGAAGAAATATCTGAAAAATTAAAAATAGACAAAGGTACAACGGCAAGAGCTTTAAAAAAATTAGAAGATCAAGGCTTTATAACTAGAATTAAAGATGAAAATGATAAAAGATCAAACAAAATTCATTTAACTAATAAAGCAAAAAATATAAAAGAAGATGTGCTAGGAGTGTTAGGTCAGTGGAATAATAAAATCGCTGAAATATTAACAGAAGAAGAAGAAGAAACTATGAAAGAATTACTTGAGAAAGTATGTAAAAATATAAATATATAAGGAGGATACGAATGAAAAATAGTCAACAAATTTTAGGAACAGAGCCTATAGGTAAATTATTATTAAAATACTCTGTACCTGCAATCATAGGAATGATGGTAAATGCACTTTATAATGTTGTAGATAGAATGTTTATAGGTAATATACCAAATGTTGGTCCTATGGCAATAACAGGTCTTGGTGTAACTATGCCAATAATGACAATAATGCTTGCGTTTGGTATGTTAGTTGGTGTAGGTTCTGCAACTAATATATCTATAAAAATGGGGCAAGGAAAAAGAGATGAAGCAGAAGGTATAATAGGAAATGCAATAACTTTATCTGTAACAATCGGAATTATATTAACAGTAATAGGAACAGTTTTCTCAGATAAGATATTATCAGCATTTGGAGCTAGTGATTCAACTTTATATTATGCTAAATCATATATGAGTGTAATATTATTAGGAGCAGTTTTCCAAATACTAGCTATGGCTTTTAATAATATGATTAGAGGAGATGGAAATCCTAAATTATCAGCTATAATAATGACCGTTGGTTGCGTTACGAATATAGTATTAGATGCTGTATTAATATTTGGGTTCAATATGGGAATACAAGGAGCTGCAATAGCTACAGTAACCTCTCAAGGTGTAACTGCTATATGGGGATTATTATATTACTTAAAAGGAAAGTCGAATTTAAAGTTTAGAAAATCAAGTTTAAAGTTAAACTCTAATATAGTAAAGATGATATTTGCAATAGGATCAGCTCCATTTGCAATGCAATTAGCTGCTAGTTTAGTTCAAGTATTAAGTAATAATTCTTTAAGAAGTTATGGTGGAGACTTAGCAATAGGAGCAATGGCTACTATAAGCTCTATAACTATGATATTTTTAATGCCTTCTTTTGGATTAGTACAAGGTATGCAACCAATTGTTGGATTTAACTATGGAGCTAAGAATTATGATAGAGCAGTTAAGACATTTAAGATTACACTTTTAGCTTCTACTTGTATGTTTGTAGTTGGATCTTTATTAATTCAGTTTGCACCACAAGTTTTAGTTGGTATGTTTAATAGAGATGCAGAGCTTATGGACATTACTGTTAATGGTTTAAGAAAATATGCTTTTGCACTTCCAATAGTAGGATTATCTGTTGTTGGTACTAACTATATTCAATCTACAGGTAAAGCTAAAGTTGCTATGGTACTTAGTTTACTTAGACAGGTTATTTTATTAATACCTATGATATTAATTTTACCTAATATTTTTGATTTAAATGGTGTTTGGTTTGCTCAACCAACAGCTGATATAATTGCTTCTGTTATAACTGGTGTGGTTATATTAAGGGAAATTAGAAGTTATAAAATTAAAGAAGTTTACAGTGAAGATATTCAAGCTGTATAGATAAAAAATGCTACCTCAAATTTTGAGGTAGCATTTTTTATAGTCAACTTTTAGTATAAAATGTTGTAACTTAATAAATGTAATATGAATAGAATATATAGGCAGTTAATAAAAATTTACAAAGTTGTCAATTTTAAATGAGGTAGATGTATGGAAATTTATAAATATGAATTATATGAAGATATAAATTTAAATAAGTATGATTTTCAAAAAAAATCTAAATGTAAAATAATATTAGAAAATAATATTTGTAAATCTTTTTACTGTGATAATGAGCATAAATATTTTTATATAGATAAAGATCTTTATGATAAAAGTAGTGAAGATAAAATTAATATTGAGAATGAATACTTATATAAAATAGAGTTTAATGGATTGAAGGATGAAAATATTGATTTAAGACTTTATATAATAACTTGTATAAATGATGAAAAAATTTTAGACAATATAAATTTAAACTCATATAAAGTTATAAGCTTAATGGACAAAAATCAAATAACAAAATTAGCTATTAGAGTTGAAGGTAGTGGTAACTTTAGAATTGATTCAATAAAAATATACAGAAGAAAAAAAATAAATTTTATGTATACGAATAGCATAGAAAATAGATTTATATTTAACAAGATAGACAAGCTTAGTGACTTAAAAATAGCATGTATATTTGATAAACTTACAGAGTCTTGTTTTGATGGAATATGTAACTTGATAAAGGTACATCCATATGAATGGAAGGGTGAATTAGAACTTAATAGACCTAATATATTATTAGTAGAATCAGCCTGGCATGGAAATGATGATGCATGGAATAAAAAAGTACAATATATAAATAAGTATAATACGTTGGAGTTAAAGAATTTAGTTGATTGGTGTAAGAAAAAGTTTATACCAACAATATTTTGGAATAAAGAGGATCCTGTTCATTATAATCATTTTATAAATACAGCAAAGTTATTTGATTATGTATTTACTACAGATGAATCTAGCGTAAACAAATACAAAATAGATTTAAAACATGACAATATATTTGTATTACCATTTGCGGCAAATCCTAAAATTCACAATCCAATAAAAATTGATTTAAATAGATGCAATAAAGCTTGTTTTGCAGGAAGTTATTATAATAATAAATATGAAAGAAGAAGAGAAAGATTAGATACTATTTTAGAAGCAGCAATAGAATCTATAGGCCTTGATATATATGATAGAAATTATAATAGAAACCTAAAGCAGTATGAATATCCAAATAAGTTTAAAGAAAATATAGTGGGATATTTACCGGTGGAAAAACTAGATAAGGCAAATAAGGGATATAAGGTAGTTTTAAATGTAAGTACTGTAGATAATTCTAAAACAATGTTTTCTAGAAGAATATATGAAGTTTTAGCCTGTGGAACACCTATTATAAGTACTTATTCTTTAGGAATTGAGGAGCTATTTGGAGACATAGTAATGGTTAGTGATGATAAGCAAAAGATTAAAGATGAACTTTCAAAAATTGAACAAGATAATTATTATTATGATATTAAATCTATAAAAGGAATTAGACGGATTTTAGAAAATCATACCTACAATCAACGTTTAATGTATTTATTAGATAAAGTAAGTATTAATATTAATAATATAAATAAAGATATTTGTATAATTGGATTAGTTAAGGGGTATGAAGATTTTAAAAAAATATCAGAAAATTATGAAAATCAACTATACAAATATAAAAAACTACTTTTAATAACATATAGTGAAGAACTATATTTAAAGCTAAAAGGTAGTTGTAACTTTGATAAAAATATATTACTTCTAAATAATAAAAGTATGAACTTAAGTTTAAAGGATATTATTGATTCTGACTATATATCAATATTAAATCCTAATAATTATTATGGCAAATATTATTTAAGAGATTTAGTAAATGCAACTATTTACACAAATGCAGAAGTAATAGGTAAAAAGTCATATTTCAAATATAATAAAGGGTTTATACTAAAGAATAATATAACTTTGAATTTAGAAAATGAAGGTAAAGACTTTAAATACACAAACTTATTATATTTGGATAGAAGTATGATTAATAGAAGGATTATAGAGAATTATACTATTTATGAATTACTAAAATATATAAATTTAAATTATATTGATAAATTTGAGTATGGATTTAAGTACTTTTCTATAGATAAATATAACTTTATAGAAAATATCGAGATTACGATTCAAAGTTTTGTAGATATGTAGAAATATAAAAAATTAAGGGTTGATAAAACAATGGACTATATATCAAAAGATTTAGATCGATTATATGATAAATTTAAAATCATATTAAATAAAAATTCTAATGAAAATTATATAGAAACTAGTAATGACCTTATGAGAATAATATACTTAATATATTTGGGTATAAAAAAGTTCATTTTGATAAATTTATAAATTGGGAAGATGAAAAAATGGGAAGATCGTATCTTAGAAGATTAAATGGTCATGAATTTCTAGGAGATTTAATAGAAGCTTATAGAGAAACAAAAGAAGAGAAGTATTTAAGTGTAGGATTAGAGTTAGTATATCAGTGGATAGATAAATATGAAAATGAATACGATATAGAATACAGAAATAAATATGATTATCATGATGAAACAACAGCTCTAAGAATGAACTATTGGGTAAATTTTATTTTAAATTGTTATAATTTATTTAGACGCGAATATTTAGAACGATTTGTATCTAATATATCTAAAACAGCAGAATTACTTTCAAATGAAAACTTTCATAATAAAAATACAAATCATGGAATGTATCAAGACTTATCTCTACTATTATATTCACAAATATTTACTTAGATAGCAAATCAAAAATTTATGAAGAATTATCAAAAAACAGATTAAAAAAATATTTTGATTTTGTTTTTGTTGAAGGTGTTCATAAAGAACACACTCCATTTTATCATTATGAAGTCAGTAAAAGTTTAAAATTATATTCTATTGTAATGAGAAGCATAGATAATGATTTTTCAAAATATTTATATGAAAAGTATGAGAATACATTAAGATTTTCTTATCAAATACTAAAACCAAACGGTTGCTTTCCTGAAATTGGTGATAATGCATCTAAAAAGGTAATTGAATCATACAAAGACTTATATAACGATAAATATTTCGACTATGCAATTACAAGTGGTAATGATGGAGTAATTCCTAAAGAAGATTCTGTAGTATTTAAAGATGCAGGGTATGCAATATTTAGAGATAGTTGGGGTAAAGGTAAGAATGGTTTATATATATTATTTTCAGCTGCTTATAATAGCAATTATCATAAGCACTGTGATGATTTGTCTGTTTTAATATATAAAGGAAAAAATATATTTGTAGAATCAGGATTTAATGGATATGAATATAAAGATAAATTTACAAAGTATGCATATTCTTCATTTGCTCATAACACTTTGATTGTATATAATAAATCTATAAAATTACGCGAATTTCTTAACCGTGAAAATAAAACTAATAATATGGCACAGTTTGAAGATACAAGTAGTATATACGATGATGTATATATTGAAGATTATATTATAAGAGAAGATAAGAATATGGTTTTAGGTGTGAATAATAGATATAAAGACTTAATTCATAAAAGGAAGTTAGAGTACGATAGAATTAATTCTAAAGTAGAGATAAAAGATTATATCATATCTAAATATGAACATACTTATAAAATACTATGGAACTTGGATAAAAGTATAAAAGTTAAATATGATGATGGAATTTATCTATATGATGATGAGAGAATTATATGCAAGATTTGTATAAATTCTTCAAAAAATTTAAACATAAATGAATACATTGGAGATGAGGAAAATATGAGAGGATGGTACTTTGATTCTCCTAGGAATACACAAAAAAGAATAACACTTGAAGTCGAAATTAAATCTACATCAGTAGAAGTAGATACTATAATAATATTTTATTAAGGTATAAAAATTATTATATAGTATGATGAAAATAAATTAAAAGGAGATAATTATGAAAAAATTAATTTTTATAAAAATTGTATTTAATACTTTTAGATTTAGTGATATTAGACTAGACCAGAGTGGATAAAATATAGAATGAATATATTTATGAATTATACATGTCAAAGTCTTATCAATCAAACAAATCAATCCTTTATGTGTACTTTACTTTATGATAAATTAAGCAAAGAAATTATAGAAAGTGAACTAAGAAAATATCCAGAGCTACCTAAAAATATTGTATTTGAAAGTAATTTAAATAAACTAAAAGATATGGTAAAAAGTTATGACTATGTTTACGAAGTTAGATTAGATGATGATGATATGTATCACAATAGTTTTACTCAACAGTTGTTAGACTATAGTCCAAATCCTGAAACACAGGTATTGATAAACCAAAAAGGATATGTATATGACATTATAAATGATAAACTAGGTAAATGGTATTTTGAATCTCCTCCATTTTATACACTTATATATAAGGCAAGTGATTATCTAAATAATGTACGATATTATTTAGAAGGTGGTCATGCAGGTGCAATAAAGTTAAAATATGAAGTTCTAGAGAGCGAAAATTATATGGTTATATTGCACGGTAAAAATACTTTAAACAAGTTTAATTCTAGAAATCAAGTTGGAGTTATTGAAGATTTATACGAAAAGAATAGAATTTTGAATGAATTTAAAGTTTCTTGTTTTGATAAGCGAGCATATAAAAATATATAGTAAAAGTAAATATATGGAGGTGTATTAATTGAAAGATGTAGATATTAATAACTTAGCAAGTGTAATTGTAATATCTTATAGTAATATAAAATATCTTAAAGAAAATATAAATTCTATTTTGAAACAAAATTACTCACCGATTGAAATAATAATAAGTGATGATTGCTCAAATGAATTTGATGAAGAGTTTAAAAAATCATTAGAGTTGTATATAGAAGAAAACAAGAAGGAAAATATTATAAATTATATAGTTAATAAGAATAAAATAAATGAAGGTGGTGTAAAAAATTTAAATAAAGCAATAAGACTGTCTAAAGGTAAATATATAATACCATTAGAATGTGATGATTGTTTTTATGATAGTGAATCAGTAAAAAACATTGTTGATTTTTTTAAATATAATTCACAATATTTAATGGCTAAATCTTATGAATATAGCTGTGATGTAAATATGAATCCAATTAGTAAAGAACGATTTCCACAATGGTGTATAGATTTGCTAAATGGTGATCCACTAGATTTATATTTAAGATTGTGTAAAGGAAATTTTATATCAGGATCTCATCTTTATTACACGAGAGAATTTATAGATAAATTTGGAATGTATGATGAAGACTATAAACAATTAGCTGATCATACAAAGTTATTAAATGTAACTAGGCAAGGGTGTAAAATAGGCATAATAGACGCAATAACAATATATAGAAGATGGGGAGGAGAGTCAAGAGATTTTAATGGTTATAATTTGGATCAAGAAAAGAAAATACAAATTAAAAATGAGTTGAATAAAGATAGAAAAACTATGCGTGAAAAAGAAATTATTCCATATATAGATAAAATAAAAATTGGTAGACCGTGAGATTTATTATATATAAATGTATATAAATTTGTAGAAGTATGTAACTATACAATGGATTATTAATATAATGTAGTAAAAATAATACTAGGAGGTATTATAAGTGCAAAATATTGATGTTAATAATTTAGTAAGTATAATTGTAATTAGTTATAATAATATACAATATTTAAAGCAAAATATTTATTCAATTCTAAAACAAGACTATTCACCGATTGAAATAATAATAAGTGATGATTGTTCAGATAAATTCGATGAAAAATTCAAGAAATCAGTTGAACTATATATACAAGAATATAAAAAAGATAATATCGTAAACTATATAGTAAATAAAAATGAAACCAATGAAGGTGGTGTAAGAAACTTAAATAAAGCAATAACGTTATCCAAAGGTAAATATATAATACCATTAGAATGTGATGATTGCTTTTATGATAGTAAATCAGTTGAGAATATTGTCAATTTTTTTATGTATAATCCATAATATTTAATAGCTAAATCTTTTGAATATAGCTGTGATATAAACTTGAAGCCGATAAGTATAGAGAAAATACCTAAAGAGTATAAAGATTTATTAAATGGTGATCCTTTAAATTTATATTTACAATTATGTAAAGGAAATTTTATATCAGGATCACATCTTTACTATACTAGAGCGTTTATAAAAAAATTTGGAATGTATGATGAAGATTATAAGCAATTAGCAGATTATCCAAAGTTATTAAATATAACTAGAAAAGGATGTAGAATAGGAATTATAAAAGTAATAACAATATATAGAAGATGGGGTGGAGAATCAAGAGATATGACTGGATACAATCTAAATCAAGACCGAAAAGTACAAATAAAAAATGAGTTAGAAAAGGATGTAATGATTATGAGAGAAAAGGAGATTTTCCCTTATATTGATAAATTAAATAAAAATCATAATTAATAAGGTGATAAAATGAAGAAGTTTAAAAATCCAATATATGTAACAAAGTCCTTTCTCCCACCTATTGAAGAATATTATGAAAAATTAAAAATAATATGGAATAGTAGATGGTTAACAAATAATGGACCTATACACAATGAGTTAGAGTCAAAATTAAGAGAGTATTTAAAAGTAAAAAATAGTATATTATTTACAAATGGACATTTAGTATTATATAGTGCTTTAAATATATTAAATCTAAAAGGAGAAGTAATAACTACACCTTTTACATTTGCATCAACAACTCACGCAATAATAGAAAATAACTTAAAACCAGTATTTTGTGATATAAATATGGAGAACTTTACTATTGATACAAATAAAATTGAAGATTTAATCACAGAAAGAACATGTGCTATAGTACCTGTTCATGTATATGGATATCCATGTAATGTATATGAAATTGAAGAAATAGCTAAAAAATATAATTTAAAAGTAATATATGATGCAGCTCATGTTTTTGGAGTTGAATTAAATAATATAGGAATAGGTAACTTTGGGGATGTATCAATGTTCTCCATGCATGCTACTAAAGTTTACAATACTATAGAAGGTGGACTTTTAACATTTAATAATAAAGAATTAATAAGTAAACTAAATGATTATAAAAATTTTGGAATAGTAAACTCTGAAAAAGTTGAATCAATAGGTATTAATGCAAAGATGAGTGAATTTCAAGCAGCAATGGGATTAGTTAATTTAAATTATATTGAAAAAGAAATTGAAAAGAGAAAAAATATTTCAAATCTATATAGATCAAATCTAAAGGATATAGATGGTATTTATACAGTTCAAGACAAACCTGGTGTTAAGCATAATTATTCATATTTCCCAATATTAATAAATGAAGAAAAGTTAGGGATTAGTAGAGATTCTCTATATATAAAATTACAAGATTATAATGTTTTTTGTAGAAAATATTTTTATCCATTGACAGTAGAATTTGATTGTTATAAAGGAAGATATGATACGAAAAATCTATCTAACGCATATTATGTATCAAACAATACATTAACATTACCTATATATGGAGATTTAGAAGAAGAAAGCATATTAAATATTATAGATATAATTAAGTATATTATAAGATGTAATTGAAGGGATTTATATGATTAATGATATAAGTAATATTTTTCTTAGAATTAAGAATAAAGATATGTTTAATAGCATTATGAAAAAAGTAAAAAATAAAAATCTTACTATAGACGGATTAAGATTTTATTTAAATAAGGTAGAGGAGTTGACTAATGAGGATATATCTATGTTAGAAGATTATTTTTTTAAAACTAATTATAGAGAAAATATAGTTTATGGAAATAAAGTAATAAGTATAATAATTCCAACTTATAATAAGGGACATATTATTGTAGAATCAATAGAAAGTATTTTAAGACAAAGCTATAAAAACTTTGAAATTATAATAATAGATGATTTTTCTACAGATAGAACAGAAGATATTATAAAAAATAAGTACAAGAATGAAAGTAGAATAAAATATTATAAAAATATTAAAAATATAGGATCAAGAAAAAGTCAAAAAAAAGGATATAATTTATCCAGAGGTGACTATGTTATATTTATGAATGATGATGATTTTTATATTGATAATGACTTTTTTACTAATTGCATAAATTTATATTCTAGACATAATAATATATCATTTATCGTTGGCGATATGATTGTATATTATGAAGGAAATATAAGTAATAATATAGAAATACGTGAATTAAATCTACCACCAGAAATAGACAAAAATAATTACTTTTTAGAAATTTCATCAGGTATAATAAAGAGAAAACCACCAACAACATTATCAGTTATGCATAATAGACGTAATTTAGAGTATGTAGAAGTAAATCATATGGATGGATTTGGAGATATAGATTTATATCAAAGAGCATTACTTGGAGGTAATGCTTTATCAATAAACAGTATAGTTGCAGTATTTAGAAGACATAAAAGAGCTAATAGTTACTCACTTAGAGTAGAAGAAATCATAGAAACACTAGATGCGATAAAATCCACAAAACAGTTATCTTGTCAAAAGTTTGGATATGATAAAGAATTTATGAATAATGTATTTGATAAAACCTTTAATTTATGTATAGATTGGTACAAAACTGTATCTACGCCTACAAATGAACAAATTGAAATAGTTAATAAATGGTTAAGAGAAAATAATATTTAGCTAATATACGACTCAATTAATTGGAGGATAAAAATGAATAGTTTCTTTTCACGAGAAGAATTGTACAAATTAGGTTTAAAAAATTTTGGAGATAATGTACTAATAAGTAAAAAAGCTAGCATTTATAATGCAGAAAACGTGTATATTGGAAACAATGTTAGGATTGATGATTTTTGTATTTTAAGTGGAAATATAAAGATAGGTAGTTATGTTCATATATCAGCATATGTTGGATTATTTGCAGGAGATGAAGGTATTGAAATAAATGATTTTGTATCAATATCATCTAGATGTGTAATATATGCTATTTCTGATGATTATTCTGGAAATGCAATGGCAAACCCAATGGTAGATGATAAATATAGAAATATATATGGAGGGAAAGTAATTTTAGAAAAGCACTCAATACTAGGAACAGGAACAACTGTTTTACCAAGTGTAAGAGTAAAAGTAGGAACAGCAATAGGTGCTTGTTCGCTAATAAAGAATGATTGTGATGAATGGTCTATATATGTAGGATGCCCTGCTGTAAAAATAAAAAATAGAAGTAAGAATATATTAGAATTAGAAAAGCAGATGCTTATAGATAAATTAAAAAGTATAGATTAATAAAGTTTAAATTATGTATATGATTAGGGTGAATAAATTGGAAAATTTTAAATTTATATATACAAAGATAGATGGATTATACGTAATAGAATCAAAGATTTTTCAAGATAAAAGAGGTTATTTTTTAGAATACTATAATAAAAAAGAATTTTATAATAATGGATTAACAATGAACTTTGTTCAAGACAACTAATCAAAATCAACTCAAAATGTACTAAGAGGACTTCACTTCCAAACTAAAAATCCACAAGGTAAACTTGTAAGAGTTATAAAGGGCACAGTTTATGATGTTGCAGTTGATTTAAGAATAGGATCACCAACATTCGGACAATATGAAATGGTTCTTCTATCAGAAGAAAATAAAAGACAGCTTTATATACCAGTAGGTTTTGCTCATGGATTTTTAGTAAAATCAAAAGAAGCTATATTCACATATAAATGTAGTGATTTTTATAATCCAGAACATGAAAGTGGAATTATATGGAATGATAAAAATATAAATATAGACTGGCCAATAGATAATGTAGATAATTTAATTATTTCAGAAAAAGACAAAAATTTAAAGACTCTGTATGAAGTAGATATACCTTTTAAATATGAAGGATAGTAGTAATATGAAAAATGTGCTGGTTACAGGAAGTCAAGGTCAGTTAGGATATGATCTTGTAAAAGAGTTATATAAAAGGGACTATATTCCAATTTGTCCAACAAAAGAAGAAATGGATATTACAGCAGACCGTCAAACTAAAGACTATATATTAAATAGTAACTGCGATGCAATTATTCATTGTGCTGCATATACTAACGTAGATAAAGCTGAAGAGGAAATTGATTTATGTATGAAGGTAAATGGAAGAGGAACTAAAAATATAGCGAAATGTGCTAATATTTTAAATATACCTATGATATATATAAGCACAGATTATGTATTTGATGGAAATAAACAAAGTCCATATAATGAAGATGATAATATAAATCCAATAAATATATATGGAAAGAGCAAATATATAGGAGAGCAATATGTAAGAACTTTATTAGAAAAATATTTTATAGTAAGAATATCATGGGTATTTGGAATAAATGGTAAAAACTTTATAAAGACGATGTTAGACCTATCTAATAATAAAGAAATAATAAGTGTAATAAACGATCAAATAGGATCACCAACATATACAAAAGATATATCAAAATTATTAGTAGATATGCTTGAAAGTAAAAAATATGGAACATATCATGCTACGAATGAAGGTTATTGCACATGGTATGAACTTGCAAAAATAATATTCGAAATAGCTAATAAAGATATAAACTTAATACCAATAACTACGAATGAATATAAGTCAAAAGCAATAAGACCACTAAATAGTAGATTAAATAAAGATAAATTAAAAGATAATAATTTTCACTTACTTCCAGATTGGAAAGTTGCAGTTGAAGAATATATAAAAGAAATAAATAATTCTTAAGACATAAAAGTATGTAAATGATGAGGTTGATATTAAATGAAAGGTATAATACTTGCAGGAGGTCTTGGAACCAGACTATATCCACTGACAAAATCAATATCAAAACAAATTTTACCTGTATATGACAAACCAATGATATATTATCCATTATCAGTATTAATGTTGGCTGGAATAAAAGAAATTCTTATAATATCTACACCTAGGGATCTACCTATGTATGAAGATTTACTACAAGATGGAAGTCAGTTAGGAATTAAATTAAGCTATGAGATTCAAAATAAACCAAAGGGCTTAGCACAAGCATTTATATTAGGAGAAGAATTTATAGGCAACGATAGTGTATCATTAATACTAGGAGATAATATATTTTATGGATTTGATTTTATAAATAAGATAGAAAAAGCATCTCATTTAAGAGATGGTGCTCTAATATTTGGATATGAAGTAGACAGCCCACGTGAATTTGGAGTTGTAGAGTTTGATGAGAATTATAGAGTAGTATCTATAGAAGAAAAGCCTAAAAATCCAAAATCAAATTATATTGTTCCTGGATTATATTTTTATGATAATAATGTTATAGAAATAGCTAAAAATATAAATCCATCAGAAAGAGGAGAATTAGAAATAACATCTATAAATAATGAATATTTAGCTAAAGGAAAACTTAGTGTAGAATTATTATCTAAGGATACTATATGGCTAGATACAGGAAATTATAATGCACTAAGAAAAGCATCAAATCTTGTTTATAAAATGCAAACTGAAAAAAATATAAATATAGGATGTATAGAAGAAGTAGCATACAATAAAGGATATATAAATGGAGATAAACTCATTAAATTAGCTGAGTCATATAAAAAAACATCTTACTATAATCAATTACTTAAGTTAATTAGCAATAAATAAAGGAGAATTTTAACTATGAAAACAATTTTAGTTACTGGAGGAGCAGGTTTTATAGGAACAAATTTTATATATTATATGATGAATAAGTATAAAGACTACAAAATAATTAATTTAGATAAATTAACATATGCATCTAATATAAGTAATTTAAAAAAACTAGAAAATAATAAAAGCTATAAATTTATAAAAGAAGATATTTGTAATAAGGAATTTATATTTTATTTATTCGAAAATGAAAATATTGATATAGTAGTTAATTTTGCAGCAGAGTCGCATGTTGATAATTCAATATCAAATCCAATGATATTTACACAAACGAATATATTAGGAACACAAGTATTACTAGAAGCATGTAGGAAATATAATATAAAAAAGTTTCATCAAGTGTCAACAGATGAAGTATATGGAGATTTACCAATAGACAGAAAAGATTTATTATTCAATGAAAATTCAAAAATAAATCCAAGCTCACCGTACTCAGCATCAAAAGCATCTGCAGATTTATTAGTTAAGTCATACTATAGAACTTATAATCTGCCTATAACAATTTCTAGATGTTCAAATAATTACGGAGAGTTTCAGCATCAAGAAAAACTTATACCTTTGATAATAAGTAAAGCTATAAATAATGAGAGTCTACCGGTTTATGGAAATGGAATGAATGTTAGAGATTGGATACATGTAAAAGATCATTGTGAAGCTATTGATATAATAATCCATAAAGGCAAACTTGGGGAAATATATAATGTGGGATCTAATAATGAAAAAAGCAATATAGAAATTGTTAAAATGATATTAAAAGAGTTAAATAAGCCTGACTCACTTATTAAATATGTAAAAGATAGACCAGGTCATGATCTAAGATATGCAATAGATTCATCTAAGATACAAAGAGAATTAGGATGGAAGCCCAAATATAGTTTTGAAGAAGGAATAAAAAATACTATTAGTTACTATATTAACATATTTTAAAATGATAAGAAAAATAAAGTCTAATGTAGTATGAATAAAAGAGGATTATGTAATGCATGATTCTCTTTTATTTGTACTACATTGATAATATATACATTATAATATATTTATACAAAATAAAATTTTGAAGGGAGCAAGAGATGATTGAAGTAAGTAATTTATGTAAATCATTTACTAGAGTAGTAAAAGATGAGTCAAATAAAAAAGTAAAATTAAAAACCAAAAAAGAAGAATTTTTAGCTGTAAATAATGTATCTTTTACAGCTGGAAAAGGAGAAATAATAGGAATATTAGGTCCTAATGGAGCTGGTAAAACAACATTGCTAAGAATGTTAGGTGGAATATTAACACCAACATCAGGTAGTATAAAAGTGGCAGGGTACGATTACTTAAAAGATAAGAATTTAGCAAAAAAAGAAATAGGGTATATATCCGGTAATACAAAGTTATATAATAGATTATCTCCAAGAGAACTACTCACTACCTTTGGAAGCTTATATGATATGGAAGAATATGAAATAGAAAAATCAATTGACCATATAGTAGAAGTGATGGATATGAAGAACTTTATAGACAATCGTATCGAAAATTTATCAACAGGGCAAAATCAAAGAACTTCTATTGCAAGATGTCTAATTCATTCACCAAAAATTTATATATTTGATGAACCAACATTAGGATTAGATGTAATAAGTAGTAAGTCTATAATAGATTTTATGAAAAATGAAAGGGATAATGGAAAAACTGTATTATATTCAACTCACTATATGGAAGAAGCAGAAACATTATGTGATAAAATTTATATGATTCACAAAGGAGAAATAATAGCAAATGGAAGTTGTGAAGAATTAAAACGTGAATACAATACACAAAGTTTAAGAGATATATTTATAAATATTGCTAGTAAAAGGGGGAATCTAATTGAGGACTAAAATGGTTAAATCTATATTTAAGAAAGAAATGATAGACATTCTTAGAGATAAAAAAACTTTATTTATGGGAATTGTACTTCCATTAATTCTATACCCTGTAATTATGATAATAATGACACAGATAATGAGTGCATCAATGAGTAGTATGGAAAAAGATGATATAAATATAGCTTTTGAAAAAACTCCAAATCAAGAACTAATAAAGTTGATGGATGAAGAGAAAAATGATAAAAATGGAAATATAAATCTAATAGAGACTAATAATTATAAAAAAGAATTAGAGGATGGAAATATAGATGCTTATATAATTACTAATATAAATAATAATATAGAAGAATATGAAATTTACCTAAATTCATCGAAGGAAAAATCTGGTACAGTAATTAATAAATTAGAAAATATATTTGAAAAATATAAAACTAATATTGTAGAGACAAAGCTTATTGAAATTGGATTAAGCCCTAATGAAGTACTAGAACCAGTAGTAATAGAAACTATAGATGTGGCAAAAACAGAAGAAATAGCAGGGTCATTACTTGGTCAAATTATACCAGTTATTTTAATAATAGGAGTTCTTTTAGGAGCAATTTATCCAGCAATAGATTCTATGGCAGGAGAAAAAGAGAGAGGTACTTTAGAAACGCTATTTACATTACCTATAACGAACTTAGAATTGGTAATGGGGAAATATATGGCAGTATCTTTTTGTGCAATAGTGACTGCATTATTAAATGTATTATCCATACTTTTGACACTAGGATTTTTATTTGTAAGTGGAGGTGTAGTAGAAGGAATATCTTTAAGTAGTTTTAATATAGGAGAATTAATTTTTCCTCTAATAATAACATTATTATGTATATGCTTATTTGCAATGGTTATATCTGCTGTAAGTATGTGTGTATGTTCTTTAGCTAAAAGCTTTAAAGATGCTCAAAACTATATAACACCAGTTATGTTTTTAGTGCTTATACCATCATATGCTTCAATGATACCAACTATCAAACTTGATACTTTTACATCTATAATACCAGTGGTTAATATATCTTTACTTATAAAAAGTGTATTAGGATTCAACTCAGAGATTAATTTAGTAGCGATGGTATTTATATCTAATTTTACTTTTGTAATTTTAGCTGTTATTTTATTGTCTAAGATGTTTAACTCAGAAGAAATACTATTTGGGAGTAGTAGAAGTTTTTCATTCTTAGAAAAGCGCTCAAATATTAAAAAGGGAACTATGCCAAGTATGAGTGATGGTATAATATTATATGCTTTTGGATTAGTTTTACTTATATATGTAGGCAGTTTAGTACAAATGAAGTTTGGAATGGCAGGAATTGCTATGACTCAAGTAATGATAATAGGTCTTCCTTTATTATTTGCTTATTATATAAAATCAGACTTTAAAAAAGTATTTAGTTTAAATATACCAAGCATAAAACAAGTATTTGGAGCAATAAGTCTATGGATAGGTACATATATTGGGGTTATGTTAATAAGTCAAATACTTATAATGTTATTCCCTAAAAGTATGGAAGTAGTAGATGGACTAAATGATGCATTATTTATGAAGGATAATTTTATATTAAATTTACTTATAGTAGCATGTATGCCAGCTATTTGTGAAGAAATATTTTTTAGAGGGTTCTTACTAAGTTCATTTAAAGATAATAAAAAAACTTGTACTGGAGCAGTAATATTAACAGGTGTGTTATTTGGATTTATGCATATGGATTTTATAAGAATGATACCAACAGGAATTCTTGGAATATCTTTTGCTTATGCAGTATGTAAAACTAATTCTATATTTGTAAGTATGCTTATGCACTTTTTAAATAATGGATTATCAGTAGTAGTAAGTCATTTTTTATCTAATATAGAACATGTAGAAACTAGTACTAATGTTTCAAGTAGTTTAAGTATATTTCAGTGTTTAGTATACATCTCAATTAGTATCTTATTTATAGGTATAGCAGTGAAATTGTTAAAAAATAAGAATAAAAATAAAGAAATGTGTCGCAATTAATCGGCTTTTGAATAGTATATATTAAGAGAGATAATTCTCTAATATAATATTAAAAAGGTGGTTAGTGATATTTATGAAAAATAAAACTAGAAAAATGTCTTGTGGATGTAAATCAAATGTGAATAAATCTTGCGGGTGTAATTCTTGCAATACATCTAATGTAGTGAATCCTTCAAGCAATATGTCTAACTGTAATGAATATAAACAACTAGCTAACGAAAAATGTCAACAAGCTGAATGTATAAATAACAAAGCTAATAGAATAGCTCAACAAGCTTTGGCTGCTGAACAAAAAGCTGAATGCTTAAAACAACAAGCTATAGAAGAATGTAAAAGAGCTAATGAACTTTGGGCTCAATATGACCAATTAGCAGATCAAGGTATATGTTTAATGCAACAAGCACAAGCTTGCTTAGCTAAAAGTGTAGAGTGCTATGAAGACTTATATGAAGATGTAGAAGGTTGCAACTTAGCTGATTATGGATATAATTCTTCACATGTATCTAATAATTCATGCGGATGCAATAAAAATTGTGGATGTGGATGCTAGAAGAAATGGTATATCTCAATATTGAGATATACCATTTTTTTATTAAAATATATTGCAAATAAATTTGAATTATTATATCATTGTATTAATTGAATAATACAATTGAGGTGATTAAATGAATTGGCAAATTGATAATAATAAACCAATATATATACAATTATTAGAACAGATAAAATATAAAATTGTATCAGGTGAGATACCTATAGGTTCTAAGTTAGATTCAGTAAGAGTACTAGCTCAAGATGCACAGGTAAATCCTAATACTATGCAAAAAGCTTTATCAGAATTAGAAAGAGATGGACTTGTGTACTCTAAAAGAACTAGTGGAAGATTTGTAACAGATGATAAAGATAAAATTAACAATATGAGAGATGAAATAGCTAGAGCACAAATTAATTATCTAAAACAAACTTTACAAAGTTTAGGATATGATATGAGTGAAATAAAAGAAATTATAAGTAATAATTTGTAGGAGGAATAGATAATGGATAGTGTAGTAAGATTCAATAATGTAAGTAAAAGTTATGGTAAAAAACAAGTTTTACAAAATATAAGCTTAGAAATACCAAGAGGTAAAATTATAGGATTATTAGGTCCTAATGGAAATGGTAAAAGTACAATGATTAAGCTAATTAATGGATTATTAACTCCTAATGAAGGTGAAGTACTTATAAATGGACAAAAACCATCTAAAGAAATTAAAAATAAAGTTTCCTATTTACCAGAAAGAACGTATTTAAATGATTGGATGAAAGTAAAAGATATAATAAAATTTTTTAAGGACTTTTATGAAGACTTTGATGAAATTAAAGCAAATTCTATGTTAAAAGATCTTTCAATAGATATAAATGAAAAACTGAAAAATATGTCAAAGGGAACTAAAGAAAAAGTTCAACTTATATTAGTTATGTCAAGAAAAGCAGATATTTACATATTAGATGAGCCAATAGGAGGGGTAGATCCAGCGGCTAGAAGTTATATATTAAATACTATATTAACTAATTTTGATGAAAATAGTACATTATTAATAGCCACTCATTTAATTAGTGAGATAGAAAATATATGTGACGAGGTAATATTTATATCAGATGGAAGTATAGTTCTTCAAGGAGATGTTGAAGAGATAAGAAGTGAAAAAGGTAAATCTATAGATGCTTTATTTAGGGAGGTATTTAGATGTTAGGTAAATTAATAAAATATGAGCTAAAGGCTTGTGGCAGAACTTTTTTTCCATTATACTGTGCTATTATATTTATGTCATTAATAGTTGGATTTAGTATGAATATGGAAGTTTTTCAAATTCAAGGAATATCAATGATAGTATTATTTGGATTATTTGTAGCTCTTGTAGTGTTGACTATAATGATTACAATACAAAGATTTAGAAAAAATCTATTAGATGATGAGGGATATTTAATGTTTACTCTTCCTGTATCATCAAGAGAATTAGTTTTATCAAAATATATTGTATCATTACTATATGCAATATTAAGTGGGATAGTATCAATACTTTCATTTACTATAATGGGATTTATTATAAGTAAAATAAGTATTTTAGAATTAATATCAGTATTATCTGAAGTATTTTCACAAATTCATCCTATATCAAATATGATTTTAGTAACACTATTGTTTATGATAGTATCATACTCAGTATTTATTTTAACATTGTACTTATCAGTATCTATGGGGCAATTACCAATATTTAATAAACATAGAAACTTAGTAGCATTTATTAGTTTCTTTGTTATAAATATATTATCAAGTAAAATATATGAGTTAATAAGTAGTATTTTTATAAATACAATAGATGAAACTAGATTAGATATACCTATAAATAGTTCAAATGATTTTATGATTAATTTATCAGAAATGAGTAAAGTTTTTTCTTCATATTTTATATATGATATAGTTATATATATCCTTTTAGGAATTATTATTTTATTTGGAATAACTTATATATTAGATAAAAAGCTTAATTTAGAGTAAGTTAATTATGGAATGTATGGAGCAAATTTGCAAAATACATTCTTTTTTATTGTAATTTAAAGGCAAATTGTAAAAAGGAGAATCATTTTAGGTAAAATGCCATATTATTAATATTAAGGAGGTGTTAATTTGGATTATAGGTATTTATTTGAAGGAATAGAAGAGAAGATACAACTTAAAGATGGAAGATATGTAACACCTATAAATTTCGATAATGGTGCGACTACACCACCTCTAAAAAGTGTTATGAAAATAATTGAAGATAATATAAAGAATTATGGACCAATAGCTAGAGGTGTTGGATTTAAAGGTGATTATTGCACAGAGATATTTAATAACACAAGAAAAAGTATATTAAAATTTTTCAATCTACAAGACACTAACACACATACAATAATATATACGAAATCAGATACAGAATCATTAAATATTTTAGCTAATGAACTTATACAAAATAGAGATGATATGATTTTATCTACTAGAATGGAACATCATGCTAATGATTTACCTTTTAGAAAAGTTGGTAAAGTTGTTTATGCTGAAGTTGATGAGTTAGGAAGAGTTAAAATTGAAGATATAGAAAATCAATTAATAAAAGCTAATGGTAAAATAAAAATAGTGACTATCACAGGTGCATCAAATGTAACAGGATATATAAATCCTATACATGAAGTAGCGAAAATTGCTCATAAATATGGTGCAATTATAGTAGTAGATGCAGCTCAATTAATAGCTCATAAGAGTGTAGATATGAAGGGAAAATCAAAGGGTGAGGAAATAGATTTCTTAACATTTTCTGCTCATAAAGCATATGCACCATTTGGATCTGGAGCAATAGTTGGACTTAAAGAGTATTTGAAAGATTCAGAACCGATATTAGTAGGTGGTGGATGTGTAAAAGGTGTATTTGATAAATCTGTAGTTTGGTCACCTTTACCATCTAGGTATGAAGCAGGAACTCAAAACTTTTTTGGTGTAATAAGTATGGCAAAGGCATTGGAAGAGTTAAAGGAGATTGATTTAGACAAAATACAGTTACATGAAAAAGATATAAAAGAATACATTATAAATGGATTAAATAAAATACCTAATATTATTATATATGGAGATACAAATTATATTGATGATAGACTAGGTGTTATTACTTTTAATATAAAAGATAAATGTTGTTATGATATTGGACCTGTTATAGCTGATGAAACTGGAATATCTTTAAGAGTTGGTAAATTTTGTGCCCATCCATATGTACATCGATTATTAGGTGTAAGTGATGCAGATGCGTATAGTGACGTATTTGCGGGAGAAGATAGTTTAGGAATGATAAGAATTAGCTTAGGCTTATATAATACAATAAATGAAGCCAATGTATTACTAAATAAGTTAGAAGATATATCTAAAAGATTTAATTAAATTTAAATAATAAAAGATATAGATATGCTTATTAAAATAAGCATATCTATATCTTTTATTATTTAAATCTACGATTTTTTTTAGATGAATTAGAATAAAATGGAACCTTCGTCTTAGTATTAGAATTATTTTTACTATTAACTTTAGGTTTATCAATTTTTCTTTTAATATCATCTCTAACTTCTTTTCCAGATAATGTATCCATAACAGCTCTTTTTACAGTTTTAGCATCTCCAGATTTGTTTATAAATCCATTAGAAGTTTTTGTTGCAATTGCTAGGTCATAGTAATCAACACCTTTTATTTCATCTTTAAAGTTAATATAAAAGCTGTAGTTTCCACACTTACTATGTATCATTAGAGTTTCTTCATCAAGGCCTATTTTAGAAAATAGACTTAAATCATCAAATTGTAAAAATTCCATAAAATCACCTTTTTCTTAAATTAAAATATGAACATATCATATTTTATACTATAATATACAATTTATAAATAAAAATATGAAAAATAAAAATATATGTATTATTATACAAAATTTAAGTTTTTACTTAAGAGGACAAGCTACTTTTAATATAAAAAATAATAATATGTAATATAGATATAAAAATTAATTTATGTTTGTATAATAATAAATTCAATATTATAAAGATATATTAATTTAAAAGGAGAGATATTATGAGGTTTGGAGACAGAATTTTATATGATGATGGTGAAACTTATAAAGAAATAGGAGTTTTTATACAAGATATAAACTCAAAAGAAGCTATAGTTAAATTTGATAATTCTAAAGAAAAGAGCATAGTTCAGAAAAAATACGTAACATTTATTAGAGATATGAAAGAGATGGATTTGGTTCAAGCAATAACGGTTGCTGATTATATATCAAAAGAAAAATATGATGGGCATTATACATTATTAGCATTTACTAGTGAGTGTAGATTTTGCTTTGGTACTTTAGATAAGATAAGTTATAATACAACTAGTTTAATGGCTAAAGGTAAAACTATAGAAGAAGCTATTGCAAATGCAATAAAAAATAATATAGATTCAGATAGTATATCAAATAAAGAAGATAGGATGTACAAATGATTTATAAAAACGAGCATATGATAATATATAAATAATTGTATATTATCATATGCTCTTTAGCATTTTTATTATTTTTTTATATCTAGTATACTTTGGTTATCATCTATTATTTGAGTTTCAGAAGATTCATTTTCTGATAAATTCTCACTATTTAATATTTTCATAAATTCAGATCCTGTAATGGTCTCTTTTTCAAGTAAATACTCAGATAATTCATGTAACTTATCTATATTTTCTCTTAATATCTTACTAGCTTTCTCATGAGCTTCTTTTATAATACTCAATACTTCTTGGTCCACTTTTGTAGCAGTTTCAGGAGAACAAGTAAGAGAAGCATCGCCACCTAAGTATGGATTATTAACTGTTTCTAAGGCAACCATACCAAATTTATCACTCATACCAAATCTAGTTACCATAGCACGAGCAATTTTAGTTGCTTGTTCTATATCATTTGATGCACCAGATGTAGATATATTGAAAATAATTTCTTCTGCAGCACGTCCACCGGTGAATGTAGTTATTTTATTAAATGCTTCTTCTTTAGACATTAGAACACTTTCTGATTCTGAAACCTGCATTGTATATCCTAATGCACCAGATGTACGAGGTATAATAGTTATTTTATGAACTGGATCACTATTAGTTTGAATAGCAGCAACAAGAGCATGCCCAATTTCGTGATAAGCGATTATTTTCTTTTCTTTATCAGAAATAACGGCACCTTTACGCTGATACCCAGCTATAACAACTTCTACAGCTTCTTCTAAATCTTTTTGAGACACTAAGTTTCTATTATCTTTAACAGCAGCAATAGCAGCTTCATTAACTATATTAGCAAGTTCAGCACCAGATGCACCAGAAGTTGCTCTTGCTATTACATTACAATCTATGTTAGATTCAGTTTTTATATTTTTAGCATGTACCTTAAGTATAGATTCACGACCTGCTAAGTCAGGCATTTCAACTGGTATACGTCTATCAAAGCGTCCTGGTCTAAGTAGCGCTTTGTCTAAGCTTTCGGGTCTATTTGTAGCAGCAAGGATTACTACACCAAGCCCTCCATCAAATCCATCCATTTCTGTAAGTAACTGATTTAGGGTTTGCTCACGTTCGTCATTTCCACCCACTCCATTACCACTATCACGTTTTTTACCTATAGTATCAATTTCATCTATAAAAACTATACAAGGTGCTTTTTCTTGAGCTTGCTTAAATAAATCTCTAACTCTAGCAGCCCCCATACCAACAAACATTTCTACGAATTCAGATCCAGAAATAGAGAAAAATGGAACACTTGCTTCACCAGCAACTGCTTTAGCAAGCAAAGTTTTACCTGTACCTGGAGGGCCAACAAGTAAAGCTCCTTTTGGCATTTTTGCTCCTATTTGTTTATATTTATCTGGATTGTTTAAGAAATCTACGATTTCAGTAAGAGCTTCTTTTGCTTCATCTTGTCCTGCAACGTCTTTAAAGGTTTTACCAGTTTGTGCTTCTACATAAACTTTAGCATTACTTTTTCCAAATTGCATTGCTCCAGGACCACCCATTCGCTTAGCTAACATCCTTGAGAACATTTGACCTAATAAGGCAAATATTAATATTGGACTTATCCAAGTTAGTAAAAAATTAACTATAGGAGAATTTTCCTGAGGTATAACCTTTGAGAATGTTACTCCTGCTTTTTCAAGTCTATTAACTAAATCAGGGTCATCCATTTTACCAGTTATATATACCTTCTTATCATTAGAATTAGATGAAGTAAATACAATTTCATTACTTTGGACTTCAACATCTTTAATTTCTTTATTTTCTAACATTGATATAAATTTGCCATAATCTACTTCTTCTGTACTTAATGACTTCATACTTGGAAATAAAAACGCATTCAGTAACATTACTATTATTAGCGTCGATAAATAATAGTATATTAGAGGTTTTCTAGGTTTTTTATTTTCATCCATATTTTATAATCTCCTTAAATTTAAATAGAAATGGTGAAATAAATAATTATTTGAACTTAAAATTATTTATTGATATATAATAATATATTTTATGTAAATTTACAATAATAAACCCATTATATAATAAACTTTGTTAAAAAAATATACATAAAAAATAAGTACCTTAAATTATATATTTGTAAGATACTTATTTTTTGTTTAAGCAAGAGCCATATTATCGATATCTAATTTCTTATCAATTAAAATATCTTTTATAAATAGGCCTATTTCATTACTTTTTACATATTTACTTAATATTGACTTTATTTCTTTTATTTCAGAATTAGAGAAATAATTACTTAACACATTACTTTTTAGGAGCAATAAAGTTAAAATAATAATTTCATTAGATGGATGATAATCAGTAAGAACTTCAACCTTTATTTTAGAAATAATTGTGTTAATAATTTCAGGGCTTGATTCATAAATTATTTTTTCATTAAAAAGTCTATTTTTAGTTTTTATGTTAATAGCTTTTTTTGATACTAATGATGATAATAGATTATCTATAATAAAATATAATGAGTAATTTGAATAAGCAAACATATAATCATCAATTATTTTTTGAATTGTTCTATAGCTATAATTATTAATATTATCATAAATGGTTTTAAGATAAGGTATATTATCGTTAAAATCTTTATTAAGAATAATTTTCTTGTTAATATCAAATCTTATTAAACTCATAGTAAATAGTTGCCACAAGCATGCATTTATAATACACGATTTATAGTATTTTGATTTATACAAGGCTGAGTAATTTATTATCTAATATACATAAAATATACTTTTCTACTAAAGATAGTTCTTTCAAAATAAAACCCTCCTTTTTATAACTATATAATTTCTAAGTATTCACTTAATATTAAAGAAAACCTTCTTTTACAAACAAAATCGAAATTTACAATTTATAACTTTTTATTTAGATTAATTTTAAATCTTAGGTAAACCTATAAACATATTTAGATTAACCTAAATAAAAAAATAAATTATATTAATAAATATAAACAAATTATTTATATAGAAAATAGGAGAATATACTTGTTACAAGAATTAGCTACTAAAATAAAAAATGGATATTTAATAAATAAGAAAGAAGCTATAAGTTTACTAAATTATGATTTAGAAAGTTTATCTAAATATGCAAATGAAATAAGAGAACATTTCTTAGGAAATAAATTTGACTTATGTTCGATTGTAAATGGTAAAAGTGGAAAGTGCAGTGAGAATTGTAAATTCTGTGCACAGTCAGCCTTTCATAAAACTGATATAGATGTATATGGATTAAAGACTACAGAAGAGTTTATAAAAGATGCAAAATATCATGCTAAAAAAGGTGTAAAAAGATACTCAATAGTTACATCAGGAAGAAGACTTAGCAAGTCAGAAATGAAAAAAGTAGTTGAATCATATAAGTTTATAAACAGAAATGTAGATATAAAAACTTGTGCATCACATGGATTGCTAGATGAAGAAGATATGATATTACTTAGTGAAGTTGGAGTGACTAGATATCATAACAATTTAGAAACTTCTAGAAATCATTTCTCAAAGATTTGTAGTACACATACATATGATGAAAAAATAGATACTATAAAAGCTGCACAAAAAGTAGGTATAGAAGTTTGTAGTGGGGGGATATTTGGTCTTGGTGAAAGTATGGAAGATAGAATAGATATGGCATTTGAATTAAGAGAATTAAATATAACTTCTATACCGCTAAATATGTTAAATAATATACCTGGAACTAATATGAATGATGTAGAAAAAATAACTGAGGAAGATTTTTTAATAGCGTTAGCTATATATAGATTTATAAATCCAAAAGCTCAAATAAGATTAGCAGGAGGAAGAAATTTTTTAACTAACTATGGAGAGTTAGCATTTATAGGTGGAGCTAATGCAACAATAACGGGAGATTTGCTTACGACTTGTGGAAATGGAATATCTGAGGATATAAAAATGATAAAAAATTTAGGATTTAATATAGTTTAAGAAAAGTGGTAAGAATTATGGGAAAAGGAATATTTATAATTGGAACAAATACAGGTATTGGTAAGACATTTATTACTGGAGGTATCGTATATAAATTAAAAAAAGAAGGCTATAGTGTTATACCATATAAACCAATACAAAGTGGAGGGATAAAAAGTGAGGACCTTTTAATTTCTCAAGACATTAAATATATAAAAGAAATATGTGACTTAGATGAGAATTACGAAAAAATGAATACTTACTGCCTATATAATGAGGTATCACCGCATTTAGCAGATAAAATAGAAAATATAAATATATTAAAAGAAAATATAATAAATCACTATAAAAAACTTACTAATGAATATGATTACGTGGTAGTAGAAGGAGCTGGGGGTGTTGTAGTTCCTTTAATTGATAATGATTACTATATTTATGATTTAATTAAAGACTTGGATTTAGATGTTGTAATGCTAAGTAGTCCATATATAGGAACAATAAACCATACAGTTCTTACATATGAGTTTTTAAAAAATAAAGATATTAATTGTAAGGGAATATTTATAAATCGATATACTGGAAATTTTTATGAAGATGATAATATTAGTGTAATAAAAAATATAACTAAACTTGATATATTGGGAGTTATACATAAACTAGATGATTTTAAAAATAAAAATATAAAAAAAGAATATGATAATTTTGATACAAGTAATCTTATGAGCTTATTCAAGTAAAGAGGATATATAACTATGAAAATGAAAAAATTACAAGAAAAAGATTTAAAGTATATTTGGCATCCTTGTTCTCAAATGAAAGACTATGAAGAGTTTTTACCTATTGTGATAGAAAGGGGTATGGGTGTATTTTTACAAGATGTAAATAAAAAATTATATTTAGATGCAGTGTCATCTTGGTGGGTTAACTTATTTGGTCACAGTAATATAAGAATAAATGATGCATTATATAGACAAGCAAATAGTTTGGAACATACTATATTTGCAAATTTTACTCATAAGCCAGCTATTGAACTTTGTAAGAGAATTGTAAATATTACTCCAGACAGATTAGATAAAGTATTTTTCGGAGATAATGGATCTTCAGCTGTAGAGATTGCCTTAAAATTAAGTTTTCAATATCATAAGCAAATTGGAAAAGATAAAAAATATAAATTTGTAAAAATAAGTGATTCATATCATGGTGAAACAATAGTAGCCTTATCTGTAGGTGATATGGATTTATATAGCAAAATATACGAACCAATACTTCTTGAAACAGTTAAAGTGGAAGGACCAGACTGTTATAGATGTAAGTTTAATAAGAAAAGAAGTACATGTAATGCAGAATGTTTTAAATATATGGAAGAAAAGATAAGTGAGATACATGAAGAAGTTACTGCAATAATAATAGAACTAATAGTTCAATGTGCAGCAGGTATGAAGATTTATTCACCTAATTACTTAGTTAAACTAAGGCAAATATGTGATAAATATGATATAAATTTAATAGCAGATGAAATTGCAGTTGGATTTGGAAGAACGGGAAAGATGTTTGCATGTGAGCATGCAAATATATCACCAGACATAATGTGTTTATCTAAAGGATTAACAGCCGGATATATGCCGCTTTCACTAGTTCTTATGGGAAACAAAATATATGATGCATTTTATGATGATTATAGTACTATGAAAGCTTTTCTTCACAGCCATAGTTACTCAGGAAATGCTTTAGGATGTAGTGTAGCAATAGAAACTTTAAATATATTTGAAGATGAAGATATATTAAACAAAAATAAGTATAAAAGTGAATATTTAAGAAGTAGAGTAACAAGCATATTAAAGGATATTCCACAAATTGGTGAATATAGACAAATAGGAATGATAGGAGCGATAGAGCTAGTAAAAGATAAAAATACAAAGGAACCTTTTGAAAGTGAACTACGTGTTGGTTATAACATATATAAAATAGCACTAGAAAAAGGTGTATTACTAAGATGCTTAGGAAATATACTTTATTTTATGCCACCATATGTAATAAGTGAAAAAGAAATTGACTTTATGGTTAATGTAGCTAAAGAAAGTATTATAGAATATTTTAAAGAAAAATAAAGAAAGTGACTTTATATTTTAAAGAGGAAAGTATGAAAAGTAATGGTAAGAATATAACACTAGTTGCTCTTTTAGCAACGATAATAGCATTATCTGCTTCGTTTAAACTTCCTGGTATTATACCAGGAACTGAATTTCAAATGTCAGCTCCTATAGCAATAGGAATATGTGCTACATTTGGATTTAGAAAATATATATCTGCTGGAATGATAGCAAGCATTATAAATTTAATAATGGGAACACATACAATACTTAATGTAGTTGTAGCAATGGTATTTAGAATTGTAGTGGGTGAAATCATAAGCGTTTTTGGAACTAGTTTAATAGTAGTTTCACTAGTTGGACCAATAGGAACATTTATGAGCAGAGTAGTTATGTCAAAAATAATAGGCGTTAACTTAAAAGTATTACTTATAACATCTATACCGGGAATGATATACACAGTTCTATTTTCATATTTTATATATAAGTTAATAGAAAAAATTACAAAGCTTACTCCTTATAAAGATTATATTAAGAAATTAAAGGTGAACTAATTTATGAGTTTGTATAGTATAAAAATGAGATCATCTAAAAATGATGAACATATATCTGGAGCAGAGTGTATAGTTGATGAATATAACTTAGAAGATGCAGTATTTATATTACTAAAAAGAGCAAGAAATCATTCCAAAGGAAAATCAGATTTTATAAATATAAAAATAGAAGAAATTAGTAAGAGTAAATTAGAATTTGTAAATCCATTAGAAGTTACCACAATAGAAACTAATGATATTTTTGAGAGTTTAGAATGTATAAAATATATATTAAATAAGTTAGGTATAGATAATGATAAATCTATTAAAATTTTAAAGCTATTTAGAGAAATAAAAAACATGAGAGGTGCTATACTACTTGACATAAATACATTAGAAAGATTGGAAGAAGATAGAACAAGAGATATAAGAGCAACTTATATGGACTTTGAGGATAATAGTTTGTACCATTTAGATAAGTGTAAAGCACATAATTCTCATTTTACAGAGGCGCTAGCATTATCAAGTAAAGTAACTAATGCTCCTAATATAGTGGGAGAAATTTGTTACTCTGATGATCCTAATTATACAGCAGGATATATTGCTTGTAAAAAATATGGTTACATAAGATTTGATAATTTAAAAGAAATTGGTGATAAAAGAGGTGGAAGGATATTTTTATATGACCCTTTTTTAGACAAAGAATATACACTAAATGATACTATAAACTATATTGAAAATACAAAAGTCATAGTAAAAAATAACATAAATATAAAACAAAGTATATCTTATAACGAGATAAGTACAAAGTTGTAGCTATATATGGAGATTAATATGAATAGTATAAATAAAAAATTAGAATATATAAAAGCTAATAATTTATATAGAAAGATAAAATATTTAAGTGAGTCACAAGATAAATACACGACTGTAGATGGTATGAAAGTGCTTTTAATGTCATCGAATAACTACTTAGGACTTTCTAATAATGAAGATGTTAAACAAAGTGCAATAGAGGCTATACAAAAATATGGATTAGGATCAGGTGGATCAAGACTTACTACAGGAAGTTATGATTTACACAGAAAATTAGAAAGAAAGATAGCTGAATTTAAAAACTATGAAGATGCACTAATATTTAATACAGGGTACATGGCTAATTTAGGTGTTATTTCTGCTATATGTGATGAGAATTACTATATATTTAGTGATGAATTAAACCATGCGAGTATAGTAGATGGTTGTAGATTGTCTAAAGGCGAAACAATAGTATATAAGCACAATAATGTTAAAGATTTAGAGAATAAAATAAAAGCTTTAAATCCAAGTAACAGAATTATAGTTAGTGATAGTGTCTTTAGTATGGATGGTGATATTTGTAATTTTGATAAGATATATGAAATATCTAAAAGATATAACCTACTTACGATATTAGACGATGCTCATGCTACTGGTGTTATTGGTAAAACTGGTAGAGGTAGTAGTGAATATTTTAAATATAAGCCAGATATAACTATAGGAACATTAAGCAAAGCTATAGGGAGCGAAGGTGGATTTGTTTGTGCAAGCGAAAGTATAATTGATTTTTTAAGAAATAAAGCTAGAAGCTTTATTTTTTCAACTGCACTTTCACCTATAGTTATAAGTGGGGCTATTAAAAGTTTAGAAATTATAGATGAAAATATACAATTAGTAGAAAAGCTATCTAATAATATATCTTATGCGTGCAAAAGATTAAATGAAATAGGGTTTGACATAGATAGTCATTCTCCAATAATACCTATATTAATTGGAGATGAAGAAAAGGCAGTTAAGCTAAGTGAGTTATTATTAGAAAATGGAATTTTCATACCTGCAATAAGAAATCCTACTGTTAAAAAAGGTTGTACAATATTAAGGCTAACTCTTATGTCAACTCATAATTATGAAGATATAGATTACGTGATAGATATTATTAATAAATATAAATTAGAAATCTAACTTATGAGTTGACAATGAAAATAAACAAGACTACAATTCAATTGAATGGGTATTATAAGCTATTTATTAGTTTTAATACCCAATATTTGTGAAAATATAGTTGTGCATGCAACTAAAAATATTATAGGGGGGATAGAGTTTATGGAAGATAAAAATCATCAATGTGAAAATAAAATGGGAATAATGCCTATAAATAAATTATTAATTACAATGTCATTACCAATGATTATATCCATGCTAGTTCAAGCTTTATATAATGTAGTCGATAGTATATTTGTATCACAAATTAGCGAAAATGCTTTGACAGCAGTATCACTAGCATTTCCATTACAAAATTTTATGATAGCTGTTGCTTCAGGAACAGGTGTAGGTATAAATGCATTACTCTCTAAATCATTAGGAGAGAATAATTATGAAAAAGCAAATAAGGCTGCAAATAATGGAATATTCTTAGCTATAATGAGTTATATTTTATTTTTACTTGTAGGATTATTTGGTATAAGACTTTTTTGTGAAAGTCAAACTAATATAATAGATATTATAGATGGAGGTTGTTCTTATTTAGTAATATGTACAACGTTATCATTTGGGTTATTTGGTCAACTTGTATTTGAAAGATTAATGCAGTCAACTGGAAAAACTTTTTATACAATGATAACTCAAGGTTTAGGAGCTATTATAAATATAATATTAGATCCAATTTTAATATTCGGATTATTTGGATTTCCTAAAATGGGGATAGCAGGTGCTGCAATAGCTACAGTAAGTGGTCAAATAATAGCAATGATGTTAGCAATTTATTTTAATATAAGAAAAAATAATGAAATAAAAATAAATGTAAAAGGATTCAAACCAGATTTAAAAATTATAAAGAAAATTTATTCAGTAGGCATACCATCTATAATAATGGGATCAATTGCATCTGCTATGACCTTTGGAATGAATAAAATATTAATAGTATTTACATCTACTGCAACAGCTGTATTTGGTGTATATTTTAAATTACAAAGCTTTGTATTCATGCCTGTATTTGGATTAAATAATGGGATGGTTCCAATTGTATCATATAATTATGGTGCGAAAAATAAAGACAGAATGATAAAAACAGTGAAAATAAGTATAATGTATGCAATGGGAATGATGTTTATAGGATTATTTGTATTACAGGTATTTCCAAAAGAATTACTTAATATGTTTAATGCGTCTGAAGAATTAATAAATATAGGTGTGCCAGCTTTAAAAACAATAAGTTTAAGTTTTTTATTCGCTGGATTCTGTATTATATTAGGTTCAATGTTTCAGTCATTAGGAAATGGTATACTAAGTTTAATTGTATCAGTAGGTAGACAGTTAGTAGTATTACTACCAGTAGCATATTTATTTTCAAAAACAGGTAACTTAAATAGTGTATGGTGGGCATTTCCAATATCTGAAATAGCATCAGTTATTTTAAGTTGTATATGCTTTAAATATGTTTATAATAAAGAAATAAAACCACTTGAAGAAGACTCAAGGAAAGTTGAAGGTATAGAGGATAGTAATAAACAAATTATAGATAGTGGTATGAATATATAATAAAAAGACCTTAATCTTGAAGTATATAAGATTAAGGTATTTTGTAACATACAATGAAAAACAATCATATAGTAAAGTAGCTAATCTAAGGTAGAAAATAAGTTATTTACAATAATATATTATATAGAAAATAAGGTGATCTCATTGAGATTACTATTTTTATATAGGGGGAAATATGGATATAAGTTTGTGTATGATAGTTAAAGATGAAGAAGATGTTATTTGTAGATGTATAAATTGTGTAAAAGATATAGTTGATGAAATTATATTAGTAGATACGGGATCTAAAGATAGTACTATAGAAAAAGCAAAAAAATTGAATGCAAAAGTATACTACTTTGATTGGATCGAAGACTTTTCAAAGGCTAGGAATTATGCTTTTTCAAAAGCAAGTAAAGATTATATATTGTGGCTTGATGCGGATGATATTATTGAACTTAAAGATCAAAATAAATTAAAATTATTAAAAGAAAATTTAGATGAAAATATTGATGCTGTTTCTATGAATTATATATTAAGCACTGATAACAATGGAAATCCTATATATTCACTAAAAAGAAATAGATTAGTAAAAAGAAGTAAAAATTTTAAATGGGTAGGTTTTATTCATGAGTACTTAGATGTTATGGGAAATATAATAGACTCTGATATAAATATAGTTCATAAAAAAGAAAAAAAATATTCAAATAGAAATTTAAAGATTTATGAAAAGCAAATAGCCAAAGGAATTAAGCTATCTACAAGAGATATATATTACTATGCAAATGAATTATATGATAACTCAAGGTATGATGATGCTATAAAAGAATATATAAATTTTATTAATACAAATCAAGGATGGGAAGAAGATATAAAAGGTGCTTGTTCTAAACTGGCAGATTGTTACAGACTTAAAAATGATGCTGAAAATGAATTTAGATATATACTTAAATCCTTTGAATATGGAATACCAAGAGCGGATTTTTGTTGTAGACTAGGATATAAATTTTTAGAAAACAATAAAATAGAAGAAGCTGTATACTGGTATAAGCTTGCACTGCAAGCTGGACCTAAAAAAGGTGATATGAGCTTAATAAATCATGATACTTACACTTATTTACCATGGATTCAACTTTGTGTATGTTATTATAAGTTAGGAAATATAGAAGAATCTTATTATTGCAATGAAATGGCAGGAAAATATAAACCTGATGATTATCTTGTTAAATATAATAGAAATCAAATTAAAGAGAAGATGAATAATATAAAAAATGATAAGAAATAATTGTTACATTTTAAACTTTTACTTAAATTAAAATAGACTATATTTTGTATGATATTGTCTATTTTAATTTAAGTATTTAAGTAGTTTTTCTTTCAATTAACTCAGTTGGAATAATAATTTTTTTATCTGAATTTATATTTTTGTCAGTCATCAGATTTAATAGTAAGTTTGATGCTTTTAAAGCTAGTATTTTTTTATTTTGTAAAATAGTTGTTATAGGAGGATTAGAATACTTTGACACATAAGAATCATCATAACCAATTATTTTAACTTTATCAGGCACATTAATATTATTTTGCTGCAATGTAACTAAAGCACTATGAGCTCTTAAGTCATTAGTTGCAAATATACCATCAAACTTAGTATTATTTTTGATTAAATTATATATAGCTTTTTGGCAATCTTCAAAAACTCCTTCAACTAATTCTAGTTTTAAAATTAATTCAGGTAAAATAGGAATGTTATGTTTTTGCATAGCATCTTCGAATCCCTTAACCTTATGATTAACAGCAGATGCATCTCTATTGTTAGTTAATAAAACTATATTTTTACAACCTTTCTTTAGAAGGTGCTCAGTAGCTAAAAATCCTCCCATATAGTGATCACACTCGATACAAAAAGAATTATCAAAATCGCTATTATTGATGTATACAATAGGAATATTTCTTTTTATATAATTCATAGGATTAACAGATATAGATGATATACAAATAATTCCATCTACCAATTTAGAATCTAAACTTTTAATATAATCTATTTCTTTATTTTTATCTTGATTTGTATTACAAATAAATACGGAATAACTATTTTCAAAAAAGAATTTTTCAATCTCCAAGACTAATTCAGAAAAGAAGGTATTATTTATATTAGGAACTATAATACCGATGGTCTTAGATTTACTAATACGAAGGCTTTTAGCAGCCATGTTAGTTGTATAATTATACTCTTGTATTACACTTAAAACTTTCTTACGTGTTTCCTCAGAAAATCTTCCATTATTATTTATAACTCTAGAGACTGTAGCAACAGATACACCACTAAGTTTAGCAACCTCTTTTATAGATAAGTTATCTTTTTTTTTCATATAATCTCCTTAGATTAAGTAATTTTTAGTCAATATTATAAAGATATAATAACAAATGAAAGTATTAATGTAAATATGAGCAAAACAAGCTAAAAATAATATTGACAAATAAATATTTATTATGAGATAATCAATTTGTAAAAATGAGTAAACGATTACTCAAATACTGTGATTAGGGAGATTGTACATATGAATAATATAAAATTAGAAAGAATGATAGATCATACAATATTAAAGGCAGAAGCTACAAGAGACGAAGTAGTAAAATTATGTAATGAAGCTAAAGAGTATAACTTTGCATCTGTTTGTGTAAACCCATCAATGGTAGAACTTGCGTCAGATATATTAAAAGGCACAGAAGTCGATGTTTGTACAGTAATAGGATTTCCCTTAGGTGCTACAACTACTAATGTTAAAGCATTTGAAACTGATGATGTTATAAATAAAGGTGCTACAGAAGTAGATATGGTAATAAATATAGGAAAGCTAAAAGATAGAGATTTAGAGTATGTGAAAAATGATATAAAAGCGGTTGTAGATGCAGCTAAAGGAAGAGCATTAACAAAAGTTATAATAGAAACTTGTTTATTAACTGATGAAGAAAAAGTTATAGCATGTGAGCTATCAAAAGAAGCTGGAGCAGAGTTTGTAAAAACATCAACAGGATTTTCAACTAGTGGTGCTACTGCTAGTGATATAAAGTTAATGAGAGAAACAGTAGGTAAAGAAATGGGTGTTAAAGCATCAGGTGGTGTTAGAACTAAAGAGGATGCATTAACTATGATAAATAATGGAGCTACAAGAATAGGAGCATCAGCATCAATAACTATATGTAAATAATTATGAGAATCTGGGAGATCTAGTATCACCCAGATTTTATTTTATATTTTAGTAAATAATTTATTTAGAGCTAAATAGTGAAATATAGCATATATGGTATATCAATTTTAGATTTAAATACTTACTTATGAATTATAGAACTTTATCTATATTGATTACATAATATAATGTGAATATTAATTTTACAGCAGGGGGATAGACATGAAAAATAAAAGTAGAATGCCAATTTTAATAGTTCCAGGAAAGGGTCCTATTATTTTACCTCCATATGGACCAGGACCAGTAATGCCACCAAACAATGAACAAAATCAACCTGGAGGATTTCCAAATTTTCCACCAATTCCAAATCAATCACCAAATGAAAATACAAATAGGATTATAATAAAAATAAAATCTGTATTTAATGATAAATTTGTACAAGTAGGAGCGAATAGATATTTATACTCAATAGGAGAATACTTCAATGATGGTCAAGTATTTGTAATGATACTTCTTGATAGAAATCAAATTAAAATAAGAATTAGAGGTGGAAATTTTATTAGAATTGATGACAAAGGATTTTTAATTGCAGATACAGATAATAAAGGTGCATCTATATTTAATATATATAGTACTAGTCAAAATGAGTATGTATTATTAGCTCCAAATGGATATTATGTAAGAGTTAGGGAATCAGATAATATGTTAGTAGCAAGAGCTGAAAATGCAGGACCAAGAACAAGATTTAAATTTAGAAAAGTTCAAAACTATTAAATGTGAAGGAGTCTTTATATGGCTCCTTAATTTTGTTTAAACATAAGTTATTTTTGAGTTATTTGAATTATATATAGAATATACATAATAGGAAGATAAAGAAAGGTATATAAGGAGGATAGGATATTGAGAAAAACTGCTATTATATATCAATCAAAGTATGGAAGTACAGAGAAGTATGCTAAATGGTTAAGTGAAGAAATAAATGGAGATTTATATAGAAAATCAGATATATCAGTAAATAGTTTAAAGAATTATAGCACTATAGTTTATGGTGGAGGACTATATATTAGAGGCATTGCAGGATTTTCTTTCATAAAAAACAATTATAAATATTTAGAAGATAAAAAAATTATAGTTTTTGCAGTAGGAGCAGCTCCATTTGATACAGGAATTGTATTTGATATAAAATCAAATAATTTTCCTGATGAAATGAAATATATACCATGTTTTTATTTAAGAGGAGCTTTTGATGAAAGTAAGATGAAATCAATAGATAGGGTTATATTTCAAATATCAAAAAAAATACTTATAAAAAAAGATGAGTCACAGTATGAAGAATGGGAAAGAGCTTTTATAGAAACTACTAGTCGAAAATATGGTAATTGGATTTGTAAGGAGTATATAAAGCCTATAGTTGATTTAGTAAATAAATATAAATAAATTATGATATAAAAATATGTTACAATAATTACATAAAAGTAAAATAAGGGATATAGGAGATTACTAAAGATATGGGAGAAGAGAAACAAAGAGTTATACAGGAATATGTTCCTGGTAAACAAGTTACATTAGCACACATAATAGCAAGTCCAAGGGAGGAGTTATATCAAAAAATAGGTCTTATAGTTGATAAGCGAGAAGCTATTGGAGTGCTTACAATAACACCTAGTGAAGCATCTATCATAGCTGCAGATATAGCTACTAAAGCATCTGGTGTATCGCTAGGATTTGTAGATAGATTTAGTGGATCCTTGGTTATAACGGGAGATATAAGTTCTATAGAATCAGCATTAAATAAAGTTCTTATGATTTTAGGCAATACATTAAAATTTACAACTACAAAGATAACGAGGTCTTAGCTTTATGAAAAAAATAATATTTATGGGTAAAACTGGTAGTGGAAAAACTACATTATGTCAAAAACTGCACGATTTAGATATAAAGTATAGAAAAACTCAATCTGTAGAAATATATAGTGATGCCATAGATACTCCTGGAGAATTTATGGAGAATAGATGGATGTATACCTCTTTAGCGACAACTGCAGTGGATGCAAAAGTTATAGCTTTAGTATATGATTGTACTCAACAAGAGAACTATATAGCACCAGGATTTGCAACTATGTTTTGTAAAGATGTAATAGGGATTATTACAAAGATTTCTAGGGCAGATGAGTATGATATAAAAGTTGCATATGATAGATTGAAATTAGCTGGAGTTAAGGAAATATTTAAAGTAGATACAATAGATAATATAGGGATAAATGAATTAGTAGAGTATTTAAGTTTAATATAAATTTATATTAAAAATGGAGTAATAAAATGTATGAAGAAAAACAAAGAATAATACAAGAGTCAGTTCCAGGTAAACAAATATCATTAGCTCATATAATATCAAATCCCAAAGAGGATTTATATAAAAAAATAGGTCTTATAGATAAAAAGTGTTCTATGGGAATTTTAACAATAACTCCAAGTGAAACTGTAATGGTAGCTTCTAATATTGCTGTTGAATCATCAAATGTATCATTAGAATATGTAGATAGATTTAGTGGATCGATGATTATAACAGGAGATTTTAGTTATGTTGAAGAAGCAATTAAAGCTATACTTATAACATTAGAGAGTACTCTTAATTTTGATGTTACAAATATAACTACAACTTAAAATAAAAGCCTAAATTATAAAAATAATTTAGGCTTTTATAATATTAGAAATTAATATAGTTAATTTCTATATTTGATGTATCAGTATAATCATGAATTAAATATAAAATAGTAATTTTTAAATGATAGCGTTCTTTTTCAGATAAACTGTACTCAAATTTAAATTTACTTGATTTTATATTATTAATAAATAAATCAATAAAACCATCAGAATTATGTAAATCAAGTTTAATACTAAATAATAATTTATATCAAATGATTTTAATTCAGATTTTATAAAACATAAAATTTCATCAAAAAATAGTGTTTAAAAGCTGATTCTTCATCTAAATTACAATCTATACAGTATGTATATTTTGACTTTGATTTTGATGTAAGTATTGATAAGTTATTACTTTTACAATAATTACATATATTAGGTGATGTGTATAAATCTAAAAAATTATTTGATAAAATAGACTGATTTGTATTCAATTTTAAAACCCCCGATAAAATATTTTATAAAAATTATTTACTTGCCCTGGATATATTTTAACACCATGTTCAGAAAAAAGCTTTAGGTAAATAATGGGGGCTCTATAGTTTTATATAACAAAAAAAGAAGCTAAAAAGCTTCTTTTTTCTGAATAAATCTATATTAAAAATAAATTATATTCTGTTTACGTTAGCAGCTTGAGGACCTCTAGCTCCGTCAACTATTTCAAAGCTAACTGCTTGTCCTTCTTCTAATGTTTTGAATCCTTCACCTTGTATAGCTGAGAAATGTACGAATACGTCATCTCCACCTTCTACAGATATAAATCCAAATCCTTTTTCGCTGTTAAACCATTTTACTATTCCGTTCATTGTGAACCTCCAAATTATATAAAAAATACAAACAATCAAGATGATTAATTACCTTATCTTGTCTGTTATCTAATATTAACATAAAAAAAATATAAATGCAAGTATATATTAAAAAAAATAAAAAATTTTAGAAAAATTCAATATTATTATATGTATATATTAATAACGATTATAAGCTATAGATTATAGACATATCAAAAAAAATAGTGTAATATATTATAAAAAATGATAGTATGAGTTATTTTCGGATAAAATGTTACAAAGGAGGATTTAATGATGAATGATAAAGAAATTGAAACTACATTAAATCAAATTCAATTAACACTTCAAAATACCAATACAGCAACTTTAGTAGATAAGTTTATTAGCTGGTTTATAGAAAGTGGTATAAGGCTTATAATAGGATTAGTAATATTGTCTATAGGGTTTAAGCTTATAAAAACACTAGTTAGTAAGTTTGATAAATATTTAGAAAAAAGAGACGTTGATATTACATTAAGGAGATTCTTAAGGTCATTTACAGTTGGAGGACTTAAAAGTTTATTAGTAATACTTGTTGTTACATTATTATGGAATGTACAAATTACAGCGTTAGTAGCTTTATTCACATCTGCTGGGGTTGCAATAGGTTTAGCACTTCAAGGAACTTTGTCTAATTTTGCTGGAGGATTTATAATACTTTTACTTAGACCATTCAAAGTTGGTGATTATATACAAGCAGCAGGATATGAAGGAACTGTTGAACAAATAGGTGTATTTTATACTAGCCTATTAACAATAGATAATAAAGTTGCACTTATACCAAACGGAACTTTATCAAATAATAGTCTAATAAACTTCTCGGCTAAAGAACATAGAAGAGTAGACTTAATATTTAATGTAAGTTATGAAAATAGTGTAGTTCAAGTAAGAGATGTATTACAGGAAATAATATATAAACATCCATTAATAGAGAAAGAACCAACACCATTTATAGGAATAGTAGAGCATGCTCAAAATTCTGTTAATTTTGGAGTTAGAGTTTGGTGTAAAAAAGAAAATTACTGGACTATATATTATGACTTACTAGAACAAGTTAAAGTAAGATTTGATGAAGAAAATATAATAATACCATATCCACAAATGGATTTACATGTTAACTATAAACATGAAAATATAAAAAAAGCAAATTAAGAAAAAAACCTTATAAATTATTTTGATTTATAAGGTTTTTTTGTAAAATTAAAATAGTAATAAAACTTTTACAAAATTGTAATTAAAATGTAAGATAGATTTAATAAAATTATTGTATACTTTAGTTATAACTATCAATTGTAATAAGGGAAGACATATGGAGCATATTCAAGAATTATTTAACTTAGCACAAGATTACTTATTTCTTACTATGTTAGTAGGATTATTTAGCACATTTATAGAAAGTTTTGTACCTGTATTACCATTAGTAGCTATAGTTACAATAAATGCAGCAGTTTTTGGTATGGGTATGGGACTTATAATATCTTGGATAGGTTCTAGCCTTGGAACAATAGCAGTATTTTTTATTGTTAGCAAGCTTAGTGGTAGTAAACTAATTAATAAATATAAAAATGAAAAAATAGAAAAAATAGTAAATAAAGTCAAAAATAAAGGTTTTAAGTTGTTATTTATAGCTTATTCATGTCCATTTATACCTACATGTTTGGTAACTGTAGCATCTGCAATTTGTAAATATGAATTTAAATACTTTACAACGGCAATGTTGAGTGGAAAATTTATAATGTTTATAGTAATAAGTTATATAGGAAGTGATATGAAAGGTTTTATTACAAGTCCAATAAAGATATTAACCTTTATATTAGTAGTATTTTTAGCATGGAAAATAGGTAATAGAGTAAATTCAAGTTTAGATCGTAATGAAGAAGAATTAAAATTAAATGAAAATATATAAGAAAAAATGAGAGTAAATCAATATTATTTTGTAATACTCTCATTTTTATTTATACTATTAAATCAGTATATAAAATCTATATCCAAGTAAGAAAATAACTACTAAATTCAAAAACTTGCAAATATTTTTTTCTAATTTAGAACTAGTTTTTATAGATAATATAGAAAAGTTAATTGTAATAGGATAAAATAACTCAACACCTTCCTTTGTTAATAAGTCAAGACAAATGTGAGACATAGAACCAATAATTATTCCAGCACACAAGCAAATAAATACAATATTGTTATCAGTATACTTTAGAAGTAGATCACTTAAAAAATATAAAACACTTAAAAATAGTAAGCTATGAGTGAATCCTCTATGTTTAAGATGTTTTCCGATTTTTTTATAAACAAAGGGGAATCTCTTACTAATATAAGAACCTCTCATATCAATATCTGGAAGTAAAGATCCAAAATAAGAAAAATAAATATAAATTAATAAAAGTATTATCCTATAGTAAAAATTATATTTAAGTATATAATTATTATATATTAATGGGAGAGATAATAATGCAAAGATATATCCTCCTTTAGTATGAGTTTCTTTTGTCATAATTCCTCCAGTTGACATATATTGTAATTTATTTAATTATAAATCATATATAATTATTTTTCAAAGTAATTTATACTAATGATTTGATATCTTAATTAAGAATAAAATTATTAACTATAGATAAGACTATGATATAAAAGTAAAAACTAAATTTTTTGGAGGAAACTTTATGTGTGGTCATGTATCTATATATTATAAAAATGAAAATAAAGAGAATAGAATACATATTGAAAAAATAATAGAATTAATAGATCATAGAGGACCAGACTATACAGGATTTTATAAATGTAAAAAGGTAGAGTTTGGTTTTAAACGCCTTAGTATAATTGATCTTGATAGTGGTAAACAGCCTATGGAAAAGGACAAAAACGTAATTGTATTTAATGGTGAAATATATAACTACGAAGATATAAAAAGTAAATTAGAATCTAAGGGATATAAGTTTAATACAAAAAGTGACACAGAGGTATTATTAACTTCTTATATAGATAAGGGAAAAGAATGTTTAAATGATTTGAGAGGAATGTTTGCATTCTTAATTTTTGATGAGAGCAAAAAAACTTTATTTGGAGCGAGAGATTATTTTGGAATAAAACCATTATATTATTTAGAAGAAGATGACTTTATTGCATTTTCATCAGAATATAAGGTTTTATTAGAAATAATAAATGATGTAAAAGTAAATAAAAAGAGTTTACAAAGTTATATGTCTTTTCAATATGTGCTTCCAGATGAAACTATGATTGATAAAATAAAGATAGTGCCTTCAGGTAGCTTTTTTATTATAGAGAATAATAAATTAAGATTTGAAAAATATTCAAATTTTAACTTTAACATTACTAAAAATATAAGTACAGACGATGTTAGAAATATTGTAATAGATTCTGTAAAAAAGCATATGATAGCAAATGTTAATATAGGTACGTTTTTATTGGGAGGAATAGATTCTACGATTATATCTTCTATAGCATCACAAATTAATCCTAATATAAAATCATTTTCAGTTGGTTTTGATGTTGATGGATATAATGAATTAGATTATGCTAAAACAACCGCGAAGAAATTAAATATAGAAAATATACCTATAATAGTAAATGAACAGGATTATATCAAATCTTTGCCTAAGGTAATGTATCACTTAGATGACCCAGTAGCAGATCCTTCTCAAGTTGGTATATACTTATTATCAAAAGAAGCTAGCAAGCATGTTAAAGTAGTTTTATCAGGAGAAGGATCAGATGAACTTTTTGGAGGTTATAATATATATAATGAATATAATAGTATAAAAGGTATATATAATATGCCAAGTTATGTAAAACAAATTATAAATAAAATATCGCTAAAAATACCGAATATTAAAGGGAAAAATTATTTATATAGAGCAACAACAGAACTAAACAAAAGGTATATAGGAAATGCTAAAATATTTGAAAATTATGAAACTGAAAAATTACTTAAGGATTATAGTAACAATTATAATTATGATAAATTATTAGAGAATATATATAAAGAAGCTAGTAATGAAAATTATGACTATGTAACAACAATGCAATATGTGGACTTAAACACATGGTTACAAGGGGATATACTTCAAAAAGCAGATAAAATGTCTATGGCATCATCAATAGAATTAAGGGTACCTTTTTTAGATAAAGAGGTGTTAGACGTAGCAAGTAATATTAAGCTAGATCAAAAGATAAATAGTGGAAATACAAAAATATTGCTTAGAGAAGCATTTAAAGACATTATCCCTGATAATATTGTGTATAAGAAAAAATTAGGATTTCCGACACCTATAAGGGTTTGGTTAAAAAGTGAATTAGGTAATATTGTTAAAGAAACAATAACAAATGCTAATATAGATGATACAATAGACAAACCATATGTTGATAAACTCTTATATGAGCACATAAAAGATATAAAAGATAACTCGAGAAAAATTTGGACCATATTTTCATATTGTTTATGGTATGAACTATTTATAGAAAAAAAAGAAATTACATTTTAAAAAAGTATGATAAAATCATATTAAAGAACATTAAAAAGGGGAAATTTAATTAGTTAGGGGCGTTACTATATGATTAGTATGATTGAGTTAGATAAATTAATTGACGTAAAAGTATTACAAAGTATACAAGATAGCTTTTCTGACACTACAAAATTATCTGCTATTACGGTAAAGCATAATGGAGAACCTATTACTAAACCTAGTAATTTTACAGATTTCTGCAATCTTATTAGAAAAGACGAAAAAATGGCTGAAATGTGTTATAAATGTGATGCATACGGAGGTGTACAATCAGCTATAAGTAAGAAGCCTTATATATATAAATGTCATACAGGATTGTATGACTTTGCAGTACCCATAATGATAGAAGATAATTACGTAGGAGCAATACTTTGTGGTCAAATAAAAATAAAAGATAGTGATGATGAGAGAATAGGTGATTTTGGTAGACATACAAATTGGAATAATAGTAAAGAAATTTATAAAGCATATGAAGATATAAAAGTTAAAACTTATAAAGATGTGGAAGATGCAGCAAATTTAATTTATCAAATGTCTAAATATATGGTAGATAGCGAATTTTTAAGAGTTGTAAAAGAGGAATTAAATAATAAAACAACTAAATTAATGGAAGAAGAAAATAAAAGAATAGAATTAGAAAGAGATTTAAAAGAAGCTGAGCTGAAATCTTTACATTACCAAATTAATTCACATTTTATGTTTAACTCTATGAATAGTATAGCTAATATGGCACGTTTAGAGAAAGCTTATAAAACAGAAGATCTTGTTTATAATTTTTCTGATATGATTAAATATAGTTTGAGAAAAGATAATTCTAGTACTGCATATTTAGAAGATGAGTTGTACTATATTGAAAATTATTTAAAAATACAAAAAGTTAGATTTAGAGAAAGGCTAAAATATGATATAGATGTTGAAAAAAAATTTTACAATGTAGAATGTCCTTATATGATATTACAGCCTATAGTCGAAAATTTTGTGAAGTATGTTGTAGAACCTAGAATATCTGGTGGATATATAAATATTCATGCATATGAGAAAGATAAAGACTTTATAATCGAGATAAAAGATAATGGAGATGGAATAAGTAAGAAGAAAATAGAAAACATATTATCTGGATATGAATACTTAAAAAATAAAGATTGTATAGGACTTTATAATATAAATAAAAGGTTAATCTACTTATATGGAGATAAATATAAATTACAAATATATAGCACTGAGGATATAAAAAACAATGGTACATTAGTAAAAATAAGGTTACCAATTGATAAGGAGGCTATATATGTATAATATTTTAATTGTTGATGATGAATATTTATCAAGAGAAGGAATAAAATCAATTATAAAAGAAGAATTTAAAAATAATATAAATATAAAAGAAGCTATAAATGGAATAGATGCAAGAGCAATAATAGATAAATTTGATTTAGACTTAATATTATTAGATATAAATATACCTGGAATTAATGGAATAGATTTATGCAGATATATAAAATCTAAGTTTAATAAAATTAATATTATTATAACAACAGCATATGATGATTTGCATATAAAAGATAGAGTTCTAGATATAGGTGTTAATAAGTATTTAGTTAAGCCAATTAGACCCCAAAAAATAATTGAAAGTTTAAAATACATACTAACTGATAAAACCTCTAAGATTAAATATAGTGACGTACTTGATTCAATTAGAACAAAAGACAATCCATCAAACAATTATGTAAAGGAAACTTTGAATTACATAGAAAAAAATATAAATAAAAATATAACATTAGAAGATGCTGCTAGCTATGTTAATCTTAGTCCACATTATTTAAGTAAAATTTTTAAAAAAGAAACTGGAGTTAACTTTATAACATATCTAACTAACATAAGAATTGATATAGCAAAAGAAATGTTAGAAGATGAAAGTATTCCAATATCAAACATAGCTATAGAGCTATCTTATAGCAAATCAAATTATTTTAGTAAAGTTTTTAAAAAGAAAGTAGGTATAACTCCTAGTGAATATAGAGAGAGATACTTAAATGAAAATTTAATTATTAGTTAATCTATAAGCCGATGAATGTCTTGAAAAAAGACATATCATCTGGCTTATTTTTTTTTTCTAATAAAGTGATTGTATTAAACTTTTTAAATCATTTATGTTTGTCTTTACTGGATTAGTTAAAGTACAGATATCTTTATAAGCTGTTTGTGCTAGACTATCAATTGAATTTTTAAATTGAGATTTAGATATATTTAAGCTTTTTAGGTCTAATGGTATTTCTAATGCTTTATTAATTTCAATTATAAAAGTTTTCAAAATTAATGGAGCATTTTTTATACTAACATTAGATAAACCTATTGAGTCTAATATTTTTAGATATTTGTTACATGTATTTTTATCTTTTCCATTATATTCTATTACAAAAGGTAAAATAATCGCATTACAAAGGCCGTGTGGCAAATGAAATTCAGAACCGATACTATGAGCAATACTATGAGTTATTCCAAGACCACTACTATTAAAGGCTATACCAGCCATACAGGATGCTATTTGTAAATTGCTTCTATATTCTAAGTTATTCAAATTTCTATAGCATTTCAAAAGGTTATTAGACACTAGCTTTATAGATTCTAGTGCATACATTTGAGAAAAAATATTGTTATTTGTAGAAATATAACTCTCAATACCATGAGTTAACACATCCATAGCTGTTGAAGCTGTTATATTTTTAGGTACTGAAGCTGTTAGCTTAGGATCTAGAATTGCTTCATCAGGAAGCATAATATCATCTCTTAAGGGAATTTTTGATTTGCTATTATTATCAGTAATAACAGCGAAATTTGTAACTTCAGATCCAGTTCCAGCAGTAGTGGGGATAGCTATAAAATATGGTTTTTCAATTTTATCTTCATCTATAAAATTCTTTTTTAATTGAATACAAAAATACATTATAGCTTTAGCTGCATCTATAACAGATCCACCACCTACAGCAATTAAAGCATGAGGCTTTAGATTTACTATATGAGAAAGCCCATTTTGTATAATATTCGTAGATGGATCAGGTGTTATTTCATCGAAAATATGATAGTCAATATTATTTTCATCTAATATATCAGTAACTTTATGTATTAACTTACTTTCAGTCATAAATTTATCTGTAGCTATACAAACCCTAGTGAATCCAAACTCTTTAAGAGAGCAAAGTGAATTTTCACCATAGGATATTTTAGGATTTATATAAAATGCATTTATTTCATTCATTATGATACCTCCTTAAGATATATATTTAAATGTTAAATTTTATACAATTATTATAGTTTAAGATTATCCATAAAAAATAAAATAACAAAAATTTACACATAGATATCAATAATTTATAGTTTAGAACATAAAAGTATATATTTAGTATAAAAAATAATTAAAAGTAAAATAAATCTTTTATAGTTCATAATAGGAAAATGATTTCAAGAGTAAATTTTAGTTATTTAAAGTTAAAATAGGATGGAAATTTGCACTAACAAGTTAAGAAATTGTCCCTAATATTAATATAAAATTTAATTAAGATGTATGTGATAATAATATGCATATACAAAAAAATATAAAATTTTAATGGTGTAGGATTTCATTTAATAGTCCTAGGAAGGGGGTAACCATGCAAAAAGAAGCTTTAGGTATGATAGAAACTAAAGGTTTAGTTGGAGCTATAGAAGCTGCAGATGCAATGGTTAAATCAGCAAATGTTACATTAATTGGTTATGAAAAAATAGGTTCTGGTCTTGTAACTGTTATGGTAAGAGGTGATGTAGGAGCAGTTAAAGCATCAGTTGATGCAGGAGCTGTTGCTGCAGAAAAAGTTGGAGAAGTAGTATCTATACATGTAATACCAAGACCACATACAGATGTTGAAAAAATATTACCACATGAAATTTAATTATTAGGGTTATAAGGAGGAAAGTAATATGAATGAAGATTTAATGGCAAAAATAATGGATCAAGTTATGAAAAAAATGGGAGATACTCCAGTAGCTGAAGAAGTAGTAGAATGCGAAGCTTCAGTAGCTGAAGAAAGTACTGGATTTAATATAAGCGGTTGTGGACTTACTGAGTTTGTTGGAACAGCTATAGGTGATACTATAGGACTTGTAATTGCTAATGTAGACTATAATTTACATGAATTAATGAACATAGATAAAAAGTTTAGATCAATAGGTATAGTTGGTGGTAGAACAGGTGCAGGACCACATATATTTGCTGCAGATGAAGCCGTAAAAGCAACAAATAGTGAAATTGTATTAATTGAACTTCCAAGAGATACAAAAGGTGGAGCAGGACATGGGTCTTTAATTATATTTGGTGCAGAAGATGTTTCAGATGCAAGAAGAGCAGTTGAGGTTACATTAAAAGAATTAAATAGAACTTTTGGAGATGTATATGGAACTGATGCAGGGCATTTAGAATTCCAATATACTGCAAGAGCTAGCTACGCTTTAAACAAGGCTTTTGGGGCACCAATAGGAAAATCTTTTGGTATAACAGTTGGAGCTCCTGCTGCTATAGGAGTATTATTAGCAGATACTGCTGTAAAAGCTGCAAATGTTGATATAGTTGGATATTCTACACCTGGTAACGGAGGAACAAGTTTTTCAAATGAGGTAATCCTTACATTCTCAGGAGATTCTGGAGCTGTAAGACAGGCGATAATAGCTGCAAGAGATGTAGGAAAACAAGTATTAGGAAGCTTAGGAAGTGACGATATAGTTTCAACTACAGTACCATATATATAAATTTAATTAGGTTAGAGGGGAGTGAGTTTTTTGAAATCTAAACGTTTTGAAGTATTAGCAAATAGACCAGTAAATCAAGATGGTTTCGTAAAAGAGTGGCCAGAAGTTGGTTTAATAGCAATGGAAGGACCTAATGATCCAACTCCAAGTATAAAATTAGAAAATGGAGTTGTTGTAGAGTTAGATGGAAAATTAAGAAAAGACTTTGATATGCTTGATTATTTTATAGCTGATCATGCTATAAACTTAGAAAAAACAGAAGAAGTTATGAAGATGGATTCTTTACAATTAGCAAGAATGCTTGTTGATATAAATGTTCCAAGGAGTGAAATAGTAGAATTAACTACTGCTATGACTCCAGCAAAAATAACTGAAGTTGTATCTCAAATGAATGTACTTGAGATGATGATGTCAATGACTAAGATGAGGGCAAGACAAACACCATCTAATCAGTGCCATGTTACAAATGTAAAAGATAATCCAATACAAATAGCAGCAGATGCAGCAGAAGCTGCACTTAGAGGATTTGATGAGCAAGAAACTACAGTTGGTATAGTCAGATATGCTCCATTTAATGCATTAGCTATAATGGTTGGTGCACAAGTTGGTAGACCAGGTATACTTACTCAGTGTGCTGTTGAAGAAGCAACAGAACTTGAATTAGGTATGAAAGGATTTACTGCATATGCTGAAACAGTTTCAGTTTATGGAACAGAGCCGGTATTTATGGATGGAGATGATACGCCTTGGTCTAAGGGATTCTTAGCATCTTCATATGCTTCAAGAGGTTTAAAAATGAGATTTACTTCAGGAACAGGATCAGAAGTTCAAATGGGATATGCTGAAGGTAAGTCAATGCTGTACTTAGAAGCTAGATGCTTATATGTAACTAAAGGTTGTGGAGTTCAAGGAATACAAAATGGTTCAGTAAGTTGTGTTGGAGTTCCTGCAGGTGTTCCAAGTGGTATAAGAGCAATACTTGCAGAAAATCTAATAGCAGCAATGCTTGACCTAGAGTGTGCTTCAAGTAATGACCAAACATTTACTCACTCTGATTTAAGAAGAGTTGCTCGTTCTTTAATGCAAATGGTACCAGGTACTGATTTTATATGCTCTGGATATAGTGCAACACCTAACTATGATAATATGTTTGCAGGTTCTAACTGGGATGCAGAAGATTATGATGACTGGAATATAATTCAAAGAGATTTAAAGATAGATGGAGGCCTTCGTCCAGTTGCTGAAGAGGATGTTATAAGAGTAAGAAATAAAGCAGCAAGAGCAATACAAGGATTATTCAAAGAACTTGGCCTTACAGAAATAACTGATGAAGAAGTAGAAGCTGCAACTTATGCTCATGGTAGTAAAGATATGCCAGATAGAAATGTAGTTGAAGATTTAAAAGCTGCAGAAGAAATGATGGCAAGGGGTGTTACTGGAGTAGATATAATAAAAGCTCTTTATAGAGCTGGATTTGAAGATGTAGCTAATAGTGTATTTAGATTAACTAAGCAAAAAGTAGCTGGAGACTATTTACACACAGCCGCTATACTTGATAAAGATTTTAAAGTTCAAAGTGCTGTAAACTGCCCAAATACTTACAATGGGCCAAAAACTGGATACCAAGTTGAAGGGGAAAGATGGGAAGAAATAAAAAATATAACTAATGCTAAAAGCCCAGAAGATTATTAAGAAAGAGGTGATAAAGATGGCAATAGATGAAAGAATGTTAAAAAGTGTTATAGAAGAAGTTTTAAAAGAAATGGCAGGAGAGGAAGTAACAGAAACAGAAAAACCTGTAAGAACTGCTAAAATAGAAGAAATTCCACAAGAAGTAAGTTCTTTGGTTATAACTGAAGTAGGAGATTTTGTACCAAGTAATAGATCGGATGAAGTTGTTATAGGTTTAGCTCCTGCATTTGGTACACATCAAACTAAGACTATAATAGGTGTAGAGCATGCAAAAGTTTTAAAAGAAATTATAGCAGGTATAGAAGAAGAAGGTTTAAGTTATAGATTTGCTAAAATATATAGAACATCAGATGTTTGTTTTATAGCTCATGATGCAGCAGAGCTTAGTGGCTCAGGAATAGGTATAGGAATACAATCTAAAGGAACTACTGTAATACATCAAAAAGATTTATTCCCTCTTAGTAACTTAGAGTTATTCTCTCAAGCTCCACTTATAGACCTAGATACATACAGAGCAATCGGTAAAAATGCTGCTAAGTATGCTAAAAATGAATCACCAACTCCAGTACCAGTAAAAAATGATCAAATGGCAAGACCGAAGTATCAAGCAATAGCAGCATTACTTCATATAAAAGAAACTGAGTATGCAGATAGAAATAAAAAACCTCAAGAATTAAAAATTGAGTTTAAATAAATAGGGGGTGACAATATGAGTCAAGAAGTATTAATAAAACAAATTGTTGAAGAAATTTTAAAAACTATGGGTCAAGAAGCTCCTAAGGATAAACAAGAATGTTGCAGTCATAAAGTAACCAAAGAAAATTATCCTTTAGGTGAAAAAATACCGGAAAAAATTAAATCTCAATCAGGAAAAGGTCTTGAAGAGTTAACTTTAGATAAAGTTATATCAGGAGAATTAAAGCCTGAAGATATGAGAATATCACCAGAAACTTTAGAAATGCAAGCGCAAGTTGCTGAATCTGTTGGTAGAGATGCTTTTGCAGGAAACTTAAGAAGAGCAGCTGAGCTTATAGCAGTTCCAGATAAAAGAATACTTGAGATATATAATGCACTAAGACCGTATAGATCTACTAAATCAGAATTACTAGATATAGCAGATGAATTAGAAACTAAATATGGTTGCAAGGTAAATGCTGATTTTGTTAGAGAAGCAGCAGAGGTTTATGAAAAAAGAGGAAGACTTAAAGCTTAATATTTTAACTTAAGGAGGTTTGCTATGGAAATAGTAGCTGGTGTAGATATAGGGAATGCTACTACTGAAGTGGCTCTAGCTAAGATAGATGGTAAAAATATTGAGTTTTTATCTAGTGGTATAGTACCAACTACAGGAATTAAGGGAACTAAAAGAAATATTAATGGACTGTTTCAATCATTGAAGCAGTCCTTAGATAAAGTTGGGCTTAGTATTGAAGATTTAAATCGAATAAGGGTTAATGAAGCAGCTCCTGTAATTGGAGATGTAGCTATGGAAACTATAACTGAAACTATTATAACTGAGTCTACTATGATTGGCCATAATCCAAATACACCTGGAGGTGAAGGTGTAGGTGTTGGAATAACTACTTTGATAAGCGATATTTCAAATATAAAAGATGAAGAATCTATAATTGTAGTTGTGCAATCTGATGTGGATTTTGAATATGCTGCCAATTTAATAAATAAAAATAGTAATAGACTTAATATAAAGGGAGCTATAGTTAAAAAGGATGATGGAGTTTTAATTAATAATAGATTAGAACATAAAATTCCTATAGTAGATGAAGTATCTTTGGTAGATAAAGTACCTATTGGAATGAAAGCAGCAATAGAGGTTGCTCAAGTAGGAAGAGTTATAGAGGTTCTTTCTAATCCATATGGAATAGCTACTTTATTTGATTTAACATCAGATGAAACTAAACATATTGTTCCAATAGCTAGAGCATTAATTGGAAATAGATCTGCAGTAGTTATTAAAACTCCCAAAGGTGATGTTAAAGAAAGACGTATACCTGCAGGAGCTATAGAAATAATTGGAGAAACTAAAAAGTCTAGAGTTGATGTTGACCAAGGTGCAGAAAAAATTATGCAAGCTATTAATTCTGTAAATAAAATTTGTGATGTAAAAGGTGAACCAGGAACTAATGCAGGTGGAATGTTAGAAAAAGTTAGACACGTAATGAGTCAACTTACTAATCAGCATCCTGATTTAATAAAAATACAGGACTTATTAGCGGTTGATACTTTTGTACCTCAGAGCGTAAAAGGAGGTCTTGCAAAAGAGTTTTCCTTAGAAAATGCTGTTGGTATAGCTGCAATGGTAAAAGCTGATAAGCTTCAAATGCAAATGATTGCGGATGAAGTAAGCAATAAATTAAATGTTTTAGTAGAAGTTGGAGGAGTAGAAGCAGATATGGCTATTCGAGGTGCTTTAACAACTCCAGGTACAAATAAACCATTGGCTATACTTGATATGGGTGCTGGTTCTACAGATGCATCTATAATTACTAGAAATGGGGAGATAAAGTCTATACATCTAGCTGGAGCTGGAAATATGGTAACCATGTTAATTCAATCAGAGCTAGGGTTAGAAGATTTTGACTTAGCTGAAGATATAAAAAAATATCCACTAGCTAAAGTTGAAAGCTTATTTAACTTAAGACATGAAGATGGAACAGTTAAATTTTTTAAAGAACCATTAAATCCTAAGTTATTTGCAAAAGTAGTTATTTTAAAAGATGACATTATGATTCCTATTGAAGGAAATATGTCTATTGAAAAAATAAAATTAATAAGAAAGCATGCTAAAGAGAAGGTATTTGTAACAAATGCTCTAAGAGCTTTATCAGAAGTTAGTCCAACTAATAATATTAGAGATATAGAATTTGTTGTTTTGGTAGGTGGATCAGCATTAGATTTTGAAGTACCTCAATTAGTTACGGATGCATTATCACAATATAATGTAGTTGCAGGTAGAGCTAATATCAGAGGTACAGAAGGACCTAGAAATGCAGTTGCAACAGGTCTTATACTATCTTCAATAGAAGAGGTGAAGTAGTGTGAGAATGGAGAGTATGTTGAATAATAAACCTGTTATAAAGGTTTTTTTTGATAAAAATACAGTTAATGAGACTGAGATAAAAGAAGTATTGTGGGGAATAGAAGAAGAAGGTATACCATATGAGGTATCATCTGTAAATATTGAAAGTGCAATTAGTAGTGGATATGAAGCAAGTTTAGAATCATCTCTTGGGGTCGGAATTGGAATTGACGAGAAAATAATTGTACTTCATTATAATAAACTAGAAAAAGATTCCCCTCTTTTTACTATAAAAAGAAATAGTAGTTCTACTAAAATAAGATCTTTAGGTGCAAATGCAGCAAGATTAGTTATAAAAATGCCATTTAAAGAAATATAAGCTTTAGCTATTATCAAAGGAGGTATTTAAATGTCTCAACTAGCAATAGGTATGATAGAGACAGTAGGGCTTGCTGCTGGAATAGAAGCTGCTGATGTTTGTGTAAAGTCAGCAAATGTTTCATTAATTGGTTATGAATTGACTAAAGGAAATGGAATGACTGTAGTAAAAATTGAAGGCAATGTAGGTGCTGTAAAAGCAGCTATAGAAGCAGCTACTGTGGCAGCAAATAAAGTTAGTAAGGTATTTAGCACAAAGGTTATACCTCGACCAAGTGAAGGTATAGACTTTTTAATGAGAAACTCAGATACTATTGGATATTTAAAAGAGAATACACTAAGTGATAAGAGTAAAGAGGAGTGCAACAATATAATTGAAAATAATGATTTAAATGAAGAAACTTCAGAAAAAATTAATGAAATACAAGAAGAAACAGATATATCTGAATATGAAGATACTTCACAAGAAGATATAAAAGATATTATTGATACTAATGAAGAAATTAATAATTTAGAAATGCAAACAGATGATAGTGAAAATATTGAAGAAGAACTTTCTTCAAATAATGGTGAAGAATATACATGTAACTTATGCAAAGATCCAAAATGTCCACGACAAAAAGGAGACTTGAAAACAAATTGTATTCACTATGAAGATCATAATAAATAAAATTAGGAGGTTTTTACAATGGGAGAAGCGTTGGGATTAATAGAAACAAAAGGATTAGTAGGAGCAATAGAAGCAGCTGATGCAATGACAAAATCTGCTAATGTTATGTTAATAGGATATGAAAAAATAGGTTCAGGACTTGTAACAGTAATGGTAAGAGGTGATGTAGGAGCGGTTAAGGCATCGGTTGATGCAGGTGCAGTTGCTGCAGAAAAAGTTGGGGAATTAGTATCTAAACATGTAATACCAAGACCACATACAGATGTTGAAAAAATATTACCAAAAACTGAAGCATAAAATAATTTAAGTTAGTAAGGTGATTAAAATGGATATATCTCAAGATATTTTAGTAAAGTTAATAACAGAAAAGGTTATTGAAAAGTTAAATGAGAGTAAAGAAGTTTTAATCCCTATAGGTATATCTAATAGACATATACATTTATGTAGAGAAGATTTAAACCATCTTTTTGGAAAAGGATATGAGTTAACTAAAATAAAAGACTTAAAGCAACCTGGTCAATTTGCATCTAATGAAGTTGTAACAATTAAAGGTCCTAAAGGTGAGATTAAAAATGTTAGAATTTTAGGGCCTTTAAGAGATGAAACTCAGGTTGAAATTTCCATATCAGATGGTTTTAAATTAGGAGTAAAACCTCCTATTAAGGAATCTGGTAAATTAGATAATACTCCAGGGATAACTATAATAGGACCAAAAGGAAGTATAGAATTGAAAAAAGGAACAATAGCAGCATTAAGGCATATACATATGACTCCTAAAATTGCTAATCAATTAAATATAAAAGATAAAGATGAAGTAAGAGTAGAGATTAAAGGGATTAGGAGTGCTGTACTTGGAAATGTACTTGTAAGAGTTTCTGATAAATATGACCTTGAAATGCATTTAGATGTGGATGAAGCCAATGCTTGCTATGTTAAAAATGGGGATTTAGTAAAAATAGTAGAATAATAAGCAGAAAATAGGTGATATATTGGATTTAACAAATTGTAATAAGTTAATTGAAGAATTTTCAAATCTTATAGTAAATAAAAAATGTAACTCTTATGAAGGGGAATTAAAAGTAGGTGTTGACTTAGGTACAGCAAATATTGTTTTATCAGTTGTTGATTCTAATAATAGACCGATAGCTGGTGCAATGTATCCATCTAGCGTTGTAAAAGATGGAATAGTTGTAGATTATATAGGAGCAACAAGGGTAGTTAGAAATTTAAAAAATCAAGTTGAAGAGATTTTAGGAGTTCAACTTACAAAAGCTGCTACAGCAATACCCCCAGGAATAACTGAAGGAAATACAAAGGTAATTGCTAATGTAGTTGAATCAGCAGATTTAGAGGTTATAAACGTTATAGATGAGCCAACTGCGGCATCTACTGTACTTGGAATAAGGGATGGGGCTGTAGTTGATGTAGGTGGAGGAACAACAGGAATTAGTATTATAAAAGATGGTAAGGTTGTATTTACTGCAGATGAAGCAACTGGTGGGACTCATATGACTTTAGTATTAGCGGGATTTATGAAAAAATCATTTGAAGAAGCAGAAGAAATAAAAAAAGATAAATCAAATGAAAGAGATGTATTTACAATAGTTAAGCCTGTAATCGAAAAAATGGCATCTATAGTAAATAAATTTATACAAGGATATGATGTTGATACTATATATGTTGTAGGTGGAGCTTGTTGTTTTGATGATTTTGAAAAAATATTTAAAAAGGAAACTAAGGTTGATACTATAAAACCTATAGAGCCTCTTTTAGTAACACCTTTAGGAATAGCTATGAATTGTAATTTATAGAAGGTGATAATAAATTGAATCAAAAAAATCAGATGGAAAGCATAATAATTGAGTCAATAATTGATATAATTGTAGATAAAGTAATAGAAAAAATTATTGACAAGAGTAAAAGAGGAATACTTTTATTTACAGGTGCAACTATAGGTTACAATGAAGCGATAGAGTCTATAAGTAAGTTAAAAATGGAAGGTTGGGAATTTGATGTAGTTATGTCAAAGTCAGCAACAGAAGTGCTTAGTGAAGAGGATATAAAAAAATCCATAGATGTAGAAAAGATAATAAATGATAATAAGTATGATATTAAAGAATTGTTGCAGAGAAATAGTATAGTAATAGTACCTACATTAACTATAAATTCAGCTGCAAAAATAGCTAATTGTATTAGTGATACACTTGTTACTAATATAATATCAAAGGCTCTAATGTTAGGAAAACCTGTAGTGGCATCTATAAATGGATGTTGTCCGGAAAATGAAGAAAGAAAAATTATATACGGAGATAATTTAAGTGATCTTTATAAGAAAAAATTAAGTGAAAATTTAGAGGCATTAAGAAATTACAATATAAGATTATCTTCTTCAGAGAATTTATACAATAATGTAAATAAGATGCTTTTAAAAAGCTTTAATTTATATAAAACAAATAAAAATAATGCATTAAATAAAACTAATATATCAAATGCAACTAGCAAATATATACCTAAATCTAAAGAAAAATTATGTTTTGCAAAGTTAGATAAAAAAGTATTAAGTAGAAAAGATATTTGGGATAATAAAAAATTTAATACAATTTTTATAAACCAAAATACATTGATAACAGATTTAGCAAGGGATGAAGCAGAAAAACTGAATATAAAATTACTTAGAGAATAAGGAGCAATATAATATGTATTTAGGTAAAGTAGTTGGAACTGTTGTATCAACAACTAAAAATGAAGCACTAATAGGATTTAAACTTTTAGTAATAAAAAAGTTAGATGAACACTTAGATGTAACTAATACTAGTGAAGTTGTAGTAGATTCAGTTGGAGCAGGTGTTGGTGAAATAGTTTTAGTTTCTAAAGGAAGTTCAGCTAGATATATACTTGAAAGAGAAAAGGCACCAATAGATTCAGCTGTAGTAGCTATTGTAGATACAGTAGAAGTAAATGGTTAAGGAGTGAAAGTCATTGGCTAACTTATATACCAAAACAGGCGATAAAGGAGAAACTAGTTTATACGGTGGTAAAAGGGTAAAAAAAAGTAGTGCAAAAGTTGATTGTTATGGAACTATAGATGAAGCTAATTCTATGTTAGGTTTGGCTTATTCTCAACTGAAGGATGAAAATATAAAGTTATATGTTAACTCTATACAAAAAAGATTATTTAGTGTTGGAGCAGAATTAGCAAGTGATGAAAATGGGTTAGATATGCTACAAGGAAAAATAAGTGAAAAAGATGTATCTTTTTTAGAGGATATTGTTGATGAATGTACTAAAGTTGTAGGAAAACAAACGTCATTTGTTGTCCCAGGAAAAAATCCTGCATCAGCTTCCCTTCATGTAGCTAGGACTATTATTAGAAGAGCAGAAAGAAAAATAATATCTTTAAAGGATGAAGAGCCAGTAAGGGATGCTTTACTTAAGTATGTAAATAGATTATCTGATGCTATTTATGCCCTTGCTAGAGTTGAGGAATATAATTCTGAAGTTGAAGTTATTAAAAATAAGGTTGTAAAAAAGTTAAAATCTAAATTTTCTAAAGACTTTAATCTTGCTAATATAAAGAAAATGGCAGAATTTGCTGAAAAGAAGGCTATAGAAATAAATGTACCTATGGTTTTTTCAGCAGTAGATGAAGGTGGGAATATAATACTTGTTCATAGAATGGAAAATTCATTATTAGCAAGTTTAGATATATCACAAAATAAAGCGTATACAGCTCTTTCTTTAAAGATGCCAACATCAGATTTAACTGATTTAGCCAAAGAAAGTGGAAGCCTTTATGGAATTCAAAGTAGTAATGACAATAGAATTGTAATCTTTGGAGGTGGTTTTCCTATAGAGGTTAATGGCAAGATAGTGGGTGCTATCGGGGTAAGTGGAGGTACTGTAGAAGAAGACATGGAAATAGCTCAATATGCAATAAACTCATTAATGAATTCATTATAGAGACAGGGGGTAATTAAATGGATATAAGTAGTTTAGACATAGAAACAGTTGTAAAAAAAGTAATAGAAGGTATGGATATAAAGAAAACAGAAGAATGCTCTGAGTGTATAGATGGTATATTTGAAAATATGGACGATGCAGTAGATGCTGCATATATAGCACAAAGAGAATATATGAAGTGTAGTATGGCTGATAGAGATAAGTTTGTAAAAGCCATAAAGGAAGAATTTTCAAAAGATGAAGTTATTGACCTTATATCTAGAATGTCTGTTGAAGAAACAGGGATGGGTGAATATGAATATAAGGTTATAAAAAATAGATTAGTTATAGAAAAAACACCAGGAATAGAAGACTTAAAAAGTGAAGCTATATCAGGAGATGATGGGCTTACTTTAGTAGAACTATCACCTTTTGGTGTAATAGGGGCAATTGCTCCAACTACAAATCCAACAGAAACACTTCTTTGCAATAGTATAGGAATGCTTGCTGCAGGAAACTCAGTAGTATTTAGTCCTCATCCAAGAGCAAAAAATGTATCTAAACTTACTATTCAAATGATAAATAAAGCGCTTAGAAAAGCTGGTGCACCAGAAAATTTAGTAGTATCAGTTAAGGAGCCTTCTATAGAAAATACTAATAAAATGATAAGTAACAATAAAGTTAAATTACTAGTAGCTACGGGTGGACCTGGAATTGTAAAATTAGTTTTATCTTCTGGGAAAAAAGCTATAGGAGCAGGGGCCGGAAACCCACCTGCAGTTGTAGATGAAACTGCCGATATAGAGAAAGCTGCCAAAGATATAATAGATGGTTGTAGTTTTGATAATAACTTACCATGTATAGCTGAAAAAGAAGTTATAGCAGTAGACTCTATTGCGGATTATTTAATATTTAATATGAATAAAAATGGTGCTTATCAAATAAAAGATAAAGAAGTTATAGATAAGCTTGTAAAACTAGTTTTAAATGATAAGTTAAAGATAAAAACAGAATTTGTTGGTAAAAGTGCAAAATATATACTTAATAAGTTAGGAATAAAAGTTGATTATAATGTTAAAGCCATAATAATGGAAACTGATAGAAATCATCCATTTGTTCAAGAAGAGTTAATGATGCCAATATTACCAATTGTAAGGGTTAATGATGTAGATGAAGCTATAGATCTTGCAGTAGAAGTAGAGCATGGAAATAGACACACAGCTATAATGCATTCTAAAAATGTTGATAAATTAACTAAAATGGCAAAACTTATTCAAACAACTATATTTGTTAAAAATGGGCCATCATATGCAGGTATAGGTGTAGGTGGAGAAGGACATACAACATTTACAATAGCTGGACCAACAGGAGAAGGATTAACATCAGCTAAAACATTTACAAGAAAAAGAAGATGCGTACTTGTAGAAGGATTTAATGTTAGATAAAGAGGTGGGTTAATTGGATAAAGATTTGTGCAGTCTAGTAAAAGATGCAGGGATAGTTGGTGCAGGTGGAGCTGGATTTCCAACTCACGTAAAATTAAATGCTAAAGCAGAGTATGTAATTGTAAATGGAGCAGAATGTGAACCTCTTTTAAGAGTTGATCAACAGCTAATGGATGTAGAGTGTAGAAAAATTTTAGAAGGACTAAAACTTGTAAAAGAGCAAGTGAGAGCAAAGTATGGAGTTATAGCTTTGAAAGAAAAATATAAAAAAGCGATTAATTCATTAGAAGGTATAATAGGAGAATATGAAGGAATAAAAATTCATAAATTACAAAATTTTTATCCTGCTGGTGATGAACAAATTATAGTGTATGAAGTAACAAAAAGAATTATTCCCGAAGGTGGAATACCTCTAAATGTTGGAGCTATAGTTTCTAATGTAGAAACTATAGCAAATATATATGACGCATACTATAATAACTTGCCTGTAACTGAAAAATATGTAACTGTAACAGGTGAGGTGAGATATCCTAAAACACTTAGATTACCAATTGGTTTAAGTATAGGTGAAGCAATTGAGTTAGCAGGAGGAACCGATTTAACCGATTTTGTAGTAATTAATGGTGGTCCTATGATGGGAAAAATAACAGATGTAAAAAGTCCTATAACAAAAACAACTAAAGGTCTTATAGTGCTCCCAAAAGACCATTCATTGATTAAATCACTTACTAAAGATGTAAATACAATGTTAAAAGAAGCTAAGTCTGCATGTATGCACTGTAGTCATTGTAGTGAAGTATGTCCAAGAAATTTACTTGGACATAGAATATATCCGGACAAAATGATGAGGCTATCTAGTTATAATAGTGTATGTGATGATAAAATTACTCCTATAAATGCATTCTTATGTTGTGAATGTAGGTTATGCGAGTATGCATGTGTTATGGATTTACAACCTTGGAAATTACATAATTCCATAAAAAAAATGCTATCTTTTAATGGTATAAAAAATACTTGTAAAAACCAACCAGAAAAAGTTCATCCATTTAGGTCATATAAAAAATATCCGGTGAATAAATTAATTTATAAGTTAGGATTAAATTCATATAATGTTGAAGCACCTTTAACAAAAGAAGAAATAAATGTAACATCAGTATCAATTCCTTTAAGTCAACATATTGGAGCACCAGCTGTTCCGAAAGTACAAATTGGCGACAAGGTTCATAAAGGGGATTTAATAGCATATGTCGAAGAAGATAAATTAGGAAGTAATATTCACTCAAGCGTTGATGGAGTTATAAGCGATATTAGAAATAATATAATTATAATTAGTGGAGGGATGTAATATGAGTATTTTATCAATACTTGCGGCATTTGGTGGAGGCGCTTTTGGAGCAGCTGTAGGTGGATTACCTGCATTTATTATGACTGGTGTTGTGGCAATTGTAGGAACTGCTATAGCTTTAGGAACTGGTGTGGATGTAATAACAGGTAATGTAGCTTTTGGTCCATTCTTTGGCCCACATGTAGCTTTTGCTGGAGGTGTTGCAGCAGCAGCTTATGCAGCTAGAAAAAATAATACTTTAGCTGGAGGAAATTTAGGTGGAGGAGATGTAGCAGTTGCTTCACCTCAAGGAATAACTAATGGATCTGATATACTTTATTCTTTAAATGGAACAGGAGACTGGTCAGTTTTAGCAGTAGGTGGACTATTTGGGATATTAGGATTATTAATAAATTTTTTATATTCAAGTGTACTTTCACTTCCTACTGATACAGTAGCAATGACTGTTGCAACTTGTGGTTTGATATCTAGATTTGCAATAGGTAAATCAGGCTTAACTGGTAAATATGAAGGTAGTGAACCTAGACAACACTTTGCTAAAGGAAAAGAATTAGTCTATAACATAATGATAGGATTAGTAGTTGGTTTAGCTGTATGCTATACAGGAGCAATACTTCATGAAGAGGTTGGAATATCTATGGAAGTATTACAAGGATCATATCCAGCGTTTGTATTTGCAATAAGTGCAATAACATTAATTTTTGCTCAGACTGGATTTACTTCACCTACAACACATCATATAAGTATAACATCAGGTTACGCTTATGTATGGTCTGGAAGTCTAGTGATAGGAATAATAACTGCTATAGTTGCATCTTTACTAGGAGATTTCTTTGTTAAAAATGTAAATAGTAATGTTGATAGTCACGTTGACCCACCTGCATGTACTATATGTATATTATCTTTTATAATATTTATGGCATTTAAATAATTAGAAACAAAGAAGAGGGGGGATACCATTGAAGAAAGCAATAGGTCTTGTTGAAATAAAAAGTATTCCTATTGGTATTGAAACAGCAGATGAAATGCTAAAAGCTGCTAATGTGGAATTAATTATGGCTAATCCTATATGTCCAGGAAAATATATGATATTGATTACTGGAGATGTAGGAGCAGTAAAAAGTTCTGTAGAAACAGGAAAAAAGGTTGCTGGTATATTTTTAGTTGAATATCATGTAATAAACAATATACATGAAGATGTATTAGTAGCATTAACTGGGTTTACAGATATAGAAAGTATAAAATCTATTGGTGCAATAGAAACAATATCGGCATTAACTGCTATAAAAGCTGGTGATATTGCTGTAAAAGCATCAAATGTAAAATTGATAGAAGTAAGAATTGCTAAAGGTCTTGGAGGAAAAGGTTTCTTGATATTAACAGGTGAGGTATCAGCTGTTAAATCAGCAGTTAAGTCTTGTTTAAATGAATTAGGAGAATCAGGATCTATAATAAGTACTTCTGTAGTATCTTCACCTCATAGAAGCTTGATAGAGAAGCTTAGATAGAGATGAATGCTTTTATTAATTAGTAAAATTAGGGCTTATAAATAGATTTAATTAAATCTATTTATAAGCCTTTCTTAATTAATATTTAAAAATTTTAATAAAGAAAAGTGTATAAACTTACATAAGGAGAAGTAGTATGGGGGTATATAAAGCAAACTCATTAAAGGATCTTCTAAGTAAAAATGTATTAAGTAAAACTATAGATAATATTGATAATATGGAGATATATGCTATAAACACGAGTGGATTATCTGGATCTAAGATGTATAAATTAATAATAACATCTAAAGAAAAAGAAAAAGTATTATATCTAAAAGTAAATAATTTAAAAGAGGATTGGCTAGCAAAAGTAAGTAATGATAAGGGTAGAGAGCTTACAATATTTGAGGAGAGTATTTTTATTAAAATTGAAGAATTTATAAAAGATGTATATATTGCGTATTATAAAAATGATAGTTATTATGCAATATTAATGAATGATATGTCTGAATATATTGGAGCCGATAAAAATAGCGAAGATTATTATACATACTTAGATAATTTAGCTAAATTTCATTCAAAATTTAACGAATATGATATTATAAAATATAAGTCATTACTTAGCGTGGAAGAGTACTATGATTTTTTAACTGAAGAAAAGATCAGCGAAGAATTTAGAGAAAAAAATTCATATGGGTGGAGAAAAATAAGAGAACTTTTAGGTGAGAATCTATATATAGAGTACTGTGAATTAAACCATATAGATAATAAATTTTCATACTATCCTAAAACATTTTTACATGGAGACTATAGACCAGATAATGCTCTATATATGAGTAATAATGAAATCAGGTTTATAGATTGGGCTAATAGTGGATGTGGTCCTTGTACATTAGATTTATTTTGGTATTTGATAAGCTCAGTTGATTATAAATCAGATAAAATTGATCTTATATATTACTATAAAGAAAGGATAGAAAGTTATCAAGGATATAAATTCACACAAAAGACTTGGGATACACTACTAAAAGTAGGAATTATATGTACTTGTAGAATGTTTTTAGCTACTTTAATAAGCATGAATGATATAAATGATAAATTTGTATTATATAATATTGATTGGTGGATGGAAAACCTAAAAATAATACTTAAAAGTATATATACTGAGTTAAAATAAAAAATGTGGATACAAAAGTCATCCACATTTTTTATTAGTTTTGAGCGATAGCTACTTTGCTAGTTTCTTTCCATTGTTCTACATATGAATCTAAAATTTCTTTTATAGATTGTCCTATTTTATAATAAGCTGAACTTTCTAAGTTTGCTAAAGATACTCTTATTGACCAACTAGGTCCATTAAATCCATCACCACTTAATAAGATAATTGAATATTTATCAGCTAGTTTATATAAAACATCAAGTAAATCATAATTAGATTTTAAGAAATCAACTAATTCATCTCCATGATAAATTCTTGCCCAATTTTCTATATCAAACTGATAGTAGTAAGCTGCATCATTTTTATTTTCATTTAATTCTAATCCTAAACCTTTAAATAATAGTTTTTTACGACTATTACATATATCAATATTAAGTGATTTATAATCGTTATCAGTATCTATTAATGCAAATGCAGAGAAAAATGCCATTTGTACTTGTTGAGGTGTAGAAAGTCCTGCTGTATGATTCAAAGCAACTAGTCTACTATCAGCAACAATTCTATCCATAAAAGATATAGAATCTGGGTTTACATTCATATCTTTATATCTATTATTTACAGATCTTTTTAACTCTTCATTTAGTTCACTTATTTTTTTATCAAAAACATTGTTTTCATGTAAAGCCATTGTACCTAATCTCCAACCAGTAACACCGAAGTATTTAGAATAAGAATAAACTCCGAGTGTATTGTATGGAAGCATAGCCATTAAAGATGTGAATTCAGGCACAAAAGTACCATATACATCATCTGAGATTATCATTAAATCTTTATTATAATTTTTAACAACATTTATTATATTATTAAAAGTATTTTCATTCATAGCTATTGATGCTGGATTATTTGGATTTACAAGGAATAAAGCTTTTATAGAATTATCATTTAGCTTTTCTAATTCTTTTTTAGAATACTGCCAAGTATGTATCCCATTTTCATCGACTTCATCAGCATTTATATAAACTACATTAAACTTATATCTAGGTAGATGAGGTATTTCAAGATAAGGTGTAAATATAGGTGTCATAATAGCGATTGAATCACCTTTTCTTAAAAGTTCATTAGCCATTAATGAATCAAATATATAGCACATGGCAGCTGTTGCACCTTCTACAGCAAATATATTTAGCTTACCACCATTTTCAGTATCATACCTCATTTCTTGTACAAGATAATCATGAACTATTTTTTCTATATGAGGTAGCATTCTATCAGGAAATGGATAATTATCTCCTATTATTGCATCTGCTAGTTCATATACAAATTCATCACCATTAAAATTAAGCTTATTTATACCATAATCTATTATTTTTTTTAATAAAGATACTCCAGGCATGTTTTTATTTTGGGTCATATAATCATAAAAACGTTTAGAAATGCCTTCTTTTTTAGGCATTCCAGCTAAATCACCTAAGTCCCAAGTTAAGCGTGTTTCGTTAACTGCAAATTGTCCAAATGTAAAAAATGCTTCACGAGGAGTAGCGGCAGTCCAGTTAGGATTACCACGACCAGCATCTAGTACATTTACATTATTTTTAATAGCATTATTTTTAGCTAAATCCATTAATTTATCTTTAAACTCAAAAGGGCTTATTTTATCATAGATCATTTTTAATTCTTTATAAGAATACTTCAAAATTAATTCCTCCTAAAAGTACATATTAACTGTTTGCGTTACTATATAATTATATATATTTTTAGGAAAAAGTAAATGAAAAAAGTATTTTTCGTAAAACTATTAAAAAAGTATTGCTTTATTGATAATTATGTTTAAAAAATTAAGTTTAAATAGAATATGCATTATAAAAATATAGTTATTGATAAATGTGATTAAGTGAATATAAAGAATAAAAAGTATAAATTTAGACTGATAATATATCAGTCTAAATAAAAATTTATTAAATTTAATAAGCTTTAACTTCTTGTTTAGCACCTAATATACCAGCAATTAATATATCTGAATCTGCACCTAAAAAATAGTTATCGATATTTATATGAGAAAAAATATCTCTTAAGCTTTGCTCTTCATGTCGAACACCACATAAAAGAACTTCTAAAGTTGATATATCATCCTTTCCGAAAAAATCACCAAAAAACTTTATCCTTGTTATAAATCCTTTTTCAACTTCTAAGTTAAATTCTATATTACCACCAGGATATTTTAACTCATTTAAAAGAGAATATTTAGGCGAATTACCAAAATTCCATTCCCAAGTACTGTATTTTTCTTCTACTAAATTTTCTATTTTTTCAATATCATCTTTAGTTAAGTTATAGAACGTATTGTTAGAACTAATAGAATATATATAATTCATAAGCAAATTTTTAAATTCAAGAATATCTATATCTTCATTTAAGTGACTACTTATATTGGTTACACGAGATTTAACTGACTTTATTCCTTTTCCTTCAAACTTAATACTTTTTACTTTTAAAGCATCAGATAAGTCTGAAATTTGTGATGAGAATAAAAGTGTACCATGATGCATTACTTTATTTTTGTAGTTATACTGAGCATTACCAGAGAATTTCTTACCATCAATTAATAAATCATTTCTTCCAGAAAACTCTGCATTTAATCCTAATGTTTTTAGTAAATCTATTATTGGTTGTGTAAACTTTTTAAAGTCACTAAAAGAGTTTTTATTGCAGGAGATAAAGGTAAAGTTTATGTTGCCTAAATCGTGAAAAACAGCCCCACCTCCAGAAAGTCTTCTTACAACAGGGATTGAGTTATCCTTAACATAATCTATATTTATCTCAGATAATGTATTTTGATTTTTTCCAACGATTATAGAAGGTTTGTTTCGCCATAAAATAAATAAATCTTCATTAGTATTTTTTAATAGGTATTCTTCCATAGCTAAGTTGAAATAGGGATTTGTATTATCGTTATATATAAGTAACATATATATTCCTCCTAAAAATATTTATTATATACATTAAACTCATGACAATTTATATTCTATAAAAAAAAATTACATTCCTTTATTTTATTTAAATGAATTTATACAAAATTTATGTATAAAAATAATAATTATACATAAAAATACATAATCCTTCTTAATTAAATAGAAATACTTGTAAAATAATTGTATCAATAAAAATAAAATAAAAAATTTTCAGAAAAGTATTGCGTTATTATGAAAATTACCATATAATTTAAGATATAAAACAAGTGAATAGAAAAAGGGTAGAGGCGCAATATTTATCAGTAGTAATAATGAGTTAAGCACTGTGATTTATTACAAAAGGAAATATTGCCGAAGCATATAACTGATGCTTTAAGGTTATATAGCTGGGGGTATATATAAGATATATACCACTGTCACAAAATTATTTTGTGGTGAGCTACATTTAAGGAATTATTATATTTCTATGTATTATTGCATGTTAATAGAATTTTTAGCCTTGAGTGTAAACTCAAGGCTTTTTATAGTTGTATAGAAAAATGTATTACAAACCCTCATATATTCACTTAATAATTTTAAGGGGGAAAATATTATGAAAAGAAAAAGTTTAAAAATAGTTATTATAGTATTAACTATAATTATGATGTCATCAACTTTAGGATTTGCAGAAACTGATATAGGGCAGATAAATGCAAATAAATTTGGGATATGGACACTAATACCTCCATTAGTTGCAATAGTTTTAGCATTTATAACTAAAAATGTTGTTGTATCATTATTTATTGGAATTTTGTCAGGAAGTTTTATTTTAAATATAAGTGGTTCAAGTGTACACTTTGCATTAGTTAATGCTTTTTTAGATGTTGTAAACAGAGCAGTTGGGTCTTTAGCAGATCCGTGGAATGCAGGTATAATACTTCAAGTTTTAGCAATAGGGGGAGTGATTAATTTAGTTGCCAAAATGGGAGGAGCTAAAGCAATAGCTGAGGGCCTTTCAAGAAGAGCCAAAACTGCAAAAAGTACACAATTGATAACTTGGTTTGCAGGGCTTTTAGTATTCTTTGATGATTATGCAAATTCACTTATCATAGGACCTATGATGAGACCAGTAGCAGATAAAATGAAAATCTCAAGAGAAAGATTAGCATTTATAATAGATGCAACAGCAGCACCAATAGCAGGATTGGCTATAGTATCAACTTGGATAGGTCTTGAAGTTGGATTAATAGGAGATGCATTTAATGGAATAGGTATAAAAGCAGACGCTTTTGGTGTGTTTTTAAATACAATACCATATAGATTTTACAATATACTAATACTAGCGTTTATAGTGATAACAACTTTATTATTAAAAGATTTTGGTCCTATGAGAAAGGCAGAGATAAGAGCTAGACAAGGCAAAAGTTTAGATTCTGAGATTGCAATAGATTCTGTAAACGATCATTCAGATTTAGAACCAAAAGAAGGTGTTAAATTAAGTATATGGAATGCAATAATACCAATAGGAACATTGATAGTAGCCGCATTAATAGCATTTTACTATAGTGGATATAGTTCTATAATGAGTGGAGAAGATGCTAGTTTAATACAATTGCTTAGTGATTCACCATTATCATTTGTATCAATTAGAGAAGCATTTAGTGCATCAGATGCATCGGTTGCGTTATTCCAGTCTGCATTACTTGCAAGTATAGTAGCTATAGTAATGGCGGTATCTCAAAAAATATTTACAGTTTCAGAAGCTATAGAAGTTTGGGTAGATGGTATGAAAACATTAGTTATAACAGGTGTTATATTAATATGTGCTTGGTCATTAAGTTCAGTAATAAAGGAATTAGGAACAGCTAAATATTTAATTAAATTACTATCAGGTTCATTCCCACCATTCTTATTACCTAGTTTAATATTTGTATTAGGAGCTATAATATCATTTTCAACGGGTACAGCATATGGAACAATGGGAATACTTATGCCATTAGCAGTTCCACTAGCTAATTCTATAAATCCAGATATGTCATTTATAGTAGTTAGTACAAGTGCGGTATTAACAGGTGCTATATTTGGAGATCATTGTTCACCTATATCAGATACTACAATACTATCGTCAATGGGAGCAGGATGTAATCATATAGATCATGTAAGAACACAGATGCCTTACGCCTTATTTACGGCATTAATAACAGTAGTATTTGGATATATACCAGCTGGACTTGGTATACCAGTATACATAGTACTACCACTTGCAATAGTAGCGGTATTTATAGGTGTACAAATATTCGGAAGAAAAGTTGATATAGTTGAAGAATGTGTATAATATGATATAAAATAAAAATTCCACAATTGTGTAGTATTAAATAATAGCTACATAATTGTGGAATTTTTTATGTGCAAAAATAAATTGATAAAGGACAGGTTCTTTCCTTAGTTTTTTGAATATAATGGAATAATATTAATACATTAACAATATTGTACTTTTAATATGTACAAGGAGGTGTTTTATGAAAAATAGGAATAAGTGGATTGTTATCATAGCTTTTTTTGTTTTACTTATGATGCCAAGTATTTGTTTAGCCGCAGAGGTAGACGTAGGTTATTTCAATGCTCAAAAATACAAGGTATTAACTCTTATTCCTCCGATAGTGGCCATAATATTAGCATTTTTAACAAGAAATGTAATAGCATCTTTATTTATAGGTATTATTTCTGGAAGTTTGTTACTAACTATTCCTGGAAATAATATATTTTATGGAATAGTTGATGCTTTTATTGATGTTATAAATAGAATGGTTACTTCTTTAGCAGATACTTGGAATGCAGGAATAATACTCCAAGTTTTAGCTATAGGAGGATTAATTAATTTAGTAACTAAAATGGGAGGAGCTAAAGCAATAGCAGAAAGTTTATCTAAAAGAGCTAAAAATAGAAGAAGTTCTCAAATTATTACTTGGTTATCAGGTCTTATCATATTTTTTGATGATTATGCAAATGCAATGATAGTTGGAACAATGATGAGACCTATAACTGACAAAATGAAAATATCTAGAGAAAAATTAGCGTTTATAGTTGATGCAACAGCTGCTCCAGTGGCAGGTATAGCAGTTATTTCAACATGGATAGGTATGGAACTTGGTCTTATTAAGGATGCATTTAGTACAATAGGAGTAAATGCTGATGCATTTGGCGTATTTGTTCAAACTATACCCTATAGATTTTATAATATACTAATCCTTTTTTTTATAGTAATAAGTGTACTTTTACTTAAAGATTTTGGGTCTATGAGAAAGGCTGAAGTTAAAGCAAGAAAAGAAGGTATAATAAGTTCTGGACATGGTATAGATATATCCGATTCAAATGAAGGTATAAAACATTTAGATCAAAAAGGATTAAAACCTAGCATGTCAACAGCAATATTACCAATAGGAGTACTTATAGTTGTAGCGTTACTTTCTTTTTATTTTAGTGGATATAAAAATATTATAGGAGGAGATAGTCAAGCATTAATTAATTTACTCAAAGAATCACCAATATCATTTGTAGCGATAAGGGAAACCTTTAGTGCATCAGATGCTTCAATAGCACTTTTTCAATCATCATTACTTGCAGGTATAGTTGCTATTATTATGGCAACAACTAAGAAGATATTTACTTTTTCAGAAGCTATAGATATATGGATGGAAGGTCTTAAACGTTTATTAATAACTTGTGTTATATTAGTATGTGCATGGTCATTAAGTTCTGTAATTAAAGAATTAGGTACTGCAAAATATTTAATTACCTTATTATCCGATGCAATTCCTCCATTTTTGTTACCAACTATAATATTTTTACTTGGAGCTATAATATCATTTGCAACAGGTACATCATATGGAACAATGGGAATACTTATGCCATTAGCAATTCCATTAGCATATTCTATGAATCTAGAAATGTCATTTATAATAGTAAGTACAAGTGCAGTATTAACAGGAGCGATATTTGGAGATCATTGTTCACCAATATCAGATACAACAATATTATCATCAATGGGAGCTGGATGTAATCATATTAACCATGTAAAAACTCAATTGCCATATGCCTTATTTACAGCTGTAATAACTATTATATTTGGGTATATACCAGTAGGTTTAGGAATGTCTATATATATTGTATTACCGTTATCAATAATAGCATTGTTTATTGGTATTCAAGTTTTAGGAAAGAAAGTAGAGTAAGTAGAATATAAAATATATAAAATAGATAGAATATAATTTAAAGGGGATTATTTATATAATAAATTACAATTAGTTTTTATTACTTTAACTAATCCCTTAAACTTATGTTTTTTAACGTTATAAGGAGTTACGTATGGCATATATAAACTTTAAAGAAGAACGACATTCTATCAATAATCAAATAATAAATAGAAAAAAATAATGAAAATATAATGAAATATATACTAAAGAACAAGGAGAATGTAATGGATTATACTCCTTGCAAAGAGTATAGTTTTAAAAATTTTGAAGGTATTGAATTTGGAAAAGATGGTATTTTAGATGAGGCAGATTTTAGGATTATAGAAAGTAAAGATATACTTTGTACGAAATTTATAGATTGTAATTTTAAAAATATAAAATACAAAGATTGTAACTTTATAGGCTGTGTATTTGAAAATTGTAATTTCTATAAAGGTGGAGTTATATTTGAAAATTGTTCTTTTATTAAAGAAGGAACTGAAAAATTACCATCTCTTAATAATAAGGATAACTTAGGTTGTAGTTTTTATAAATGTAGTATATACTCTAAATTTATGAATTGTGATTTATCTCTAGCTTTGTTTGAAGAATGTGAAATAATAAATACATCATTTCAACTTACTTATATGAAAAAATGTATAATAAAAAATTGTGAGCTAGATAAAATTAATTTTAAAGATTGTAATTTATCTGGGTTTAAAACTTTAAGTTGTTATATTATAGATTTAGACTTTACAGATGAAGATAAAACAAAATTTGATGAAAAGACTTGTTTTGATAAAATAATTCCAAGGGAAAAAACGAAACAGGAATATGAAGGGATTTATATGACTTATGAAACTTTATCAGATAAATTTAAGGAAAATAACTTACCAGATAATTCTTCAGAATACTACTATTTAGGTAAGGTTTTTGAAAGGAAATCATTAAAAAAAATAACTCCTAAAATAGGGTCATATATATATTGGATATCATGTGGTTATGGTCAAAGAGCACTATTTCCAGTAGTTACATCTATTAGTATTATGATTATATATACAATATTATATTTATTTATAGGAGTTAAAGTTGGAGATGAAACTATAAGGCTTTCAATTGGATATCTTTCTAGTACAAATTTAAAAGAAATATTAAGTGTTATAAATGAAGCATTTAATTTAAGTGTAGGTATGTTTGCAGGTGTTGGATGTATAAATTCAGAACCTATACCTCGTACATATATGCTTGCTAATACGGAAATGCTATTGGGAATACTCATGATGGGAGTAGGAGTTGCAACATTAATAAAAAAAGCAAAAAACAATTAAATTATGTTGCGTTAAGTTATAAATTCTGCTACATTTATAGTATAATAAATCTTGCGGATGTGGCGGAATTGGCAGACGCACCAGACTTAGGATCTGGCGCCTTTGGCGTGGGGGTTCGACTCCCTTCATCCGCACCATTAAAAAGCGTTGATATTTTAATATCAACGCTTTTTTCACATGTAATAAATTATTAGTAATTTAAGTAAATATATATAGATTTATAAATGAAAATGTAATATATTTATCTTATAAATATAAATGAAAGTAGGATGATTCATGGAAAGAAAAAAGGAGATGACAAAAAAATTACTAGCAGATAGTTTTAAAGAACTTATGCTGAATAGTTCCTTTAAAAAAATAACTATTAAAATGATTACAGACGGAGCTGGAGTTATTAGACCTACTTTTTATAATTACTTCAAAGACAAGTATGAAATATTAGAATATTGCTTTGAAGAATATATAATGAAAAATGTATATGAACTTATAGATAAGGATATGGAATTAGAAGCATTAAAAATGATATTTATTCACTTAGATAAAAATAAGGAGTTCATAAGCAGATCTTTTGAAGTTACAGGTCAAAATTCATTTAAAGAAATATTATCTAATAGTATATACAATATGTTTAATAAAATTTTAGATAAATATGGAATAAAAGAAACAGAATTAACTAATATTATGACTAAGGAAAGTGTAGCAAGGTATTATACCATAGGATTAGTTTCTTCGTTAGAATTATGGTTGAATACTGATAATGATAATAACGGAAATGATATGTTTAATACTTATAAATACCTAATATCTCATTCGGTTTTAGATATAATCGAAACTAAAATAAAATATTAAAAAGTCGTTACCAATATTGATAACGACTTTTTTTATTAAGCAGCTTCGTTAGATTCTCCTCTAACTACGTCAGCTGTTGTTATTTTGTAATTTTTGAATATAGCGTATCCTATGAATCCAGCTAATATACTTACTAAAGCACATCCTACAGCTGTTATTATAACTTTTGTTGCTGGGTTGTAAGCAAACATTACAGCAAGACCAGCTATTGGAGTAGCAGTTCCTGGAGAGTTGTTTGTTAGTCCCATTAAAGCGATTATAACACCAGACATAGCACCACCTATGAAGTTAGTAACATATACTGGTATTGGGTTAGCTGATATTAAGTCAGCTTGAGTTAATGGCTCTATAGCAACAGCTATATTATCTTTCTTAGAACCAAACTTCATTTTTGAGAAGAATACAAAGTTCATGAAAGAAGAACCGAATACTGATAATGCACCTATTGCCATTGGAGCACCAGTTAAACCTATCATAGCAGTTAATGCCATTGAGCTAAGTGGAGCAGTAGCAACAACTGTTATAAGTCCACCAAGTATTATACCCATTAATATTGGAGAAGCAGAAGATGCTTCAGTTAAAACAGATCCTACTGTTGATAATACACCGTTAACTACTGGGCTTGTTACATCTCCTATTAAGTAAGCTAATGGAGTAGCAACAACTATTATAACTATTAAATCAAGTCCAGCTGGTATTTTCTTTTCTAAGAATTTGATTACGAAAGAAATTAAGTAACCAGCTATGAAACCTGGTAATATTTTAAAGTTCATACAAGCTAAACCAACCATTACAGCATAAACTGGAGAAACTCCTAATGCTAATGGTACTAATGTAGCAGCAGCAACACCACCTAAAGAACCGTTTGCAGCCCCAACATTTTCTAAGAATTTGATTCCTAAAACTTCACCAAAGAATGAGAAATGGAATGCTTCAACTAAGAAACTTGCACAAGCAGCGTTTGCAAGGCCACCCATTGCTTTCATACCTTGTGGTGCTTTGTAACTAAATAATGTGAATAAAGCTAATACTACTAATAATAAAGCAGTACCTGTTAATATTTGTATCATACTTATTACCTCCTGATTTATATATTTTATAAGTCCTAATGATACTGTTTTCCTTCAATTCAATCACTTAATAAAAATTGAATTGTTAGATTAATAACGATTATAATGTATCTTTTTATAAAAGTAAATAGATTTTATAAAAAAAGTTAAAAAAAATCAAAAAATGTCGAAAATACTTATTTTAAAAGTTAGTTAACAAAATATTTGTAAAGTTTATATTGTATGATATAATGTTTATGAATATATAATACTAGTAGATATTAGATATAACTAATTTTTACTGGGACTTGTTCGAGAACCTCCAAGTATAAAAAACTAAGGTATTTATATATTGGCAGTATATAAGTTGTATCCTTAGATATAACTTTTGTTGTAAAAGTTATATGGTTCTCCTTTAAATTATTTTTTAGGAGGAATTTGCAATGCAAAAAAGAAAGGTAATAATTGACTGTGACCCAGGAATAGACGATTCGCTGGCAATTCTTCTAGCTGTAAACTCACCAGAGCTAGAAATACTAGGAATAACTACATGTAGCGGTAATGTAGTAGCCTCAACAGGAGCTGAAAATGCTCTAAAAGCACTTCAGATGTGCTCTTCATTAAATATACCAGTATATATAGGAGAAGAAAAGCCTCTAAAAAGAGAGCTAGTAACAGCTCAAGATACTCATGGAGAGGATGGAATCGGAGAAAACTTTTATGAGAGAATAAAAGATATACCTATAAATAAAAATGGCGTAGATTTTATAATAAAAACATTAAGAGAAAATGAAGATGTATCTATAATAGCTTTAGGACCATTGACTAATATAGCAAAGGCTATTATGAAAGATAAAAAAGCATTTGATAATTTAGATGAGTTTGTATCTATGGGAGGAGCTTTTAAAATTCATGGTAATTGTTCTCCTGTAGCAGAGTTTAATTATTGGGTAGATCCTCATTCAGCAGATTATGTTTATAAAAACTTACCTAAACAAATTCATATGATAGGATTAGACGTAACTAGAAAAATCGTACTTACACCAAACATTATAGAGTTTATAAATAGGCTTGATAGTAGACTAGCAAAATATATAACTGAAATTACTAGATTCTATGTAGATTTTCATTGGGAGCAAGAAGGTATAATTGGATGTGTGATAAATGACCCATTGGCAGTTGCATATTTTATAGATAGAAGCATATGTAATGGTTTTGAGTCTTTTGTGGAAATTGTAGAAGATGGAATAGCTATGGGGCAATCTATAGTAGATTCTTTTGATTTTTATAAGAAAGAAAAAAATGCCTTTATTTTAACCGAAGTTGATGAAAAGAAATTTATGTATATGTTTTTAAAAAGGTTATTTAAAGGATATGAAAATATTATAGATTCAGTAAAAGGAGTTATATAAATATGAAAAATACATCTATTAAAAATATTGCACTTGTAGGTTTAGGTATTTCTATAAATGTAGTTGGTGCATTTATAGCTTTAAGTCTTAAACTTCCAATATATTTAGACTCAATTGGTACTATTTTAATTGCTGCAATTCTAGGTCCTAAGTATGCTGTTATATCAGGGTTTCTTGGTAGTATAGTTAGTGGAATGACTTTTGATATATATTCTCTTTATTTTGCACCAGTACAAATTAGTACAGGATTACTTGCAGGGATTATGTTTAAAAAAGGAATGCTAGAAGGAAAGAAAACTCCTATTGGAACATTTATATTTGTTCTTCCAACTTCAATAATAAGTGCAATGGTAGCAGCTGTAGTATTTGGAGGAGTTACATCATCTGGTTCAGCATATATTGTTCAAGTTTTAGAGGTATTAAGTGTAGGAAATTTATTTAGCAATATATTTTTAACTCAAATAGTAACTGATTATATAGATAAGTTATTAGGTGTAATTTTAGTTAATTTGGCTATGAATGTAATGCCTAAAAGCTTAAAAACATCTTTTAGCATAAGCAAATAAGGAGATATTTTATGGATAGATATAGTGTTATAGAAAATAAAAATAAAAGAGAAATAGTTTTATTAAAGGGATTTCCTTGTATATGGGGGAAATGTGCTTTTTGTGATTATATAGAAGATAATTCTACAATAGAAGATGAAATAAATAAAGTTAACTTTGAAGTTTTAAGTAATATAACTGGAAAGTATAAAGTATTAGAAGTTATAAATTCAGGAAGTTGCTTTGAACTTCCAAAACAAACTTTAAGTAGAATAAAGGAAATAATAAATGAAAAAAAAATAGAAAAGCTTTTTTTAGAAAGCCATTGGTGCTATAGAAATAAATTAAATGAAATGAGAGATTTTTTTGGAGTGCCTATAATTTTTAAAATAGGTGTAGAAACTTTTGATTATGATTTTAGAAATATAATTTTAAATAAAAATGCAAGGTTTAAAACAGTAGAAGAGTTAAAAAATCATTTTGATTCACCATGTATGTTAGTTGGTATAGTAGGTCAAACAAAAGAAATGATAGATAAAGATATGGAAATAATATTAAATAATTTTGAACATGCAACTATAAATGTATTTGTGAATAATAGTACCAGTATAAGAAGAGATGAGGAGATTGTAAAATGGTTTGTAGAAAAATATAAATACCTAGATGATAATCCTAAAATCGACATTCTTTATAATAATACAGATTTTGGAGTTGGAGATTAATAAAAATAAGCGGTTATATATACCGCTTATTTTTATTTTTAAAATAAATTTGCTATAGTAATAATATTAATGTATTATATTTATTATATATGTAAGTATTGAATAGATATAATACATTAACGTAAGTATTGAATAGATATAATACATTAACATTATTATGTTGGATGTATATTGAAATAAAATTTTACAAAATAATTAGGAAAACATTTACAAATACATAAATGTGAAGTTGACATACGGAGGAACAAATGAAAGGTAACGAAAGATTGGACAAGTTTTTAAAACTTCAGGATAAAAATATAGGCTTTGAAAATATAGCTAAAGATATTGGAATTAGTACAACTACTTTAAGAAAATTCTTAAACAAGATGGGATATAAGTCTGAAAATGGAAAATATGTTTCTTACAATTCTAATTTAGAGAAAGATATTAAAATATCAAAACCTAAAATAAATTCGAAAAAAGAAACTCAAATATCATTTGAGCAAATAAATAAAAATGTAAATGATAAAGGTAAATCTAGTAAAAATAAACTTACTAAAGGAAATTCAAAGCCTAAAAAAGATAGAAAAATTAATATAACTCAGGAAGATTTGGACAAAATATGTGAGGTATATGATTGGTATTTAGAAGTAAAAGATTATAAATCGATGAAACCTAAAAAAACAACTAAGAAAAAGGATATATTAATTGAAGAACTAGAGTTAAAAGAATTAAAAACTGCAAGTATAAAAGTTGAAAAAAATACATGGGAAGACTTTGAAAGGCTATGTAGTAATTCATCATTTACTAAACAGCAAATAATAACTCAAGCATTAAAGGATTTTATGAAAGAATATAAAAATTTATTATAAGTTTAATAACAGAGAAATAGATACTAAATATGAGGTGCATTAAAATATGATTAAAATACTCAATAAATCAATACTAATAATATTTATATTAGTAGTAAGTATAATTGGATTAGTATCATGCAATAAAAATAATATTGAAAATGATAATAAGGTTACTTTAAACGGAACATTAATTGAAAAAAGTAAAGCTAAAGCATTATCAATAGATGAAATAAATATTAGTCAAATACATAATAAAGAAAATAATGGAATGATTATAGATAAGATAAAAAACGTATCAGATTTTAATATATCTGATATTTGGATAATATATAATGAATTAGATAATGATGGTAAAATAATATCTGAATCAAAGATGTTTCTTGATATGACCTTACTACCGGGTGATGTATTTAAAGCTACATTTAAAGTTAAAGAAGCAAGTGAAGGTATAAATATAACTTCATATGCGTATACAACAAATGATAATGATGTAGTTGTAAATTTTAAGGATGGAAGTGTAAAGGTAAGTGAAAAGTCAAATGAAGTAGTTGAGAGTGGTGAATATGAAGTTTTATCATTTTCAGATATTGAAAAAATCGAAGAGTCTAATGATGGAGATACATATGTAGTTAAAATGAAAAATAATTCTTCTAAAAATTTGGGTAATATAACCTTAAAGATAGTAGAAATTAATAAAAAAGGAGAATATATAAAAATAAATCATGAATCTTCTTATTCTGCACTTAAACCATTAGAAGAAGCTGAAATTACTATAAAATCATATAAATACACAGAAGAAATAAAATTAATTGGATATATTTATGATGATGTAGATACAAAATCCAATATAGATATAGATTTAGAATCTAAGGAAGCTCAGATTAGCAAATACTAAATGTATAAAAATTATGATTAAGATAAATAATAAATTATATCTTAACAAGGGGGTATAACTTTATGAATGATAATAATCATGATTTTAAAAATTTAGATTATGAAAAACTTAATTCTTTATTAGCTAATCAGGAATTTGCTAGTTGGTATTATGAAAAAATGTCAGACAAATCAAAAGATGATATAAGTATTGAAGATTTTGTAGGCATATTACAAGATTACTCCAATAATCACTTTGAATAAAACTAAAATAAAAAGGTCAGTTTTAAAATAAATTATTTTAAAACTGACCTTTATTTAATTTTAAATAATTATATATTAAAATATTTTATATAAAGGTATATAATGTAATTTAAGAAGTAATAGGTGGAGGGTTCAATGAAAATATTAGTAGTAGAAGATAACAAAAAACTTTTAGAAAGTATTGAAAAGGAAGTAAGTTCTCACTTTCAATGTGAGATTTGTTCTGATGGAGAAGAAGCTCTTTATTTAATAAATCAAGGGATATACGATTTAGTAATACTTGATCTTATGTTACCAAATTTAAATGGTTTAGATATATTAAAAAAGATGAGAGATAACTATATAGAAACACCAGTTATAATTTTAACTGCAAAAGAATCATTAGATGATAAAGTAGGTGCTTTTTCAATAGGAGCAAATGATTATTTGACAAAGCCATTTTATATGGAAGAGTTAATAGCAAGAATTTATGCAATTCTTAGAACTAATGGTAAACTAAATGATAAAAATAGTTTATATTTTCAAGACTTACATTTAGATCTTAGCAAAAGGAGAGTTTTTATAGGTGAGAATGAAATAGAGCTTCAAAATAAGCAGTTTGGATTATTAGAATATTTCTTGCTTAATAAAGGAACAATTTTATTAAAGGAACAAATTTATGATAGGATATGGGGTGTTGAGTCTGATGCAACTATAGAGATTGTGGAAGTTTATGTTAGCAATTTAAGAAAAAAGCTAGGAAAATATGGATATGATAAATATATAAAGACTAAGCGCAAGGTAGGATATATGTTCGATGATAAATAAAAATGTGTTTGAAGATACTAGAAGAAGGTTAATAAAAATAAATCTATTTGTTGTAGGAGGATTTTTATTGATTTTTTCAACATTTATATTTTTCTATTTTAAAGAACGTACATATAGTGATATAGATTCTAAAATAAAAGAGGAGTTAGAGTCTATAACAATACAATTTAATAGAAGTTCTTTTTTTAACCCAATTATTTTAGAAGATCCTAGAAATATTGTATATGTATATGAAAATGGAAAGGTAAGGTATTATACTGATAATGGATATTTTGATAATATATATCCAGAAATAGAAGATGAAAAACAAGATACTTTTTTTACATGGTCAAATAATGGATATACATTTAGAGTATTAAATTTAACTGTAGGAAAATATACTATAGAGATAATAAGAAATATAGATTCCGAAATAAGTTCGCTAAAACAATTAGTACTTTCCTTAGTTATAGGAATTTTAATATCTTTAATGGTAGCATACTTTATAGCAATATATCTTACGAGAAAAGCCTTAGTTCCTATTGAAACAGCATGGAGTACTCAAGCTAAATTTATACAAGATGCATCTCATGAACTTAGAACTCCAATTGCAATAATATCATCTAAATTAGAGGGGATGTTAAAAAATCCTAATAATACTGTAAGTGATGAAGTAGAAACAATCGCAGACTCTATGAGAGAAACTAGAAGAATGAAAAAAATGATAAGTGATTTACTATCTTTAACAAAAGAAGATTCTATTTATAAAGTAACTATGGAAGAAGCTGACTTGGAAGATATAATTAATAAAATATATATAAATTATGAAGAAATAGCAGAAATGCAAGATAAGGAATTTACTGTAAAGAGCGAATTAAAGAATAAAATAATACATACAGATAAAAATAAGTTAAGACAGCTAATTCTTATTTTTATTGAAAATGCATTTAAATATACAAATGAGGGAGATAGTATTAGTATTATAGTAAATGAAAAAGAAAGCTATATAAGTATTTTCATAAAGGATACTGGAATTGGTATAAAACAAGATGAATTACCTTACGTTTTTGATAGATTCTTTAGAAGCGAAATTGTAAGAAGTAAAGATATAGATGGATCAGGAATTGGTCTTTCAATAGCTAAAATGATAAGTATAAATTTAAAGTATGATATAAATGTTGATTCTAAACAAGGTGAATATACTATTTTTGAAATAAAAATACCTAAAAATAGGTAAATTTACAATAAAAATTTGATTTATCAAGCAAATTATGGGTATAATTGTACTATAAAAATTAAATCTAAAATTATGATAACTAAAATCAAAATATATCATAATATAATTATAGAGAAGGGCTAGGAGGAAATTTAAATGGCTAAAATAATAAAAACATCAGAATTTAGAAGTGAAGTTGAAGAGAAACAAGGAGTAGTTGTAGTTGACTTTTTCGCAACTTGGTGTGGACCTTGTAAAATGTTAGCTCCAGTATTTGAAGCACTTGGAGAAGAAATGGATGGAAAGGCTAATTTTTATAAATTAGATGTTGATCAAAGTTTAGAAATAGCACAACAATTTAGTGTATCAACAGTTCCAACTATGATAATATTTAAAGATGGTAAAGTAGTAGATAAAATGATAGGATTCGTTCCTAAAGAGCAAATAAAATCTAAGGTAGAGTCTTACTTATAAAATATAGGTGATATTATGAGATATGATATAGCTATAGTCGGTTCAGGTCCAGCAGGATTATCAGCGGCTATAAATGCAAAAATAAGAAATAAAAATATAATTTTATTTGGAAGTGAAAATTTAAGTAATAAACTTGTAAAAGCTCCTTCAATTGATAACTATTTAGGATTTTATGAGATTAGTGGAGAAGATTTAAAAAATAAGTTTGCAGACCATATAAAGCAATTAGATATAGACATATGTGAAAAAAGAATAAATAATATTTATTCTATGGGAGACTATTTTGCATTAATGTCTGGAGATTCTATGTATGAAGCTACTACAGTTATTTTAGCAACTGGTGTAGAATATGGAAAACCTATAAAAGGTGAAGAAGAATTCTTAGGTAGAGGTGTTGGGTACTGTGCAACATGTGATGCTCCTTTATATAAAGATAAAAAAGTAGCTATAATAGGTTATAATAAAGAATCTGAAGAAGAAGCAAACTTCTTAAGTGAAATAGCATCGAAAACTTACTTTATACCAATGTATAAAAATGAATCATTAATGAGAGGAAATCATGAATTAGATAGTTCTATAGAAGTTATAAATGATAGACCTATACAGATTCAAGGTGAAACTCTTGTAAATAAAGTTTCATTTAAAGAAAAAGATATTGATGTAGATGGTGTATTTGTTATAAAAGATAGTGCATCAGTAAAATCTTTAGTACCAGGTTTAGAAACGGATGGACCACACGTAGTTATAGATATAAATATGAATACAAATATAAAAGGATGCTTTGCATGTGGAGACTGTGCTGGTAAGCCATATTCATATATAAAATCTGCAGGTCAAGGACAAATAGCTGCATTAAATGCAGTTTCATATTTAGATAAACTAAAAATGGAAGCAAGAAAGTTACAAAAATAAAATAAAAAAGCTTGAAGATTTATCACAATCTTTAAGCTTTTTTTATTTTACAAAGGTATATAAAATTAAAATTTATATAAGTGTTGCAGGATTTAAATAAGAATACTATAATTTAATTAAGTAAATACTTAATCAAAAGAGGTGACTGATGGAAAATCTAAGTAAAGTATTTAAAGCATTGAGTGATGAAACCAGACTTAAAATACTAGTTCTAGCATCTAAACGTAATATATGTCAAAAAGGAATATCTAAGTTATTAGGTATATCAGACTCAGCGGTATCTCAACATATTAAAATATTAAAAGATGTGGGCATTTTAAAAGGAATTAAGGAAGGTTACTTTGTTTTTTATACTATAGATAAAGAGATATTTGATCAGTGCATATCATTTATTAAATTTATAAAAAATGACAGTGTAGAAGACATTTTAGAATACAATGAATTTAAAGAAATTCATGAAGTAGGGTGTAAAATTAATTGTAAAGCATTGAATAAGTGCTGTAAAAAGGGAGGATTTTAAAATGAAAATTTGTGTACCAGTAGAAATGAATGAAGGATTAAATAGTAAGCCATATGGACATTTTGGATCAGCACCATTATTTGTTGTTTGTGACTTAGAGAATAACGAGATAACAGAAATAAACAATCATGATTTGAATCATGAACATGGTATGTGCCAACCACTTAAAGCATTACAAGGTACAATGGTAGATGTAGTTATAGTTGGAGGAATAGGGGCAGGAGCTATAAATAAATTAAATTCTATGGGAGTAAAAGTATATAGATCTCAAGGAGATACAATAAAAGAAAATCTAGCGCTATACAAAGAAAATAAGCTTATTGAATTTCCTACAAATCATACTTGCAACCACGATGGATGTGGACATCATTAAAATATATTAAAAATAAAATTACTAGTTATAAAGTTAAATAACTAGTAATTTTTTATTTTATAAATTTACATCTGATATTATAGATCTAAATTATTTAAAAGCTCTTTTAAGTTAATTAATTCTTCTTTAGTAAGAGTTATACCTTTTCCCATTTTTTCATGGTATTCATCCCAATCTCTTATATCATATTTTGCTTCTCTATTATTCCAACTAATTAAGTTAAGTTCTTTATTCCAACCTTTTGCAGACTTCGATATTATACCTAATTCTTGTTCTATATCATATTTAATATTAGCCATAAATTTAATTCCTTTCAAATTATGTAATGAATAGTTTTAATTATATCATATTTAAAGATTATTTACATAAAACAAAATAGTATACTATATCATAAATAGTAAAACAAAATTTATATATAATTTAGAAATAAAAGGGTAAAAATATAAATATATTAAAATATTGCAACATGAAAAAATAAAATTGCATTTTTATGTTGTATTTTATGAAAAAATAGCTTATAATTATACTAAATGAATAAGTAGATTAATAAATTGCATTTTTATAGAAAATTTAATCAACTTTATACTTGATAATATAAAAATAACTACAAGGGGGATTTAATAAATGGAATTATTAAATGAAGTGATATTAAAATTTAATGATTTTTTATGGACGTATATACTAATAGCAATGCTTATTGCATTAGGTATTTACTTTACAATAAAAACTAGATTTGTACAATTTAGATACTTTAAAGAAATGTTTAAACTTTTAGGAGATAGTACTTCTAAAGATGCTAAACAAGAAGGTAAAATATCTTCATTCCAAGCATTTTGTATAAGTACAGCATCAAGAGTTGGTACAGGTAATATAGCAGGGATTGCAATAGCAGTAGTTGCAGGTGGACCTGGGGCAATATTTTGGATGTGGCTTATAGCATTAATGGGTTCTGCATCAGGATTTGTAGAAAGTACGTTAGCTCAAATATATAAAGTAAAAGATGGTAAATCATATAGAGGTGGACCAGCATACTATATGGAACAAGGTTTAAATAAGAAGTGGATGGGAGTTACATTCTCAATACTTATAACAATATGTTTTGCATTTGTATTTAATGCAGTTCAAGCCAATACAATAACAGCTGCTTTTAATAATGCTTTTGGAATAAATAGACTGGGATTAGGTATAGTAATAGCAATAGTGACAGCTTTAGTTATATTTGGTGGTTCTCATAGAATAGCTAAGGTATCTGAAGTGATAGTACCAGTTCTTGCTGTATTATATATATTAGTTTCATTATTTGTAATGGCTATTAATATAAATGAAATACCAAATGTAATAAAGTTAATATTCTCAAGTGCTCTTGATTTTAGAAGTATGTCAATGGGTACTATGGGTGGAATAATACTAGTAGGAGTGAAAAGAGGTTTATTCTCAAATGAAGCAGGAATGGGTAGTGCACCTAATGCAGCTGCAAGTGCAGAAGTATCACATCCTGTTAAACAAGGATTAATACAAGCACTTGGAGTATTTGTAGATACACTAATAATATGTTCTTGTACAGCATTTGTAGTATTATTATACCCAGGATATGCAACAAGTTCTGCTGAAGGTATAGGATTAACACAAGAAGCTTTAGCCTATCATATAGGACCTATAGGAAATATATTTATAGCAGTGTGTATATTGCTATTTGCGTTTAGTTCAATAGTAGGAAACTATTACTATGGACAAGCTAATATAGAGTTTATGAATAATAAAAAATCTATAATGACAGTATTTAGAATAGCAGTTGTAGGGTTTGTATTATTTGGTTCTGTAGCAAAGATAGATATAGTATGGAATTTAGCAGATGTATTTATGGGATTAATGGCTGTAATAAACTTAATTGCCATAGCTCTATTAGGTAAATATGCATTTCTAGCGCTTAAAGATTATGAAGCACAACGAAAATCAGGTATAGAAGATCCAATATTTAATGCAAAAAATATAAAAGGTCTTGAAAATTTATCTGGATGGGAATCTGAAAAAGATGAGATAATAGCATAATTTAAATAAAAAGGACTATTTCGAGTAGAATAATCAATCTACACGAAATAGTCCTTTTATAGTTTGGGTTCAAAGTTTTCAAGATAATTACAAAATGATTTGAATTTTAATATTTTTTATTTTATTTAAATTTCTAAGGTCTATAAATGTATCGCTATATTTATGTTTTATAAATTCCATATCATATAATTACACTTTATAAATCCCGATTTATAATTATATATATAAGGATCATATTTCGAGAAATTTGATTCAAAATATTTGATTTTAGCATAACAAAGTTTATATATATGAAATAGAAGGGTGAGGTAGAATGTTTTATAGCAAACTTATGAGAAAAGTATTTAACTTTAAAATATTTAGTATGGTTGAACTCCCAAATCAAATCATCATTAAGTACTAAAGAATATTTATTAATAAGATTTTGCTTATCCTTATTTAAATCATTAATATAGTTGTACATAATTTAATACCTCCAAGGTTTATAGATACTATTAATAAAAGTATATTTTATATAGTTTATGCATATCTAAGATAAATTTTAAAATAGAAATTTACTATAAGTAGAATAAAAGATATAAATAAAAGCTATAGAGCAAATTTTATGATATTATATATGAATAAAAGATAAAAAAAGCGATTATAATTAAAACAAACGTAAGTTCGGAGAGGTGGATAAAAATATGAACACTAAACCTTTAGATATATTAGTTAAATATTACGGATATACTAGCTTTAGAAAAGGTCAAGAAGATATTATAAGCTCAATAATAAATAAAAAAGATGTACTTGCTATTATGCCAACAGGTGGTGGAAAATCTATATGTTATCAAGTTCCTGCACTTTGCCTAGATGGTATAACATTAGTAATATCACCATTGATATCTCTTATGAAAGACCAAGTTGATGCATTAAATATCATGGGAATTGATGCAGCCTATATAAATAGTTCTCTTAGTAGTACTGAATTTAATGAAGTGATAAATAATATAAAAGATGATAAATATAAGATAATTTATGTTGCACCAGAAAGGTTAGATAGTTATGAATTCAATAGTATAATAAAAGAGAAAAATATAAGTCAAATAGCAATAGATGAGGCTCATTGTGTATCTAGTTGGGGACATGATTTTAGAGTAAGTTATACAAAAATACATCATTTTATAGATACTCTTTACAATAGACCAGTTGTAACAGCTTTTACTGCAACTGCATCTCAAGAAGTTAGAGAAGATATAATAAATAGTCTAAAACTAAGAGAACCAGATGTATATATAACTGGATTTAATAGAGAAAATTTATTTATAAATATAGTAAAATCATCAAGTAAAAATAAATATATAATTGACTATTTAGAGAATCATAATAATGAAAGTGGAATAATATACGTTGCAACAAGAAAAGATGTAGAGAAAATATATGAAGGATTAAAAAAGAGAGGATATTTAGTATCTAAATATCATGCAGGACTTTCTAAAGAAGAAAGAAAGCAAAATCAAGAAGATTTTATAAATGATAAAATTAATATAATGATAGCGACTAATGCATTTGGTATGGGAATAGATAAATCAAATATAAGATGGGTTATACATTATAATATGCCTCAAAGTATAGAGAACTATTACCAAGAAATAGGAAGAGCGGGTAGAGATGGTGAAGCAAGTGAGTGTATACTTTTATTTTCTCCAGGAGATATATACATTCAGCAATATTTAATTGATATAAGTGTAGAAAATACTAAGAGAAAATTAGTACAACATGAAAAATTACAGCATATGAAAGATTTGATATATTCTAACCATTGTTATAGAAAAGGTGTATTAGCCTATTTTGGAGAGGATTCTAATGATAGATGTGATAATTGTAGTAACTGTCTAAGTGAAGGTGAAGTTATAGATAAAACCTTAGATGCTCAAAAAGTTATATCGTGTGTTTATAGGATGAAACGAAGTTTTGGTATTAATGTAATAGTTGATGTACTTAGAGGGTCTAAAAATAAAAAAATATTAGATTTAGGATTTAATGAGTTATCTACTTATGGAATAATGAGAGATTATTCTAGTGATAATTTGAAAATTTTTATAAATACGTTAGTATCTCATGGATATTTAGATCTAGTTAAAAATATAGGGTATAATGGTACTTTTCCTACTGTAAAATTAAATGAACTATCAACTAAAGTATTAAAAGGCGATATTGAAGTAAAATTCAGAGAAGTTGTAGTTAGTAAAGCATTAAATACAAATAATGAATTATATGAAATGCTAAAATCATTAAGATATAATATAGCAATAGAAGAAAATATAGCTCCATACATGGTATTTGGAGATAGTGTATTAAAAGAAATGTCATCAATGTATACTACAAACAAAGAAGAAATATTAAAAATTTCTGGAGTAGGAGAAATTAAATATGAGAAATATGGTAATAAATTTATAGAGCTCATAGAAGGATATATAACTGAGAAAAATATAAATAAGGAAACTAATATAGATATATTATCTAATAAAGATGATGAAGAATTTTTCTTTGTAAAAACAGATGAAAATTTATATAAAAAATTAAAAGAATTAAGAGAAGAATATGCTAAAAAAGAAAATACATTGCCGTATCGAGTTTTAGGTAATAATACGTTAAAAGAAATAAGTGGTAGATACCCAGTAAATAATGAACAGCTTGAAGATATATCAGGAATTGGTCCTATAAAAATAGAAAAATATGGTGAGGATATAATATCTTTAGTTAAATATTATATATTAGATAATAATATAAATGTGAATTGGATATATAGAAAAAAATTAAAAGTTGTTATAGATGGTGAAAGTAGAAAAAATAATGAAATAGCTTTGGATTTGTTAAATCAAGGTAAAAATATTAATAATATAAGTGAAGATCTAGAAACTTCCATATCAACTATTTTAGGATATGTATACGATTATGTTAAAGAAAATAAGAGTATACAGTTTAATTTGAATCTAAAAGAATTTTATACTGAAGAAGAAAAGGAAATTATATTAAGTGCATGTAATGTATTTGGAAGAGAAAAGATAAGTTTAATAAAGAAAAATCTTCCTAATTATATAAAATATGAATCTATAAGAGCGATTATTCTTGAAGAATATTTAGAGAACACAAATAAAAAGGAATTAATTTTTGAGTAAATAAATAATTAAAATAAAAATAAGCCCTGTATAAGGGTTTATTTTTATTTATAGCAAATACTTAATTATGAAGTTATCATGAATTTTAGTCCTGTTTAGTTTACTTTATATAATAAATAATGATAAAATTAATCAAGTAAAATAGATAATAATTAGGAGTGTAGATTATGGGACTACTAGAGTTTGATTTTATAGAAGAATCAATAGATATGTTAACATCTATGAGTTCAACATTAGAGTTAATAGGAGATGAGCTAGAGGAGTTCTTCGAAGAGATTTTAAATCTTAAAAAAGAAGAATATATAAATGTAAAGTCTAGAGTAAAATCAGAGAGCAGTTTAAGAGAAAAGATTATTAGAAATAGATATTTAAAAAAATATAATGAAGCAGAAAATCTTATTCACAATTTATCTGACTTAATTGGAGTAAGAATAGAATGTAGATTTATAGAAGATGAAAATAAGATATATAGGGTTTTAAGAAGATATTTTAATAAAACTGATGATAGAATTTATTATTATAATAAACAAAATCCTAATATAACTTTAAAGTTAAGTGAGAAACAACCTAAAAAACAAAAGAATGGATTTGAGATATATAGAATTGATGGGAAATTTAAATATTTAGATAGGCAAATAAAATTTGAACTTCAGATAAAATCTCTGGTAAATATATTCTGGAGCGAGATTGAACATAAGGTTATTTATAAAAATAATACATATTTATTAGGAGATAGCTTCTTAAAAGATATGATGATATCTATTAAAAATAACCTTACAATGATTGATAATCAATTATTAAACATATATAAAAACTTTAATACAGTTGGCTTAGATCACTCATCTAGTAAAAAGAAAGAATTAGAGAAAGTGTTAGCTAAAATGGCTCATGATACTTTTTCTATGAAAATGAAAGAAAGTATTGGATTTGTTGTAGATTTTAAAAAACCTTGTGAAACTATATTAAATTATTCATTTAACAAAAATATAGATGAAGTAGATGATGGCTTATTTGGAGACCTAATGATTAATGGATTAACGAGAATAAATGATATATCAAAAAAAGATATTGACTTTAATCAACCAATTGTTTTTGATCAACCACCGCTTTTAGAAGATGAATTTTGTAAGGACCTTGGAGATTATATAGTAGATAAATTAAATAGTGAATTTGCATGGAATTTATTCTTTAGAATATTATTTGAAATAGAGCCATATAACAATAAACAGGACTTTGAAAGTTTTATAAAATTTATAAAGCAAAAAGTTATTTCTAATGAAAGTAAAGAAATAATTATGAATAATTTTGAATTTGGTGGAGATGTAATAATAAAAGATTTATATTTATGCATATGTAAGATACTTATTGAAGTTGATAGTGTTGAAACTATGTACGATTATAATTTGGAGAAAATCAACTTTATCATAGGAGAGTCAATAAGTAGTATTTGTAGAGACTATGGAAGTTATAATGACTATTTACAAAATAAGGATAACATATTAAATAAGGTGAAAATAAAAATCGATAAAATATTTAGCTAGATAGCAGGTGATTATTATAAAAAAGACAGGTGTAATTTTAGCTGGTGGAAAAAGTAGTCGCATGGGTGAGAATAAAGCATTAATGTATATTGAAGGTAAAACTTTTATAGAAAAGGCAATAGATGCATTTAGTAATTTTGAAGAAGTGATAATTATTGCAAATGATACTAATTTGTACTCAAAATATAATTTTAAAATATATGAAGACATTATAAAAGATATAGGCCCAATAGGGGGAATTTATACAGCACTAAATTATGCCAAATATGATATTGTTGTACTTGCATGTGATATGCCTTTTATTGATAATAGTGTGGTAGATAAAATTGGATTAAGTATGAAAAATAAATCCATTATTTCTATTTCTAACAATAGAATTCAACCATTATGCTCTGGATACAAAAAAGATATAATTAGTAAAGTTAAAGAATGTATAGATAATAATAATTACAAATTGCTTAAACTTATAGACAGTATAGAAAAAGAATATATAAACTTTGATGAAGCTAAAATTTTCTTAAATATTAATACTAAAGTTGAATATAATGAAAATATAAATATTTAATCTAAAGAATTGTATAGAAGTTATCAGTGATGATTTTTATACGATTCTTTTATTTTAAATAGGATTGATTTACGTCTAAAATAAAATTATAATCTTTATAAATAATATTTAAAATTATAGAACTAAAGGGGATGAAATTACATGCTAGTAGTTACAACCGATTTAATACCAGGAAAAGAAATTAAAGAAGTATTAGGTTTTGTATCAGATAGTACAGTTAGAAGTAAAAATATAGGTAAAGATATAGGAGCTAGCTTTAAGACGTTAGTTGGTGGAGAGATAGTATCATATAATGAAATGATGACAGAAGCTAGACAAATTGCTATAGGTAGAATGGTAGAAAAAGCAGAACAGATGGGAGCTAATGCAATTGTTGGAATGAGGTTAGGTTCATCAGCAGTTATGCAAGGAGCTTCAGAAGTTATAGCTTACGGAACTGCTGTAATTATAGAATAATTTATTTGGAGGTAATTTTAATTGGATTTTCTAATTGCTAACTTTATTGCTTTTATGTATTTAGGTGGAGTGTCTATTGCATTTATTGGAGCAGTAGTTTTACTTATTGTAAAGGTTAGAGAAAGAATTAAAGAAAAAAAGAATGAAGATTTAAATAAATATAAAAAATATTAAAATAAAAAGTATGTATTAATAAGCTTTATAAGTTTATATTGATACATACTTTTTTATTTTAAAAATACGAAATATTTTTAAAAAATAAATTTTAATATATGTCATTCACATATGAAAAAATGTCGATCTATTGTATAATGTTGAATAAGATAACTTATTTAAGCAGGAGGACTAAATGGACAATATTATTTTAATCAGAGGTGCAGGAGATTTAGCATCTGCTGTTATTCATAAACTACATATGTGTGGATTTAAGATAGTAGCACTTGAGATAGAAAAACCTCTAGCAATAAGAAGAAATGTAGCATTTAGTGAAGCTATATATAATGGCGAGGTAGAGGTAGAAGGTGTTTATTGTAAACTGTGTAATAGTATTAGTGAAATAAAAGATACATTAAAAGATAATAAAGTCGCTTTATATATAGATCCTAAGGGGGAGTGTATAAACCAAATAAAACCTAAAGTTGTAGTTGATTGTATATTGGCAAAGAAAAATACTGGAACCAAAAAGGATATGGCTGATTTAACTATAGGACTAGGACCTGGATTTTATGCAGGAGAAAATATAGATATAGCAATTGAAACAATGAGAGGTCACAACTTAGGTAGGGTAATTAGAAATGGAAGAACAATTGAAAATACAGGTATACCAGGTGAAATTAATGGAGTATCAAAGGATAGAGTGGTATACTCTCAAGTTCAAGGAACAATTTATACTTATTGTGAAATCGGTGATATAGTAGAAAAAGGTGATATAGTAGCTCATATAAATGATGATGATGGTAATAAGCATGAAGTTATAGCTAGTATAAGTGGAGTTCTAAGAGGTATTATACGAAGTGGATCTTACGTAAAAAGTAATTTAAAAATTTTAGACATAGATCCTAGAATAGATGAGGTTAAAAACTCATTTACAATATCTGATAAAGGTCGCAATATAGCAGGCGGAGTATTAGAAGCTATTTTATCTAATAAAATAGTTCCAAAGTATTAGGAGGAAAATATGCATGAAATAATTCTATCAAAAATAAATAATGAAGTTAAGTTAGGTAATAAAGTAGCATTAGCTATAATTACAGATGTACAAGGATCGAGCCCTGGAAAACAAGGAGCAACACTTGCATATTTCTCCAACGGAAGTACAATTGGAACTGTTGGGGGAGGTATTTTAGAACATGAAATTATAAATAAATGCAAAGTATGTTTAAAAAGTGGAGAAGATGCCAACTTTATCCATTCGTTGATAAAGTCGTCAGAAGAGACACCAATGGAATGTGGTGGAAATGTAAAAGGATATATAAAAGTATTTAAGCCTAAACCAAGATTAATTATAATTGGAGGAGGACATGTTGGATATTCATTATATGAGATTTCAAATACTTTAGATTTTTATACAATAATAGTAGATGATAGAGAAGAATTTGCAAATAAAGAAAGATTTAAAAAAGCAGACGAAGTTTATAGTGGTAGTATAAAGAATATACTTAACAATATAAAAATAGATGAAAATACTTATATAGTTATAGCTACAAGAGGATATGAAAAGGATATAGAAGCTCTAAGAGAAATAATTAATAAAAATGCTTCTTATATAGGAATGATAGGAAGTTTAAAAAAATGGACAACACTGAAAAAAACTTTAATAGAAGAAGGAATAGATGAAAATTTATTAAATTCTGTTTATGCACCAGTTGGTCTTAACATATCATCAAATGATGTAAATGAAATCGCATTTGGAATAATGGCAGAGTTACTACTAGTTAAAAATAATGGGAATTTAGAACATAGGAAATATAAAAAATGTAAATAAAGGTTAAATTTAGAAGATATATGAGATATTTTAATATATAATAAAATTATAAAGAGGTGATTTTATGTTTAAGGTAGCAATTATAACATTAAGCGATAAAGGATATGAAGGTAAGAGAGAAGATATAACAGGTGAGAAAATTAAAGAATATATAGAGGATACAGGTCTATATAAAGTTGTACATTATACATTAATAAAAGATGATAAAGATATGTTAGCTAATGAACTTATTGATATATGTGATAATAATAAGGCAGACTTAGTATTAACTAATGGAGGTACAGGATTTTCAAAAAGAGATATAACGCCAGAAGGGACTAAGGAAGTTGTAGAAAGAGAAATACCAGGAATTAGTGAATACATGAGAATGATGTCATCTCATATAACTAAAAAAGCTATATTAAGTAGGGGTGTGAGTGGTATAAGAAAAAATACTATAATAATAAATTTACCAGGAAGTCCAAAAGGTGCTATAGAAAATTTAAGCTTTGTCATTGATGAATTAGGCCATGGAATAGAAATTTTAAGAGGAGATGCTAGTGAGTGTGCAACTACTATTAAAGATAATTAATAAAGAGGAAAAGCAATGATAGATAAATATGGAAGAAATATAGATTATCTTAGGATATCACTTACTGATAAGTGTAACCTAAGATGTATTTATTGTATGCCATCTGATGTGAACCATAAAGATGGGTATATAAATAACAGTTTGAGCGTAGATGAATATAAGTTTGTAATAAAATCAATGGCAAATGTAGGAATTAAAAAATTAAGATTTACAGGTGGAGAGCCTACTTTGTATCCTGGACTAAATGAATTAATTAGGTTCGCTAAGAATGAATGTAATATAAATGATATAGCTATAACTACAAATGGTATAAATCTTGGCAAAATAGTATCTCAGTTAAAGATAAGTGGATTAAATAAGGTAAACATAAGTTTAGACTCTTTAAAAGAATACAAGTACAAGTCTATTACTAGAGGTGGAGATTTAAAAGTGGTTCTAGAAAGTATAAACACTTGTCTAAGAGAAGGTATAAAAGTAAAAATAAACTGTGTAGCTATAAAAGGGTTTAATGATGATGAAGTATATGATTTTATAGAGTTAACTAAATATAATCCAATAGATGTAAGATTTATAGAACTAATGCCTATAGGAGAAGCAAAAAACATATATGAAAGTGGATATATGAATGTAAATGAAATTATTAACACAGTTGATAGCTTAAATAAGATAGAGTGTGAACAAGGCTCTCCTGCTAAATATTATAAATATAATAATTCAAAAGGTAGGGTAGGAATAATAACTCCACTTAGCTGTAGTTTCTGCAAGGAATGTAATAGGATAAGAGTTACATATGATGGTAGAATTAAATTATGTCTTCATTCAAAAGAAGAGATAGATATAAAAGATTATCTTAATAAGCCACTAATATTTAGAGAAGTTTTAAAGGATATAATTCTATCAAAGCCAGAAAAACATGAATTAATTGAAAAGAAAAGTAGTAAAACAAATAGAAAAATGTATCAAATAGGAGGGTAAATATGTTAACTCATATAAATGAAAAGGGCTATGCAAAAATGGTTGATATAAGTGATAAAGATAATACTGTAAGAGTAGCTACAGCAAGTGCAACTATTACAATGAGTGAAGAAGCATTATATAAAATAAAAAACGGGCAAATAAAAAAAGGGGATGTACTTTCTGTAGCACAAGTAGCAGGGATAATGGGCGCAAAAAATACATCTAATAATATACCTATGTGTCATCAAATTAATTTAGTTGGTTGTGATTTAGATTTTGAAATTCAAGAAGAAAACTCTTTAATAAAAATATATGCAACTTGTAAAAGCTTAGGTAAAACTGGTGTGGAGATGGAAGCTTTAAATGCTTGTTCTATAGCAGCTTTAACAATATATGATATGTGTAAGGCAGTTGACAAAAGAATGGTAATAAGTGATATACATTTAATAGAGAAAACAGGTGGAAAATCAGGAGATTTTAAATTTTAATAAGTCTGAAGAAATTAATCTTAAAATAGTATAAAAAGTAGGATAAATTATAAATAATATAGAACTTAAAATTAAAAATAAAAGGAGTATCTGAGTTATATTTTACACAATAGTAAATAACAGACACTCCTTTATTTTATATTAATGAAGTAATTACATTGATGTGCTTAATATAAAGTTTAATAAAAATAAACCTGTTAATATATACATTGCAGGAGAAACTTTCTTGTATTGATTAGAAGCTATATTCAGTATAGTGTAAATTATAAATCCTGAAGCTATACCATTTACTATATTATAAGTAAGAGGTATAACTGTAATAATAATAGCTATAGATATTGTTTCTATAATATCTCCTTTTTCTAAATCAAAGAAAGTTTGAATCATAAGTATACCTATAAAAATAAGTACGGAACTTATAACACTGTTTGGTATAAGCTTTAATACTGGTATTAAAAATAAGGATAATAAAAATAATATTCCAGATGTTAAAGCTGATACTTTGCCTTTCCCTCCAGAGCTTATACCAGAAAAGTTTTCTGCAGCAACTATAGTTGGGCTTGTACCAAATACACCAGCAATCATGTTTGAAATACCAGCTAAAGCAAATGTCCTTTGGAAGCTTTCTTCCTTATTTAAAGTTCCTAACATTCCATATAAAATACCCATATTTTCAAATACTATAACCACAGTTATTGATAATACAGCCATAAAAAATGGTACTGTAAATATATCTCTAAATGATAAATTTAAAAATACATTTTTAAACTCGTTTATATTGAAAGCAGTAAAATCTAAATTATCTAATGAAGTTATATTCATAATTATGGCTAATGCTGTTCCAATAAGAATACTTATAAGTATACCGCCACTAACTTTTCTCAAATCTAGTATGAATATTATAAGTAAAGTTATTAAAGTTAAGATAACTTCTTTACTACCTAAGTTTCCAAGACCTACTAAGGTATTTTCATTACTAATTACAAGTCCACTTTTTTGAAGACCTATGAATAAAATTAAGAAACCTACACCAGCGGTTATTGCATGTTTTAAATTATTTGGTATTGATTTCATAAGTATTGGTGTTATTTTAGTACTTGCAATTATAGTGAAAATTATGCCACTTACAAATACTGCAGCTAAGGCAGATTGCCAGCTAAGTCCCATTGAATTTACAATTGTGTAAGTAAATAGTGAGTTAATACCCATTCCAGGTACTACTATAAATGGTGTGTTTGAAACTAGCCCCATTAAAAATGTTGAGACTGCACAAGTAAATATAGTTGCTATCATAGCAGCATCTGAACTGATACCAGCATCTGATAGTATGAGAGCATTAGTCATTATGATATAAGCACTTGATATAAAAGTCGTCATACCAGCTAATACCTCTGTTTTGATATTGTTTTGTTGAAGTGTTAATGTTTGTTGATTCATGCCTCTTTCCTTTTTATTGTGTATCCCTCGCCCTCCCACATATGAAATATGCCTATATATAGTATCATTAAAAAATTTAATTGTCTAGTAAATAATAATTTATTTTTGTATAATTATAAGAATGAAAGAGTGGTGATTAAATGGATATTAATATAATAAAAAATATAATAGAATTTAATAGTGATAGAACTAGATATAATAGTGGTTTTACATCATATAAAAGAAATTTAGTAAGAGATAGTTATTCAAAAGAAGATGAAGGAATATTTACTTTTTATGGAACTGTCTTAGATGAGTATTCAAATAAAAGTTATACTAGTATTATAATGATTAATAGCAAGACTAGAGCGATTTTAAACTATAGCTGTGACTGTAAAGATTTTATTTCAAGAGATAGTCAACCTAAAATCTGTTCGCACATAGTAGCAACAGTGTTGAGTGGCACTGATAGTTTAAATAAAAAAGAAGATTTTGCATATAAAGAAAATATTGATAATATAATAGATCCAAGTTTGACATTTAATACAAGTCAGTCTAGAGGTGGTTATATAGGTGTAGATTTAGATATAGATGGAATAAATAAAAATGAATATAGAAGAATTTTTAATTCATATAAAGAAAATAAAAAACTACACAGGTTATCTACGGGGAGTTATTTAGATTTAAAAAATAAAGACTTGATAAATGTATTTAAAATTATAGATACATTAGGTATATATATTGACTTTGATAATATGAAAATACCAAATAATAAGTCAATGTATCTAGAAAATGTAATAGAGAAAGAAAATATAGATTTTGTAGTTGGAAAGAATTATATAACTAATATTTCTAAACGATACAAAAAAGTATCTAAGTTTAAACATGAAATTCCAATTAATTTAAATGCAAAATTAAGAGATTATCAAATTAAAGGTTTCGATTATTTAAATACTTTATCAGACTATGAATTTGGAGGAATTTTAGCTGATGAAATGGGTCTGGGTAAAACATTACAAGCAATATCGTTTTTACTTTATAAGAAGGAAAAAAAGAGTATTGTTATTACTCCAACTGCGTTAATACATAATTGGAAAAATGAATTTGAAAAGTTTGCACCAAGTTTAAATATAGGATTGGCTCATGGAAATAAGGCAGAAAGAGAAAAAATAATAAGTAGGGCTAATGACTATGATATAGTACTTACAACTTATAATACTTATAGAAATGATCAAGAGCAATATAAAGGTATTAAATTTGATTATTGTTTTATAGACGAAGCTCAAAATATAAAAAATCCAGATTCTATAATTTCTAAAACTATAAAAGGTGTAAATGCAAAAATTAAGTTTGCTCTTACAGGTACTCCAATAGAAAATAATCTAATAGAGTTATGGTCTATATTTGATTTCATAATGCCTAATTATCTTTATTCTAAAGAAAGATTTAAAAATATATTTGTAAATGATGAAAAAAATAGAGAAGAGCTAAAAAGAATGATACAACCTTTTATATTAAGAAGAACTAAAACTGAAGTTATAAAAGAATTGCCAGATAAGATAGAACATAAGTATTATATTGAATTAGAAAAAGAACATAAAAGAGCTTATATAGGATTTGTAAAGCTAATAAAGAATAAGATAAAAGAAATTAGCAATGATAATATATCTATATTTTCTTATTTAACAAAGCTTAGACAGTTAGTATTGGCACCAGAAATTATGGTTAAAAATTATAAAGGCAAGAATTCTAAGATTGATATATTATTTAATATAATAGATGAAAATAAAGATAGAAAAATACTTGTATTTTCTCAGTTTACTAAGGTTTTAAATTTAATAGAAGACAAATTAAATGAAAAAAATATATCATATAGCTACTTAGATGGAAAAACTAATGCGAAAGATAGAATAAGATTAGTTGATGAGTTTAATGCAAATGAGAATATTAAAATATTTTTAATATCATTAAAAGCCGGTGGAACAGGACTTAACTTAACAAGTGCATCTATGGTAATACATTTTGATCCTTGGTGGAACCCTTCTGTTGAAAATCAAGCTAGTGATAGGGCACATAGAATTGGTCAAAAAAATGTTGTAGATGTAGTTAAACTAATAGCAAAAGATACTGTTGAAGAGAGAGTTGTTGGCCTTCAAGAAAGTAAAAAAGATTTAATTGATAACGTTATAGATAATAATTTAGAAGATAGTAGTATTCTTAAGAACTTATCAAAAGATAATTTAATAGATTTATTCATGTAATTCTGATAATATACAAAGTAAGTATATTAAAATGGAGGGAAAAATGGAGAATATAAAGGGGATTATATTTGATATGGATGGAGTACTCATAGATACAGAAAAAATATCATTTGAATGCTGGGTTAAAGCATTTAAAAAGTATGGGTATAACTATAATATGGATGTACATACATCAATTATTGGAAGAAATAATGAAAGTATAAGAAATGTACTGGGACAAACTTATGGTATAGAATTTCCGTTAGATGATATTTATGAATGTAGAACTAAATATATGAATGAATATTTAGAATTAAATGGAACACCATCTAAATTAGGAGTACATGAATTACTAAGATTTTTGAAAGAAAATGAATATAAGATTGCATTAGCAACATCAACTAATAGGAAAAGAGCTATTAAGAGATTAGAAAGTGCAGGAATAGAAAATGTTTTTGATGGTATTATATGTGGAGATGAAGTAGAAAATTCTAAGCCAAATCCAGAAATATTTTTAAAAGCTGCGAAAAAATTAGGGCTTAGACCAGAAGAATGTATGGTTGTAGAAGATTCACCAGCTGGAATAGAAGCAGGATATAATGGAGGCATGACCGTAATACATGTTCCAGATATGATAGAACCTAGTGAAGAAATGAAAATGAAATCTTCATATATATTTGAAAATTTATTTATGGTAAAACAGTACTTAGAAGAATATAAGCAAAACGCGTATACTGTATAAAAATTTTGTAATTATAGTAAGTATAAAATATTTCTTCCTTAAAAATAAAAGTAATTAATTGAATATTGTCTATCTTACATTATAAAAGAACAAAAAGAACAAATTAATTTGTTCTTTTTTGTTTTTATAAATTATAATCTATATAATATAAAAAACGATGATAAAATTCAGTATTTATTATATAATAAAAAAGAATATTAATCGGAGGTAGTATAAATTATGAATAAAGCAGATAAAATTTTTAAAGATACAATGAGAACAATATTAGCAGAAGGTACTAAAGATAAAGGACCAAGACCGTACTATCCATCAGATCATGCACCAGCTCATAGTACTTTTATAACTCATCAAGTACATACTTATGATATAGATAAAGGTGAATTACCAATAATAACACTAAGACCAATTGCTATAAAAAATGCAATAAAAGAAATACTTTGGATATACCAAGATCAAACTAGTAGTCTAGATATATTAAAAAATAAGTATAATATACATTGGTGGGACGAATGGGAAAGTAAAGACAGACCTGGAACTATTGGCCAAAGATATGGAGCAACAGTTAAAAAGTATAACCTTATGAATAATCTTTTAGAAGGAATAAAAAAGGATCCTTATGGAAGAAGACATATAATGAACTTATGGCAAGAAGAAGATTTTAAAGAAACTGACGGATTAAAGCCTTGTGCATATGAAACAATATGGACTGTTAGAGGTGACTATTTAGACATGTCATTAACTCAAAGAAGTTCTGATTTTATAGTTGCAGGTCATATTAATGGAATGCAGTACACAGCCTTATTAATGATGGTAGCTAGACATTGTGGTCTAAAGCCAGGTAAATTTACTCATTATATAATAAATCTTCATTTATATGATAGACATGAAGAAAATGCAAAAATAATGTTAGAAAGAGAACCTATTAACTGTCAACCAAAGTTAATATTAAATCCAGAAAAAACTGATTTTTACTCATTCACAATAGATGACTTTGAATTAGTTGGATATGAGAGTGTTAAACCTCAGTTAAAATTTGAATTAGCAATATAAAGAGAGGTAGACATGATAAAAATTATAGTAGCAGTAGATAAAAATGGTGCAATAGGAAGAGATAATGACCTTTTATTTCATATAAAAGATGATTTAAAAAACTTTAAAAAATTAACATCAGGAAATATAGTAGTAATGGGAAGAAATACATGGGAATCACTACCAGTAAGGCCTTTACCAAATAGAGAAAATATAGTACTTACAACTTCAGGAAAATCTTATGAAGGTGCTAAAGTATTTACTAATTTTGATGAATTAAAAAATTATTTAGATAATGAAGATAGAGATGTATATATAATAGGAGGTGCATCTATCTACAATCAAATACTAGATAAGAATATTGCAGACGAAGCACATGTAACATTTGTAAATGAGATAGTTAAGGATGCAGATACTTTTATATCAATAGATAAATTAAAAGAACTATTTCCTAATGAAAGTTATATAACAACTTTCGAAGAAGATAATATAAGTGCAGATTATATAGTCCTTTCTAAGTAAATAATATAGGGTGGCTTTGTAGCTACCCTATATTTATATATAAAATCAAGTGTTTTAGGAGATGAGTATGATTAAGAAATTATTAAAAATCCCTATTATATTCTGTTTATTATTACTTTTTGTGTATAAAGATGTTTATGCATATGATGATAATATTCAGTTTAATAGCATAACGACGATAGACGGTTTATCTCAATCAACGGCAGAGTCAATATACCAAGACAGTAAAGGATATATATGGATAGGTACTAATGATGGTCTTAATAGATATGATGGATATAATTTTAAAGTATATAAATATGGAAAAGATTCAAAGACAAGCATAGCGAGTAATTATATTTTTTCTATAAAAGAAGATTTAGATGGAAATATATGGGTTGGAACTATATCTGGAGTAAGTAAAATAAGTAATAAAGATAACACAATTACTAATTATTATGAAGGAAAAGATAATGGTAATTTATCAAGTAATAATGGAGCGGATATATTAGTAACTGATGATGGAAGGGTGTTAGTTGGAACTGAAAATGGATTAAATTTATATAACCCCAAAACAGATAGTTTTGATAGAATACTTGATGATGAAGATACATTAACATGTCAAGATATATACAGTTTGGCTCAAGATGAGAATAAAGATATATGGATAGGAACATATTTTGGTTTAAATAAGATTGATGTAAGTGAAAAAACAATACAAAAATTTTACAGCACAGAAGATGAAAACTCTATAAGTGAAAATTGTATTTATAAAGTATATAGTGATAGAAATGGATATGTATGGGTAGGAACAGAAAGTAAAGGATTAAATAAAATAAATATAAATACAAATGAAATAACTGTATATCAAAATGTTGAAGGTGATGAAACATCTCTTCAAGGCGGTTACGTTACAAATATATTAAGAGATAAAAGTGGAGCTATATGGGTATGTACAGATGAAGGATTATCAAAATATATAGAAGAAAGTGACAGCTTCATAACTTATCAAAATAAGTTATATGATAGATATAGTTTATTAAATAATCAAACATTTGGAATACTGGAAGATAATAATGGACTGATTTGGGTCGGTACTTACTCAGGAATAAATATATTTGACCCTAATAATAAGGTAGAACATTATAAAAATTCAATAGACAATGATAAATCATTAAATGATAATGTAATTCACGGATTATATGAAGATAATGATGGATATCTATGGGGAGGTACAAAATCTGGTGGAATAAATATAATATCTAGAAATAATAGAGATGTTATTAAAGTCATTGATCAAGAAGATGGTTTATCAGATAGTAGCATAAATTTTATAGTTGGAGAAGACGATTATGTATGGGTAGCTACTAGAAATGGGCTAAATAGAATTGATAAGCAAGATTACTCTATAAAAAAATATAGTGAAGATAATGGGTTACTAAATAATAATATAAAAGTGCTAATGTTAGATAGTAAAGGATATTTATGGATAGGCTCACCTAGTGGAGTTAATATATTAGATACAAAAACTGAAAAAATAATAAGTTTAAATGATAAATTTGAAAAATATGGTATAGAAGATAATTATGTCAAATCTATATATGAGTTAAGAGATGGAAGTTATTTAATTGGAACATTTAAACAAGGTTATACTATAAGACTAGATATTAATAAAAATATAATAAATGTTTATAGAGAGAATAAAGAAGATATAGGATCAACAACTATATATGCTTTTTATGAAGATGATAATTACATCTGGATAGGAACTAGTTATGGTCTTAATAGAATAAATAAAGAAACTGAAGAATATAAAAAATATACAGAATTAGATGGTTTATGTAATGATAATATATATTCTATAATAGCTGATGATAATAATAACTTATGGATGAGTACTAATTATGGAATTTCTGTACTAAACCCTAAAAGTGAAAGATTTATTAATTATAGTATTATGGATGGGCTTCAAAGCAATGAGTTTAATGCAGGTGCTTATTATAAAAATAAAGGCGGAGAAATAATGTTTGGTGGGATTAATGGATTTAATACATTTAATCCAAAAGATATGAAAAAAGGAAATAGTAATACAAAAGTTGTTTTTGAAGAATTTGAAGTAGATGGAAAAAGTTATACAGATATAAGTAATATGAAACTTTCTAATAATTCTAATTTAACTATAAAATTCTTTTTCCCAGACTATACTGATACTAATAATACTAAATATTTTTATAAAATAGACGGGATAGATGAAAAATGGAGTTTATCAGATGGAAATAAAATAATATATAGAAATTTAAACTATGGAGAATATACTTTTAAGATAAGGGCAGTAGATCATAATGGTGTAATTAGTGATGAATCTAATTTTACATTTTATGTAAAACCTCATATATTATTTAGTCCTATTGCCTATATAATTTATACAATATTAATAATAGTTGTCATTTATATAAATAGAACAAAAAGTAAAAAGATTAGATAGATTGGTAAAAAATAGGACTATAGAATTGAATAATGAGATGAATAAAAATAAGGAATTGTTTGATAAAGTAATAAAGTTGGAACGTAATAAAAATAATTATTTTGTAAATTTATCTCATGAATTAAGAACGCCTTTAAATGTAATATCTAGTACGCAACAACTGTTATTAGAGTTTAATAAAAGGAAAAATGGAATAGAAAGAGATCGCTTAGATTACCATATAAATGTGATGAGAAATAACACTAAAAGGTTACTTAATCTTATAAATAATATAATAGATACATCTAAAGTAGAACATGGAAATTATCATATAGATTTAAGAGATGAGGATATAGTATATATAGTAGAAGAAGCAGCTCTAGATATGAAAGATTATATAGAAGCTAATAATATAGAATTAATTATAGATCCGCATATAGAAGAAAAAATTATAGAGTGTGATAGAAGAGAAATTGAAAGATGTATAATTAATTTAATTGATAATGCTAGAAAGTTTACACCACCAGGAGGAAAAATAGAAGTAAAAATATATGATTTAAAAGAAAAAATCAAGATAACAGTAAGAGATACTGGTAGTGGTATAGATGTAGATAATCAAAAATATATATTTGATAGATTTAATCAAGTTATAGATCACAGTTCTGAAAGTAAGGGAGAAAGCGGTTTAGGGCTTACTATAACTAAACATATTATAGATATGCATAATGGAGAGATTTTTGTAGAAAGTGAATTAAATAAAGGGAGTACTTTTACAATAATACTTCCAGTCAAAGTTAATAAAATATAACTTACGATAAATTATATTTTGTTAATATTTACAATTATATATAATTCTGATAAAATTAAATGTAAGAATAACTAAATCGGCGATGGAGTTCGCCTTAAAGTGCGAAAGCTAATGACTCCTACTCTCTAATTGAGGGTAGGAGTCTATTTTTTTGAAAATAGGAGGAGTGTATGTTTTTAATATTAAGTTTAGTAATAATAGGGTTTATAGCAAGTTTTAGTGGTCAAGTAGCTGAAAAATTAAAGCTACCATCACTTATAGGAATGATGATAGTTGGTATGTTAATAGGGCCATCATTTTTTGATTTTGTACCAAAAGAAGTCTTAAATTTATCGCCAACATTAAAAGATATTGCTTTAGTTACAGTTTTATTTATAGGAGGTCTTGGAATAAATATATCTCAAATAAAAAGGATAGGTAGACCAGCTTTACTTTTGAGTATACTACCAGCAACGTTAGAAGGATTTGCTGTAGCATATTTATCTATGATATTTTTAGATTTTACTTTTACACAAGGAGCTATCTTAGGTTTTATTATAGCTGCAGTTAGCCCTGCAGTATTAATACCATCTATGGTATCGTTGATAGAGAGAAAAATAGGTCAAGATAAAGCAATACCACAAATGCTATTAGTTGGTGCAAGTGCAGATGATACTATAGCGATAACTTTATTTACAACATTCTTAGGTATATATATTCAGAGTAATAGTGGTGAAAAAATATCAATATTTAATCAAATTATCAGTATACCATTAACAATTATATTTAGTTTATTTGTAGGATATATAGTTTTTAAATTAAGTAGGATATTAATAGAAAAGTCTAAAAATAAATATATAAAATCATTAATACCATTTGCTATATGTTTAATAATGAGACTTGTAGAAAAAAGTTTATATGTTGAGATATTTAATTCATTATTAACTGTTATGATTTATGGATTTTTTATAAGAAATTATACTAATGATAGTTCTCAAGTAATTTTAAATAGTATGAACTCTATTTGGAGAATAGGTAAATTATATTTATTTACTTTTGTTGGAATGGCAATTAATCCAAATGTAGTTGGAAAATACTTCTTTGGTGGAGTAGTTATTCTAAGTATTTCTCTATTTATAAGGTCAATAGGGGTATTATTAGCTCTTACAGGTACAAATCTAAATAAAAAAGAAAGAATATTTTGTATTATAGCTTATCTACCTAAAGCAACTGTGCAATCAGCTAAAGCTAATATACCTTTGCAAATGGGAGTAGTAGGTGGAGATATAATGCAGGCTATAGCAATATTAAGTGTGCTAATTACAGCACCTATAGGTGCTATTGGTATAAAGTTAACTAGTGATAAGTTATTGAGTTTAGAAAGTGAGAATATAGAAAAAGCTTTATCTTATTAAATATAGTCTATATGGTAAAATATTATAAAATACATTAAGATTGGATGATGAAATGAACAAGAAGACAAAGATACAAAAACCTAAAATTTTAAATAACCTGTATAAATATACAAGTGAAGAAGTTTTAGATAAAATATTTGATTACGAAACGGTAGAGGATGCATTAATTGATGATGATAAAATACATGATATAAGTGAAGTAAGTATTAGATTAAATGGCTGTGTATTTAGAAATGTAGTTTTTGAAAATTGTGATTTTAGAAAAATTGATATGGTAGATGTTATATTTGAAAATTGTGATTTATCTAATATAGATTTTTCAAACAGTGGAATATATAGAGTTGAATTTATAAATTGTAAATTAGTAGGAAGTTTATTTAATGATTGTATTTTAAAAAGTGTAGTTTTTAAAGAAACTATGGGAAGATATTTGAATTTAGCATTTTCAAAATTTAAAGGAATTAATATTATTAATTCGGATTTTAGTTATTCTGTCTTTCAAGAGGTCGAAAATGAAGGTATGTATCTAGAAAATTCAAATTTAATAAAAACTGTATTTACAGGAATATCCTTAAATGATGTAGATTTTACAACTAGTAATATAGATGGTATAGAATTAAGGCTAAAAGATGTTCAAGGAGGAGTTTTTTCTGTAGAACAAGCTTTAGACTTAACAAAATTAATGGGTATAGTTATAAGATAAAAAAATAAGTTATCTCTAAGTAAATGAGATAACTTATTTTTTTATAGTAAATATTATTATAATAATTTTATTGACAAAAATGATTTATAGTAATAAAATAGTTTGCATAGAAACTAATCGGTTTGCATAAGAACTAAGTTGGGAGGTCATAAAATGGGTAACATAATAAAAGCAAATAAAAAAACACTATTATTAGTAGCAGGATTAGTATGGTTAGTAGCAGGATTTAGAGTATTCACACTAGGTCAAATAGATGTAAATAACAATAATGCAAATATAATAATAATTTTAGGAATAGCTATAGTAGTTTATTATTTATTCTTTAACTTTATTTTTAGTAAGATGTTGAAAAAACATATTAAAAGAATTTTAAGTCACGAGTCAGAAAGAAGATGTATATTTGCCTTTTTTGATAAGAAAAGTTATATAATAATGGGATGTATGATGTTTTTTGGAATTACAATAAGAAGTTTAAATATATTTAATCCAGTTTATTTAGGCAGTTTTTATATGGGCCTTGGAGGTGCATTATTTACATCTGGTGTGCTTTTTTTAATAAATTGTTTTAACTTTGAAAATACTAAATTAAAATACAATAATTAATGATAGGGAGAGTACATTTAAGTGAAATACGATTCATTTGAAATAGCAATGTTGATAAAAGAAATATATGCAAGTACCATAGAGATTGTAAATGATAATTTAAAAGAAAGTAGTCTTACACATCAGCAAACTATGGTTATAAAGTTAATAGCTCATAAAGGAAAGATTACGATATCAGAATTATGTAAAGAGATGTCATTAGCAAAAGGAACCGTATCAGGTATAGTCAGTAGATTAGAAGCGGCTGATTATGTTAAAAAATTTAAACTAGAAAATGACAAAAGAAATACTTATATAGAGTTTTCAAATAAAGGATTAGAATACGCTAAAAACTTTAGACATGATATAAATAGGAGTTTTGATAAAATATTTGAAAATTTTACTGATGAAGAAGTAAAAGAAACGAAAGAAAGTTTAATTAAATTAAGAAATAAATTAAAAGGAGAATAAAAGATGAATAGTACTTTAATATTTGCAATAGTTACAATAACTTTAGCTTTAGTATTTTATACAATAGGTGTATTTGGAGAGAGAAGATCAAAGAGTCTTAATAAAACTCATTTAATTTTATTTTGGTTAGGATTAATATGTGATACAACAGGAACTATGATTATGAGTAAAATAGCTAAATCTGGAATGGCTATAGGTGATGTGGCAACTCAAACATTACATGGTTTAACAGGATTTTTAGCAATCGTATTAATGTTATTTCATGCACTTTGGGCAACTTATGTTTTAGTTAAGAATGATGAAAAAAGAAAAGCTACCTTCCACAAATTTAGTATAGTTGTTTGGGTTATATGGCTAGTACCATATGCAATAGGAATGATAATAGGAATGGGAAGATAGTATTAAAATTTTTATTAGGATGAAAATAATATTAACTTTAAATTGGCATAATATAAAATAATACTAACATTTTTTTTAGGAGATAATCATATGAGTAAGATAAAAAATAATGTTATATATGTATTAATTATATTATTGCTTTTAATGTCTGTAATTTTAAATATTTCTTTATCTAAAAATTTAAAAGATGTTTTTAATTATCAGTCTCAATGTTTGGTGAATGTAGCTGATTACAACTCTGATTTGAGTGAAGTCGTAAATGGAAGCAAAGAAAATGAAAGTAAAAACAAAGCTATTTATAATGCAAAAGAGCATTGGGATGATTTAAGAGGATTTATGATAAATTCTAGAAATTATACTTTAAATACAGTATTATTAAGAAAATACCTTAGTAAAGTAGATGGAACTATGATTAATATATCTGATAAATTAAATGCTATTTTACTTAAGGATGTAAATGATTTAAGTAATGAAGATAAAGATTTTTTAAACAAATTTATTAACTTAACTAGTAGTATACAAAAAGAAGGTAGCGATATGAGATCAAAAGTAAATTTCATGATACCAATATACACTAATTTTAAAGTAAGAGGAAATTTGAATAATATAGTAGACACAATTATAGGTTCTCAAATATAAAAAGTCTATCTGATACTATATTAATAATAAAAGTATCAGATAGACTTTTTATATTTGACTATGTTTTTTTAAAGATTTTATATAGTTTATATTGCTCAAAGACTGATATATTGGAAGTGATACAATTATACTTACAATTCCTTGTATGGAGTTTGATGGTATAGATGTTGATGAAACCGCAAAACTTCCTTCTAAAAATGCTCCAGCTATAAAGTATCCTAATACCATAATTATTGCACCTATAATAGTTGATGATACATTTTTAAAAATTGTATCACCTTTTTTTGCTAACATTCCAACTATATATCCTTCAAGTCCTTTTATAATAAATGTAAATAAAGCCCAATGTGTATAACCACTTAAAATGTCTGCAAAAGCGGAACCCATACCTCCAGCTAAAAATCCAGATATAGGGCCAAATAAAATTGAAGTAACAAATATAATTGAATCACCTATATTAACATAACCATGAGTTCCTGGAACAGGTATTTGTATAGCCATTGTAGATATGCAAACTAAGGCTATCATAAGTCCATTTAGTACTATTTTTTTTGTTTTATTGTTCATAATAACCTCCGAATTTATAAATAAATTTAATAACTTAATTATATTGAATTACAAAATAGAAAACAATAAATATTGTACTGATACAATTGTAAATTTAAAAATAAATATTATATAAGAATAAAAAATAAATATTTAAGGTTTACCAAAAAATAGGGTATAACTATAATATAAATATAGGAAAATATATATACAAAGAAAAATAGGAGGTAAAAATGGAATATAAAATAGGTAAATTATATAATGGTTTCATTTTAAAGAGTGAAGAATATATAGAAGAAGTTAATTCAAAAGCTAAAATATTTGAACATGAAAAAACAGGAGCAAGACTTTTACATATGGAAAATGATGATAGTAATAAAGTCTTTGCAATAGGATTTAAGACTCCTCCTAATGATAGTACTGGAGTTATGCATATATTAGAACATAGTGTGTTATGTGGATCAAGAAAATTCCCTACAAAAGAACCATTTGTAGAACTAGTAAAAGGATCTTTGAATACATTTTTAAATGCTATGACTTATCCTGATAAAACAATATATCCAATAGCAAGTCAAAATGATAAAGATTTCTTTAACTTAATGGATGTTTATTTAGATGCTGTATTTTTCCCTAATATATATAACACTAAGGAAATTTTAATGCAAGAAGGTTGGCATTATGATCTTGAGAATAAAGATGAGGATTTAACTTATAAAGGCGTAGTTTATAATGAAATGAAAGGGGCATTTTCTTCTCCAGAAGGTATACTTTTAAGAAGAATACAACAAACATTGTTCCCTGATAACACTTACTATAACGAGTCAGGAGGAGATCCTAAGAATATACCAGATTTAACTTACGAACAGTTTATAGATACTCATAAAAAGTACTATCATCCATCGAATAGCTATATTTTCTTATATGGAGATGGAAACTTAGAAAAACAACTGGAGTTTATAAATGATAATTACTTATCTAAATTTGATAAGATAGAAGTTGATGCAGATATAAAACCACAAGATGCTTATAATGAAATGAAAGAAGTAAATTACTCATACTCTATATCCATGGAAGATGATGATAAAGAAAAAACTTACTTAGCATTAAATTATGTAACAGGTAGGTCTACAGATGATGATGTTTATACAGGATTAAATATATTAGAATATTTATTATTAGAAACAGAAGGTGCACCACTTAAAAAAGCATTAATAGATGCAGAGATAGGAAAAGATGTATTTGGTAGTTTTGATAATGGGATATTACAACCAGTATTTAGTATAATCGTTAAAAATAGTGATATAGATAAAAAAGAAGAATTTAAAAGAATTGTATATGATACACTTAATGATCTTGTGAAAAACGGTATAGATAAAAAATTAATAGAAGGTTGTATAAATGTATTTGAATTTAAACTAAGAGAAGGCGATACAGGAAGTTATCCAAAAGGTCTTATATATTATATGAATGCTATGGATACATGGCTTTATGGTGGAGATCCACTTATGCATATAAAATATGAAAAGGCTATAGAAAATGTAAAAAAGGCACTTACAAGTAACTATTTCGAAAATCTTATACAAAAATATATTTTAGATAATAATCATTCTTCTTTACTTGTACTAAAGCCAGAAAAAGGGTTAGCTGAAAAAGAAGATGAAGAATTAAAAGCAAAGCTTAAATTATATAAAGAGAGATTAAATGATGAAGAATTAGATAAAATAGTTGAAGAAACACAAAGTTTAATACTACGTCAGAGTACACCTGACTTACCAGAAGTCCTAGAGACCATACCAATGTTATCTATAGAGGATATAGGAAAAGAGGTAGAAGATTTAAGTATAGAAGAAAGTAAGTATAATGATATAGACTTACTTCATTTTAGATCATTTACTAGCAATATAGCTTACTTAAATTTTATGTTTTATGCAAAATGTATTAAAGAAGAAGATATACCATATTTTAGCTTATTATGTAACTTACTTACTAAGGTAGATACTAAAACTTATGATTATAAAGAATTATCAAATGAAATACTTATAAACACAGGAGATTTATTCTTCAAAAACGTAGTATATTCAAATGATAAGGATATAAATAAATTTTATCCATTCATAGAGGCTCATATTAAAGTAATGGACGATAAGTGTAGAAAGTCAATAGATATACTATCTGATATAATAGAAAATACACTATTTGAAGATAGTAAAAGAATAAGAGAAATTATAAGAGAACTAATTTCTAGAATAGAGATGAATCTAATGCAAGCTGGTCATCAAGTAGCTAATGCTAGACTTACATCATATTTCTCTCCAACTGCATCTTATTTAGAAAAAATATCAGGATATGATTATTATGAATTTTTAAAGAATATAGAGAAAAACTTTGATAGTGAGTTTGATAATCTTAAAGAAAAATTATATGAACTTCAAAAAACTATATTTAATAAAAATAACTTAACTGTATCAATTACAGGAGAAGAGAAAGAAGTAAATCTATTAAAAGAAAATTTAGATAGATTAACCAATATATTAAGTAATGAAAAACTAGAAGCTTATGAGTATAAATTTGTAAATAAGCAAAAAAATGAAGGATTGATGACTCCTGCAAATGTACAGTATGTTGCTAAAGGATATAACTATAAAGAATTAGGGTATGATTATAGTGGTAGTATGCTAGTACTAAAAACTATACTTGGATATGATTATCTTTGGAATAATGTCAGAGTAAAAGGTGGAGCATATGGGGCTATGAGTAATATAAATAGAGAAGGAAGCATGATATTTGTATCTTATAGAGATCCTAACTTAGTAAATACTCTTAATGCTTATGAAGGTGCAGGAAACTATTTAGAAAACTTTGATATATCTGATAGAGAAATGACAAAATATATAATAGGAACAATCAGTAATTTAGATACGCCACTTATGCCTTATTATAAAGGAATGAAAGCAACTTCAATGTTTATTAGAAATATTACTAATGCTGATCGAAAGAAAGAAAGAGAAGAAGTTTTAAATACTAAGGTTGAGGATATAAAATCTTATTCAGAAATAGTTGATAAAGTTATGAATAAGGATTATTTAGCAGTTGTTGGTAATGAAAAAGAAATAAAAGATAATAAAGATTTATTTAAAAATTTAGTAAATGTTTTAAAATAATATATGAGCCTGAAAAGATGTATAAAAAGTAATAAATTATAATATTTACTATAAATCTAAAACTATAATTATTAAAACCTTAGTTTTTGTCAACTTAGGTCATCAAAAATCATATTTATATAATAAGAAATATAAATATGGAGGGTTGTATATGTCTAGAAAGAAAAAATCATCTTCAGGTAAGAATGGAAAGAAATCTACACAAAAGGCTACTAGCAATTCTAATAATGAAATGATGCAAGAATTAAAAAAACAATTAATACAAAAATTAATATCAAAATTATAAGATATAAAAAGCACATCAAAATAAGGTGTGCTTTTTTTATGTAATAAAGCAAGTAAAAACAACCTAAATGGGAAAAATTATATAGAATAAAAATTTTTAATTGATTTTTGAGAAAAAATGATTTAACATACCCTTAAGGGGTATATAATAATTATAAAATAAATAGAAAGGAAGATTGATATGAGTTCAAATAAAATAAATGAAACGTATAAAATAACAGGTATGACCTGTGCAGCATGTGCTAAAGCTGTAGAAAGAGTAGTTAGAAAGTTAGACGGTGTAGAAGAGCAAAGTGTAAACATAGCTACAGAGAAATTAAATATAGTTTACGATAATTCTAAAGTAAGCTTTGATACAATTAAAGGGGTAATAGAAAAAGCAGGGTATGGAGTTGACGTTGAAGAAGATAACAAGTCTATAGAAATGAAGATTGAAGGAATGACTTGTGCATCATGTGCTAAAGCTGTAGAAAGAGTAGTTAAGAAGTTTGATGGAATACAATCTATAAATGTAAATATAGCTACAGATAAAGCAACAATAATCTATAACCCATCTTTAGTAAAGTTATCTCAAATAAAAGGAGCTATAGAAAAGGCTGGGTATAAACCAATTGAGGAAGAAAAAAGTTTAAATATAGATGAGGATAAACTAAAAAAAGAGAAAGAGATGAAGACTTTATTTACTAAGTTTATAATAGCAACTGTATTTGCTATACCTTTATTTTATATAGCAATGGGGCCTATGATACCAAAGCCTATAGGACCATGGCCATTACCAAGAATATTAAATCCTATGACTCATACTTTAAATTATGCACTAATACAATTATTATTAGTATTACCAGTTATGGGTGCCGGATATAAGTTTTATATACATGGATTTAAGTCTTTGTTTGCAAAAAGTCCTAATATGGATACATTAGTTGCAATAGGTACAAGTGCAGCGTTTTTATACAGTTTATATACAACTATTCAAATAGCTAATGGTAGTATAGTAGGTATGCACCATCATCAACTTTACTATGAAAGTGCGGGTATAATAATAGCACTTATATTACTTGGTAAATATTTTGAATCAAGATCAAAAGGTAAAACATCAGAAGCAATTAAAAAGCTTATGGGTCTTCAACCTAAAACTGCAATATTAATAATAAATGGAAATGAAGTTGAAACTCCAATTGATGAAGTTATGGTTGGAGATATAATATTAGTAAAACCAGGTGAAAAGATACCCGTAGATGGTATAGTAATAGAAGGAAGTACTTCAGTAGATGAATCAATGTTAACAGGAGAAAGTATACCTGTAGAAAAAACTATAGGTTCTAAAGTTACTGGAGCAAGTATAAATAAAAATGGTAGTATTAAATTTAAAGCAGAAAAGGTTGGAAGCGATACAGCTTTAGCTCAAATAGTAAAATTAGTAGAAGATGCCCAAGGTACTAAAGCTCCAATAGCAAAACTTGCAGATACAGTATCAGGATATTTTGTTCCTATAGTAATGACTATAGCAGTAATTTCTGCATTAGCATGGTGGATATTTGGAGGAAAAGACTTAGTATTTGTACTTACTATATTTATATCAGTACTTGTTATAGCTTGTCCTTGTGCACTAGGCCTTGCAACTCCAACTGCTATAATGGTTGGAACAGGAAAAGGTGCTGAAAATGGAATACTTATAAAAGGTGGAGAAGCACTAGAACTTGCACATAAAATTGATACAATAATATTTGATAAAACAGGAACAATAACAGAAGGTAAGCCTAGGGTTACTGATATAATAACTTCTAATAATATAGATGAAGACTACTTATTAAGTTTAGCAGCAAGTGCAGAAAAAAATTCAGAACATCCATTAGGAGAAGCTATAGTTAGGTTTGGAGAAGAGAAAAGCTTAGAGTTTAAAAATATACAAGAATTTAAAGCTATACCGGGCCATGGTATAGAAGTTGTAATAGATAATAAATCTATATTGCTTGGAAATAAAAAACTTATGGTTGAAAATAAAATTGATCTATGTAGTTTAGAAAATGAATCTGATAAATTAGCAAGTGAAGGTAAAACTCCAATGTATATATCAATAGATAATTCCATTGGTGGAATAATTGCTGTAGCAGATGTTGTAAAAGAAAGTAGTAAAAAAGCTATAGAAACATTACACAATATGGGAATAAAAGTTGCTATGGTTACGGGAGATAATAAGAAAACAGCACAAGCAATATCATCTCAATTTGGCATAGATATAGTTTTAGCAGAAGTTTTACCAGAAGATAAATCTAAAGAAGTTGAAAAGTTACAAAATGAAGGTAAGTTTGTAGCCATGGTAGGAGATGGTATAAACGATGCACCAGCATTAGCAAAGGCAGATATAGGTATAGCTATAGGTAGTGGTACGGATGTAGCTATGGAATCTGCAGATATAGTTCTTATGAAAAGTGATTTAATGGATGTGCCTAATGCAATAAAATTAAGTAATGCAACTATAAAAAATATAAAACAAAACTTATTTTGGGCATTTGGATATAATACAGTTGGAATTCCAGTAGCTGCAGGCTTTTTATATATATTTGGAGGACCACTCTTAAATCCTATGATAGCAGCAGCGGCTATGAGTTTAAGCTCTGTATCAGTAGTTACAAATGCACTTAGATTAAAAGGATTTAAATTTAATAAATAGATAATGCTAAAAAGTTATTAAATTCTAAAAAATTACAAACCATTATGTATATAAGAATTAACATTATACATAATGGTTTTTTATATATTTAAATTTAGATTTATTTAAAGGGGGGGATAAATAATAATTGTAGGAAAGTTAATAAATTGCACAGTAATTTTACTATTAAAAGAGCCAATAATGAAACTTTTTGATGTCTTATGTAATAATGTATAAAGTTCTAAAGTCTAAGCTTTTATTACTTTCACGCTTATATCTGTAGAAAATAATTTTTAATCAAACTTTTCATATTAAATTCATATATGTAGGCTAAAATATAAATATACAAAACAATAAATGATAGGAGTGATCTAATGAGCGCATCTATATTAGTAGTAGAAGATGATGCAAATATACAAGAACTTATAGTTGAATTCCTAAGGGCAGAGGACTATAAAGTAGATTATGCAAGTGATGGACTAGAAGGAATTCAGCTTTTTAAGAAAAATAATTATGATTTAATCATATTAGATATAATGATGCCAAATTTAGATGGATACTCAGCTTGTAAGATGATAAGAAAGACATCTAATGTACCAATAATATTTTTAACAGCTTTAAATCAAGAGAATGATGAGTTAAAGGGATTTGAACTAGAATGTGATGATTATATAACCAAGCCTTTTTCATTTAATTTATTAATAAAAAGAGTACAAGCAGTTTTAAGAAGAAGTAATAGTTCCATAGAAAATAGTGACTGTTTAGATTTTGAAAAATTAAAACTAGACTTGAATACATATACGGTGAATGTAGATGGAAATATAGTAGAGTTAACTTTAAAAGAATTTAATATATTAAAAAGCTTAGTGGAAAAATATCCTCAAGTCATAACCAGAGAAAGCTTATTAGATAGTATATGGGGATATGATTATTATGGTGATACAAGAATAGTTGATGCACATATAAAAAATATAAGAAAAAAAATAGAATTACCATATATAAAAACTGTAAAAGGGATAGGATATACTCTTGAAAAAGATATTAAATAGATGGGAGAAAATAAGCATTAAATATAAGTTATTTCTTATAACTAGTGGTCTTCTTGTGGCCTTAGCTTTAATAATATATTTAATACTTTATAATTGGTTGCCTGTGTATTATCATAAATATAAAATAGAAACACTAGATAAAGAAATAACAACTTTGATAAAAAATGCTGCTTATGGAGATACAAAGGCATTAAAAGAAAATCTTGAGCATCTTGAAAATAATCAAAATCTATCTATAATTTTAAGTGAGCAAAATGGAAAATTTATATATGGATCAAATAAAATAGTTTCATTAAGAAGGATTGATATTTATAGCGGAAAAGATAATATAAAAACAAGCAAAAATAATAAATTAAAAGAGTATAGTATACATAGATATATAATTACAAATGATTCTGAAGTTCCATATAGGCTAGATGTAATGATGCCATTACAGCCCATTGATGAAGCAAGCCTTGTAATTAGAAATATAATGCCATATATATTATTAGTAGCAATACTTATAGGTATGATAGGTGCATTTATATATTCTTCAACAGTAACTAAACCGCTTATAAAAATAATTGAAAGTGAAAGAGAACAAGAGCAAAAAAGAAGAGATTTTATAGCTACTATATCTCATGAATTAAAGACTCCAATAACAATAATTAGTGGTCAAATAGAAGGTATGATTTATAATATAGGAAAATATAAAGATAGAGATACTTATCTTAGAAAATCATATGAAAGTACTCAGGAATTAAAAGAATTAGTTAATGAGATGATTGAAATATCTAAAACCGAAAATTTAAAGCAGGATTTAAATTTAAGTAGTATAAACTTAAGTAATCTTCTAGATAAGCTAGTAAAAAGACAAATTTTTTTAATTGAAGAAAAAAATTTAAAAATGGAACTAAATATAGATGAAAATATTACAGTAATTGCAGATGAAGAAAAAATAACTAGAGCAATTAATAACATAATTAATAATGCTATAAAATATTCACCAAGTGGAGAAAAATTAATAATAAGACTTTATAAAAAGAAAAGTGCTAGAACTATAAAGCCTTATTTAGAAGTAGAAAATACAGGTGTAACTATAGAAAAAAAATATATTAAAGAAATTTTTAATCCATTTTATAGAATAGAAAAGTCTAGAAATAGAAAAACTGGAGGTAGTGGATTAGGTCTTTACATAGTTAGTACTATATTAAGTGGACATGGATTTGAGTACAATATATATGGAAAGAATAATTCTGTAATATTTACTATTAAATTTTAAAAATTTATCTATGAAATTCAATAAGTTTTCATAAAAAATACATATTAAATTCATATATAAGTAGTAATATTAAATATGAAAAGACTAGCTTAAAACATAATAATACCCAAATCTATAATGGTAAGCTCCCTCACATCCTCCAAAAGTTTACCATTATAGAGAAAGAGGGCAATATTAAAATATTTTTATTTTGATATTCGCCCTTTTTCTATTGGAACATTTCTATTAACAATATAATCCACTATATATCCCATAATAATAACTCCAGGAATATCAATTAATAATCTAAGAAATGTAAACTTATAACCTAATGCACCGATTTCAAATAATAAAGTAGAAATTTTAATTACACACCAAGAGTTCATAAATATTATTATATTAGAAAATTTTACCCCTTTCTTCATAAGCACTGCTGTGAAAGGAAATGCTGCATACATAGGTCCTGCAGCAAATGCAGCTAGAGCAATAGATAAAACTATTCCTAATATACTTGAACCCTCACCCATATATTTCATCATAGATTCTCTAGATACCCATTCATCCATAAGTCCTAATAATAGCATAATAGGAGGAAGTACAGATATCATTTGTAAGAAACTACTTTTTGCATTATTAAAAGTATTTACTCCTAAATCATTATAAAATATAAGTAAAAATATCAAAATACAAGTAAATAATAATACAAATTTATACCTATTTAGTATATATTTTAATTTACTCATCCAAGCATCACTCCTATAAAAAAAGCAACTAAAAAAGAAAATAAAAAAGCTATAAAGTTTCTAACAAAAGCAGCCTTTTTACCTATATATTTAGCTTCTAATGTGAAGGTCATAACTCCTACTAATGTAAGAGTAGACACTAGAGCCGCAACTTGAGCATATCCTGCACCACTTTTAAGTAAAGCATCTGCTGTTGAAAAAGCCACAAATGTTGGCATAAGAACGGTCGAACCTACTATAGCAGAAAATAAAACCCCTAAAAATCCAGATTGTGAACCAATAAATTTAGATATAGTTTCGGTATCTAATAAAGATAATATTATTCCAACAATTATTATGATAGATAAAAATTGAGGCATTATATTTTCAAAAGATTTGAGTGCTTTAATAATTGCTTTTTTAGTTTTAGATTTATCTTTTATAAAAGATAAAATAAATAAAACAATAGCTATAGAATATAAAATATAAGACGTCATATCATAACCTCCAAATCTAAATCTATATTAATGTATGAAAAAAATATATAATAGTTAACAATATAGTTTTGATATATATGTTATAAGCAAATAATTTTATCGTTTTTGGAAAAAATAATAAAAAATATTAGAGGAGGCTTTGATATGGATAAAATGCAAAAAGAGCTTAATAACATGAAAAATGATGTAAAAGAAGGCATACAAAAAGTTGGCCATGCAGTAAAACATACAGCAAGTGATTTAAAATCAGATATGAAAGGTGCTATGGCATCTATAGAAATGAAAAAAGATGATCTTATGGAACAATATGAAGAAAAGAAATTTTCTAGAGAAATAAAAAAACAAATGGAAAAAGAATCTAAAAAGAATATGAAACACTAAATTATAGGTCTATCTTAGAAGATAGACCTATAATTTTATATTAATATAAATTATATCTAATAAATTTATATTAATGATTATCTTCATTATTTAATTAATAAAGTATTTGAAAATTTATAATAAGTTAAAATACATAAATAAAATATGGTATAATACTATATAAAATATTATCAAATCGGATATATATACAAAATACGTTTTATAATTTTTTAATTGGGTATTTTAATAAAACAAATTTTAAATGTGTAAATTAAGAAATTGATATATAAAGGAGACAATATGAGAAAGGTAGAATTATTAGCACCTGCAGGTGATTTAGAAAGATTAAAAATAGCATTTACTTATGGAGCAGATGCTGTATATATAGGTGGAGAAATATTTGGAATGAGATCTGCAGCAAAAAACTTCTCTAAAGAAAATATGATAGAAGGAGTAAATTTTGCTCACGAAAGAGGAAAACAGGTTTTTGTTACAATAAATATAATTCCAAGAAATGACGATTTATTACAACTTGAAGAATACTTATTAGAATTACAAGAAATTGGAGTTGATGCAGTTATAGTAAGTGATCCAGGGGTGTTTAGTTTTGTTAAAAAGACAATACCAAATATGGAAATTCATATAAGTACTCAAGCTAGTACAACAAATGCAGCTTCTGCAGCATTTTGGTACAAGCAAGGAGCTAAAAGAATAGTTACAGCAAGAGAATTATCTTTTAAAGAAATAAAAGAGATAAGAGAAAATACACCAGCTGATATGGATATAGAGACATTTGTTCATGGAGCAATGTGTATGTCATACTCTGGTAAATGTGTAATAAGTAATCATACAACAGGAAGAGATGCGAATAAAGGATCATGTGCTCAATCATGTAGATGGAAGTATACTTTAATGGAAGAAGTAGCTCCAGGTGAATATGAGCAAGTTTTAGGAGATATAGATCCAGAATTTTTCTTTAACTCTAAGGACTTATGTATGATTCAATATATACCAGAAATATTTGAAAGTGGTATGACAAGTTTAAAAATAGAAGGTAGAATGAAGACTGCATATTATGTTGCTACTACAGTTAGAGCATATAGAATGGCTATTGATGCATATTATAAAGATCCAGAAAACTGGGAGTTTAATCCAATGTGGTTAGAAGAACTTAAAAAAGGAAGTCATAGAGATTATAGTACTGGATTCTTCTTTGATAGACCTGATTCAAATTCTCATAATTATGAATCAGCATCTTATATTAGAAATTATGACTTTATAGGTTTAGTTAAAGGTCATGAAGAAGAAAGTGGACTTGTAATAGTAGAACAAAGAAATAAAATGTATGTTGGAGATAAGATAGAGGTTATAGGACCATTTAAAGAAACTATGAATGCAACTATATTAGAAATGTATAATGAAGATGGAGAACCAATAGAATCGGCTCCACATGCAAGACAAGTGGTAAAAATGAAGTTAGATATAGATGTTGAAAAAGATTATATGTTAAGAAAAGCAATAACAGTTTTAAGTATATAATAAAATAAAAGAAGTCTTAGGGAACTAAGGCTTCTTTGACATGTTTTAAATTTAGGTATAATATAAAACTATAGCCAATAGAAGGGAGATAAATTATGAATATAGGTAGAAATGATGATTGCTGGTGCGGAAGCCAAAAGAAATATAAAAAATGCCATATGAAATTTGATGAAAAGTTAGATGAATTAAAAAAAGAAGGTAAGACAGTTCCTTCAAGAAAGCTTATAAAAAATAAAGAGCAGATAGAAAAAATAAGAGAAAGTGCAAAAATAAATAATGCCATATTAGATTTAGTTGCAGAAAACATAAAAGAAGGTATGACTACAGCTGATATAGATAAGATTGTGCATGATTATACAATATCTCAAGGCGCAGTTCCAGCACCATTAGGATTCTGTGGGTTCCCTAAAAGCTGCTGTACGTCAATAAATGATGAGATTTGTCATGGTATACCAAGTGAAAAGGTAGTATTAAGAAATGGAGATATAGTAAATGTAGATGTATCCACTATTTATAATGGATATTATTCAGATGCTTCAAGAATGTTTTTAATTGGTGAAGTAAGTGATAAAGCTAAAAAGTTAGTTGAAGTTACTAAAGAATGCATGATAAAAGGTATAGAAGCAGTTAAGCCTTGGGGATACTTAGGTGATATAGGTGCAGCTATAGAAAAACATGCTAAAGAAAATGGATACAGCGTAGTTAGAGAATTTGGTGGCCATGGAATTGGACTTGATTTTCATGAAGAACCATTTGTATTCCATTTTGGAAAAGAAGGAAGTGGGATGGTTTTAGTTCCTGGAATGATGTTTACTATAGAGCCTATGATAAATGAAGGTAAGGCTGATTTATACATTGATGCAGATAACGAGTGGACAGCAATAACAGATGATGGTTCCTTATCAGCACAATGGGAGAATATGATTCTTGTAACTGAAGATGGAATTGAGATATTAGCTTATTAATGATATGGATATATTGATTTAGGGTCGGATATACCGACAGGTTGGCATGAAATATTATATTTCATGCCTTACTCCCTAGGATGTCAGACTAATCAATATATCCATTAATTATTAATTATCTAATATTGTTTTGAAAAAATAAAAAATCTTTAAATTTAAAATACCAAGTTTAAATTTAGCAATCTTTGTTTTACATCATTTATTACTTTTATTTCTTCTTGTTCTGAATTTGCTTCGAAGGTTACTGAGAATCTTAAGAATGCTCCACACTCATCCCATGGTACTGTTGATATGAAGGCTTTATTTAAGATATAATGACTTGCTTCTTCTGCATCTTTAAAATTTATTCCATCTTTAGTTCCTTTTGGAATAGGGACATAGCAGTAAAAACCTCCTTTTGGTTTTTCTACTTTAAATCCAACTTCTTTTAATGCATCTACTAATAAATCAAATCTTCTATCATATCTTTTTATATTTATATCAATTAATTCCTTATGAGTAAGTGCATATATTCCTGCTTTTTGAATTGCTCTAAATTGTCCAGAGTCGCAGTAACTTTTTACTGTTGAAAAAACTTTTATAGATTTTTGTGATCCAACTAAAAAAGCCAATCTCCATCCAGTCATATTGAATGCCTTTGATAGTGAGTGTATTTCTATTGAATACTCCATATTTTTATCTACGCTAAATATACTTAAAGGTTTTTCTTGATTATAAACTAAAGGACCATAAGCTACATCTGATACTATAAGTATGTTATTTTTTTTTGCAAACTCAAGTGCTTGTTCATAAAATTCTTTAGTTGCTATTTGTCCTGTTGGATTATTTGGGTAATTTAAGTATAGTAATTTTGATTTCTGTAAGATATGATTAGGTATAAGTTCAAATTCTGGATAAAAATTATTTTCTTTACAAAGTTTTAATTCATAAACACTTCCACCTACAAACCTAGTATTATTTGCTATTATAGGGTAACCAGGAACTGTCATTAGTGTAATATCCCCAGTATTTATAAAGCATGTTGGTAGCATTGATAATATAGATTTAGCTCCAATACCATGGACAATGTTAGATGTATTTATATTATCTATATTATACACGTCCTTTAAATAAGAGCATGCAGCAATTTTAAATTCTTCTATTCCATTATCTGCATAAAATCTATTTTCTTCTTTAGCAGCTTCTATACTTAAAGTATCAACTATTGATTTATCTGCCATTTTATCTGGTTCACCGACACCCATATCTATTATTTTTATATTAGGATATTTTATCTTTAACTCATCTCTGATTTTTTTTAGTTTTTCGAATTTAAATATCTTATTTTCATTAAAAAAGTTTTTACCCCCAAGTCTATTTGAAACTATGTTGTCAATAAAGTCCATGTTAACCCTCCAAAAATTATAAGAATAATATATAATACTTTAAAAGAAAGTGAAATGGAACTAAAAAACAACAAATTTATAAGTTTTTTGAGCTAAATAAAAATCCTAACTGAAATCAAATGATTAGTTAGGATTTTAAATAAATTAAACTTATTTTGCTCTTGAATCAAAGAATTTACCATATTTTATAACCTTAGGTTTTATATCTATGTTAAATTCTCTTTTATATCTTTTAATATCAGCAAGTTCTCCTCTAGTAACTATTGAAATAGCGTTACCACTTCTATTACCTCTAGCAGTTCTACCAGCTCTATGAATATATTCATTTTTACTTCCTGGGAAGTCTAAGTTAAATACATGACTAGTATCTACAACATCTAAGCCTCTAGCAGATAAGTCAGAAGATACTAAAACTTTAGCTTTACCAGTTCTAAATGCATTTATAGCATTTTTTCTATCTTCTTTAGACATATCACCAAATATACCAACAGCTTTGTATCCATGGAAATTTAATTTAGAGGCTATAACCTCTATACTTTTTTCATTGTTAACAAAGACTATCGCTCTTTTTGGAGTAGTTGCAGCTAATGCTTTTCTAAGTAAGTCAAACTTTTCTCTTCTTTCTCCTAATAAGTACATATGTTTTATTTTAGGATTTATAGTAACTTCTTTAGTAGCATTTATTACTATTGGATCTTTCATAATTTCTTTGCATAAATCTATAGTTTCATTATTTAAAGATGCTGAAAATCCCAAAAGTTGTCTATCTCTTAAAGTACACTTTATAATATCTTTAACATAAGATATGTTATTTCCACTTAATAAGCTATCAACTTCATCTAAAACTATAGCTTTTATAGTATGAGCTTTTAATTTTTTTTGTTTTATTAAATCTAAAACTCTACCACAAGAAGCTACAGCTATATGTGGCTTAAGATTTTTTATACTTTTTATTTGCTTTTGTATATTTACTTCCCCGAATATAGGTAAAGAAGTAACTTCTACTCCTGAATTTTTAGCTAATAACTCTATTTGGTTATGTATTTGAACAACTAATTCATGAGTAGGCGCAAGAACTAATACTTGTGTTTCTCTTTTTGTAGTATCTATTTTTTCAAACATAGGTAATAAGTAAGCTAGCGTCTTACCACTTCCTGTTTGAGAATTAACTAGAATATCTTTATTATCAAGTATATTTTTAAAAACAAGAGATTGAACCTCAGTTGGAGAAGTTATATCTTGTTTTTTAAGTCCGTTTATTAAATTATTATTTAACTTTAATTCTTCAAAACTTTTCATAAAAAACTCCTTTTATTATTTAATATCTAAATTAGTACTTTTTATTATACACTTAATAGGAAAAAAATTATATATAATAATATAAATATTTACTTAAATATCGTTATAAACATGATAATTAATAAACAAACATGTTGTAAAAAAATGCAAAATATAGTAAAACTATATTATATGATGAGAATTAAAAAAATAATAAATCGCATAATAAATAGTGAGATAAAGTTTTAGATTGGATTATTTTGGGAATTATTATAATCTAATGAGTAATGGAGGTTAAATTATATGAAAAAAAATAAGGTAGTAATAGTTGGAACAGGTATGGTAGGTATGAGTTATGCATACTCAATGATAAATCAAGGTACATGCGAAGAATTAGTTCTAATTGATATAAATAAAGAACGTGCTAGAGGGGAAGCAATAGATTTAAACCACGGCCTTAGCTTTGCACCAAGAAAAATGAATATATATGCAGGGGATTATAGTGATTGTAAGGATGCATATATTATATGTATAACAGCAGGAGCTATACAACTTGAAGGTGAAACAAGATTAGATTTACTTCATAAAAATAGTAAGATAATGAAATCAATAATAGATCAAATAAAGGAATCAGGATTTGATGGTATATTATTAATAGCAACTAATCCAGTTGATATAATGACATATGTTGCCCAACAATTATCAGGGTATGATAAATCAAAAGTAATAGGTTCTGGAACTACTTTAGATTCAGCAAGACTTAGATATACATTAGGAGAAAAGTTAAATGTAAATCCAAAGGATATAAATGCATACGTTATGGGTGAGCATGGAGACTCTCAATTTGTACCATGGAGTTATGCATTATGTGGTGTACAACCAATATATCAAATAGCATCAAAAAAAGATTCAAGTTTAAAATTCGATGAGTTAGAAGAAATAGAAGATACTGTTAGAAATATAGCTTATGAAATAATTAAGTGTAAAAATTCTACGTATTATGGTATAGGTATGGCTTTAACTAGAATAACAAAAGCAATACTTGAAAATGAAAATAGTATACTTACAGTTTCTTCATACTTAAATGGAGAATATGGACATGACGATGTTTATATAGCGGTGCCAAGTATAGTAAATCAAGATGGAGTTAGAGAAGTTATACATTTAGCATTAGACAATAGTGAAAAAACTAAATTAGATGATTCTATAAAAATAATGAAAGAAAATATAGCTAAATTAGATTTAAAATAAATAAAAAAATACCTTAAGACTAAGTAAATTACATAGTCTTAAGGTATTTTTTATTATAATAATATGAAAATTTAAAAATTAGTTGAATAAAAAAGTTGTTGTTATATATTATATATAGCAAATATAAAATATATAATTGGATGAGAAAATGCTAAGTATAAAAAATCTATCTAAGTCTTATAAAAGTAATGAAAAAGCTATTGATAATATTAGCTTTGAAATAAATAAAGGAGATATCTTTGGATTTATAGGTCATAATGGTGCAGGAAAAACTACAACTATAAAATGTATAGTAGGTATACATGAATTTGAAGAAGGTGAAATTTTAATTGATAAAAAAGATATAAATAAAAATCCAATAGAATGTAAAATTGATATTGCTTATATACCAGATAATCCTGATCTATATGAGTCTTTAACAGGAATACAATATCTTAATTTTATATCAAATATTTTTAAAGTTGAAAGAAAAGAAAGGGAAGAACTAATTAATTATTATGCAAATAGATTTGAAATTAAAGATAATTTAGGCAATTTAATATCATCTTATTCTCATGGCATGAAGTAAAAATTAGCTATTATAAGTGCACTTATTCATAAACCTAAGATTCTAATATTAGATGAGCCATTTGTTGGATTAGATCCTAAAGCATCATTTACATTAAAAGAAATGATGAAAGAGTTTTGTGAAAATGGAGGAGCTATATTCTTTTCTACTCATGTACTTGATGTAGCAGAAAAAATTTGTAACAAGGTTGCGATAATAAAAAATGGTAAATTAGTAACTAGTGGTTATACAGATGAAGTCACAAGGAATAAAAGCCTTGAAAGTTTATTTATGGAGATGATTGAACATGAGTAATTTAGGACTATTAATTAATATAAATATAATAAATGAATTTGGATTAAATAAAATAAAATACTTAAATAAAAAAGAAAAAACTAAAATAATAGGTATGATACTAGCTAGTTCAATTCTTATTATATATGTAATCTATAAGATGTTTAATTTTTGCTTAGATATAAGTGATACTTTAATACAATATAATTTAATGGATTTACTACTTATAAGCGGATTTTACAGGGGAAGTGCTTTTTAGTTTAATTACAACTATATATAAAGGCTCTTCATATTTATTTGAAGCTAAAGATTTTGAAAGTTTAATAAGTTTACCCATAAATGAAGTAGCAATATTATTAAGCAAAATATTCATGTTGCTTATATCTAACTACTTATTTACAGTTCCATTTTTACTTATACCAGGAATAGTATATTTTATAAGAATGGATATAAGCTCAATATATTTAGTAAATTTAATATTAATGTTTCTATGCGTTCCATTAATACCAATAATAATATCATCAATGATAGCTTTTTTATTAGGAAATATTTCATCTAAGTTAAAACATAAAAGTTTAATATTAATAATTGGAAGTATAATTTTACTTGCACAGTACGTATTATTAGTTAGCAAAATGGATGTATTATTAAAAAATATAATTGAAAATAGTAACTCTGTAACTGACACAATAAAAAAGATATATTTTATGTCTTATTATTTTATTGAAGGATTGAAAAAAATGATATTTTATTAGTATTAAAATTTATATTTATATCAATATTGCATTTATACCATTTATAGTTTTATTTTCTAAACAATATAAAATTATAAATTCTAGAATGAACGAAAATTATAAAGCTAAAAATATGAGATAAAAAGATTTAAAAAATGTTTATATGCATTACTTCAAAGAAGTAAAAAGATATTTTTTCTATTCATATATATGTTCTTTAGTCTGATAGGTATACTATTAAGTATATTTTCGATTGGTATTATAGTGTTTGGTCAAGATAAGATGGCGGATATTTTACAATTAAATTTAGATTTTGCTTTTATAAAAATTCAAATAATAAGTTTAATATTATTTTGTATAATGACAATATGTACTACTTACTGTCTAATTTCATTAGAAGGAAAACTTTTATGTATATTAAAGTCTTCCATAAAATAAGTTGATATATTTAAAAGTAAAATAGCTTTAAATTTGGATTTATAAGTATTCCAGCAAGTTTAGTTTGTTTCATATTAATTAGCTTTAAATTAAAATTTGATTATTTATTTATAATTATTGGAAGCCTAGTGATTACATTAATGGCTATACTGGTATCAGAATTAGGATTATTTTTAAACTTATTATTCCCTAATTTAAACTGGAAAAATGAAGTTGGTGTTGTAAAAAGAAGCTTTTCATTAATAGGAGTTATGATATTTTTTATATTATATATAGGGTTGTTTGCATTTATATACTTTAAATTTAAAATAATAAATTTAAATATATACTTATTATTACCAATAGTTTTTACATTAACAATTAATTTAGTAATATGGAACTTGATAAAAACTAAGGGTGTAGAAATTTTTAAAAAGATATAAATAAAATAAAACAAGCTAAAAAATTATATAATTTTTTAACTTATTTTATTTTATTTATAAAAATTTATGGTGATTAGAATCATTAAAAAAATATAACAATAAATAATAGGGTTAATAAATATAAATTATAAAAAATAGAAAAATCTTATAGTAGTAAAACTAATTTATATGGACAATTTAAACTTATAAAGCAAAATAACAATGAAAGGAAGATATAAATGTCTAAAAAAGGAAATGAAAGAGAAGAACTTGATAATAATAAAGTAATAAAAGAACTTTTAAAAGAGAACCATTCTAAAGAAGAAATAGCAGAAGAAGTATCCACTAATAGAACAGTAGCAGATGTATTAGGAGATAGACTTTCAAAAGCAAGAAGATTTCCTCCGTGTTAGATAAATTTATTTGCTAGAGGAGTGATGACGATGAAAAATGAAAGTAGATTTGGTAATGAATATTACAGTAATGGGCTTGAATTTACAAAGGATGTACTTCGTGCAAGTTCCTCTATAGAAGATATTATTGAAAAAGCACATATTGTAGAAGAAACTAAAGAAGAAATGGAAGAAAGAATAAGAGAAAGCAGATAAAAATTTAATTTTAGGGCTATTTTAAAATATTTTGATATTAGATATGTTAGATATAATAAATAAAATAAGTACATATGGTATAGTATATGCTAATGTTCGTTATTTTAAATATTAAATACTATCACTAGATAAAATCAAAAACATATTTTGAAATATGCCCTTTAAAAATACATAACACGTATTTTTTTATAAAAAAAATAAAAAATATTCGTGATAATATTGATAAATCTAAAAGGTATTGTTATAATGATTGAGTAATGTGAATTGGAAAAATATAGTTTAATTAAATTAATAACAAATTAGTTTGGGGGATTTATAAAATATGACTACAAAAAATTCTGTGATTTATCAATTAGACGGTAAGCCTAAGCTTAGACAGGCGATACCATTAGGATTACAACATATATTAGCTATGTTTGTGGGAAATGTTACACCGCTTATAATTATAGCAAATGTAGTTAATATGAGTTTAGCTGATAAAACAGCTTTAATCCAATGTACAATGTTCGTATCGGGAATCGCTACTTTAATGCAATGTTATAACTTTGGACCTTTTGGAGCAAGGTTACCTATTGTTATGGGAACTAGTTTCGGGTTTGTTCCTGTATTAACTGTAATAGGTACAAAGTATGGGTATGAAGCAATACTTGGTGCGTGTTTAATAGGTGCATTAATTGAGATATTATTTGGGAAATCAATGAGCAGTTTAAGAAAATATTTTACGCCAGTAGTTACAGGTACTGTTGTATTAGCAATGGGCATTTCTTTACTTCCAACAGGAATAAAGTATTTTGCAGGAGGAGTTGGAGCTGAAGATTTTGGTTCATTATCAAATTTAGCTTTAGGGACTATAGTATTAATAACAGTTTTAATAATGAGCAATTATACTAAAGGAATAACAAAACTTGCTTCTATACTTATAGGATTAATAGTTGGTTACATAGTTGCAATACCAATGGGGAAAATAGATTTTAGTTCATTATCAACAATATCTATTATTTCAATGCCAACACCATTTAAGTTTGGATTTGAGTTTCATTTAGACGCTATAATAGCAGTAGCAGCTACATTTATAGTTTCTGGAGTTGAGACAGTAGGAGATATAACAGCAATAGCGTATTCTGGTATAGGAAGAGATGCTACAGATAAAGAAATATCAGGAGGGGTTATGGCAGATGGATTAGGAAGTGTAGTATCATCAATATTTGGTGTATTGCCTAATACATCTTTTGGTCAAAATGTTGGTATAATAGCTATGACGAAAGTTATAAATAGAAACATAGTTGGTATTGGAGCGTGTATACTGGTATTAGCTGCTATATTCCCAAAATTTGGAGCATTAATATCGTTAATGCCTTCAAGTGTTTTGGGTGGAGCTAGTATATCAATGTTTGCAATGATAGCAGTTAGTGGTATAAAATTAATAACTAGCGAGCCTTTAAATGAAAGAAATAGTACAATAGTTGCATTAGCAATAGGTATAGGTGTTGGGATATCATTTGTTCCTGGTGTACTAGTAAGTCTTCCAGAATCTATACAATTAATATTTGGAGATTCAGGATTAGTGCTTGTTGCTTTAATAGCTGTTGTGTTGAATATAGTATTACCAAAAGAGGAAAAAGAAGATAAAGCACTAAATTTAGATGTAGAAATAGTTTAGATATTTATTAATATATATGTAAATAAAAGCAGAACTTTAAAGTAAGTTCTGCTTTTTATTATTTTTAAATATAATTAAGAAGATGAATTAAAATAAAAGCTATAAAAAGGAATATACATATAAAGATATTGCAATATTTTGAAAATTTAAGCACAATAATTATTATCTAATTTTTTATTTAATGATTAAGGGGGAGTTAGAGTGGAGTATAGAAATAGATTTCCAAAGAAACAAGGACTGTACGATCCGACATTAGAAAAAGATAGCTGTGGTGTTGGATTTATAGCAAATATAAAGGGGAATAAAAGTCATGATATTGTGAGAAAAGGTCTTAATATATTATTAAATCTATCTCATAGAGGGGCTACTGGTTGTGATGAAAAAACTGGTGATGGAGCAGGTATATTAACTCAAATACCACACGTATTTTTTAAACGTAAATGTAAGGAATATAATATAGATTTACCTGATGAAGGTAATTATGCTGTAGGTATGGTGTTTTTACCTCGTGAGTCTGATGAAGATTTAAAATGTGAAGGGATATTTGAAAGTGTGCTTAAAGATGAAGGTCTTAAGCTTCTAGGTTGGAGAGATGTAGAAGTAGATAGAAATGCAATAGGAGATATTGCTAAAGGTAGTGAGCCTTTAATCAAACAAATATTTATAGACAGAGAAAATTATTCTGTAGATGAATTTGAAACAAAATTATATGTAGTAAGAAAAGTAGTTGAAAAACTAATAAGAGAGTCTGATATGTATAATAAGGGTTATTTTTATGTATCAAGTTTATCTAGTAAAGTTGTAATATATAAAGGGTTATTATTAGCACATCAAATAGGCAATTTTTATAAAGATCTAAAAGATCCATTATTTGAAAGTGCATTGGCGCTTGTTCATCAAAGATATAGTACAAATACTTTCCCTACTTGGGATTTAGCTCAACCTTTTAGATACATAGCACACAATGGAGAAATCAATACAATAAGAGGAAATCGAAACTGGATGAATGCTAGAGAAAGAAAGCTTGAATCGGATAGATTAAAAGATAATATAAAGAAATTATATCCAATATTAACTCCAAATTGTTCTGATTCAGCAACTTTTGATAATGCTTTTGAATTACTAATAAATAGTGGAAAACCATTAACTAAAGCAATATCAATGCTTATACCTAAGGCATGGGAAAATAGTGAATTTATGAGTGAAGAAGAAAAATCATTTTATAATTACAATTCAGCAATTATAGAGCCATGGGATGGTCCAGCTGCTATAGTATTTACAGATGGCACGAGAATAGGAGCTACATTAGATAGAAATGGACTTAGACCATCTAGATATACTATAACAAAAGATGGATTTGTTATATTAGCATCAGAAACTGGTGTATTAGACATAGAACCAGAAAATATAGACTGTAAAGGTAGATTAGAACCAGGAAAAATATTTATGGTTGATTTAGAACAAGGTAGAGTTATAGATGATAATGAAGTTAAAGAAGGACTATTTAAAGAGTACGATTATGTAGATTGGATAAAAAGAAATAAATTAACTTTAGATATGCTACCTCATCCATCATATTTGCCAAGTGGAGATACTGACACACTTACACAAAGACAGCAGGCTTTTGGATATACTCATGAAGAAGTTAAGTCTATAATTTCTGTAATGGCTAAAGATGCTAAAGAACCAATTGGTTCAATGGGTTATTATACACCTCTAGCAGTTTTATCAAACAAACCTCAGTTACTATATAATTATTTTAAACAATCATTTGCACAAGTAACTAACCCTCCAATAGATCCAATAAGAGAAAGATCAATTATGAGTTTGACTACTATATTAGGTGAGATGGTAAATTTACTAGATGATAAAAAAGAAGATTGTAAATTTATACAACTAGAGAATCCAATACTAACAGATATTGAATTAGAGAAAATAATTAAAATAAATAATGAAGATTTAAGAGCTATAAAAATACCTATAACATATAGATCACCAGGGAATGGTGAGGATTTAATTAAAGCAATTGATTTATTATGTGAAAGAGCTAAAAATGCTATTGAAGAAGGATATAATATAATAATACTTACAGATAGAGAAATAAATAAACATCAAGCGGCAATACCTTCATTACTTGCAACAAGTGCACTTCAACAGTATTTAATAAAAAATAAATTAAGAACTAACACAAGTATAATAGTTGAAACTGGAGAAGCTAGAGAAATTATGCATTTTGCACTACTAATAGGTTATGGAGCTACTGCAGTTAACCCATATCTTGCCTTTGAAACTATAGACTATTTAGTTAAAAAAGAGTTATATATTAAAGAGATAAGTAGTGAAGAGGCTAAAAATAATTACATAGAAGCTATATGTAAAGGATTACTTAAAATTATTTCTAAAATGGGAATATCAACAATTCAAAGTTACAGAAGTGCACAAATATTTGAAGCAATAGGGCTTAATAATGAATTAGTGGAAAAGTATTTTACAGGAACTCCATCTAGGATAGAGGGCATAAACCTAGATATAATTACAAGGGATACATTAATACGCCATGAAAGAGCTTTTAATAGATTAAGAAATCCTATAGATACATTAGAACTAGGAGGTCAATATAGTTATAGAAGAAATCAAGATTACCATATGTTTAACCCTTTTACAATAAGTAAGCTTCAACAAAGTACTAGAGATGGAGGGAGCTATGATAGCTTTAAAGAGTTCTCTGATGATATAAATAATCAATCGAAAGAATTATGTACTATACGTGGACTTTTATCATTTAAAAAAGGTGAAAAAGTATCATTAGATGAAGTAGAGCCAGCTAAAGAAATAGTGAAAAGATTTGTAACAGGAGCAATGAGTTTTGGATCATTAAGTAAAGAAGCACATGAAACCTTAGCAATTGCTATGAATACAATGGGGGGACGATCTAACACAGGTGAAGGTGGAGAAGATTCATCTAGATACTTAGATAATAGAAGAAGTGCAACTAAGCAAGTTGCATCAGGGAGATTTGGTGTAACAACTGAATATTTAGTAAATGCAGATGAATTGCAAATAAAAATGGCTCAAGGTGCAAAGCCAGGAGAAGGTGGTAGATTACCTGGCCAAAAGGTAAATGAAGTTATAGGTAAGGTACGTCATGCAACACCAGGTATTGATTTAATATCACCTCCACCTCACCATGATATATATTCGATAGAAGATTTAGAGCAACTTATACATGATCTTAAAAATGTAAATCAAAATGCAAGTATATCTGTTAAATTAGTTTCAGAAGTTGGAGTAGGAACTGTAGCGGCAGGAGTTGCAAAAGCTAAAGCTGATTTAATATTAATATCTGGATATGATGGAGGAACAGGCGCAGCACCTCTTACATCACTTAGACATGCAGGAGTTCCATGGGAATTAGGTTTAGCAGAAGCACATCAAGTTCTTCTTTTAAATAACTTAAGAAGCCGAGTTACATTACAAACTGATGGTCAAATGAGAACTGGTAGAGATGTGGCAATTGCAGCACTTTTAGGAGCAGAAGAGTTTGGATTTGCAACAGCACCACTTGTAGTATCAGGCTGTATGATGATGAGAAAATGTCACTCTAATACTTGCCCTATGGGAGTTGCAACTCAAAATCCAGAGCTTAGAAAGAAATTTAGTGGAAAACCAGAGTATGTAATAAAATACTTTTTCTATGTGGCTGAAGAGCTGAGAGAAATAATGGCAAGTCTTGGGTTTAGAAAAGTTGAAGATATGATAGGTAGGGTAGATTTATTAGAAGTTAATAAAGAAATGCTAAATGATAAAACTAAATATTTAGATTTATCAGCAATACTTTATAAGCCGAACTTACCTCAAAGAATAGTTGGAAGAAAAATAATGAATCAAAACCATGGTTTAGATAAGGCATTAGATCATAATTTAATAGAATTAGCTAAAAAGAGTTTAGAGAACAAAGAAAAAACTGTCGCTGATATATCAATAAGAAATACTAATCGTACAGTTGGAACTATGCTTAGTGGTGAGATAGCAAAATTATATGGTGCAAATGGATTAGATGATGATACAATAACATTTAACTTTAGAGGAAGTACAGGTCAAAGTTTTGGTGCTTTTGGAATGAAAGGACTCACTTTAAATGTAATTGGGGATTGTAATGATTATTTAGGAAAAGGTCTATCTGGAGCCAAGATAACTGTTAGACCAGATGAGAATGTACAGTATAAATCAGATGAAAATATAATAGCAGGAAATACTTTGCTTTATGGAGCAACAAGTGGAGAGATTTATATAAGTGGAATTGTTGGAGAGAGATTTGCAGTTAGAAACTCTGGAGCTATAGCGGTAGTAGAAGGATTAGGTGAGCATGGTTGTGAATATATGACAGGAGGTAGAGTAGTAATCTTAGGAGATATAGGTAAAAACTTTGCAGCAGGAATGAGTGGAGGTATTGCTTATATATATAATAAAGATGAAAATTTAGAAAGAAAAATAAATAAAGAGTTTACAGAGATTGAAAAATTAGTTGAAGTAGAAGGAGAGGATGAATTAAGAAGTTTAGTAGAGAACCATTATAAATATACTAGTAGTCAAAAAGCTAAGTTTATTATAGAAAATTGGGAAGAGGAAAGACATAACTTCTATAGGGTAATACCAACTATATACAAAAATATAATTTATACAAGTAATAAGATTGAAGAATCTTCAATAATATAAGGAGGAGGAATATGGGCAAAGAAACTGGTTTTATAGATTATAAAAGAGAAAATCCAAACAAACGTCCTGTAGAAGAACGTATAAAAGATTATAAAGAAATATTTATACCCATGGATTATAAGGACGTAAAAGTTCAAGCATCAAGATGTATGGATTGTGGTGTAGCATTTTGCTCCTCTGAATTTGGATGTCCACTTGGAAATACAATACCTGAGATGAATGATTTAGTATATAGGGGACAATGGAAAGAAGCCTTAGATATGTTACTTAGAACAAATAACTTTCCAGAGTTTACAGGAACTGTATGTCCAGCTTTATGTGAAAATGCTTGTATATTAGGCTTATATAGTGAATCTGTTTGCAATAAAAGTATGGAAAAAAGTATAATTAATAAAGGATTTGAGGAGGGGTATATAAAAGCAAAACCTCCTATAGTTAGAACTGATAAAAAAATTGCTGTAATAGGTTCTGGTCCATCAGGTCTTGCTTGCGCAGATCAATTAAATAAGGCAGGACATAACGTAATTGTTTTTGAGAGGGATGATAATGTAGGTGGACTTCTTACTTATGGTATACCAGATTTTAAATTAGAAAAATATGTTGTAGATAGAAGAATAAATCTTATGAAAGAAGAGGGAATCATATTCAAAACAAATATGTGGATTGGAAGAGATTACCCTGCAAATTATTTAAAAAGAGAGTATGATGTATTAGTGCTTTGTGGAGGAGCAACGCAAGCTAGAGATTTACCTGTTCCAGGAAGAACACTAGAAGGTCTTTATTTTGCAGTAGATTATTTAAAACAACAGAATAAAAGAAATAGAGGAATAGAAATTGAAGAAAATGAGATAACAGCTAAAGGAAAAAATGTAGTCGTTATTGGGGGAGGAGATACAGGTAATGACTGTATTGGAACTGCTATTAGACAAGGTGCTAAAAATGTGTATCAAATTGATAGATCTAGCAAAAACTCAAAATATAAAAGTTTAGATAGCAATAAAACATGGCCATTAGGACCTATGATATTTAAAACATCTACATCTCATGAAGAGGGTGGAATAAGGGATTTTTCAGTTAAAACTGTAGCATTTAGTGGAGAAGCGGGTAAAGTTAAAAAGCTTCATGCAATTAGAATGGATGAAAATTATAATGAAATACCCGGAACTGAATTTGAAATAGATTGCGATTTAGTATTGTTTGCAATGGGATTTTTACATCCAGAACATGAATCTATGATTTATGATTTAGGCGTTGAATTAGATAATAGAGGAAATGTAAAAACAAATTCAAAATATCAAACATCAGTAGAAGGGGTATTTTCAGCAGGAGATATGAGAACTGGTCAATCTTTAGTTGCAAAATCAATTGCAGAAGGAAGAAATGTTGCTAGAGAAATAGACTTATATTTAATGGGAAATACAAACTTAAGATAAATATGAAGTTAACTAATAATTATGTGACAATAAAATAAATAATATAGAAAATATGAGATTCGAGAATTATGTTGAGAATCTCATATTTTTATTTATATAGATAAATATGTCCAATGATACAGCTTAAAAAAGATATTGAATATAATTAGTATCAGTATGTAAAAAAATAAATATTATAGAATAAATAACTTGTTTTTGAAATGGTAATAAATTTAATTATACATTAATATTGAGTAACCTAAATGATAAATATTCAAGTTCGGTATATAACAATATAGGGGGAATTTATGAAAACTATATCATTATACGCATCTTCAAGTGCTTATGTAACAAATAGATTTCCTAGATGTAACTATATTTTTAGTGAAAATATATATGCAGGTTGTAAATATAGGCAATACAATAGTTATAGATACATTTCCTTATTAAGGTTTAACTTTTCTTCTATAAGGAGTAATTTAGTAGATATTAAAAAAGCTATTTTATATATTGCTGTAAAAGGAAACTTATATGAATCATCCTACAACGATGAGCCTTTAAGTGTTGGATATAATAACTACTATTTTGATTTTTATAATGTTAATTATGAAAGTAGACCTAGATGTACACATATTAATTCAACAAGTAATATTTGTAATATAAATGGTTGTAGCTATATTGCAATGGATATAACAACTTTAGTATGTAAATGGATATATGGTTATTTATCTAATAACGGGATTTCACTATATGCAGGAAATAATTTAAATAAGATTTATGAGCTATATTCCAATAAAAGTTCAAGACCACCATTTTTAGAAATTTCTTATGACATAAAAGTTAGAAGCCTAGGTATATTTGCTCAAGAATCTAATTGCTATCATGTAACAAATGTATATGATGGATTAAGAGGAGCAACTGGTGCTACTGGAGCAACAGGCCCAACAGGCCCAACGGGACCTACTGGAATTCAAGGAGAGATAGGCCCAATAGGCCCAATAGGCCCAACAGGTCCTACTGGATTTATAGGATCTTATATACAGCTAAATGATGAAGATTATACAAATAATATAACTTCAGAAGGTACAAATTTAACATTATCAGATACAGGAATTGACCCTAGCTACACAAATGGTGGATATAGCTTAACGACAACAAGTACAACAAATGATACCCTTATTTTTGAACAACCTGGAATGTATAATATATATGTAAATCTAGTTACATCATTCGCTACATCAAGTACAGTAACAACAGGAGAAGAATATACTATGCTTTTCCAAGTACAGAATATATCTGGAACATATAATCAGTATTTGTTACATGAAGGCGTTATACCATCAGGTGGAGCATCAACATCTGTTAGTAATCAGCTAAGTGTCAATTTCTTATATAATGCAACTACTGCCAATGATGGCATTATCATTTCTTTATTTGGATTTGATTTTGAGCTTGCTAATCCAGAAATTTTACAAGTTGGCCAGATAATAGTAATTGCATCTAGATGGGGTAATGCTATAACTTAATATAAAATATGTTGTGGAGTTAAATAATAAAAAGGCATAGATATAATAACTAAGCCTTTTTATTATTTAACTAATTTAGCTATTTTTGTTTTTCATAACATAGCCATAAAATATAGACAATACAAAATGTTAAATCTATATTAAATCCATAACAAAATAAAATATAGTTAATATAATAAAAAGAAATACTTATATAAAGGGGAGGCAGTTATGGAGACATATATACACACAATAGATTGTAACAATTTATTAATAATATTTGCTATAGTTGCATTGACAGGGATTATATGTAGCAAAGTGAGTGAAAAAATAAAGATACCAGATGTGGTACTTTTTTTAATTGCAGGAATGATACTTGGTCCATCATTTTTAAAATTTATAGATATAAGCAAATATGGAGTAGAGAATCAATTAATATTAACTTTTGGATCAGCATTTATATTGTACTTAGGAGGAAAAGAAATAAGTTTAAAGGTATTAAAGAAAGTCAAAATATCTGTACTTTTACTTTCTAGTTTAGGAGTTTTAATTTCTGCATTTGTAATGCAGTCAATTATAGGATTCACATTTAATACTAGCTACATGACTGCATTACTTATAGGTTCAATAATAGCATCAACCGATCCTGCAACATTAGTGCCTATTTTTAATAGTGTAAAAATAAATAACAAAGTAAAACAGACAGTAATAAGTGAATCAGCTTTTAATGATGCAACTGGTGCTATATTAACATCAGCAGTACTGGCTATAATTTTATCCGGAACATTCTCACTAAAATCAAACTTATATGAGCTTATTATTATGGTAGTTGTAGGGATATTAGTTGGCGTTGCAACAGGACTTGTACTATTAGCTCTAGTAAATGATAAGCCATATGGTATATTTAAAGAATATACACCTATAGTATCTGTTTTATCAGTTGTAATTGCATATGAGCTATCTACTGCACTTGGTGGAAGTGGGTATATGTCATGCTTTATTGTAGGTATAATAACTGGAAATAAAAAGAACTTTAAATTATGGTTAAGTCAAAAACACTATGATACAGACTGTCATGTTGTAGAGACACTAGGTACAATTTGCAGGATGGCTATATTTATAATATTAGGAACTCAAGTAGATTTAGCAGTGCTTGGAAAATATTTAATTCCATCAATACTTACCGTACTTGGATTAGTTTTCATAGCAAGACCTATTTCCGTCTTAGTATGTACTATATTTGATAGAAAAGCAAAATGGAATAAAAGAGAAATACTCTTTATGATGTGGGTGAGAGAAACTGGGGTAATACCAGCAGCTCTTTGTGGTATTATAGCATCTATGAAGATATCTGGATATGAAATTATGTCTTCAGTAGTTTTTATGACTATATTAATAACATTAATAGTGCAGGGAAGCAGTACAAAATTTGTAGCTAAAAAACTAGGATTATTAGATGAAGATGATAAAGACAGTAATTAAAATACAAAATCCATATCTATAATTTAACATAGATATGGATTTTATATTTAAGCTAAAAACGTACATAAAACAAGAATAAGTAATGAATATAATGATTATTACGAATTTTAATGTCAAATAAAAGAGAAATATGGTATAATTATAAAGATTAAAAGAAAACTTACAGGGAGGAAAAGTATGTTTACAGTTATGGAAATGGTTCAGCCTAAAACGGTTGAGGAAGCATACGAGATATTGACAAAAAGAAAAAATAATCAAGTTATAGGTGGAAGTGCTTGGCTAAGAATGGGGAGTAAAAGAATAGGTACAGCTGTAGAGTTATCTCAGCTAGGCTTAGATTACATAAAAGATAGTGGAGATTACATAGAAATAGGTGCAATGACTACTTTTAGAAGTTTAGAAACTAGCAAATTACTAGAAGAAAATTTTGGTAGTATAATAAAAGACTCTGTAAAAGATATAATAGGAGTTCAATTTAGAAATGTAGTAACAATAGGTGGAACAATCTTCTCTAAATTTGGTTTTTCTGATTTAATAGTGGCTCTACTTGCTCTAGAATGCGAAGTGAAACTAGTGAAAAATGGAAAACTAGCTTTACGAGAGTTTTTAAATAAAGAATATGAAAAAGACTTACTTACTAAAATTTATATAAAGAAAAATAACGTAAAAGCATCATATAAAAGTTTAAGAAATGCACAAAGTGATTACGCATTATTAAATGTTTCTGTATCTAAATTTGAAGATAAAGTAAAAATATATGTAGGTGCAAGGCCTCAAATAGCTACTCTTGCAATTAAAGCTAGCGAGTTTTTATCAAATAATGAATTGACTGATGAGAATATAGAAAAAGCAGCTTTTATGGTTAGTGAAGAACTAACTTTTGGAACTAATATGAGAGCAACTAAAGAATATAGAAGTTTAATGAGCAAGGTACTTGTAAAAAGAGCATTAATGGAGGTCAGATAATGTTAGTAGAATTAAAGGTAAACTCAAAAAAGTATAAAATAGATATAGAGCCAGAGGAACAATTAGTAGATACACTTAGAAAAATAGGAAACTTAAGTGTTAAAAGAGGTTGTGATACAGGATGTTGTGGACTTTGTTCTGTCTGGATAGACAAAAAGCCAACATTATCATGTGCAACACTTACTGTAAGAGCAATAAATAAAGAAATAACTACAATAGAAGGATTAGAAAAAGAAGCTGAAGAATTTGCAAAAATACTTATAGCAGAAGGTGCTGAACAATGTGGTTTTTGTTCACCAGGATTTATAATGACAGTGCTTGCAATGAAAAATGAACTTGAAAATCCAACTGAAGAAGAAATAAAGCATTATTTAACAGGAAATCTATGTAGATGTACAGGATACATGGGTCAATTAAGAGCAATAAAAACTTATATGGGGGTAAAATAATATGAGTTTAGTAGGAAAAAGTATACCTAAAACAGACGGACTTGCAATAGCAACAGGTAAACCTGTGTATACAGATGATTTATCATCAAAAGATGCATTAGTAGTAAAAATACTTAGGAGTCCACATGCAAATGCAAAAATAAAAAATATAGATACAAAAAGGGCAATGCTTGTACCAGGAGTAGAATGTGTACTTACATATAAAGATGTACCAAATACGAGATTTACACTAGCTGGTCAAAGTTATCCAGAACCATCTCCATATGATAGATTAATATTAGAAGATAGGGTAAGATATGTAGGAGATGAAGTTGCTATAGTTGCAGCAGTAGATGAAAAAACTGCAGTTAAAGCACTAAAAATGATTAAAGTTGAATATGAAATATTAGATGCAGTTATTGATTTTGAAACTGCAATAGATAATAAAGTAATAGTTCACGAAGAAGAAGTACATACAAACTTTGATATAGGAATGCAAAGAGAAAGAAATATAGTTGCAACTCATGATTATACTAAAGGGGATGTTGATAAGGTATTAAGTGAGTGTGATATAGTTTTAGAAGAAACTCATTATACTCAAGCACAAGCACAAGCTATGATGGAAACATATAGGGCATATAACTATTTAGACCATATGGGAAGACTTGTTGTAATATCTTCAACACAAATCCCTTTTCATGTAAGAAGACATTTATCTAGAGCTCTAAATATACCTTCAAGTAAGATAAGAGTTATAAAACCAAGAATAGGTGGAGGTTTTGGTGGAAAGCAAACTGCTTGTGTAGAAATTTTCTCAGCACTTGTTACTTTAAAAACTGGAAAACCAGCTAAATTAATATATGATAGAAAAGAAACATTTAACTGTTCAAATAGTAGACATGCTATGAAAATGAATGTAAAAATAGGGGCTACTAAAGATGGTGTTATAAAGGTAATAGATATAAATGCTTTATCTGATACAGGAGCTTATGGAGAGCATGCATCAACTACATTTGGACTAGTTGGAGAGAAAAGTATACCGATATATAATAAACTAGAAGCTGCTAGATTTAAAGGTAATGTAGTTTATACTAATAAAATGCCATCAGGAGCTTTTAGAGGATATGGAGCAACTCAAGGATGCTTTGCAGTTGAATCAACTATAAACAAATTAGCTACTAAGTTAAATATGGATCCTGTAAAATTAAGACTTAAAAACATAGTCAAAGAAGGTGAAGTTACTTTTGCATATAATAAATCTATAAATAGTGCAAATTTAGCGGAATGTATAAGAAAAGGTAAAGAGATGATAAAATGGGATGAAAAATACCCATCACGTGACCTTGGAAATGGAAAAGTAAGAAGCGTTGGAATGGCACTTACTATGCAAGGTTCTGGAATAGCTGGAATTGATACATCTTCAGTTGAGATAAGGCTAAATGATGATGGGTTCTATACGCTATATGTTGGTTCTACTGATATGGGAACAGGAAGTGATACTATACTTGCACAAATGGCATGTGATATTTTAGAAACTACTATGGACAAGGTTACTGTTGTATCTGCAGATACTGATATAGTACCTTATGATCCAGGATCTTATGCATCAAGTACAACTTATGTTACTGGTATGGCGGTAGTTAAAGCATGTCAACAATTAAGAGAAAGGATAATAGAAGTAGGAGCTAGTAGGCTAGAGATAGCTAAAGAGCTTGCTGAGTTTGATGGAGAGAAGGTATTCTGTGATGATAAATCTATATCTGTATTTGATTTAGCTGTTGATTTTACAGTTGGACCTAATAAGATTCAGTTAAATGGATTTGCATCTCATGGAAGTCCAGTTTCACCACCTCCTTATATAGCAGGATTTGTTGAAACTGAGATTGATAAGGAAACTGGTAAGGTTGAGATTATTGACTATGTTGCAATAGTTGATTGTGGTACTGTTATTAATAGAAATCTTGCTACTATACAAACTGAAGGTGGTATAGTTCAAGGTATAGGTCTTGCTTTATTTGAGGAAGTAAGATATTTAGAAAGTGGTCAAATGGATAGTAATAGCTTTATGCAGTATAAGATTCCTGCTAGAAGTGATATTGGTACTGTTAGAGTTGATTTTGTTGAGACTTATGAGCCAACAGGTCCATTTGGAGCAAAAAGTATAGGTGAGGTTGTTATTAATACTCCTGCTCCTGCTATTCAAGATGCTATATATAACGGTGTTGGGGTTAGAATTAATAGCCTTCCGATGACTCCAGAAAAGATATTCATGGATATGAATAACTAGTATATAGTTTTTATGTAATTATATATCAAAAACACATTGATAAATTTATCAATGTGTTTTTTTTATGAAATAAGAAGAATTATGATATATTATAAATATAAATTTAAAATAATATAGATTAATTCAGTTTATTGAGGGGGATATTGTGAAAAAAACAGAGACTAATCATAAAACTTATATGTATATGCCGGAGAAAGATTTTGTAGTTTATTATTATAAAGATACTGAAATTCCCGAGGTACCACTTCATTATCATGAATTTTATGAGTTACTATTTCTTATAGATGGAAATTTAGATTATATAGTAGAAGATTATATATATCATTTAGAAAAGGAGATCTATTATTTATACCTCCAGGTGTGTTTCATAATCCAATTATTCATAATTTTGATGTACCTTATGAAAGATATGTACTTTGGATATCTGTATTTGCCATTAATAAAATTTTTGAGCTAGATGAAGATGCGGACATTTTTAAAGACGAATCTTTTAATAAATCATTTTTACTTAGAAGTAAAGGATATATTGCATCAACACTTCAAGGCGCTTTTAAATCACTTTTTGATTCTTATGAAGAAAAGAAGTATTGTTATAAGAGTGAAGGTTATTCAATTATTATTCAAATTTTAACAATGTATAATAGAGAGTTATACAATAGAACAAAAAATATAATGAGTGGAAGTAAAGATACATTAATAAGTAGTATATTACACTATATAAATGCACATATAACAGAAGATTTATCTTTGGATAATATTGCATCAATATTTTTTATTAACAAATATACTATATCTCATAAATTTAAAGATGTTATGAATATATCATACTACCAATATGTTATACAAAAAAGATTAAGTATAGGAAAGCAGCACTTATTAGAAGGTATGCCTGCTAATAGAGTATATAAGGTTTGTGGTTTTAGTGATTATGCATGTTTTTATAGAGCATTTAAAAAAGAATATGGGTTTTCTCCAAGTAAATTAAAACAAATTCATAAAGAATGTATGAATATATACTAAAATATAGAATTAAAAAATAGCAAGAATAACAATAATTAAAGCAATTATATGCATTTTAATTGTAATAAAAATTAAGTATACTAATATAAAATTTAAATATAATAAAATTTATGAGTATATGGAGATTAAATATGTCGATTAGAAATTTTAAGTTTAAACTTATAAACAATAAAGATAATATAGTTAGCTTTTCTAGTGAAGATATAGTTGCTAAAGTACAAGTATTAGAAGAGGATATATTAAGAGTTATAATACATAAAGAAGATGGATTAAAGTTAGATAAAACATGGTTAGTTGCTCCTGGCATGGATGATATACCTTTTGAAGGAAGAGATAAGTTTGATACAACAGGATTTAGCTTGCCAGAATTTAAATTAGATGAAAGTGATGAATTTGTAAAAATATCTACTTCAAAAGTGGAGGCATCAATAAATTTACTTAATTTTAGGATTACTTGGTATTATGTAGATGATAATAAAAGAGTTGAATTTATGAGAGATAGACAGACTCAAGCATATAATTTTAAAGGAGAGCTTGGTGATGGTATATATCACTATATAAATAGAAATAGAAGAGAACAGTATTTTGGCTTAGGTGAGAAGGCAGGAAATTTAAATAGATATGGAAAAAGGTATAGAATGCTAAACATAGATGCTATGGGCTATGATGCAGAGAGTACAGATCCACTATATAAACATATACCTTTTTATATAACTAGAGATGAAGAAACTAATTTATCTTATGGTATATTCTATGATAATATGTCTAATGCAATATTTGATATGGGTCAAGAGTTAGATAATTATCATGGACACTATAGATATTTTTATTCAATAAATGGAGATCTAGATTATTATGTAATTGCTAAAAAAGATATACCATCTATAGTTAAAACATTCAGTTGGATGAGTGGTAAGACAACATTTTCACCTAAATGGAGTTTACACTATTCAGGATCAACTATGACATATACAGATTCACCAGATGCAGAAGAGCAGTTAAAGAAGTTTGTTGATTTATGTGAAGAAAACGATATACTAAGTGGATCATTCCAATTATCGTCAGGATATACATCAATAGGTGATAAGAGGTATGTATTTAACTGGAATAGAGATAAGATACCTTCACCTGAGAAACTGACAGAGTATTTTCATAAAAAAGGTTTAAGATTATGTGCAAACATAAAGCCGGCTTTATTATTAGATCATCCAATGTTTGAGGAGTTAAAAGAAAGAGGGTTATTTGTAAAAGAAGAAAATTCTGATACACCTTATTTATGTCAATACTGGGATGAATTAGGTGCACACTTAGACTTTACTAATATTGACACTATAAATTGGTGGAAAGAACAAGTAACGAAACAGCTTTTAGAGTATGGAATAGATTCTACATGGAATGATAATAATGAATATGAAATATGGGGAAATAATAAATTAAATGGATTTGGAAAAGAGATAGATTTAGAGCTTGTTAGATCTATAATGCCATTACTGATGATGAAATCATCATTTGAAGCTCAAAAAGAGTTTAATCCAAGTGAAAGACCATATTTAATATCAAGATCTGGATGTCCAGGGATACAAAGATACGTTCAAACTTGGAGTGGAGATAATTACACTTCATGGAAAACACTAAAATATAATATAAAAATGGGAAATGGATTAAGTTTGTCTGGAATATACAATCATGGTCATGATATAGGTGGATTCTCTGGAAATGCACCAGAGCCAGAGTTATTTGTAAGGTGGGTACAACAGGGAATAATGTATCCTCGATTTACAATACATTCTTGGAATGATGACAAGACTGTAAATGAGCCATGGATGTATCCAGAATACACAAAAACTATATCTAATTTATTGAAGCAAAGAAATCGTCTAATACCATATTTATATGACTTACTTTATAAAGCACACAAATATTACGAACCGATAGTAAAGCCAACACTATATGATTTTGGAAATGTAGATAAAAATACATTTGAAGAAAATGATGAATTTATGCTAGGTAATGCATTATTAGTTGCTTGCGTAGTGAATAAAGGTGATAAAGAGAGACTTGTATATCTTCCTAAAAATGATTTTGGATGGTATGATTTTAATACTCATGAATGGTATGAAGGTGGAAAGACAGTTACGATACCAGCTCCTTTAGAGTATTCACCAGTATTAGTTCAAGGTGGCAGTATAATACCTATAAATGAAGCCGATGTAACCTTTAATAGCAAAGAAAATGATGAAAGAGCATTTTATATATTCCCTCCAAAAGGAAATTCTACATTTGAATATAAATTCTTTGAAGATGATGGAATTACAAATGACTATGAAAATAATCATTTTTTATATAAATTTAATGTAATTACTACTGATTTTGATATATCAATAAGCTTAAAAACAGAAGGTAAATATAATGTAGGATATAATAGTATATCTATTTATTTACCTAAAGATGAGAATAGAGTTTTTAAGATAAATGGAAGCATTTTAGATAAAAATTTGAAGTATATTTTAAAATAATTATTTATTTTTTAATAAAAGCTACTAGATTTAATCACACATCTAGTAGTTTTTTACTTTATTCAAAACCATTATTTATTATAAATTTATTCAGAATAAGTTTAAATAAAACGTAATAAATTAATAGGTTACTAAATAATATAATTTTATATGATAGAATATCTAGTTATAATAAATTTTTATGGAGATGATTAAAAGTTATGAATAAGATAGGGATTATATATTTTTCTGGAACAGGAAATACAAAGTTTGTATCCAAAAATATAAAAACTGAGTTAGAAAGATATAGAAAAGAAGTTAAATTAATAAATATAGAAAAAGATATAATAAATCCAAATGACTATGAATCATTGATAATAGGAGGTCCTATATATGTAGAAAGATATCCAGATATATTACTTGAATATGTAGAAAAGTATCTAGGAGAATATCAAGGAAACTGTATGCTTTTTACTACTCAAGGAGCTAAGAGGGAAAGTTTTGCATTTCAACATTTTATGAATAGATTTCCATTTATTAATATTAGATATTGTATGTATATACCAATGCCTAATAATTTCTATAATTTCATGTTTGAAATGTCGTCAAAAGAAGAAGAGAAACAATTAATAAAAGAGAGTGAAGTATTAATAAAAAAAGAAATAAAAGATTTTTTTAATGGAAAAATAAAAGTTTATCCCAAAAATAATTTTAATGTAACTATGGTAGATAAGATTTATAAGATATTTTATAATTACTATACGAGATTTTTAACTAAGAAGATTAATATTGATATAAATAAATGTAATAATTGTAAACTATGTGAAAAGAGTTGTCCTGTTAATTGTATTAAAATAGAAGAGAATGCTAATTTTAATAAAAACTGTATACTTTGTCAAAGATGTATGAGTCATTGCCCAAACAAAGCGTTTCTGTATAAGAACAAATCATTTATACAATATAATCCTAACTTTAAAGAATTTAGTGAGACTTTAAATGATAAGATAGAGTAAAGTTGATTAAATAATTAATAGTAAATCAAATATAAAATTATTAGAAGCCAATATTGCCATTAACAATAAAATAAAAGTATGTATCACTAATAATAGTGATACATACTTTTTTATGTAAATAATAAAGTTATAAAGAAGTTTTTATAGCATTAACAATTTTACTTTTAAAAATATTAATATCAGTATGTTCTACTTCTATAGGAACCTGAATTTTTTCGAATAGGTCAAAAATCATATCATCAGTTATATCACAAGAGCTAGTATCTGCGACTATAATATTTTCATATTGACCATATTGTTGTCTAATATCATAAATATCAACAGCATTTGCAAACTTATTTAATTCATCAAACTTAGTAACCCATCCAGACGTTATATATAAATTTTTATTATCAATAATACTTCTTTTATTTTTTTTATCTTTGATTATTAATTCCATACAATTTGCTTCACTAAAAGTAATAACATTATCATAATTTTTTAAAAAATCATGGAACTTATAATGGCATTTACTTCCATATAGTAAAATAATTTTATCTGCATCAATCTTATTTAAATTATTAACTATCTCTGATTTTAACTTATTTAAATTTACATGAAGGCCAAAGGGCAAATATTTTAGATTAATATCATCGTCAAAGATTTTTTCTTCTTTAATTTCTTTTAAAACTTCATTTAACTCGGGTTCAAAAACACCACATGATAAGATGAAGACTTTCATAAAAGCGATACCTCCTTTTAAATGTAAATACATTATTTGATCTAATATATAGAATGGGAATTAAAATATTCTTTTTTATCTAAATAAGTTAAAATACCAATAGAAAGAAGTAATACAACAGTAGCACTAAGACCTGCCTCAGGTCCAAAAATTCCACCAGATATAAACCTATTTCCAACTAAGTTTAAATCTATTAAACTTGAAACCTCAACATTTATACCACTAACTTCAAATCCAAATAAATTACCTTGGGCAAAATTCCAAGCAGAATGCATACCACAAACAGTCCATAAATCATTAGTTTTTATAACATATAGGCCATAAAAAATACCAACTAATACTATATTTATTACAGCAATAAAGCTTACATTAGGATTAGTTAAATGTAATAAACCAAATAAAGTTGATGATATAAATAAACCTATACCAATATTGTATCTTGCTCCTAAAATGTTCATTAGCCATCCTCTAGTTACAATTTCTTCAGTAGCACCTTGAATAATCCATCCTATTAAAATAATTAAAACTCCACTTAAAGCAGATATACCAATTGGTTGAGTTGGATTATTTTCAAGACTTACAAATCCAAATATAAATAATATTAAAACCACAGCACACATCATAAGTATTCCAATAATAAATCCTAAAGAATATTTTTTGCTCCAATTATTTTTATTAAATCCAATAGAAGAAAATTGTCTTTTTTCTATGAACTTTACTCTTATAAATACTAGGAGATATAAATATAAATGAAACTAATGTTATTAATAAAAATAATAAATCTTGGTTACTTTGAAATATATTAAATCTATTTAAGATAAGATATAAAGGGGTTACACCAATGGCCCCAATAAGTGAACCTATATTCATAAATATTAATGTAAGAATAATTGCCCAGACAATGTTAGGTAACTTCTTACTTTTTTTAGCTTCATCTATAAGGCATTCATTTTTAACAAACATATAAAATCATCCAATTATTATAAAGTCTTGCATATTAATTGTAGTTATATTTTTATATAAAATCTAGTTAAATTATAATTTTATATAAGAATATAAAGAAATAAGTGAATACTTTAATAGCATTCACTTATTATTTTATTTAATATTATTAATAAATTATTTTAGACCTAAATCTGAAAGCATCTGTGATATTCCGTACGTCTGGTCATATTTAGAGTAGTATTCACTAAAAACATCATCAACAGATGAATCTTGATAAACATCAAATTCAATTCCTTTATATTCAGATTTGATACACTTTAAAGTAGTATTATTTAAATAATTTTTTAATCTTAATATATAATCTTTTATATCTTCATTAGGTAAAACTTTTAATTCGTCAATATTTTGAGCTACTATGTATGCTGATTTATTTATTTCTTCAGATGAAATACTTTCACTTAGTTGAGATTTTATATGTTCTAAAAATTCCTCAGTAAGTTCTAATTCATCTAAATTTTCATCTTTTAAAACGTATTGGATTTTATCTAAAATCATAGCATTATTCCATTTATATTTATTAGAAGTATCCTGATTATTAAGTTTATTATTCATTTTTATTATCTCCTATTTAAATTTAATGTTATTATATCAAAATTATAAGTATTTATCATCAATATCAACGTATAATAACCTTGTTATGGTATAGGTTATATGTTAATATTAGGAATACTTATATAAAAAATAATTAATACAATGATTTATATATAACTATATAAACTTTTAAAATATGGAGGCAAAATGAATAATAAACCAAAAACAGAAATAGGATTAAAATATAATAAAGCAATAAAAATGAATAAAAATTTTATGTATCAAGATTTAAAAAGAAGTAATTGTTACAATACGGATTTTTCAAACTCAAATTTTAACTTTACAAGTTTAAGAGGAGCACATTTTAAATCTTGCAATTTTTATGGATGTACATTTAAATCATCAGAAATAATAGGAGCAAATTTAAAGAAAAGCAAATTTAAGAATGCAAAATTTGAAAATACGGTATTTGAATCTACTAATTTAGATGATGTAGATTTTTCAGGAGCAAAATTTAAAAATGTAATATTCTTAAATACAGATATATCTAAATCAAAAAATCTTAATATAGATTCATCTAAAGTAAAAATATTCAAGGAAATGCCAGTGATAGAACTTAGTGAAAGATTAGAATGTGCAATAAAAAGTGCAATGGAAAATGAATTTGTTAAAAAATCTAGAACATTAGATACTAAAGATGGTGGAATTAATTTTGTAAGTATAATGATACTTTTAGAAAACTTTAAAGAAAAGCAATTAATAGATGGATTAATGCTAATAGGGGAAAGAATAGATAAAGAGTTTTGTACATTAAGTTATATAATAAAAAACTTAGAAATTTATAAATCTCAAGGTTTATTATAATTTAAATAAAATGATATAATAGATAATTCATAATACCATTTTATTATTTCATATATATTAATATTAAATGTTTAAAAGGGGATATAAAATGAACGATTTAAAATTAAATATATATGAAATTGTTCGCAATGTGGTTGTAAAAGTATTTATTATAACACTAATAAATTTAGAATGAATTCAAATGGAAATAATATAGAAAATGCTCTTCAAGAAAATAGTATCTTGGAGAGTTTTTTATTAAAAATAAATAAATATTTCATGATAAATACCTTGACTTAGAGTTAGCTTCAAGTACTATACTAAGAATAGATTTGAAATTAATTTTGTTAAAAATAAATAATAACTTTAGGAATAACAGCTTAACATATTTATACTTAGACATCAAAATCCTAAAAATAAAAAGGAGAAATTTATTATGGTAAAATCTAAAGTATATTTTACTAAAGAAATAACATCAAATAGTTTAATTGAAATATATAAGGCTATGGGAGTAACTCTAAAAGGAAAAGTAGCTGTTAAAATTTCTACAGGAGAGCCTGGTGGACATAATTTCTTAGAACCTAATTTAATTAAAGATCTTGTTAATAAATTAAATGGAACAATAGTTGAATGCAATACTGCTTACCCTGGTGGAAGAAATGAAAGTAATGTACATTGGGAAACTATAGAAAAGCATGGATTTAAAGCTATATCACCATGTGATATATTAGATGAAGATGGTGATATGACTATTTTAGTAAAATGTGGTAAGAATTTGAGAGAGAACTATGTTGGTAATCATTTGCAAAATTATGATTCAATGCTTATACTTTCTCATTTTAAAGGTCATGCAATGGGAGGGTTTGGTGGAGCACTAAAAAATATGTCTATAGGACTAGGATCTTCTAGAGGAAAATTACACATACACACATCTGGAGAAGGTGGAAATTTTGAGGATATGTTTACTGCTGACCATGATTCTTTCTTAGAATCAATGGCTGATGCGGATAAATCAGTTATGGATTTTATGGGAAGAGAAAATATTGTATATATAAATGTAGCAAATAAACTATCTGTAGATTGTGACTGTGATGCTAATCCAGATGAGCCTAAAATGGCTGATATAGGTATTTTAGCATCAACCGATCCAGTAGCCTTAGATCAAGCTTCAGTAGATTTAGTATATCAATCTAAAGATCCAGGTAAATCATATCTAATTGAAAGAATGGAATCTAGAAATGGTATTCATACTGTAATATCAGCTGAAAGCTTAGGTCTTGGCTTTAGAGAATATGAATTGATAAATATTGACTAATATAAAAGCTAGATGAAAATTTTCGTCTAGTTTTTTATTTTAAGAGGAGAATATATAATTAACGAGAACCTGTTATTAGATGAGATAAAATACAGAAAGTTAGGGGGATAGCAAAGTATGGATAAAAATATTCAATTAAAAAAAGAAAAAAGTAAATTATTAAGAGTACTAGATTATGTTGAAATGATAGGTAATTTATTACCTCATCCAGCAACATTATTTATAATTTTAAGTGTATCTATAGTTATATTATCAGCAATAATGGGGGGCATGGGTACAAATGTTACATATGAGGCAGTAGATACTACAACAGAAGCAATAGTTCAAAATACTGTAACAGCTCAAAGTTTGTTATCAGCAGATGGTATAAGATTTATATTTACAAATGTTATAAGCAATTTTACTAGTTTTTATCCATTAGGAGCAGTATTTACAATAATTTTATGTGTAGGAGTAGCAGAAGGAACAGGATTTTTATAAGCAGGTTTAAGAAAAATTGCAAAAGTAACTCCAAAAAGGTTTGTTACATCAATGGTTGTATTACTTGGTATTATGTCAAATGTGGCATCATCAACAGGATATGTAGTTCTAGTCCCATTAGGTGCAATAATATTTATGAGTTTTAAAAGACATCCAATTGCTGGATTAGCCGCAGCATTTGCAGGTGTTTCTGGAGGATGGAGTGCTAATTTACTAATAGGAAGTAACGACCCAATGTTTGCAGGAATATCTACAGAAGCAGCTCGTATTCTGGATCCAAATTATTTTGTACAACCGACTTCAAATTGGTACTTTATGGTAGCATCAACGTTTGTAATAACAATTATTGCTACGTATATAACAGAAAAAGTAGTAGAACCAAGGCTTGGAGAGTATGAGTGTGAAGAAAGATATATAGTAGAAGATATATCTAAAGAAGAAAAAAGAGGTATGAAGTTTGGTATTATTTCATTACTAATATATATTTTTATAATTTTAGCGCTAATAGTACCTAAAAATGGTATATTAAGAAATCCAGAGACTGGAGGGATACTAACATCTCCATTTATGAGTAGTATAATACCTATAATGGGCGGAGTCTTTTTAGTTCCAGGAATATTTTATGGAATAGGATCAGGAACTATAAAAAATGATAAAGATATTATAGAACTAATGGTAAAAGGAATAGGAGGAATAAGTAGCTTTTTAGTACTTATATTCTTTGCAGCTCAGTTTGTAAAATATTTTGATTATTCAAATATAGGAACTATTATATTAGTAAGCGGAGCCAGATTTTTAGAAAGTACAGGGTTTGTAGGACTACCTCTTATAATATGTTTTATAATATTAACATCTATAATAAATATATTTATAGCAGTTGATTCAGCTAAATGGGTACTTATGGCACCTATATTTGTACCAATGTTTATGAGAATTGGATTATCACCAGAGTTAACACAAGTTGTTTATAGAATTGGTGATTCATGTACAAATGTAATCGCACCACTTATGCCGTTCTTTGCTTTGATAGTTGCATTTTGCCAAAAATATGATAAGAAAGTTGGTATTGGAACATTAATAACTACTATGGCACCGTACTCAATAGGTTTTTTAGTTGGATGGACAACATTATTTATAGTTTGGTATATCTTTGAATTACCACTAGGTCCTGGATCTGAGATTTTTTTAATATAATATTAATAAATTGTAATATTATGTTAAGGATATAGTAATATTTATTATGTATAATTAGCTTAAATTTAATATTTTTGTAACGGGGAGATAGTCATAATGAAGAAAAATATTTTTAAGTTAATAATATGTATAAGTATAATATTAGTTTCAAGTATTTCTATATTAGGATTTAGTGATGAAGAAAGTTATGCAGATATAAAATTTAAAGAAAATGTAGTATTTTATGCTCAGCATCAAGATGATGAAACTTTATGGGCATCAAGTGCAATAATTGAAGCCATAAATGAAGTAGGTGCTGATCATGTTTATATAGTTCAGGTATCTTATGGAACAGGAATAAAGGTATTTAACAATGAAAAACTCTTTGAAAATATGAGTAATATAGATAAATACGAATATAGAGAAAGAGAATTTCTTTCAGCTGTAAATCAATTAGGGATAAAACGTGAAAATGTAGTATTACTACCTAGAATAAATAATACAGGATCTACTAGCTTTGACTTAATGGAGCAGGTAGCTTTAAAATTTGAAAAAGAATTAAAAAGTGTTACTCATATAGCACATACTTATAAATTAGATTGGCATTTACAACATTTAAAAAATGGATCTGTTATTCAATCTTTATATAATGCAGGGATGATAAAAGATGTAAGGTACTTTGTTAAACCAGAATATGAAAAATATATACCAAAAGAAGAAAAAATAATTTATAAGACAATATCTTTAAAAGATAAAGAAAAGATAAAAAAAGCATGCGAAGAATACAAGTTAGTAAATGAGGATGAAAAAAGAGATGGTATTGGATATAAGTCAGATCATAAATCATTTGATAGATTAATCATAAATTACAGTTCAATACTTCATACAGCTAATATTTAAAATAAGTAGAAATGGAGAGAATCTCATATTCTCTCCATTTCTACTTATTTTAAGTAAACTTTTTTAGGCCTTGTAATTTGTTAGTAATAATAATAAAATTAACAAATAAAATATAAGTAATTTAGAGATTTAGGGTGAAGTTGAATGGTATATGGTTGGTATTATGATACAGTAATAGGTAGAATTATAATAAGAGAAGAAAACAGTAAAATAACAAATTTAGATTTTTACAAAGTTGATGATAATTTTGAATTAAAAGAAACTTATACATTGAAAGAAGCAAGTAAGCAGCTAAATGAATATTTCCAGGGAAAAAGAAAAGATTTTGACTTAGACTTAAGTATTAAAGGAAGTAAATTTCAAGTAAATGTTTGGAATAATTTAAAAACTATTAAATATGGGCACAAATTAACATATAAAGAACTAGCAATAAAAGTTGGAAACAAGAATGCATCACGTGCTGTTGGAAATGCAAATGCTAAAAATCCAATACCAATATTTATACCATGTCATAGAGTAATTAAATCAGATGGAAGTATTGGTGGATACTTAGGTAGTTCTAAAGAAGGAATTAGAATAAAAGAGTATTTAATTAGGTTAGAAAAAATACAAAAATCACCTATATAATTTATAGGGTGATTTTTTATTTTAAAAATTGTAAGGTGAATATTAAGAATTTGTAAGAATCTTTAAAGGATAGTGTAAGAATCATATTTTATAATAATATTAATAAAAAATATGAGAGGTAATTTTATTATGAAAATTTTGATATTGACAGGTGCATTTGGCATGGGACACTATTCCGCAGCTCAAGCTATAAAAGAGGAAATACTTTTAGATGAGCCATATGCAAATATAGAGATAATAGATGTAGTAGATTATATATTTCCTAAAATAAGTAAAATAATATATAGAGTATTTAATTTCGTAGTAAGTAAATTTTTATTAATGTATAATTATTTTAATATAATAGCATCAAGAAATCCTAGTACGCCTATTAAGGCATTAGTAGCAAAAAAAATAGATATTTTATTAAATGATAAAAACATAGATATGATAATATCAACTTTTCCAATTTGTAGTCAATATGTATCTGCATATAAAAAAATAAAAAATAAGAATATTCCTTTATTTACTTATATAACAGATATAGATGTAAACGAAGAATGGATTTGTGAAAATACAGATATGTATTTTGTAGGTAGTAAACAAACCAAAGAATCATTGATTAAAAAAGGTGTAGGAAAAGAAAAAATAATAGTATGTGGTATACCTGTAAAACATGATTTTAAAGACCAAGCGATTACCGAAATAAGAAAAAATAATAAAGAAATACTAATAATGGGAGGGGGATTAGGCCTAATACCTCAAGGGGATAAAATATTAGATTATTTATCAAATATAGAGAATATAAATATTACTTTTATTGCTGGTAAAAATAAAAGGTTAATAAAACAAATTAAAGAAAGTTATCCAAATATAAATGTATTAGGATACTGTGATAATGTTTATGATTATATGAAAAAAGCAGACTTACTTATTACAAAGTCTGGTGGAATTACATTATTTGAAGCAATACATTCTACTACGCCACTATATGTTATAAGACCTTTTTTATGTCAAGAAATTGGAAATGCAAAATTTATTCAAGAGCATAGAATAGGAAAAGTAATATGGACAAGAGGAACAGATATATATGAAGATTTAACATTTTTATTAGAAAATGATATTTTATTAGATGATATGAAAAAAAATATAAAAAATATAAGAGAAAACTTGGATAATTCGTCTCCATTAGCTTATTATAATAAGAGCTTAAATTTATGCTATTATAATGTAAGTAATAGTTATATAAAAATTTCGGGAATATAAATTTAAAACAATAAAAGAGTATAATGAGAAATAAGAAAATATGGAGGAAAATAATCATGAGTTATAATATACTTGTAGTAGAAGATGATATAGATATAATAAAATTATTAAAAATATATTTAGAAAATGATGGTTATAATGTATATTCAGCAAATAACGGCATTGAAGCATTAAAAATAGTAGAAAATATAAAAATAGACTTAGTAGTTATGGATATAATGATGCCTAAAATGGATGGATATGAGCTTACAAAGAGAGTAAGAGAAAAGTATAATGTACCAATAATTATTTTATCTGCAAAAAATGAAGATAGTGATAAAATATTAGGGCTCAATTTAGGTGCAGATGATTACATTACAAAGCCTTTCAATCCGTTAGAAATAGTGGCTAGGGTGAATTCTAATTTGCGTAGGTTTTATCATTTGAATAATCCAAGCAAATATAGTGATGAAAGTAGTAAATTAGTAGTAGGTGACTTAGTATTAGATAGACAAAAATTAGCACTGTTTAAAAGAGGACAAGAAATAACTGTTACGCCAACAGAATATAAAATATTATTGTTGCTTATGAAAACACCAGGAAGAGTATATACAAAAGTACAAATTTATGAAGATATAAATGGAGAATATTTTTCTAATGATGATAATACAATGATGGTTCATATTTCTAGACTTCGTGAAAAAGTAGAAGATGATTCTAAAAATCCTGAATATATAAAAACTGTAAGGGGAATAGGTTATAAAATTGAAGATAAATAAGGGTATAAAAGGAAGTCTATTCACTCTTCTGGTTAGGAACTATATATTTTTTACAATGGCTATTGCTATTTTACTAGGAACTATAATGTTAATATCTAACTATAGATATGATGCTATTATGAGAGAGCCTAAAGTAAATGATTTAGTAGATTATGCTAGCTTAGTTTCTAAAGAAGAGTATGGAGGAATGCCTATAGAAAAGTTAATGGGTAAGGGATCATATATAGAAGTTTTAGATAAAGATAATAATGTTGTATATAAAAGTAAAGGTGATAAGATAAATAAGGAATATACAAAAGATGAACTTGAATGTATACAAAGTTATTTACCACAATGTGAAATAAGAGTAGAAGAATACTATAATTCTAAAAATGAAAAAAATACCTCTGTAACTATAAATTATTATAGTGATGAGAATAGAGATAAAATATATATTATAGACAAAGACTTAAATTTAATTTACACAAATATAAAAACTAATAGAAAATCTTTTACTGAAAATGAGTTTAAATACCTTACTGGAGAAGAGTTTAAAGAATATGATGTAAGAAAGTATAAATTTAAGAACAAAAATAATGAAGATTTTACATTAATAAGCTATATACCTAGATTTGGGGACTCAATTGCTAAAAGATTAAGTAATGCTACAAATGAATCTATTATCGCATTTATTGTAGTATACATAATATTAGCTATTTTATTTATATTATGGATGAATAAAAAGATAAAAAAACCATTAAAAATATTAAATGGAGCTATTGTAGATTTTAAAAATGGTATTAGAAGGACTTATCTACAATATGAAGGACCAAAAGAGTTTGCGGATATTTTCCGTAGTTTCAATGATATGTCGAGTAAATTATATGAAAGTGAACAAAGAAGTAAAAGACTAGAAGAAGAAAAGCAGAAAATGCTTGCTGATATATCACATGATTTAAAGACACCAATAACTGTTATTAAAGGATATTCAAAAGCCGTGTGTGATAATTTAGTGAATGAAGATGAAAAGAATCAATATCTTATGACTATTTATCAAAAGGCAGATAATTTAGATGAACTTATTAATACATTTCATGAATATAGTAAAATGGAGCATCCAGAGTACAAATTAGTTTTAGAAAAAATGGATATATGTGAATATATTAGAGCTTATCTTGCTCAAAAATATAATGAATTATATATTAGTGGAGTAGAACTAAATGCGGACATACCAGAAAGTGTTATTTATTGTGATATTGATAAAGTTCAATTAAAACGGGTATTTGAAAATTTAGTTTCTAATACACTTAAACATAATAAAAATAAGGTATCTATTTTATTTAATATAAAAGAAATAGATGATAAGGTAAGAATAATAATAGGAGATAATGGGGTAGGAATATCAAAATCAATAGCCAAAAATATTTTTGACCCATTTGTAGTAGGAGAGCAATCTCGAACAAAACAAGGGTCTGGATTAGGATTGGCATTGAGTAAAAAAATAATAGAAGCTCATAGTGGAGCTATAAGACTTGTTGATGCTAAGAAAAATTATAAAACAGTATTTGAAATATTACTACCTATAAGTAAAAAATAATTATAAAATTAATAAAATCATATATTTAAATATTACATGAATATGACTTCTGAAATGGATTTTTTTGTTTCGTCATAATCTAATTATTATAGTGATATCAACACTAATATTCGACAAAAATATAAATATAAAATAAATTTTCAAATTTTAATTAAAAAATATTGACATAAATCATAAATAATAGTATTCTCTTCTAAGAAATAATTTTGATACTTTAATTTGGTCCAGAGAGGCTATAAAGAATGGTTACATATTTAGTGAAGAGTAAACTTGTGTAATAATCCTTTTATCACCTCTGATAAGAGGATTTTTTTATAATTTAGTATAAAACTTATACTTAATATGTAATTGTACGGAGTGTCATCATAAAGAGTTATTTAAGACAACGGAGGTACAATCAATGAAATTAAAAAAATTATTAGCAATAGCAACAACAGCAGTATTATCAACATCTTTATTAGTAGGATGTTCATCAAACACAGAAGAAGATGATAAAATATCAGTAGCAATGATAACTGATGTTGCTGGGGTAAATGACCAATCATTTAACCAATCAGCTTGGGAAGGATTACAAAAAGCTGAAAAAGAATTGGGTGTTGAAGTTAAATACTTAGAATCTACTCAAGATGCAGATTACATGCAAAATGTAGAAACATTAGTAGATCAAGGGACTGATTTAATAATAGGTGTAGGTATGAAGTTAGCTCCTACAATAGAAGAAGCAGCTAAATCATATCCAGATCAAAAATTTGCAATAGTAGATGAAACTTATGAAGAAATACCATCAAATGTAAAGTCGATATTATTTAATGCAGAGCAATCAGCTTACTTAGCAGGTTTAATAGCCGGTAAAATGAGTGAAACAAACAATGTTGGATTTATAGGTGGAATGCAAATTTCAGTTATAGATACTTTTAAATATGGATTTATGGCAGGAGTAAAAGCTTCTAATCCAGATGCTGAGATACAAGCTCAATATGCAAACTCATTTACTGACCAAGCTAAAGGTAAAGCAATAGCTACTCAAATGTATAAAAATGGGGCTGATATAATATTTATAGCAGGTGGAGATGTTGGAACAGGAGCGATAGAAGCAGCGAGAGAACTTGGTAAATACGCTATAGGTGTAGATAGAGACCAAAGTGACTTAGCTCCAGAAAATGTTTTAACTTCAGCTATAAAGAGAGTTGATGCAGGGGTATATGAAACTGTAAAAGCTTTAACTGAAGGAAACTTTGAAGGTGGAACTAGTTCAGTATATGGATTAAATGAAGATGCTGTAGGAATACCTGATACTACTTCAAATTTAGTACCACAAGAAATATTAGACTTTGTAAACGAACAAATGGATAAATTTAAAAATGGAGAACTAAATGCTCCAAAAACAGAAGAAGAATATAATGAACTTGTAAAATAAATAAAAAAAGACTATAGGTAAAATTATCTATAGTCTTTTTTATTTAATATAATTAAAAAATATATTGACTTAGAGTCAACTCAAAGTACTATAATAAAATGATATAACTTAAAGATTGGGGGAGTATAATGAAAAAATTATGGAAATACGTATTTAAATATAAGATTTTATTTTTCATAAGGGTGCTTACAATATCTTTGGCGGCTTTATCTGTTATAGCATTTGATTTTATTATGGGATTTATAGTTGATATATTTGCAAGTGGTGAAAGTCAAAAATTTATTCCTATAATTGCTATAAGTATTTTACTAATATTAATTTTATTTGTAACTGAATATGTAGACGGTCTTATTATGTC
>UWOR01000005.1 GCA_900604495.1 Desulfovibrio sp. Marseille-P6017 | reverse complement strand
GATATATATTCATCAAAAGATAAAGAATATATGTATTCTATTAGCTTAGAAAATCCTAGCGATAAGGAAATGATACTATTTGCAGATAGTAATTTTATAATGACATATGAATATGAAAATAATAATCTAGATAAAGAAAATTACAGGATATATTCCATTGAAGATGGTGATTTAATATATAAAGAAAAATTATTTACAGAATCAGAGTATACTTATAAATTCGGAGCATTCTCTGACAATAAAGACGTTGCTATAATAGGTTTAAATGAATATCAAGAATGTGATATTGATATAGCAAATACACAATTTTTACTTATAGATATGAAAAATTTAAATACATTAGAAAAGAAAGTAAGTAATTATAATGATGCAGAAGAATTAGTAAAAAGTATGAATGAAAAGTATAATGTAGATATATTTATAAAGGAGGATGCAATAGGGAATTTTCCAGATTTTACAGGAGAGGTGTTAAAAAATGAAGATAATATAATAGGAGCATTAAGGGGAATAGATGATGTTTTATCAAAGCTTCCAAGAGGATTTATAGATGAACTTTGCAGTGAAATTGATGAAAATTCATTGACAGGAGTCAATATATATATAACTGGAAAGTTAAGTTCTAATGCAGATGATGCAATAAGTAGTCCAGTAGGTTATGCATATAGTGATAATGATTTAAAGAGAAACTGCATTGTATTAGATGGAGAACAATCTATGTTTAATATAAAATATAATATGCAACATGAGTTAATGCACATTATTGATAATAGGATAAGTAAATATAGTGATGATTTTCAATCATGGAATAATTTTTTAATTAATGATGCTAAGTATAATTACTCTTATATTGGATATGAAAATGATTATTCTAATACAGTGGTTGATAGTGATTCAAGTGAAGGTATTTGTTTTATAAATACATATTCTAAAACTTATCCTAATGAAGATATGGCAGAAATATTTAAATTATTATTTTATGATGGAGATGAAATACCTAGTGAATTAAGTTATCCCATAATAAGAGAAAAGGCATATTATATTTGTAGAGTTATAAGAGAAAACTTTAAATCTGTACAATCAGAAGATAAGGTATACTGGGAGAGATTCAAGTAAATATATGCAACTTAAGGAGCAGATTATGATATTTAAAGACATTAGTATAGACTCTAAGCAAGAAATTGATAAGTTTACTTTAAAATCAAATAGAGACTCTTGTGATTTTAACTTTACTACATTGTATATGTGGAAATATGCATATAATACAAAGTATTATACTGATGAAGATTTTTTGCTAATACTCGAAGAACATGAAAGTAATGAACTAGATATATATGTGTTAGCAATGTTAGATAGTATTTATAAGGCAGTTGATTTTGTATTAGATTATTTTAAATATGAAAATAGAAGTATATATTTAAAGGGTATAAGTAAAAGTGAAGTTTTATATTTACAGGATAAATATAAAGGACAATTTAAATTTAATGAAGATAGAGATTCATTTGATTATATATACTATGCAAAGGATTTGAAGGAGTTAAAAGGAAGAGGAAATAGAAAAAAGAGAAATCATATAAATAGTTTTGTGAAAGAATATAGTGGAAGATATGAATATAAGCTTCTTAAAAATGAAGATTTTAAGGAATGTTTAAATTTTATGAAATTATGGTATATAAATAAACAGTTTAAAGATGAATTTGATATTAAAATGAAATATGAATTTATGGGGGTAAAAGATATTTTATATAATTATGATAAGTTAAAAGATATATTAAAAATAGCAGGTATTTATATAGATGAAACTTTGCAAGCATTTACAATTGGTGAAAAATTAAATAATGATATGGTATTAATTCATACAGAAAAAGCTAATACTAATATAAGAGGTCTTTATACGTTTATAAATCAGCAGTTCTTAATAAATGAATTTGATAATGAAGGTTTTGTAAATAGAGAAGATGATATGGGAATAGCGAATATTAGAGAAACAAGGATGTCTTATCATCCGTGTAGATTTATAGAAAAGTATATAACTAAAATCATATAAATATACTAAACATAAATTGTAATAATTAGGATAGACTTGGAAATAATAAATATAAAAATAAAAGATGTGCTTAATTTAAGCACATCTTTTTACTATTAAAATATACCATTTAAAATAAGAATAAAAATATTTATTTATCAAATAAAATGTAAATTATATTCTAGAAAATAGTAATGTCAAAATAACAGTAAAATACTATAATTATTATTAGAGAACTTATTTTAAAAGCAGAAGAGAGGGGTTAATATGCTTGAACTTAAAAACGTATCTTTTAAGATTGAGAACAATGAAGGTAAGACAGAAATAGTTGATAATATCAGTTTTTCTGTTAAAGATGGAGAAATAGTAGTTATAACAGGTCCTAACGGTGGAGGAAAATCAACACTGGCTAAGCTTATAATGGGAATAGAAAAGCCAAGTAGTGGACAAATATTATTTAATGAAATTGATATAACTAATAGGAGCATAACAGATCGTGCAAAACTTGGAATTGGATATGCATTTCAACAACCACCAAAATTTAAAGGGGTTACTGTCAAAAAGCTTTTAAAGCTTGCAGCGTCACAAAATATAGAAGAAGAAAGATGTTGTCAATACTTATCATCAGTAGGATTATGTCCTAAGGAGTATATAAATAGGGAAATAGATTCATCTTTATCTGGAGGAGAGCTTAAAAGAATAGAGATAGCTTCGCTTATGGCTAGAAATCCTAAGCTTTCAATATATGATGAACCAGAAGCAGGTATAGATTTATGGAGCTTTTCTATGCTAGTAGATACTTTTGAAGGGTTTAGTGAAAATAAAAATCAAGGAATAATTATAATTTCACATCAAGAAAGAATTATAAATTTAGCTGATAAAATTATAGTCATTGGAGATGGAAGAATACAACATAATGGAACAAAAGAAGATATACTACCCTTATTAGAAGTTGATATAAATAGACAATGTGGTTGCAAGGGAAGAGAGGTGGCAATTACTCATGAATCAAGATACTAAAGATCTATTAAAAACTATTGCAGATATATCAGATACACCAACTGGTGCTTTTAATATAAGAAGTAATGGTAAGGGAGTGCAAAGACACTGTACAGAAAATATAAATATTATTCCAAAAGAAGATAAGCCAGGTATAGATATAATTGTAAAGGAAAATACGAAACACGAGAGTGTTCATATTCCTGTAGTCATAACTGAGTCAGGTTTAAATGATTTAGTATATAATGATTTTGAAATAGGGCAAAACTCAGACATACTAATCATTGCAGGTTGTGGAATTCATAATGATGGACATGCTAAAAGTCAACATGATGGTGTTCATACTTTTAATATAAAAAAAGATGCAAAGCTTAAGTATGTCGAGAAACATTATGGAGAAGGAAAAGGAGATGGAGAAAGAGTATTAAATCCAACAACTATAGTTAATATGGAAGAAAACTCTTACTGTGAAATGGAAATGGTACAAATTGCAGGTGTAAATTCCACTATAAGAGAAACAACTGCAAATCTTGCAAAAGGAGCAAAATTAGTAGTAATAGAAAAGCTGATGACGCATGATAATCAGATTGCAGAATCAAATATGACAGTATATTTAAATGGAGAAGATGCAACTGTTCAAGTAATATCTAGATCTGTAGCAAAAAATAATTCACAACAAATATTCCATCCAGCAGTTGTTGGGAATGATAAATGTAAGGCACATGTACAATGTGATTCTATAATAATGGATCAAGCTAAGGTAAGATCTGTACCTGAAATAGCTGCAAATCATACTGATGCACAGATGGTACATGAGGCAGCTATAGGTAGAATAAATAATGAGCAGCTTATAAAATTACAAACTTTTGGAATGGATGAAGAAGAAGCAGAAGGTGTAATTGTTGAGGCATTTTTAAATTAAAAGATAAAGAAAAAGTCTAACTCTTTAATTTAGAGTTAGACTTTTTCTTTATCTAGGCATAAAAGTTTCACAGCTTGCATCATGTGCATTAATTTTAACTGATTCAGCCTTACAATATTTATTATCATTATAAGTACAGTTAACTGCATCACATTTTATATCATCTGGTTTAGTGCAGTTACAATTAGTTGAGTTAGTAAAAGAAGAATTATGACCACTTACAAATGTTGAACAATAAGTATTTGATGTAGTTGTTGCACTTTTACCATCTACATTTATTTTACCAGCATAGCAATTACCAGAATTATTATATCCACAATTAGTTGCGGAACAATTTAAATTTGACATATTATTTACCTCCTAATTCTTTAATCACAATTTATTATGTGAAAAAATAAGAAAATTATAGTATTACATTTAATTTATTTTTGGTAAATATAGAATTCATTATTAGGAGATTATCATATTAGCAATATAAAATGGTAATAATAATAAAAACTAAGAGAAGGGATGACTTTTTTATGTTAAACAAATTAGCAAAAAATCAGTATGTGAAATTAGTAAAATCAAATGGTAATGCAAAAGAAGTAGAATATGGAGTAGTATTAAATGAACATGGAGATCAATACGATATAATAAGTGTTGGATTTGAAAATAAAGATGGCCACTTTTTAGCATATCCGCCAAATGTGGAAAACTTAGTTCAAACATATACAACTAATGAAGGAACTATGTTTGATGAAGTTAAAGAAAATCAAGTAAGAAGAGCAATGCATGTATGGATAGAACAAAATTATAAATTATAAAATAAGGGGGAAGTATATTACTTCCTCTATTTTTATAATTGTTGAGAATTGACTTAAGTTAATTTTATGAATAAGGAATATGGCAAAAATTAGATTAAAATGATATAATTTTATTATAAAATAAAGGGGGAATCAATGTGAGCCAATACGTAAATATTAACTCTCAACTAGATGCATTAAAGTTAAAAGAAGTTGAAAAAACCTTTTACCAAAATATACAAGAGAATATTAATATAGTTCCTAAAGTTACTCCTTTTAAAGGGATTAATACAGATTTACTTTATATAAAAGATAATCAAATTTTATTTATAAAGTTTATGGATACTACAGAGGATTTATACTTTATTCTAGAAGAAGAATTACTAGAAGTTATGAATGAAGAATATGAATCTATGAAATTAAAGATGAATCAATTTAATCAAAATATAAATTATAATTATGTATTTATTATGCCTTATGTAGAAATAGAAGATAGCTGTGGATTTGATGATTTTGTAAATAATAATATTATAGATAAAAATAAATTAGAGAAAATAAAGGGAGACAAAAGTAACCTTGATAAATATTTAAAAGGAATAAATAATGAAGTAGAATTAAATTTATTATTATTAGATATATGTCCAGAATATTATTTGTTAAATAATAGACTACATATTAATGATAAGTTTAAGAAAATTTCTTTTTATAATGATGAATATAAATATAGTGCTGCAATGTTAGAAAAAGAACAAATTGAAAAGGCTATTTCAGTATATTATGGAAACACCATATTTAAGGGTGGTTCAGGAAGTGGAAAAACATCAATTATGTTAGCTCGAGCTATAAAATTAGCAAGAGTATATCCACATCATAAGTTTTTGATATTTACTTATACAAAGCAACTTAGAAATGAATTGATAGAAAGTTTGAATCTTCTTTATAAAGACAATAATAATTTAGAAGTACACACATTTAGTTCATTTATTTTTAAGTTAGCTAAGAAATATAATTTAGTTGTAGATTATAATATGTTGAAAACTGATTATGAAAAAGCTTTTAATAACTTAATAAAACAAGCTAAAAACATAATAAAAAATAAAAATATGTTTAAAGGAATTTTTATAGATGAAGTAGAAAGTTTCTCTAATAATGAAGTAGAGTTTATAAGAGAATTTTTATACAAATCAAAATATATATTTAATGTATTTTACTGTGAAAGCTTAAATATATCGAATCATTTAAATATATTTAAGCCAGCTTTTACAAACTTAGAATTTGGACAAGAAATAATATTAGATAAAAACTATAGGCAATCAAAAGAGCTAATTGAATTTACAAATAAGTTTGTAGAAAATTCAAATGAATATATAAAAGTGCTTAGACCTAACTTAAATAAAGAAATATTTACAAGGACTAATCCTGTACTAAAAGAAGGTAAGGTAGTAGATATAGTAAAAGTAAGTGATTTAGATGAGCAATTAAGTGCTATACTTTGGGAAATTGAATATTTTACAAAACAAAAAGGATTAGATTATTCTGATATTGCTATAGTATATCCATATAATAAAAAAAGGTTGAAAAATGGAAAAACTATATACTTCCAATATTTAATAAGAAAGGCTTTAGAAGAAAGAGAAATAGAATATATTTATGCAGAAGATACTCTTACCAATTTAAGTAAAAAAAGTGGAGTGACAATATCAAATATATTTTCTATTAAAAATTTAGAGTATAAGGCTATAATTTTCTGTGAATTAGAGATGTTATATAATCAAACTATAAATGATAAAGAACAAGATTATCAAATAAATGATTTTGTGGGGGATTTAAATAAAATATATTTAGCAATAAATAGAGCAACTGAATATTTAAGTATAATAACGACTTTGAATGAAGATGGTAGTGATTTAATTAAATTACTAATTAATTCTAGACAATAAAAATAGAAACCTGGCAACCAATTGATGCTAGGTTTCTATTTTTAATATTTATACCATAGCAGCTCCAGTGAAATAGAAGTATCCAAGAACTATTATACCAAGAACAATTCTATAGTATCCAAATGCTTTGAAGTCATGTTTTTTAATATAGTCTAATAAGAACTTAATTGCAAATACAGAAACTACAAATGCAACTATAGAACCAGTAGCTAATAGTACCCATTCAAATCCACTAAAGCTAAATCCTGCTTTTAAAAGTTTAAGTGCACTAGCACCAAGCATTGTAGGAACAGCTAAGAAGAATGAAAATTCAGTAGCAACAAATCTAGATGTACCAAGAAGTACAGCACCTATTATAGTAGACCCAGATCTAGATGTACCAGGTATAAGGGCCAAGCATTGGAATAGACCAATACCTAATGCTAACTTATATGTAAGTTGACTGAAGTCTGAAACTTTAGGCTTTTTGTTTCTATTTTCTAGCATTATCATTATAACACCATAGACAATAAGAGCTATAGCAACTGTAGTTGGGTTGAAGAATAATTCATCGATTTTATCTTCAAATAATACACCAATTACACCTGATGGTATTATAGCAACGATAACTTTTGCCCATAAGCTTAATGTTTCACTCTTTTGAGTTTTAGTTTTTGATGAGTCGAATGGATTTAATTTCTTAAAGAATATCATAAGTACAGCAAGGATTGAACCAAACTGAATTACTACTAAGAAAGTACTTACAAAAGTCTTAGATTGATTTAGTTGAAGGAATTGATCAACTAATATCATATGACCTGTACTACTTACTGGTAACCATTCAGTTATACCTTGGACGATACCTAAAATAATAACTTTAAGAATTTCGAAAAATTCGTTCATATTTTATTACCTCCAAATAAACATTAGCCCCATTTAGTTAATAAGTGGATGCTTTTTATAATTTACACTTTTAATTGTAAAAACACTAAATAAAAGTATATCAACAATAAGAAATATATTCAAGATAAAAGAAAAAATGTTATATTTATAGTAATAGAAATAAAGGAGGATTTATGGATAATAACACTATTTTAAGTGAGAAGGAGTTTTATATATTTAATAAGTTTTCAGAAAAACTTAATCCTGCGACTAAACATGATTATTTATCAAAAGTAATATTAATGAAAGTTTATTTAGAAGAAAAAGACTTACTTGATGTTAATAAATATGATTGTCACAATTTTATTGAATATGTAAAAGATAGTTATGCAAAATCTACAAGTGAGAAGATTTATAGTTATTTACATAGTTTTTATAATTTTATGCATAAGAATAAGTATATTGAAATTAACCCATTTACTTATGTAAAAAAGCCAGAAGTAAGTAGAATTAAAACTAAAGATGATGTACTTAGCATTCAAGAAATAAATCAACTTGTAGAAATACTCCCTAAATTAAATATAAGAGATAGAGTAATAATGATATTTTTAGCAACAACAGGATGCTTACTAAACGAGCTTGTTAACTTAAAATGGAAAGATTTACTTATGGATGAAAAAAATAATACATATGTAAGATTAGGGAAAGGCAAGAAAGAAAGAGTAGTTAAGCTTCATCCTTATTGTTTTAAATTGATAGAGGATTATAGAGATTACTCTGGTTTACCAGAGGTTATACTTCCTAGTGAAGGCTTCGTATTTACGACTCAAAAAAGCAATTCTATAACAGATAGAAATGTAAGATTAATAGTTCATAAAGCTTTAGATTTAGCAGGTCTTCCTCAGTATTCAGCTAAAGATTTTCGACACTCATATGCAGCTATAAGCTTAAGACTTGGAGCAGATGAAGAGGATATTAAAAATCAGCTTGGATGGAGTGACAAGTACTATGCTATACGATATAAACATGTACTAAATTTTGTGGATAGTGAAAGTATAGATTATTTATCTAATAGTGAGCACTTAAGTATAAATAAGAAATAAATAAAAGAGATTGAATTTTGATTAAAATTCAATCTCTTTTATTTATTTAATTTTCATTAGAATTATTAGTCTCATATATATTATCACTTGATGTATGAATTTGTTCATGTAAATGGGTATTTTCTTCTTCTAGGTTATTAATTTTTTCTTTTAGATCTTTATTTTCTTCGGTTAAGCTTGTTAACTCTTTAGAGGAGGTATTTTTATTACTATTACAAGCACTACTTTCTAGCTCTTTTATTTTAGATTTAAGTCCACTATTTATTGATTCTAAAGCTTCATTTTCTCGTACTAAGGCATCATACCTATCTTGAAAATTACTACTTTCAATACTAATTTTATTATTATAATGTACAAGAAATATAACAGTTAAAATTAAGCATATAAATAATGAAATAAATAAGTAAGTAAAAACTTTTTTTATCTTAGAGATACTTTTCATCTTTTACCTCCAACCCTATAAACATATTTTATAATATGATAATTATAATCGAAGTTATGATAAATGTAATTATTTTTATTATTGTTATTCTTAATAGAGTGAGATTTATATGATTAAATTTGAGAATATATATAATTTGATTTATATTCATAATATTTAGAAAATATAGTTAGAAAACTAAATAAAAGGGTATCTAAAAAGTATAAAAATAAATAAAGATTAAAATGAAATAATAAATTGATGTAAATTATATAAAATATAAGAATACTAGGAGGTTAAGATATGAGAATAGAGATTTTTGAAAAAAGTGTATATGGTATTAAAGGATTAGTAAGTTCTAGTAATGATATAGATTTAATAAAAATGAGTAAATATATAGAAGATTTAAATAAAGAATTTGATTATTTAGAAATAAATAGGTATGAAGTTATAGAAAAACCAAGATACATTAGTTCTCTTATGAATATTAGCAATAATAAAGAATTTATAGTAAGAAACAAGTCAGTAAGTTCGTTAACTAGTATAAATACAAATAATTCAATAATATTAAGTAATAAAAGTTTACCTATAATATTAATAGATGGAGAAATAGTTAAATGGGAGAATATCCAAATATTATTGAGCTTAGAGAAATTATATCTTCATTAAAGCAGAAAAAAGTTAACTGTATATAAATTAAATTATTAATAGTTAAATATATAAAATGGCCATATCTAATTAGATATGGCCATTTTATATTATCTGTTATATTACCTAAATTTGTCGAAATGTACCATTTAAAATTATTCAAAATTATGGTATAAATAAATATAGTTAAATTACTTATAAGAGATAAGGAGAATATGATGCAACTTACATTAGAAAATAAATCAGACAGCAATGTAAAGAAAAGTAAAAAAATTAAATTACCGACAGCATATACAATATTATTTTCTATTATAGTTATAATTGCTATTATAACACATATTATACCAGGAGTTATTCCAGCTACAATATCAGATGTAGTTATGGCTCCTATGAATGGTCTAAAAGATGCTATAGATATATGTGTATATGTACTTTTAATGGGAGGATTTTTAAATATAGTAACTAAAACAGGAGCACTTGATGCTGGTATTGGTGAAATAGTAAAAAAACTAAATGGAAAAGAACTTTTATTAATACCAATATTAATGTTTATATTATCATTAGGTGGTACAAGTTTTGGTATGGCAGAAGAAACTTTAGCATTTTATGCTTTAGTAACTGCTACAATGATGGCAGCTGGATTTGATTCATTAACAGCTGTTGCTACAATATTGCTTGGAGCTGGAGTAGGTGTTCTAGGCTCTACAGTAAATCCATTCTTGGTAGCAACAAGTGTAGATTCATTAAAAGGTGTAGGAGTAGAAGTGAATCAAGCTATAGTTATGGGAATTGGAACAACACTTTGGGCATCATCACTTTTAATATCTATATACTTTGTAATGAAATATGCAAAAAAGGTTAAAGATAATAATGCAAATTCATTATTATCAAAAGATGAATTAAAAAATTCTAAAGAAGCTTTTTTAGAAGGTAAAGAAGATGTACCGGAATTTACAACTAAACGAAAAATAGTTATGGCTATATTTGCAGTTGCATTTATAGTAATGGTACTTGGAGTAATACCTTGGGAGAGGTTTGGAATAACAATATTTTCTCATACAGATTTTCTAACTGGAGTATCTCTAGGTAATTGGTGGTTCAGTGAATTGGGTATGTGGTTTGTACTTATGTCTATATTAGTAGGATTAGTATATGGATTTAAAGAAAAAGATATAGTATCTTATATAATTGAAGGTGCAGGAGATATGGTCGGAGTAGCACTTATAATAGGTATATCAAGAGGTGTATCTGTTATAATGTCTAGTACAGGACTTGACGCACAAGTTTTGAATAGTGCATCATCTGCATTAAGTGGTATGTCTCCTATATTATTTACAAATGTTGCATTTTTAATATATATTGCACTATCATTCTTAATACCATCAACATCAGGACTTGCAAGTGTATCTATACCAATATTTGGAGCTTTAGCTCATAAATTAGGATTCTCACCAGAGTTAGTTATATCTATACTTGGTGCAGGTTGCGGACTTGTAAACTTAATAACACCAACATCAGGAGTTGTAATGGGTGGTCTTGCAATAGCTAAAGTTGAATATGGTACATGGATTAAATTTGCTACTAAAGTAATAGTATGTATATTTATATCATCAGCGATTATACTATCAGTTGGAATGATGTTATTATAAAAAAATAGACTATCTTAAAATGAAACTTTGTTTTAAGATAGTCTATTTTTTATAAATTTAAAATAATTATTGACTATCCACATACTGGATAGTTTAAGATAAACAGTATGATTAAAAGAAAGGATGGTAGTTTATGAATACAGAAAACATACTAGGAACAGATAAGATATCTAAACTATTTATAAAATTCTCATTGCCAGCAATTATAGCCATGGTTATTAATGGAATGCAAACTATTATAGATGGAATATTTTTAGGTAATTTTGTAGGAGCAAATGCAATGGCTAGTGTAAACTTAGTTCAACCATTTACACAGCTAATTATAGGAAGTAGTATGATAATAAGTATAGGTTGTTTAAGTTTTATAGGTAGAACATTAGGAGAAGGAAAAGTCGATGAAGCTAGAAATATATTTAAAACTTCTTTTATAATTATGATTATTACATCTTTGATAATAACTACAATTGGAGTGATTTTTAATAAGAATATAGCTATAATTTTGGGAGCAAATAGTGTATTACTAGAAAGTGTATCTTTATATATAAAGACATTGGCTATGTTTGCAATTCCTATGTCAACTATATTTTTATTTGGATTTGTGGATAGAGCAATAGAAAAGCCAGAACTTTACTTAAAAGGAAGTGTGCTAAGTGTTTTTACTAATATAATACTTAACTACCTGCTTATAAAGTAATTACAATTAGGTATAAAAGGAGCAGCTATTGCAACAGGAATGTCTTACTCAATAGCTATTTTGGTAGTTATAATGCCTCTATTAAAGAAAAGTACAGTAGTAAATATATTTAAAGGTAACTTTGATAAGTCTACAATATGGCCAGTTATATATAATGGGTCATCAGAAGGTGTAACTGCAATAGCTATTGCGACAACTGCTTATGTTTTTAATATGGCTTTTATGAAGATAGCTGGAGAAATAGGAATTGCAGCATTTACAAGTATTAGCTATATTTCACAATTTGGAACATTAATAATGTTTGGTATATCTGATGGTATAGGTCCAATAGTAAGTTATAACTATGGATACAAAGAATTTGGTAGAGTAGAAGAAGTATTAAAAATTTCTTATAAAGTTACTCTATCTGTAGGTATATTTTTATTTTTTGTATTATTCTTATTTGGTAAGAATTTAGTTGGTATGTTTGCAGGTGGAAATAAAGATGTATTAGATATGGCTATAGAGGGATCTAAAATATATGCATGTACATTTTTCTTTAATGGATTTAATATAGTTTACTCTGGGTATTTTACTGCAATAGGAAAAGCTAAAGAATCTATAGTAATATCTGCATGTATAGGCATAGTATTTATTATAATTGGTATATTTATTTTACCTATGATATTAAATTTAAATGGTGTATGGTTAACAATTCCATTTGCAGAGCTAATGACATTTTTAGTTGGAACAAAAATGATGAATATAAATAAATTTACAAAGAAAGTAGAAGCCTTAGTTTAGAAATACAAAACTGAACTAAAAGTAAAAAGAACTTGTTATCGTTCGGATATTCTTGTATAATAAAAAAGTAAAATAAGATTTTAAGGACGGTGCTAATAATTATGATAGATAACAAATACACTACTTATACTAACCCATTAACAGATAGATATTGTAGCAAAGATATGAGTTATATATTCTCTCCTCAATTTAAATTTTCGACTTGGAGAAAATTATGGGTTGCTCTTGCAGAAGGTGAACATGAACTAGGACTTAATATAACGAAAGAGCAATTAGATGAATTAAGAGCAAACGTAGATAATATAAATTTTGAAGAAGCAAGAAAAATAGAAAAAGAAGTTAGACATGATGTTATGAGTCATGTTAAAGCGTATGGATTACAATGTGATAAAGCAAAAGGGATAATACACTTAGGTGCTACTTCAGCTTATGTTGGAGATAATACAGATGTAATACAAATGACAGAAGCGTTAAAACTTATAAGAGTTAAATTAGTAAACTTAATTAATAATTTAAAAGAATTCTCATTAAAATATAAAGATATGCCAGCTTTAGGATTTACTCATTTCCAAGCAGCACAACTTACAACAGTAGGTAAAAGAGCTACATTATGGACTCAAGATTTAATAATTGACCTTGAAGATTTAAACTTTAGAATAGAAAATATGAAACTGAGAGGAGTAAAAGGTACTACTGGAACTCAAGCTAGTTTCTTAAATTTATTCGAAGGTGATCATGATAAAGTTAAAGAATTAGATAAAATAATATGTAATAAAATGGGATATAAATCTTCATATGCAGTAAGTGGACAAACATATACTAGAAAGTTAGACTATCAAGTAATAAGTATATTAAGTGGAATAGCTCAAAGTATGCATAAAATGACTAATGATATAAGACTTTTACAAAGCTTAAAAGAATTAGAAGAACCATTTGAAAAAAATCAAATAGGTTCATCAGCTATGGCATATAAAAGAAACCCAATGAGAAGTGAAAGAATAGCTTCTTTATCAAAATATATAATAAGTGAATCTTTAAGCCCAGCTTTAGTTGAAGCTACTCAATGGCTAGAAAGAACATTAGATGACTCTGCTAATAAAAGACTTGCAATACCTCAAGCATTTATGGCTGCAGATGCTATTCTTGAAATAGGAATAAATGTAACAGATGGATTAGTCGTATATGAAAATATGATATCTAAGAGAATAAATGAAGAACTACCATTTATGGCTACAGAAAATATACTTATGGAAGCTGTAAAAAGAGGTGGAGATAGACAAGAATTACATGAAGTTATAAGAGAATTATCTATGAAAGCAGCATATAGAGTTAAGCATGAAGGAAAAGATAATAACCTTATAGATTTAATAATAGATAGTAATGCATTTAATATGAGTAAAGAAGAAATATTATCTATAATGAATCCTAAAAACTTTATAGGAAGAGCTCCAGAGCAAGTTGTAGATTTTGTAAATGATGTTGTAGAACCTGCAATAGAGCCATTTAAAGAAAGTATAGGAATAGATGTAGATTTACACGTATAAATTAAAACAAAAGGGGCCTTATGAGTTAATCTCATTAGGTCTTTTTATGCTTGTAAGAAATGATAGTGAAAAGTATAATAATAAAAGAAAATTTTATAATCAACATTAGGAGGAATTAATATATGCCACAAATTAAAATAAGAGGAATTCATGAAAATGAAATATGTAAAATAAGTGAGAAGATGATAGATGAATTAGTAGAGGCAGTAAAATGTCCAAGAGATTATTTTGAAATAGAATGTATAAAGTCTATAGCAATTAGAAATGGTAAGATAGCAGATGTATATCCTTTCGTAGAAGTTGCTTGGTTTGATAGAGGCCAAGAGGTGCAAGACAGAGTAGCTAAAATAATTACAAACAATATAAGAGAAAATTTAAGTATAGAAAGTATGGATTTAGCTTTTACAGTTTTTGAAAAGAGTAAGTATTATGAAAATGGAGAACACTTTTAAATAAAGTTTAAAATATATGAATTAAAATGATATTTAATGCAAAAAGTAACCCTATAAAACTAAGGAGGGAGACTTATGGCAGAAAATAACAATAATAAGAAACTAACTTTAATAGCATTAATATTAATGATATTTACTTCAGTATTTGGTTTTGCTAATATGCCTAGAGCATTTTACTTAATGGGATATGCAGCAATACCATGGTATTTATTAAGTGCTATATTATTTTTTATACCATATGCATTTATGATGGCTGAATATGGAGCTGCTTATCAAAATGAAAGTGGTGGTATATATTCCTGGATGGAGAAATCTGTAGGAGCAAAATATGCTTTTATAACTACTTTCATGTGGTATGCGTCATACATTGTTTGGATGGTAAATGTATCATCTTCTATATGGGTTCCTTTATCTAATGCAATATTTGGATATGATAGAACTTCTGAATTTGCATTATTTGGATTAAATGCTACCAAAAGTTTAGGTATATTAGCCGTTATATGGATTATAGTTGTAACCTATATATCAACAAAAGGTGTAGAACAAATAAGAAAAATAACTTCTATTGGAGGTTCAGCTATAGCATTGCTAAATATAGTTTTATTAATTGGTGGTTTAACTGTATTGTTATTAAATAAAGGAAGATTAGCTCAACCGATAGAAAATGTAGTAAGAAGCTTTACTTTCTCACCAAATCCAGCATATCAGAGTTTAATAAGTATATTCTCTTTTCTAACATATGCAATATTTGCATATGGAGGACTTGAAGCTCTAGGAGGACTAGTAGACCAAACTGAAAATGCTGAAAAAACTTTCCCTAAAGGTGTAACTATAGCAGCGATAGTTATAGCAGTTGGATATTCACTTGGAATACTTGCATGTGGTCTATTTACTAACTGGAATAATGTATTATCTGTAGAAGGTGTTAATATGGCTAATGTAGCATACATATTAATGCAAAATCTAGGATATGAGCTAGGTATTGCACTTGGTATATCAGCAAATACTTCACTAACTATAGGTTTATGGATAGCAAGATTTACAGGATTATCTATGTTCTTAGCTTTAAGTGGAGCATTTTTCACATTAACATATTCACCATTAAAGACATTAATACAAGGATCTCCACAAGAAGTATGGCCAGGTAACTTTGCAAAACTTGATGAGGGGATGCCTAAAAATGCCATGAAAGTTCAAGCTACTATAGTAATAGCACTTATAGTATTAGTATCTTTTGGAGGAAAAGGAGCGGCAGAATTTTTCTCACTACTAATAGCAATGACAAATGTAGCAATGACAATACCATATGTATTTTTAGCAGCTGCATTTCCTGCATTTAAGAGAAAACAATTAAAAGGTGAAGTAGACAAGCCATTTTTAGTTTATAAAACTTATACAACGGCACTAGTAGCTACTGTTATAGTAAGTATAGTTGTAACTTTTGCTAATATATTTTCAATAATAGAACCTACATTTTCTGGTAAAACTTTAGATACAATAATGATGATAGCAGGACCTGTTATATTTGCTGTAATAGCATTTGTATTGTATACAAATTATGAGAAAAAGCACATAAAAAGTAAATAAATAATAAAAAATAAAGAACTTATTAAATTTAAATTTAATAAGTTCTTTATTTTTTATTTGGTAGTTTAAAAATAGCTTATATTATTGATAATTTAAGGGAAAACTATTGTATTTTGGATAATTTTAATGTAAACTATTAATTGTTAAAAAGTTAATAAACTAAACATCTGGGGTGATTATATTATGAAAGGTATAGTATCAAATACGATAGGTTTTATTTCGAAAACGTTTCCAACGTTATATTCAAGTTTCTACTTAGATTATTTAAAACAATACTGTAGTATATATGACGTGAATAAGACACAGCTAAGAGCATTAGTTTTTGTAAATAATAATGGACCAATAAGTATGACAGATCTATGTGCTAAGTTAAACATAGAAAAGGGGAGTTTAACAAGCATGGTAGACGATTTAACTGATAAAGGATATGTTGTTAGGGATAAAGATATTTCTGATAGAAGGAAATATTTAATAACTATAACGGAAAGTGGTAAAAATGTTGCTTCTGATTTTATGAATAAGTTAAGTAATAGTTTAGAAGAAAAGCTTTTCAAATTAACAGAAGAAGAGCAAGATAAGTATATGGAAGCAATAGGAACATTACAAGCTATTCTTAGTAAACAAGAATTAAGTTAGCCATTAAATTAAAAAAACTGTAGTTAACAAAAAGAAATATTTACTAATTGTTAACTACAGTTTTTTATTTTATATATTCCTCTAATCCTTCTTTTAATATTTGGGCTGCTCTTTTTAAGTCTTTTTCATTTAAAATATATGCAAGACGTATTTCGTTTTCACCTAAGTTTTTAGTTGAATAAAATCCTTCAGCAGGGCATATCATGACTGTTTCGTTATTTCTATTGAACTTACTTAACATCCAAATTGCAAAATCTTCAGCATCTTCTATAGGAAGTTTTGCTAAAATATAAAAGGCTCCATGTGGTTTTTTACAAACTACACCATTTACCTTCATTAATTCATTATATAAAACGTCTCTTCTTTTATTGTACTCATCCTTTATATTATTAAAGTATGATACAGGGGTATTATATAAATCTACAGCACCTATTTGATCAAGGGTTGATACACAAAGTCTACTTTGGCATAGTTTTAATATTTGAGAAATTAAATTTTTATTTTTTGAAGCAATAGAACCTATTCTAGCGCCACAAGCACTATATCTTTTTGAAATACTATCAATTATTATAACTCTATCATTTACTTCATCTATATTCCCAAAACTTGTATATATAGAATCATCATATATAAATTCTCTATAAACTTCATCGGATATTATCCATAAATTATGTTTTAAAGCTATTTCAGATATCATTTTTACTTCATCTTTAGTATAAACTGTTCCAGTTGGATTGCTAGGATTAGTTAGGAGTATTGCCTTGGTATTTGAATTTATCTTTGAAGTTATGTATTCTTTAGACGGAAGCCTAAATCCATCTTCTGCTGTTGTTGTAATAGGTACAATATTAACATTTGCCGCTTGAGTAAATCCTAAATAATTAGTATAAAATGGTTCTGGAGTTAAGATATTATCATTTGGATCACAGACTGCCATTATAGCAAATAGCAAGGCTTCACTTCCACCATTTGTAACTAATATTTCATCTTTATCAAATTTAATATCATAATTTAGATAATAATTTTGAATTGCAGATACTAATTCGGGTATACCTTGAGATGGGCAATATTCTAAAACATCGTTATTGAAGTTTTTAACAGCATAAAAAAAGTCGCTGGGTGTTTTTATATCAGGTTGCCCAATATTTAAGTGATAAACTTTGATACCATTTTTTTTTGCTGCTTCTTCAAAAGGTGATAGCTTTCTAATAGGAGAGGATTGCATAGAGCTAACCCTTTTTGAGTAATTCATAAAAAAACCCCCCTTTAAATAAAATTTTACTTAAGTTTAATAGTAGCAGATATAGATATAAAAATCATTATAAAGTAGATATATGCTAGTATTAGGATAGTGTATAATTTAAATGAAGTTTATAAAAAATTTATATTTAAATTATAGCTTATGAGTAAAGAATAATATTGATAAAATTTATATATTCAAGGTATGTAAAAAATGAATTATAATAAGTTTAATAAGTCATTATAATCAAGAGGTGTGAATATGAGAGAACTTAGAAGAGATCCTATTACTAATGATATAGTTGTACTTGCAAAAAATAGAAATAAAAGACCTATGGATAAAGTCAAATTTCAAAATGATATAGAGACTAAAGAATCATATATAAAAAATTGTCCTTTTTGTAGAGGGAATGAAAAGCATACAGAAAGATCTACATTTGAAATAATAGGAGCAGATGGATGGTTAGTAAGGTCTGTTTATAATAAGTTTCCTATAGTTGAGCCATGCTCAGATGAAATTTATGGGGAACATGAGGTTATGATTGATACAAATAGACATAATGGTAGTTTTTATAATATGAGTGAGAAAGAATTTTTATACTTATTGAAGATGTATAAAAATAGATATATAAGTTTATCTAAAAATATTAAAGTAAGATATGTAAGTATTTTTAAGAACTTTTTGAGAAGAGCAGGAGCATCATTAAATCACCCTCATTCACAAATTATATCTTTATCTATAATACCACCTGAGGTAGAGAATGAAATTAATATATCTAAAAGATATTATGAAAAATATAAAATGTCATTATATCAAAATATTATAGAGGAAGAAATTAAGTATGAAAAAAGAATTATACATGATAATAAAGACTATTTAGTCATGGTTCCTGAGATAAGTAAATATGGTGGCGAGATACGAATTTTATTTAAACAGAATACAAGATTCGAAAATATTAAAGAAAGTGATTTAAATGAATTAGCTATTATTTTCAAAAAATTATTTAGAAATATATATATAGTGCAAGGATATAACCCTTTTAATATATGTATACATACACATCCTATTAATGGAGAAGATCATGATCACTTTTATCCTCATATACATATAATCCCTAGAAAATATAGCTTTGGAGGGTTTGAATTAGCTACAGATGTTTATGTATCATCTATAGATGCAGATAAATTAGCACAAAGTTTGAAGTTTACATAGTAAAAGCTACCTAAATTAAAAATGGTAGCTTATATTATTATATTAAAGGTATGATTATAATAATATAACTTAGGGTATCTTAAATAATATAAATAAAAATACATAAAATGACAAAAGTTAAATTAATATGATAAAATTAAAATCAATTAATAAACTAAGGAGGAACATATGAAATTTATATCGTGGAATGTTAATGGTATCAGAGCTTGTGTAACAAAAGGATTTTTAGACTTCTTTAAAGATGTAGATGCCGATATATTTTGTCTTCAAGAAACTAAGCTTCAAGAAGGTCAAATAGATTTAGAGCTAGAAGGATATTATCAGTACTGGAATTATGCTCAGAAAAAAGGATACTCAGGAACTGCAATATTTACTAAAATAAAGCCTATAAGTGTATCATACGGAATAGATATAGAAGAACATGATAATGAAGGTAGAGTCATAACTTTAGAATTTGAAGATTTTCATTTTGTAACAGTTTACACTCCAAACTCACAAAGTGAATTAAAAAGATTATATTATAGAATGAAGTGGGAAGATGACTTTAGGGAATATTTATTAAAATTAGATAGTAAAAAGCCTGTAATAATGTGTGGAGATTTAAATGTAGCTCATAAAGAAATAGATTTAAAAAATCCTAAGACTAATAGAAAAAATGCTGGATTTACTGACGAAGAAAGAAACAAATTTACAGACTTCTTAAATTCTGGATTTATAGACACTTATAGATATTTTAATCCAGATAAAACAGATATATATTCTTGGTGGTCTTATAGATTTAAAGCGAGAGAAAAGAATGCAGGTTGGAGAATAGATTATTTCTGTGCATCAAAAAAATTAGAGGACAGATTAGTTAGTGCAGATATACATACAGAAGTACTAGGGTCAGATCATTGCCCGGTAGAATTAGTTATAAAATAAAAAAGGTTTCACTTAAATAAGTGAAATCTTTTTTTTATAGAATAAATTATTAATAACATGAATAATATTTATAGTGATAAGATCATGATCGTGAATAAAGTATGAAAGTATTTTTAAGGGGGATATCAAAATGAACTTATTAGATTTAAGAAGCAAACTAGAAAAGGGTAAAGAATTACAAGGTGAAGTAGTATACATAAAAGAAGATAATCTTATATCGGGAATAGACTCAGTGTATAAAAATCAAGAGGATAAAAGCGTGGTTTTATTAAAGTCTAAAGAAGAGACAATAAAGGTAGATCATCTACTTGAAATATTAAATGAAATATATGCTTTCGTAGGAGATGTAGAAGTTTTTACTTCTGATAGAGAATTAAGTAGAGATATAAGTAAAAAAATACAATCTGTAGAATTTGCACAATATGAATTAGTAAAAATGTTATTTATAAATGTATAATATTGGCGAAAATTCTGTATATATATTGTTATTATACAGAATTTTATGATACACTAAAAAATATGATATTTATATAAAAAGACCTTAGGGTCTTTTTTATATTTTAATATAGACTTTATAAATAATTCAGTTAGGGGAAATATATGAAAAAAGTATTTGGAGTATTATCTATAATAAGTATAGTTTTTATTGGGGCGAATTTTATATCAAATAAAGCTGATTACAGAATTGAAGCTGAAAGTAAATCATCAAAATATATTGATATTTCAAAAAAAGTAAATGATGAAAGTAATGATATAAAAATTACACAGGAATATATAGAAGGTGTACAAGCTTTATTTGTAAATGATATAGTAGTAGTAAATAAAGAGTTTGGACTTCCAAAAGATTATAGAGCACCAAAAGAATTAGAGGTAGAGGCCTTAAATGCAGCTGAAAATATGATAAAAGATGCATTAAAAGAAGGTATTATTATAAATATTAAAAGTGGATATAGGTCTTATAAAACACAAGAAGCATTACATGATTATTATGTAAAGAGAGATGGCAGTAAAGCAGCTAAAAGATACTCTGCAACTCCAGGGCATAGTGAGCATCAAACTGGACTAGCATTTGATTTTACGACTAGTAATACCCGTAAATCGATTGGAACGTGGTTTACAGATACTCAACAAGCAAAATGGTTATATGAAAATGCATATAAGTATGGATTTATAATAAGATATCCACAGGGAAAGGAAGATATTACTGGATATCAGTATGAATCATGGCATTATAGATATGTAGGATATGAACATAGTAAGAACTTTGTAATGAATAACTTAACATTAGAAGAATATTTAGGATTAGACTAAATTTAAGAGGTGATTTATAAAATGAGTGAATATGGAAATTTACAAAAAGTTAAAAATGGAAAAAGAACTTACGCAATAACACCCCATATACCAGGAGGATTTGTACTTCCAGAAACTCTTATAAAAATAGCAGAAGTAGCTAAAAAGTATAATGGTGTATTAAAGATAACTTCGGGTCAGAGAATACTTATAACGAATCTTAGACAAGAGGATTTAAAGGATATTTGGAATGAGTTACAAATGGAGCCGGCAGTAAGGGTACAAAATTCATTAAAAAATGTTGAAATATGCCCAGCAAATTATTGTAAGAGATCAAAATATTCTACTATAGGTATAGGCATGAAAATAAGTAAGAACTTTCATGGTATGGAGTTACCATGCAGAACAAAGATAGGGGTTGCTGGATGTAGAAATGCATGTGCAAGTGTCTATGCAAAAGATATTGGTGTAATTGTAGATATAGATGGTAAATTTTTTGTAACAGTAGGTGGTAGTGCAGGATTTTATCCAAGACCTTCTGATATAGTAACAAAGGGCTTATCAGAAAAAGAAGCGTATAACTTAGTAGAAGTAATACTAAGTTATTATAAAGAAAATGCTAATCCAGGAGAAAAACTTGGAGATTTTATAGATAGAATTAGTATAGAAAAATTTAGAGAATATATACTAAAAATAACTAATTTAAATATAATACTATAAGAAAAGTCTAGTTATAAAAATAGAAAAATTTTATGACTAGACTTTATTTGCATGAAAAATGTTTTCCTTTGAAGAATATAAATACTTTATGTTATAATAAGTGTAAACTATTAACAATGAATTAGGGAGCGATATACATGAATATAATTGATATAGCTAGACTTGCTGGAGTATCAAAATCAACTGTGTCTAGATATTTAAATGATGGATATGTAAGTGAAGAGAGTAGAAAAAAGATACAAGAGGTAATAGATAAAACTGGTTTTGTTCCATCTACATATGGTAAAACATTAAGGACTAAAAAAACTAATTTAATTGGAGTAATATTACCTAAAATAAGTTCAGAGACAATAAGTAAAATAGTTGGTGGTATAAGTGAAGAAATATCAAATGATGATTATAATATTATACTAGGTAATACTGATTTAAATATAGAAAAAGAAATTGAATACTTAAATATATTTAGAAATAAGAATGTAGATGGTGTAATTTTTGTAGCTACTATAATAACAGAAAGACATTTAGAGATAATAAAGCAAATGAAGGTTCCAATAGTTATTGTAGGACAAAATATTGAAGGGTATCCTTGTGTATATCATAGTGATTATGAAGCTGCATATGAAATGACTAATTATTTAATAGAGAATAATCACAAAAAAATAGCATATATAGGAACTAATGATGAAGATATATCTACTGGAATAAATAGAAAGAATGGCTTTATAAATTGTTTAAAAGATAATTCTATAATATGTGATAAAAGTTTAATAAAAAATGCTAATTTTTCTCAACAATATGGATATGAAATGACAAGAGAACTTTTAAAAATCAACAAAGATATTGATGCAATATTCTGTGCAACATATACAATGTCATTAGGAGTATTATCATATTTAAGAGAACATAACATAGAAGTACCAGATGAGATTAGTTTATGTGCAATAGGAGATTCTAAGTTTTCAAATTTAATAACACCAAGTATAACTACTGTACAATACTTTTATAAAGAAAGTGGTATAAAGAGCACAAAGATGCTATTAGACATATTGAGTGGAAGATGTAAAAAAGAAAATTTAGAATCTATTAAGTTAGGATATAATTTTTTAAAAAGGGATAGTGTAAGACATAAATAATATTTATAGATATAAAATTTATGAAAATGTTTACAAAAGTCCTTACTAATTATATAATTTAATTATAATTTAGCCATATAAAATTAGTTATTATTCACAGAACAGAGTATTATAATAAGATATCATAAAGAATTATTTAACAAAATGAATTACTTATAGTAAAAATTTATTATCAACGTTAATATTTAATTATAAATTATTTAGATTGTAAATTATAGTTTTGTTAAATAGGGGATGTAAGATATAATATTAAATCGTAAGGGAACGTTCCCTTATGATTTATATGGGAACGATACCTCAAGTTGTAATTCTATGTTTTAGGCATAAAAACTGATTAAAAAAAATAATAAAAAAAGGAGAGATGTATACATGAACTACAATGCAGTAGCAAAAAGCATTTTAGAAAACATAGGAAATAGTGAAAATATAGAATCTGCAGCTCACTGTGCAACAAGGTTTCGTATAGTACTTAGAAATGAGAGCCTTATAAATAAGGATGCAATTCAAAATATAGATGGAGTTAAAGGCGTATTTATAACAGCTGGACAGCTTCAGATAATATTTGGAACAGGAATTGTAAATAAAGTTTTTGAAGAGTTTGCTAAAATAGCAAATATAAAAGAAGCAACAAAAGAAGAAGTTAAACAAGTTTCTGCGAAAAAAGGTAGTCCATTAAAAAGAGCGATACGTACATTAGGAGATATATTTGTTCCAATATTACCAGCAATAGTTTCTTGTGGATTAATGATGGGAATAGTTGAAGCTTTAAAATTCTTAGCTTCTAGTGGATATGTAGATATAAATACAAGTGGATCACTATTTGTAATGTTAGATTTATTTAGTAGTGCCGCATATAATTTTTTACCAATATTAATTGGATATAGCGCTGCAAAAGTATTTGGTGGAAATGTTTATTTAGGTGCAGTTATAGCTATGATAATGATACATCCAAGCTTACAAAATGCGTGGACAGTAGCAAGTGAAGGTGTACAATCTACTCAATCAGTTTGGTTTGGACTTTACAGTATAGATATGATTGGTTATCAAGGACATGTAATACCAATAATGATAGCTGTATATGTTATGAGTGCAATAGAGAAGAAACTTCATAAAATAGTACCAGAAATGTTAGATTTATTTGTTACGCCATTAGTTACTGTGTTTGTAACAGGTTATTTAACTTTAACTATAATAGGACCAATATTTGTTGTTTTAGAAAATGGAGTTTTAGATGCAGTACAATGGCTAATACAAATACCTTATGGAATTGGTGGATTCATAATGGGTGGAGTATATAGTACAACTGTTGTTGCAGGGCTTCATCATATGTACAATATAATAGATTTCGGGCAATTGGCGCAATTTGGGTTTAGCTATTTTGTTCCTATTGCTTGTGCAGCTAACATATCTCAAGGTGGAGCTGCATTAGGGGTTGCTTTAAGAACTAAAAATCCAAAAACTAAAGCATTAGCATTGCCAGCGGCATTAAGTGCATTACTTGGTATAACAGAACCAGCTATATTTGGGGTTAACTTAAGGTATATGAGACCGTTTGTTGCAGCAGCAATAGGTTCAGCATGTGCGTCTTTATATGCAGCTGTAGTAGGATTAGGTGCAACAGGTACTGGTGTAACAGGGATATTTGGAATACTTCTTACTTTACATGCTCCTTTACATTATGCAATATTGTTTGCAATTGCATTTTGTGTATCATTAGTTTTAACTATGATATTTGGTATAAAAGAAGAAGAATAGCATTATAAAAAATCTAAACATAATTATGTTTAGATTTTTTTATTTTAATGAAAAAATGAAATTTAATAAAATATTTTGAAAATGTTTACAATATTAAAGTGGTAATATATAATCAAAAGGTGGGAACGATACCATAAAAATATTACTTAGTTATGAATTTAATTTATATAGAACAATATATTAAAAAGGAGGTTGTATATGAGTATTATAAAAAGAGAACTTTCAAAAGTACTTGAAGTTTACAAGAGTTATGAAAAAACAAAAGTTGATAAAGATGAGTTTAGATTGAAGTTTCATTTAATGCCTCCAATAGGTTGGCTAAATGATCCTAATGGATTATGTCAATTTAAAGGGGAGTATCATATATTTTATCAATATTCACCATTTGAAGTTAAAGGTGGAATAAAGTTATGGGGTCAATATGTATCTAAAGATTTAATAAACTGGGAAGATAGAGGGGCAGTAATTTTTCCTGACACAATTTATGATATTCATGGTGTTTATTCAGGAAGTGCATTTATAGAAGATGATAAAATAAACTTTTTTTATACAGGAAATGTAAAACACTTAGGAAATCATGATTATATATCTTCTGGTAGAGGTCATAATACAATGATGTTTACAAGTGAAGATGGAATAAATTTTAGTGAAAAAAAAGTTTTATTAGAAAATATAGATTATCCACAAAATATGACTTGTCATGTTAGAGACCCTAAAGTATTAAAAAAAGATAATAGTTATTATATGGTATTAGGAGCTAGAGATAATACAGATAAGGGATGTATATTATTATATAAATCAAATAATTTAGAAGATTGGAATTATATAAATACAATAACTACTAAGGAAAAATTTGGATACATGTGGGAGTGCCCAGACTTAATAAAGCTAAAGGATGTTAAGAATGGAAATATCAAATACATGTTATCTATGTCACCACAGGGTATAAGAGAGGATGGATATAAGTATAATAATATATATCAAAGTGGCTATTTCTTAGGTGATATGAATTTTGATAAAGGAGAATTTACCTTTGGAGAATTTGTTGAACTAGATAGAGGTTTTGACTTCTATGCTCCACAAACTTTTGTAGATGAAAAAGGAAGAACTATACTAATAGGATGGATGGGTCTTCCAGATATAGAAAAAGATCACTATACAAATCCAACAGATATAAATGGATGGATGCATGCATTAACTATGCCTAGAGAATTAATTTTTGTAAATAATAAATTACTTCAACTTCCAGTAAAAGAAATTGAAAAGTTAAGAAAAAATAAGATTACAAATTATCTAAATAATATACAAGAATTTAGTGAGTTAAAAGGCGATGTTTATGAACTTGAAGTTAAATTTAATAGTGAAATCGATAACTTTGAATTAAACTTAAAATCAGACTGTAATATAAAATATAATAATGATGAAAAATTAATAAAATTAAGCTTTAAAGAAAGTGGATATGGAAGAAGATTAAGAGCAGTTAAGATTGATAGGCTAGAAAGTTTAAGAATATTTGTAGATAAATCTAGTGTTGAAATATTTGTAAATTACGGAGAAGAAGTATTTACAAGTCGTATGTATTGCAAAGAAAGAAATAATGATATAGAATTTAAGGGTAATTTAAATGATATAAAAATTAATTTATACGAATTGGGAGAATATAAATATGTATAAAATAATGACCATTGGAGAAGCATTAATAGACTTTATACCAAATAAAAAGAATTGTATGCTAAAAGAAGTTACAGAATTTGAAAGGATTGCAGGGGGAGCACCAGCTAATGTTGCAGCTGCAGTTGCAAAACTAGGTGGAAACGCATACTTTGTATCACAATTAGGAATGGATGCTTTTGGAGATCATATAATAGATGTTCTTAATGATGCAAGTGTCAATACAGAATATGTATTAAGAACGAATAAAGCTAATACAGGGCTTGCTTTTGTTTCTTTAAAAGAAGATGGCAATAGAGATTTTTCATTCTATAGAAACCCAAGTGCTGATTTATTACTTGAAGAAAATAATATAGAAGAAGATTGGTTTTTAGATTGTGGAATATTACATTTCTGTTCAGTAGACTTAGTTGAGTCGCCTATGAAGTATGCTCATAAAAAAGCTATAGAACTTGCTAAAAAAAATAAGGCAATAATAAGTTTTGATCCAAATGTAAGGTTACCACTTTGGAAAAATGAAAATGATTGTAAAAATGTAATTCTAGAATTTTTACCTTTATGTAATATAGTTAAAATATCTGATGAAGAATTAGAATTTATAACAGGTATAAAAGATGAAAATAAAGCACTAGAAAACTTATTTGTAGGTAATGTAAAGGTAGTTATATATACAAGAGGAGCTAATGGAGCTCTATTTATAACAAAAAATATGAATATTATAGAAAGTAATGGATTAAAAGTAGATGCAATAGATACTACAGGAGCAGGAGATTCTTTTATAGGGTCATTTTTATATCAATTAGGTAGAGAAAATGTAACTGTAGAAAATATAGATAAATTAGATGAAAAAATAGTAAAAGATATGTTAGATTTTAGTAACAGATATGCTGCAGACACAACTACTAAAAAAGGTGCGATAGCAGCTATGTGTACATTAGAAGAAATAAAATAATAAATACAGAGGAGAATGAAAATGGGATTATTTGATTTTTTTAAAAAGAAAAAAGATGTGGTTGTAGAAGATAAAAACACAGTAGAATTAAAAGGAATAGTATGTCCGACAAATGGAGAAATATTAGATATATCTGAAGTTCCAGATGAAGTATTTTCTCAAAAAATGATGGGGGATGGGTTTGCTGTAAAAACTTCTGATGGAGTTTTTGTTTCACCAATAAGTGGTACAGTAGAAATGGTATTTGATACTAAGCATGCAATAGGATTAAGAAGCAATGATAATGTAGAAATGCTTATACATATGGGAATAGATACAGTTAATTTAAAAGGTCAAGGATTTGAGGTATTTGTAAAAGCAGGAGATAAAGTAAAAGCAGGAGATAAGCTTGCTAAAATGGATGTTAAATATGTTCAAAAAAATGCTAAATCAGATATAACTCCAGTAATATTTACAGCATTAGAAGATGGAAAGTCTTTAAAAGTTATTAAAGGAGATGCTAAAGCTAAAGAAGAAAATAGAATAGAATTAGTTTAGTATAAAGAAAAGGCGAAAATTATTAAAGTTTTCGCCTATCTTTTTTTATAATTTACTTTAGAATCTTTAGCTTCTGTTAAAAATTGATTTGTTTTGCCCATTTTATATGCTAAATCTATTATTTTTTTCTCTTCTTTTGTTAAAGAGCGTTCTAAAATTTTTTCAAATTCACTAAATAATTTATCGTAATTAACTTCTTTTTTTGATTTTCTTTTAGATTGTGATGGCTTTACGGGAGTATAAATGTACACATCTGGAACTATGCTTGGATTATTTATTTTTATGAATACTTGAGCAGTATAATAAGCATCATTTAAAGCATTATGATAAGATTTATCTTGATTTAATCCAAGTATTGAAATTGCATTTTGAAGCCCTATGCTTTTACCAGAAGGATTATTAAAATATTTAGATGCATGTTCTTGTATATTAATATAATTTTTTGGTAAAGACTTTGATGGTAAATCATAATAACTTACATTCCTATATAATTCTTTTAAGTCAGCAGTACCCCAAACACCGAATACAGCTTTCTTAGAAGAAATAAATTTTTTGAACTCTTTAAATACTTGAGGGAAACCTTGAGCATTTTTTACATCATCCTTAGTAATGCTAGTCATTTTTTGTATGAAAGGATGAATATCTTTATATATCTCAGGTTTTACATAAGCATTAAAAGTATCTATCATATTAAAGTTAGAATCCAACTTAATTGCACCTAATTGTATTATCTCAAAAGGACACCTTTCGTTAGATACAGTTTTATTAAGAGATCTATCAAAACCTTGATTAAACTCTAAATCAAATACTATATATTCCATAGCTTTCTCTCCTAAATTTCTTTGCATTTTATTAATAATAAAAAAGTTTTTATATTAATAGTATACCCTATAATAATAAAAATTTGAAATATAACTATCAAAAGAACAACAAATATAACTAGAAAAGTTGTATAATAGATAGATGAAAGAAATGAATAATAAAAATATTGCGAACTTTTAAACTCTAATATATAATATTATAAAGAATAAAACGAATAAAAATATACAAAATAAAATAAAAAGTAGCATAAGCGCATCTTAAGGGGGAGTTATCAATGAGTAAATTACTACATGTAATAGAAAAAGAAAGATTTGACGCAAATGAATTAAAGTCTTTGCTTAAAGAACACAAACACATAAAATTTGTTTCATTAGTAGGTGTTGATTTGGGAGGAAATGCAACTGATGAAAAAATACCTATGGAACTATTTTTAGATGATATAGAAAGTTTCTTATCATCAGCAGTTCAAACTGATGGATCAAGTGTTGAGCTTTACGAAATAGCAACTTTAAATAATGCTAAAGTTGACTTAATGCCAGATGAAAGTAGTAGATGGTATGTTGATTATAACTTAGAACATATAGATGAAGAAACTAATTTACCAATAGGAACATTAAAAATACCTGCTTTTTTAATACACGATAACAAAAATGTATGTTCAAGGGGAGTGCTGCAAAAAGCTGAAACTTATTTTAAAGAATCACTTTTAGAAGTATTTAATGAATATCCTCATATGATAAACAACATAGGAATTAAAGATGTAAGTGAAATTGATACTATATTATTAACTTCTGCTACTGAATTAGAATTTTGGGTGAATACTCCAGAAGATAAAGCAGATCTAGAAGAATTATCAGTATCTCAAAGTTTAAAAGAACAATATTGGAAAAGAACTCATGGTTTAATAAGAACTTGTTTAGAAAAAACATTAATAACTATTCAAGCTAAAGGTATATGTCCTGAGATGGCTCATAAAGAAGTTGGAGGAATACAAAGTACTATAAGTATAGATGGTAAAACAAATCATGCTATGGAGCAATTAGAAGTGTCTTGGAAATTTGCATCACCTCTTCAAGCTGCAGATAATGAACTTGTTGTAAGAGAAGTTATAGAAGATATATTTACATCAAATGGTTTAGAGGTAACATTTAAAGCAAAACCAATACATGGTGTAGCAGGCAGTGGAAAACATACTCATGTAGGTGTAAGTGCTAGGTTAAAAGATGGAAGTCTAAAGAATTTATTTGCACCAATAGATATGAAAGATGACTATTTAAGTGAGATTGGATATGGTGCATTAATGGGTATACTTAATAACTATGAAGTATTAAATCCATTTGTAACATCAACAAATGATGCTTTTAATAGATTAGTGCCAGGATTTGAAGCTCCTGTTTGTATAGTTACTTCACTAGGTCATACATATGAAATTCCATCAAGAAATAGATCTGTACTTGTAGGACTAGTAAGAGATGCAGAAAATCCAAAAACATTAAGATTTGAGTTAAGAGCTCCTAATCCATTATCAAATGCTTACTTAGTAATAGCTGGATGTTATCAAACAATGTTACATGGTATAAAGGCTGTAGCAAAAAGTAAACTTACAACTAAAGAATTAGAAAAAGAATTATCAAAAGATATAGGTGAAGAAAGTTTTTACTTAGATAAAAATAGAGCTTATAGAGATGAAAATGATGTATTTGAACACTATACTCAAGAAGAGTTAAATGAAAGATTTTCAGTACCACCAGCTACAGTATATGAAAATGTAAGAAACTTAGAAATATATGAAGAAAAATTAGAAGCATTAAAACAAGGGGATGTATTCACTGATAAAATAATAAATTCATTTAAAGTCGGATCAATAGATAAATGGAAAAAGGAATTAGAATATAGAATAATAAAAACTTATTCAGCAAGAATAAGAAATTATGTAAAATTACATACAAAAGAAAACATGGATGCATTAGATGAAGTTATATGGAATTCAATATCAGATATTAAATTCAATGTAATGAAAGATACATTAACAAGAAAATCTTTATTTACTCAAATAAGAGATGCTATCGAAGGTGAAGACTATGAAACTGCATCAAAATTACAATTAGAATTAAAGAAAAATATGGTTGAAGTAAGAAAACTATATATGCAATATAAAAAGAATATATATTAATTTTATTTAGAAAATGACTACATTAAATTTTGGTTTTAATGTAGTCATTTTTACATTGAATACAATAAAGTGAATAAAACTTACATAATTAGTCTATATTAATATATAGTTGTAAAAGGAGGATAAAAAATGGATGAAAATTTTAAGAAAGTGATATTACATTTATTTGTATCACTATTATTAGTCATGTCCGTTAGTATTAATAAAATGTCTTATGCATTTGGAGAAGAAAATAAGTTAGATATGTTAATAGAGAATAAAGAAAAGCAAAGTTATTTAAAGGCTAAAATAGATGAATTAAATAATAGATTAGAATCAAAGAAACAAGAATTGAAAAATGATGGACAAGATGATTTAAATGATGATAATGAATTAGAAATTGTAAAATTGAGTTTTATACAAGAAGATAGTATATCAGATGAAGAAGAAGCGATAAAATCTGATATAAATAATATGGAACAAGAAAAAGAAACTTTAGGTAAACAATTACAAGATGAATTAATTGAAGGCGTACAATTAGAAAAATGTTTAGAAGAAGAAGCAGCAGAGAAATTATCATCAGAAGGTATAGACTTTATAAAAGGAATATGGCCTTTAAAGGAATATAAGGACATAAGCTCAGGGTATGGGTATAGAATACATCCTATAACTAATATAAAAAGCTTTCATAAAGGAATAGATATACCAGCACCACAAGATACTGATATATTAGCAATTGATGATGGTATAGTTAGTTTTTCAGGATATCAAAATGGATATGGAAATGTAGTAAAAATAAATCATTTTGATGGTAAAACAACTATATATGCACATAATAATTATAATATAGTTCAAGAAGGCGATATTGTAAAGCAAGGACAAGTTATTTCAAAAGTTGGTACAACAGGAGACTCTACAGGAATCATGTTCATTTTGAAGTTAAAATAAAAGGTGAAAATATTAATCCAATAAACGGAGTAACAAAATAGTTAATTAAGAATATAAGGCAAAGTAATAATACTTTTAGCCTTATATTTTTTTATCAAAAATATAATTATAGGGGTGAAATTTTTAGTAATTAAAAGCATATAGATTAATATGAGATAAATTTGATAGATAAAAAGTTCTGACAAGTTAAAGTCAAACTTTTATTTTTATATAAAATAAATGCTAAAAACTAAGTTTAAAATTATTGCTAGAGGAAGTGATAAAAATAAAACGTAAATTATTAATTGATTTTACAATCTATATAGCATCGCCTATAATTTTATATTATATAAGTGGAATGAACAAATTTGGTTCTTACGTTTTTTATTTAATATTAGCAGGAATTTGTTATACTTCATATACAAAATATAGACAGAATAGAGTGAGTGTATCAGGATTAAGTATAATGATAGCAATGACATTATGTATTTATTTTTCAAAATATCACAAATCAGGAATAGAAATATATACTTATATAACTTATTTAATTGGCTTATGTGCTGGGGTTATATTATTATTAAATTTATTTAACAGAAATATTTTTAGTCAAATTTATTCAGATATTTTAAATACAAACTCCAGTAGAAATTTACAAATAAATACTATTATAAGAAAGAGAAAACTAGAGAATGAATTTGATTTTTTGACAAGTACTTTAATACTTCAGCTCCTAGTATCAATATTTATAAGATTTTATTCAATTATAAACTATGGAATTTTAGGTTATAACAATGGATATAGCATTGAAATATTAAGTTTAATAACATTTAGTGGAATAGAATTATACACAATATATAAAATTATTTTAAAAACAGCAGTAGATAAATCAATTTCAAATAAAAGTAGTATTAATGGTAAAAATGAAGGAATAGTTATAAATTTAAATAAATATAAAAAAGTTAATAAATAAAAATAAAAGGTGCTAAATTAGCGCCTTTTATTTTTCAATACTTTTATCTTCTATTAATTCACATATATAATTATATATATTTTCAGGATGAATAGTTTTCTTAAAGTCGACTATATTTTCTAACATAAATTTAATTATTGAATTAAACTTATTAGATACTATAGATTCAAAAATTTCTTTAAGATCTTCATCATCATTATAAATGATTCCAATACCTTTATCTACAATAAACTTAGCATTTTCAATCTCTTGACCAACCTTAGGTAATTTTACAATTATAGGTGTCTCTGAGTGAATTGCCTCAAATAAAGTAGCACCACCTGGCTTTGTTAGCATTAAATCATAATCTTTTACTAATTCATGCATATTTGTGACAAAACCAAGAACTTTTACATTACTTAAAGGTTTTTTTTCTGTTAGGTTTTCGTAAAGTTTTTTATTCTTTCCAGCAACAATGGTAACTTCCAATATATCTTTATTAATGCCTACAAAGTTATCTATCCAATGCATAAAGTTCTCATCAAAATCAAATAATCCACGACCACCGCCTAGTAAAAGTAGTCTATATTTTCCAGGTATATATTTCTTTTGAGAAACATTAAAGTTTTTATTTATAGGTACACCTGTAACTTTAATGCTATTAGGTGTAATACCTTTACGTACCAATCTATTTTTTATTTCTTTACTAGGAACAAAATACATATCTGTATTTGGATAAATCCATTCTAAACTATCAACAACATCAGTAATAACTGTAATGCATGGAATAGGATCATGTTTAAGATTAAAGTTATATACACAAGATGCAGCTAAGGGGAATGTAGATATAATTAAATCAGGATTTATATCTAGTATGTACTCTGATAATTTTGGTGTATATATAATATGAGAAATATCATACTTAGGATTAAAAGATTTCTTTAAATAGTAGTAGTAATTATAAATCTCAGGCATATACTTTGTATTTTTCTCATACATCTTGACCATAGGTTTATTAATTCTAGGTAAGCTAGCATTTATAAAATTCTGTATTACTATATTATAATTATCATCATGTTCATTTATGTAATCTTTAATTGCATTAGCAGCACTTATATGACCTGCACCAAATTGTGCTGTTAAAATTAAAATAGTTTTATTTTTTTTTTCTAAGCTCAATATATCACCTCTATAAAGACCGTATTTATTTATTTATTTTATTTATAGTATTATACCGTATCACATTCAATATAAGCAATGATATAAAATTTATTATTTAAGGAGGATATATAATTTTAAGGTTGAAAAGTTAGTAAGAGGTGATTTTAATGGAAGGAATAGATAAAAATAAAAGTTATGAGAAAGATGAAAATGACTCTTATATATTTTAAAAATGATTTTTTACTCAATAATTGGAATCATAATTTTTTTCATACCTATAAATATAAATAATCAAACTCAAACTATGTTTATATCATATATCTGATTTAATTCAATTAAATTATAGAGAGTTTTGAAAATATATATAATATTATTTATGATAATAGGTAGTATAAAATCATTTATAGATAATAAAAATAAAATTTATTTTCTTTTAGAATTTTAAGTGTAATTATATTATTAAATGTATTTTATGGTAATAATTATATATTCTTTCAAAATGATAATACACCATTAATAATAAAGGATGTAGTTTTAAATTTAATAACAGTTTTGCCAATAAGTGCAGTATTTATGCCATTTATATTAGAGTATGGATTATTAGAAATTATTGAATCCTATTTTCATCCTATTATGAAAAAATATTTTAAGATAAGTGGAAAAGCATTAATAATCATATTTATATATTTATTTACAGATTGTTTTTGTGGATATTATATGACTCATTTGATGTACTCTAAAGGAAAGCTTAGATTAAATGAACTATACACACTACTAATAAATTTTTCAACTATGTCATTTTATATGATGAGTTATACATATTCAGAATTTAACTTAAATAGTAAAAGTTTTATCTTAGTATCATTATTAATATTAATAATAAGTAATATGGTTTTATGCAGAATATATCCATTAAGTAAAATAAAGAAATCATATTATGTAAAAACAAATTATAAGGAAAGTATACATAAAAAGGATAAATTTAAAAAGGGAATAAATAAGCATTTAGAAATAAAGAGAATGAAAATATTTGAATATAATAGAAAATTTAGGACATGTATTAAATTTAAATATGAAATTAATATCTAATTTAATAGTAGTGTTTTTTCTAGGTGATTTACTTTTTAATAATAATTCAGTAATAGAATTTCTTAGTCAAATATTTTATCCAATAATAAGTACAGTTAAATTTCCAGATGCCTCACTGATTAGCAAATCTATAATAAGAAGCCTTTATAATTCTATATCAACTATAGATTTAATAAACTTTAGCATTTTATATGATACAAGGTTCATAATAGGAATATTTTCCGTTATTATTGGTATATCTTTTACAACAAATTTAACATATATATACAGTGCTAATATAAAAATAGATAAAAAGTATTTTATAATTATGTATTTTGAAAAAGTTGCATTAACTATATTACTATATTCAATAATATATTATTCTAGGGGTTACATTATATAGTTGTATGAATATAATAAATTAGGGAAAAGGAAGACTTATAATACATGGAGGTAATATGAACAACAATTTATTATATAGATATATATGTGAAGTTTTAAGTATTCCAAGTCCCAGTGGATATACAAAGCAAATTGAAGAATATATAGTAAATTTTCTTAAATCTTTAGATGTAGAATTTAAAGTTGGAAATAAAGGCAATATATTAGCTACGATAGAAGGAGAAGAAAATAATTTTACTACTACTTTTTCAATTCATGTAGATACCTTAGGAGCAATCGTTAAAGAAATAAAAGAAAATGGACGATTAGGAATAAGTTTAATAGGTGAGTACGTAATTAGCTCTGTAGAAGGTGAAAATTGTATAATTTACACAAGAAATAATAAAAAATATGAAGGAACATTACAAAACATAAAACCGTCTATTCATATATATGGAGAAGATGCTAATAAAGTTGAAAGAACTGTAGAAAACTATGAGATAATAATAGATGAGGAATTATATTGCAAAGAAGATGTAATTAAATTAGGTATAGATGTAGGTGATATAGTATCCTTTGATACAAGAACGAAAATAACAAGTTCGGGATTTATTAAATCAAGATATTTAGACGATAAAGCAGCTTTAGGTGCAGTTTTATATATTATAAATTATATAAAATTAAACAAAATAAGTATAAAAAATACTATAAATTTTTTATTTACAAATTACGAAGAAGTAGGACATGGAGCATCTTCACTTATACCTGAAAATACAAAAAATTTAATTGCAATAGATTTCGGATGCCTTGGTGATAATCAAAATTCTACAGAAGATAGCGTTAGTATCTGTAGCAAAGACTTTAACGGGCCATATGATTATGAGCTTATAAGTTATCTTGTTTATTTATGTAAAGAAAATGATATTAGTTATAGATTAGATATTTATGAAAACTATTGTTCAGATGCAATATCAGCTTTGAGTACCGGGATAGATGCAAAATTTGCTTTGATAGGACCAAGTATATACGCATCACATGGATATGAAAGAACTCATATAAAATCTATTGAAGAGACTATAAAATTAATACTAAAATATATTATAAAATAGGCGTTATTAATACGCCTATTTTATTTACATATAAATAGATTTATTTAATTTTAAATATAACTTGATTATAATAAAATACTATATTTTTAATTAAATTAAAAGACGAAAAAGTTAATATATTGTAAAAAAATAGAAAAAATCATAATGATATGGTATAATGTATAAAAACTAATACAATGAGGGATGCTTATGAATAAATTATTAAAAACTATATTTTTAAGCACTACTATTTTGTTCAATACAGCATGTACAATAAGTGATAGTAATATAAGTGGCATAGATGACTTAGATAAAACTAAAATAGCTAAATTTTCTAGTGAATCAAGTAACTTAATAACTATACCTATCCAGATCGACTTTGATGATCCTTCAAAAATAGTTGAAGTAAAGTGTAGTGAAAATGATAGTATAGAAGAAAAAGTGAATTTAGTATTAGATACAATATCTAAAGAATGCTTTAATAGTCTTCCTATAAAGGGAGAGATTGTCGGAAATAGTGTAGTAGAAATAGAGTTAAATGAGTATGATGAAGAATCAAAAAAAATATCGTGGAAAAGAGATTATTTAAATGAATATACAAAGGATTATACTATAAATATTATAGTACAAAACTTAATACAAGATACTTTAAAGACAGAAATTTATAATATTAAAGATGTTAGAGTATACTATGATGATATACTAATTACATTAAATTAAATAAAGTAAAATAAAGGGAATGACTCAAAATGTGAGCATTCCTTTTATTTATTAAAAATTTACTTAATAAAGTCATTTAATATTATTTCTTCTTCACTTTCAGTATTAGGAGTACTTATATTATCATCAACATCTATAGAGTCATTAGCTAAATATGTTGCAACAGATAATATACCTATACCAGCAAATAATTTTAATTGTTGTTTTCCTAAATATTTAAATGCGGGAAATAAAACTTTTCTAGCTTTAGGGCTAACTAAAGTTGCAGCAGATAAAACTACACCTGATGCAATTAAAGTAGATAAAACAGGATAATTTGAAACAAACTCTGAAGTACCATTACAGCTTTTACAACAACATTCACTTAAGTCGTCTTTCATATTTTTAAATTGATCAGAAGTCATAAAATCACTCCAATACTTTAAGTTTAGTAAAGCCTTGTTTATAGATTATGTAATAAATCAAATTTTATAATTCATAAAATATGTTAAAGTAAAAAATTAAAATTAAAAAACAAAAAATACCTTAAATTAGTAGAGAATACACAAAAGATAAATAATTAGTAACCAGTTTAATTTGCTTTCATATAATTATATTAAACAACATAAGTAATACTTATGTCATTTTAAAAATACAGCAAAGGGGTTTTGACATATTATGAGAAAGAAAAAAAAACAATCTTGTTCATGCACTCCTCAAAACAATGCTTGTAATCAAGTTAAACAATGTAAAGTAGCAGACACATGTTCAAGTAATTTATGTAATCCATGTAAAAAACCAGTTAAAAAATACGTAGAAGATTTATGTGGGGATTATGAAATAACATGTGTAGATAAATGTGTTAATTTAGCTAAAAAAGCAGAGGAATTATTTGAAAAAGCATTAGAGTATGATTGCAAAGCTACAGAAACTTATAATCAAGCAAAGGAATGTGAGCAATCTGCTAAAGTATTACAACAAAAAGCTAATAATTTATTACAAAATTCAAGTTGTACTGAAAAAGAAGCAAAAGCAGCAGAGTGCAAAGCTAAAGAATTAATGGAAAAAGCAGAAGAACTTGCTGCTAAAGCTAAATGTTTGTATAAACAGGGGAAAGAAATACAACAGGAAGCTGAAGCTAATTGTGAAAGTGCAAAATGTCTATATGAAAAAGCACAATCTTATAACGAACAAGCTAAAGAATTATATAATCAAGCAATGAAATGTGATGAAAAAGCATTAGAATGCTATAAAAGTGCAGGAGAAAAAATTAAAGAATACGAATCTAAATCTAAAAAATGTGAAGATATGATTAACAAATGTGAAAATAAATTAGATGAATGTGATAAGAAAGTAAAAGACTCAAAATGTATGAAACCGATAGAAAAATGTATGAAACCAGTAGAAAAAGTTAATTATTGTACTTCACCTAAACCAAGTTGTTCTTGTAAATATGACGAGTATGATTATACATGTAATCCACCTAAGAAAAAAACTTGTGGCTGCAAATCTATGAATAATTGTGAATATAAACCTATGAGCAATTGTGAATGTAAGCCTATGAATAATTGTAATAACATGAATACAACAACTAAATCTAAACAATCAGATATAATGTACGTTGAAGATTGTGACCTTTGTTCAGGTAATTTATGTTCAACTTATGTTAGCCCAATGTATGATATGACACCAATGCAATGTATGGGAAATATGTGTGATAAATATCCATCATTAGATATGCCATATATAAATACCGTTCAAGATATGAATACAATGCAATATATGAACACTATGCCATATATGAATACAATGCAAGATATGAATGATATGTGGATGAATTATTATATGTATATGCAAAATATGTACATGCAAAATATGATGCCTTTTGATGAAATGTAGTAAAAAATTTATATAGTATATAAATAAAAAATAAGGTAAGTTATTACTAAATAGCTTACCTTGTTTTTGTTTTAAATGTAATAAAAATGCACAATATATTAACTTTAATAGTATCACATGAACTGTAAAGGTTAAAAATAAATATTGGTATGGATATATAATTTTTATTAATATATAATATACGTAGTATTAAATAGAATTTTAATAATTAATATATTTGAAATTAAATTCAAGGAGGATATAAATGAAAAAGATATATATATCGATGATGACAATACTAATAAGTATAATGATGATAGGATGTAAAGACAATAAAGTAAGTAAAGAAGATTTAGGTAATAAAGAAGAAAAAGTAAAGGTATATGCAACTATATTTCCACTATATGATTTTGCCAGAAACATAGGAAAAGATAAAATAGATTTAAATTATATAGTACCACCATCAGGTGAGCCACATGACTATGAAATAAGTGCTAAGATGGTTAAAGATATACAAAATTCAAATATACTTATAAAGAATGGACTAGGAGTAGATGCTTTTGCAGATAATATAGCTTCTGAATCAGATAACTTGAAAATAGTAATAGCAAGTGATGGCGTAGAAAAGCTTAAGTATGATGAAGAAGATCATAGTGAAGAAGAAAATGTACATAAACATGGAGAATATGATCCTCATGTGTGGTTAAATATTAATAATGCAATAAAAGAGTGTGAAAACATAAAAAATATGCTTATAGAAGTTGATAATGAAAATAAAGATTATTATGAAGAAAACTACAATAATTATATTAAATCATTAAAAGATTTACAAGACAGCTACGATAGTAACTTAAAGGATGTAAAAGGTAAAAGTTTATTAGTTTCTCATGGTGCATATGGATACTTATGTGAGGAATATGGGTTAAATCAAATTTCTATAACTGGAGTAAGCCCAAATCAAGAACCATCTATAAGTAAAATAACTGAGCTTACTGATTATGCAAAGTCAAATAATATAAAGTATATTTTATTTGACGGACTTGTAAACCCAAAGGTATCTCAGACAATAGCAAGTGAAGCAAAGATAGATACAGCAATTTTATATTCCATAGATGGTATAACTAAAAATGATTTTAATAATAATGAAGATTATATATCATTAATGGAAAAAAATTTAGAGACACTTAAAATGGTTTTAAAGTAGGTAAATAATTATGGTAAATATAATAAATTTTAAGAATGTAAGTTTTGGATATGAAGACAAAACTGTACTAGAAAATGTTAACTTCAATGTAAATCAAGGTGATTATATAGGAATTATAGGTCCAAATGGATCAGGAAAGACAACTTTATTAAAACTTATAATAAACGAGATCAATCCAACTAAAGGAAAAATAAAAATACTTAATAAAGATATTCAAAATTTTAATAATTGGGAAAAGATAGGATATGTAAATCAAAAATCAAATTCATTTACATCATCTTTTCCAGCCACAGTTACAGAAGTTGTAGCAATGGACTTAGCTCCTAAGATAGGTTTATTTAAAAGAATAAAGAAAAAACATTTAGAAGAAGTATATAAGGTCTTAAAACTAGTAGGTATTTATGAGTTTAAAGACAGGTTAATAGGTAGCTTATCAGGAGGACAGCAACAAAAAGTATTTATATGTAGAGCTCTTATGAGACACCCTAAAATATTAATACTTGATGAACCAACAGTTGGTATTGACCTAAATGGTCAAAAGGAGTTTTATGAAATTTTAAAGAAGCTAAATGAAAAATTAAATCTTACTATAGTTATAGTGTCTCATGATTTATTTATAGTAAAAGAAGAAGTAAAGAAAATTGCAGTAATTAAAGGTAAAAACATTAAGGTAATAGATAATATAGATGATAATGTAACAAAAAATACATTACTAGACCTTTTTGAAATGTAAAAGGGAGGTAGTATCTTGGAAATTTTTCAATATGATTTTATGATAAGAGCATTAATTTCGGCTTCAATAGTAGGGTTAATATGCCCACTTATGGGAATGTTTATAGTTTTAAGGAGATTGTCACTAATAGGAGATAGCCTATCACATATAGCCCTATCAGGTATTGCAGCATCTACCTTATTTAATTCAAATTCTATAGTAGGCTCATTAATAGCATCATCTTTAGCAGCACTTGTAATTGATAGATTAAGAACTAGTTTAAAGGAGTATGCAGATTTATCAATTGCTATAATAATGGCATTAGGAGTAGGTATATCTGGAATATTAATGAGTTCTTCAAGTGTTAATTTTGATTTATTCTCATTTATGTACGGAAGTATAGCAACGGTAACTAAAGAAGATATAGTTATAATAATGATAACTGCAGTAGTGGTAGTAGTATTTATAAATTTATTTTTTAAAGAATTAGTATATATTACATTTGATGAAGAAAATGCTAGACTGTCTAATATACCAGTAAAAATGATAAACTCAGTATTTATGATTTTGGTGGCAGCAAGTATAACTATGACACTTAGAATAGTAGGAGTATTATTAGTTTCATCCTTAATAGCTATACCTGTGGCTACAAGTTTAAAAGTAGCTAAAAGTTTTAAACAATCAATTTTTTATGCGATTTTATTTGGAGAAATATCAATACTTAGTGGGGTAATAATATCATTTTATATGGATGTTGCACCAGGTGCAATTATAGTTATAGTTAGTATATTACAGCTTATAATAGTTACTTTACTAAAAAAAATAACAAATAAAAATAAAATCAAAAAAGTAATAAATAAAAAAATGGCCTCAAAATAAATTTATTTTGAGGCCATTTTTTTATTTATTTTATAAGTTCTTTTTCTATTGTCTTATAAAGTCTTTCCATCATAAGGTTAAAATTTTTAGTGGCTTCCATATAATTTGATATAAGTGGTAAATTAAAAATGTATCATATTCTCTATCTAACTTTTCTAATTTTGCAGATAAATCTTCTTTACTAGATCTAGAGTAAATTGCATTTTTTTTATTAAGATAAGAGTCAAATTGTCTTTTTAAAGATCTATTCTTATCAATATCCATTTTACATTTATTCATATACTTAAACTCATTAGTATTTTTTATATAAGCTGCAAACTCTTTTGCTTTATGATTAATATCCATTATAATATACCTCCTATAAATTTGATATATTATATTTTATAAGGTTATAGATGTATATAGAACATTTAAGTAAATTTCATAAATAAAACTGTGTCAAAAATATAGATTATATAATTTATATAATGTAGCAAAACAGACAAGATGTAAATTTGACAACGTGTAAATTAAGCTACAATTATATATAAGACTATATTGATATTAAGTCACCTAGGAATATTTCAAACATTACACCATCGTTTCTATCAGTGTTAAACTGAGATGTATAGTTTATTGTTTTGTATATAAAGTTAGTTGCTGTTTTTACAGCAAATTCTAAATCATAGTTATTAGTCAATAATCCACACACAATAGATGTAAATATATCTCCAGTACCACTATAAGAACGATTGTTATATTTTACAGCTGTAAAGTATGATTTATTTTTAGCTTTGTTATAAGCTAAATTGATAATATTATCATCTTCTATAATACCGGTAATAATTATATTTTCTGGGCCTAAACCAGATAAATCTTTAGCAATCTCAATTAGTTCATCTCTTGAATAGTTATCATGATATTCTTTATCTGTTAGAATACAAGCTTCTGTTAAATTAGGAGTTGTTAAAGTTGAAATCTTTACTAACTCTTTTATTTTATTGCACATTTCTTTAGTAAATGTAGGATATAATTCTCCATTATCACCCATTACTGGGTCTACAACTACTAAAGAAGTTTTATTTTCTTTTATAAATTTAGACACTATATCAATTTGTTCCATAGAACCTAAAAATCCACTATATATACAATCAAAATTAATCTTTAATCTATTCCAAACTTCTTTATATTTATCCATCTCATTAGTGAAATCTAAGAATGTAAATTCTGGATAATTTGTTTGACTAGAAAGTATAGCTGTTGGAAAAGGGCAACACTGAACTTTTAAGGCTGAAAGTATAGGTATTGCCACAGTTAAAGAACATCTACCAACTCCTGATAAATCATTTATAGCTGCTACCTTTTTTAGCATAATACTCCTCCATAAAATTAAAATTATAAATATATATTACTATTAAAATACAGAAAAAAATATAATTTAAGGATAAATAAATATAAAAATTTTAATGTATCAATACAATTAACAATAAATAAAATTTTTTAACTATTAATTGGACATAATAAGATAAATAAATTCTATATCAAAATGATGTACTAATCGTTGGGAGGTGCTTTGTTTGAAATTACTCAAAAATAAAAATGAGTACATCAAAAAAATATGGATATGTTTATTCTTAACAATATCATTAGGAGTAGGTGTATTTATAAGTAAGGGTGTATATGATAAGATGGCATATAATAATAAAAACATAGAAGAAGAGGTGTTAGAAGCTAGCTCATTAGACACAGATACTAACAACGCAGAAAGTAATGAACAGTATCAGGTATTACTAGAACATTTATTTGACTATAGGAATAAAGCCATATTAGATCAAGATACAGATATACTAAAAGAATTATATGATACAAATAAAAAATTTGGATTATGGGCATATGAACATGAAGTAAAGAAAATGAAATATATAGAAAATTGGTCCAATAAACAAGGTGTAAATTTTAATGATATTAAAACTAGAGTAGTTGTAAAGAAATTTAAAGAAAAAGAAGAAGACTTATATGGAATAATTTGTACAGTATCTACTGAGTATAAGTATTCTTATGAAAATGAACCAGACGTAACCAATATGTTTAGAATTGGTACATATCATTATTTAAATGTTGTTATTAGAGATGATCAATATGTAATAGTAAAAGAGTGGTACACAGACCCTTTTGAGGATTCATTAAATTTAGATAATATTGATACAGTTGAAATTGAAAATTATATAAAAAATCATGAAAAAGTTGAAGTTCAATTAACTAATGAACAACAAAAAGCTATAAACTATGCTCACCAATATTGTGGAGCAGCAGCAGATGAAGAGTATGGTTTTAAATATAATAAAAACTATAGAGATTTTAACCCTGAAGGTGGAGACTGTGCAAATTTTGCATCTCAAATACTATATGAAAGTGGTAGATTTAAGAAAAATGATACATGGAATTTCAATGGCAAGGATGGAACAAAAGCATGGGTAAATGCTCAAGGGTTTAAAAATTATATGATTTATAGTGGAAGAGCGCAGTATATAACAAAAGGAGCTTATAATGATGTCTATAAAGAGGCATATAATTTACGCCCAGGTGATATTGTAGGATATGAAAAGGGTGGAAGGATAACTCACGTTTCAACTGTAACAGGATTAGATTCTAAAGGATATCCTTTAGTTACATGTCACAATACTGATAGATATTTAGTTCCTTGGGACTTAGGCTGGAGTAATAAAGACATTAAATTTCACTTGATTAAGGTTAATTACTAAAAATGTTTTCCTAAAAGATGGAGTGCACTAGAATGGCTTGTTTACTAGCTTCTAGCCATTTTATAAATCATGTATAAAACTAATAATATTTGACAATAATGAGCATATATGGTAAAATTACAATAAAGCTAATTTAATTTTAGCTGAACAATTGTGTGTTTTTTAGGAGGATTTATTAATGAAAACTGGTGTAGTTAAATGGTTTAACAACGAAAAAGGATTTGGATTCATATCTGTAGAAGGTGAAGGAGATGTTTTCGTACATTTCTCAGCTATACAAGGAGATGGATACAAGTCTTTAGAAGAAGGACAAAGTGTACAATTTGACGTAGTTGAAGGAGCAAAAGGTCCTCAAGCTTCTAATGTAGTTAGATTATAATTAAAAATTCATATATATTAGTTTTATTGCTATAATTCTAGTAGTATGTGAGAAAGCCGCTATATAGCGGCTTTTTACTTTTTAAATATTTATAAAGTTTTTACTAAACCTATATCATCTATAAATTTAAATTCTTTTTCATTTAATAATACATCATATAATTCTTCAGAAGTATATTTACAGAAATTATCTATACATTCTTCTAAAGAATCTTCTAGCTTATCAAATTCATTATACATATCAAATGTTGCAGCAAATTTTTCCATATCACTTCTTAACTCATCTATATCAACTAAAAACTCTATCCATGAAGAGTCTAATTCTTTATTTAAAATCATAGATTTAAACTTAGGCAATAATTCGGACTTATTTTTTATAGGTATTATTATTTCTTTCTTTTTATTTTCACTATCTATAAACTCAGATATATCATCGGCCATAGATAAAAGATTATTTTCTACATAGTTAAAGAAGTCTTCTTTATTAAATTCACGATGAATATTATCTGTAAATAATTCTTCCATACTAGATTGCCATAATCTTAATGCGTATATGTTAGCATTAGCACTTTTTATAGGATTACCTCTATAGTCATATAGTTTAGGATAAGAATAGTTGAAATGTTTTGCTATTTCTACTCTGAAAAAATATCCAGCATCATCCTTTGGCATTAAATTTATGATAAATTCATCTAAATCGCTACCTAAGTATACATGAGTAGACTTAAATATGTTAATAATATTATTTAGGTTGTCTTTATTTATAATCTTAATGTTGTTTTTTAATGCAATATTATAGATTTTATTTTCATAAACTTTATTTAAAATATTTTTTAATTCAGTATAATAATCATAAGTATATATCATGTCGTTCCTCCTAAAATGAATATATAATATTTATACCCCAAAAAAAATATTTAAAATAAAAATTTAAATAAAATACTAAATATGATAGAATTAATATGTAAAAGAAAATAAAAAATATGTTTTTATAAATAAATGTATATAAATCCTTATATTACATATTTGGAGGTGTAGTGTAATGAACATATTATTTTTTTTAACACCTAAAAGTGAAGTTGCATATATATATGAAGACTACACAATGAGGCAAACTTTAGAAAAAATGGAATATCACAGATATTCTTCTATTCCTATTATAAATAAGGAAGGGAAGTATGTAGGAACATTAACAGAAGGGGATTTACTTTGGACATTAAAAAATGACTTTTCACTAGATATGAAGTCAATAGAAGACATACCAATTATGAGTATTAAAAGACGTAAGGATAATGCCCCTGTATCTGTTGAAGCAAATATAGAAGACTTAATTTCAAAATCTATGAATCAAAATTTTGTTCCAGTAATAGATGATAATGAGACTTTTATAGGGATAATAAAAAGAAGAGACATAATTGATTATTGCTATCATAAGATGAATATACAAGAAGGTAGCAAGACAAAATAAGAAGATAATAATTAAAAATTACATAATATAAATAAAGCCTAGTAAAATTTACTAGGCTTTATTTATATTAGATATTAGTCGTTGAATTTAACCATATCATTGTATTTAGTTTTTAAATCATTGTATTTGTTAGTGTAAGCTTCACTTTGTTTTTGGTAAGTTAAAGCTTTTTCTATTTCGCTTTTAACTTCTGCATATTCAGATTGCCCACCTTGTTGTCTATCTTCTAATTTTATTAAGTGATATCCAAATTGAGTTTTAACTGGTCCAACTACTTCACCTTTATTCATAGTGAATACAGCTTCATCGAATTCAGGAACCATTTGTCCTCTTTCGAAAGTACCTAAATCTCCACCAGCATCTTTTGATGGGCAAGAAGAATGTTCAGTTGCAGCAGCCTCAAAAGTAACTTCTCCAGCATTTATTTTATTTAATAAATCACTAGCTTTTTCCTCATTATCTACTAATATGTGTTTAGCAGAAGCTGTATCAGGCTTTACAAATCTGTCTTTATTAGCATTAAAGAAAGCTTCTTTTTCTTCTTCTGTTAAAGTAACACTAGTTAAAACTTTGTTCATAGCATATTGCTTTAACATATTTTCTTTAACTCTTTCTAATTCAGCTTTGAATTCAGCGTCTTGATCGAAGTTGTTTTCCTTAGCTTCTATGTATAATAATTCTTGGTTAACTAAATCTTCTAGTATTTGCTTTTTTCCTTGATCAGAGTTGAAGTGAGCTGCTTGATAAGGATCTAATCCTCCTAATATTGCCTCAACATCTAAATTAGTTATTTCTTTTTCTCCAACTTTAGCTAAAACTTTTTTTTCCATAATTATTGACTCCTTTATATGTATTCATTATTAATATTAGCCTTTAATATAAATAATATCAAAAAAAATTTGATATGTCTAATATTTCCAGTATAAGTAAAATATTAGTAAAAGATTGCTATTGAAATTAATAGTAGAGATGATATTATTCCAACTACACCTTCTTCATTTTTAAATTTGAATACCATTTTACAAGAAAAATAAAAATAAACAAATATTGAAATGAATTTTAAGTATAATAATGTAATATTAGTTGGAAACAATAAAAAATTAGAAAGCGTTAGTATATAAGAAGTAGAGGTACTTAATCTATACCATAAATTTATATCTCTTAACTTTTTTTCTTTTGTATAATATAAGATTATAGCAATTATATAAACTAGACCACAAAATGTATAAATTGAAAAGAATATATACTCAATATATTTATTTTGTATAAAAATCCATTTATAGCAAATTATTGGCCAAAATAACAATGTTAAAAATCTAAAATACTTTTCAAAAATTAAATCTATTTTCAATTTATCACATCCCTTACATTTACATTAATATTAATAATATATAAATAAATTAAAGCATATATGTATATTAAATGCTAGATTTATATTATATTTTATATCATTAATTAGATTTTTTTAACATAAATTATATACATAGGGGGGGTTATATGTATAGATATTACACTAAAGGTGTATGTTCATCTTCTATATTATTAAATATAGAAGATGATATATTAAAAGATGTTGTATTTGAAGGTGGATGTGCAGGAAACTTAATTGCATTAAAAGAATTAGTTGAAGGCAAAAATATAGATGAAATCATAGATAAATTAGAAAACATACCATGTAAAGATAGAGGAACGTCTTGTCCAGATCAGCTTGCAACAGCACTTAAAATTTATAAAAAATATGTAGATAAAGAAGATGAGTAGCTACATAAAAAAGAGTGTCCTTAAAGGCACTCTTTTTTGCATATATATGATTAATATTATTGCTTATTAACTAATATAGCTATCTTTTCATCTGGATTGTAGCTTATTTGGATTAATTGATTTTTTCTAACATGCTCTAAATCTTCTCCACCGTAAGCTATTTGTAACTTAACAGGTAATTTACCTTGCTTTATTATTGCAACATATTCTTTTTTACCTTTTTTCTCTAAGCTTATTAAGTTACCTACATAAGGTTTAAAGTTTTGGTACTTTTCTCCAGATTTTTTTATGTAGAAATAAGATGCAACTGCTATTAATACATTTATACCGAATATTAACCAACCATTGATATCTGCAACCGCACCAACTATGATTAATACTAACATGATTACTATAGGTAAAATTGCTTTTTTCATTAATAATTTCCCCATAACCTCATTAGCTTTTCTCTCTGGTTCACTCATAGTTTTTGATCTAGCAAATGATTCAGCGAATTTGTCTTTTAAGCCCATATTGACCTCCTAGTTTAAATAAATGTTTGATTATAATAACGTTTTAGGATTGAAACTAAAAATTTATGTTATTAATATTATGTTCAATCTCTACATTTAAATTTACAATATGCAAATGAAAATACATTAAATATTTTATCATAAATTATAAGAAATGAAAATAAATGAAATTGAAATCTTTAGAAAATATTAAATTTATATTCTAAATTAATATAAAATTTAAAAAATCATTATAAATATATCTATTATAATTAAATTTACGTATATATTATCATAATAAAGGTAATAAAAATTTAATTATAATAAGATTTTAAATAATATATTTTATCATTTTATGTTAATATATTATGAATAGATAATAAATAATGAAATGTTACTTTTAAGGAGGACATATACATAATGGCAAAAAAATATATAATGGCATTAGATCAAGGTACAACTAGTTCTAGGGCCATATTATTTAATGATAAAGGTGAAATAGTAGAGACTGCACAAAAAGAATTTACACAAATATATCCTAAGCCAGGATGGGTAGAGCATAATCCAATGGAAATTTGGGGATCACAAAGTGGTGTTATGAGAGAAGTTATAGAAACTGCAGGGATTACTCCAGATGAAATAGCAGCTATTGGAATTACAAATCAAAGAGAAACAACTATTCTTTGGGATAAAAATACAGGCAAACCAGTCTATAATGCCATAGTATGGCAATGTAGAAGAACATCGGATATATGTAATGAATTGAAGTGTAAAGGCTTAGAAAATATAATAAAGGATAAGACAGGCCTTTTAATAGATGCATACTTCTCAGCTACAAAGGTAAAATGGATACTTGATAATGTAGAAGGTGCTAGGGAAAAAGCAGAAAATGGAGAACTATTATTTGGTACAGTAGATACATGGCTTATATGGAAATTAACTCATGGGAAAGTTCATGTAACTGACTATTCTAATGCATCAAGAACTATGATGTATAATATAAAAGAATTAAAATGGGATGAGGATATATTAAAAGAATTAAATATACCTAAATCTATTCTTCCTGATGTAAAACCATCAAGCTATATATATGGACATACAGACTCACAAATGTTAGCAGGAGCGCAAATTCCAATATCAGGATGTGCAGGTGACCAACAATCTGCATTATTTGGACAAACATGTTTTGAAGAAGGTTGTGCAAAGAATACTTACGGAACAGGATGCTTTTTACTAATGAATACAGGTGAAAAATTAGTTAGGTCTAATAATGGACTTATAACAACTATTGCTTGGGGTATTGATGAAAAAATACAATATGCCCTAGAAGGAAGTATATTTATGGGGGGAGCATCAATTCAATGGCTTAGAGATGAGCTTAGAATGATAAAAAATGCAAAAGACAGTGAAGAATATGCAACTAAAGTAAATGATACAAATGGAGTATATGTAGTTCCAGCATTTACAGGGCTTGGAGCACCTTATTGGGATATGTATGCAAGAGGAACGATACTAGGACTTACAAGAGGAGCTAAAAAAGAGCATATTATAAGGGCAACATTAGAATCTATAGCATATCAAACTAAAGATGTAATAAATATAATGGAACAAGACTCTAATATTAAAGTAAAGAATTTAAAAGTTGATGGAGGTGCAAGTAGTAATAATTTTTTAATGCAATTCCAATCAGATATATTAGATATAAATATAGATAGACCAGAAATAACAGAAACAACAGCATTAGGAGCTGCATATCTAGCAGGGCTAGCAGTTGGATTTTATAAAAATAAAGATGAAATAACATCAAAATGGAAAGTTAAAAAAGAATTCAACCCAAATATGAAAAGTGAAAAAAGAGAAAAGCTATATAAAGGATGGAATAAAGCAGTATCAAGATCCCTACAATGGGCAAAAGAAGATGAAGAATAATATTGATATAACTACTTAAGGCAAAGGGTTAATGAAAAATATTCTAGTCATTTGCAGCATCTTTCCAGCTGCATGACTAGAATATTTTCATTACCTCCTGCCCAAAGAGCTTATATTAAAAATAGTATTTTTAATACTTAGTAGCTGCTACTATTGATATCTCAACTAATAAACATTCTCTAGCCATTTTAGCTTCTACACAAGCTCTAGCAGGTTCATGTCCATCTTCAACCCAATTATCCCAAACTGAGTTCATATCAGCAAAATCATTCATAGATTTTAAGTATATTGTAGCAGATAATATATGATTTTTATCTGAGTTATACTTTTCTAGTAAATTTTCTATTTTACTTAATACACCGATAGTTTGTTCTTTAACATCACCTTCAGCATGAACTTGACCAGATAAATAAATTGTATTGTTATGTACTACAGCAGAACTCATTCTACCATTATTTTCATATCTTTTGATTTCCATAAAAAACCTCCTAATGTTAAATCATTTTTGTGTAAATAAAATTATAATACAAATTAGTATATTAATCTAGACTGTATAAATTGAAAATATACTATAATAACTTTGTAGGGGTAAGTAATATAATTTTATTGTTGTATTATAGAAAAGGGGAATAGATATGAAAAAAGTAAAAGTTGCAGTAGTAGGTGCAGGAGTAAGAGGGACTTATGCATATGCTCCGTATATTTTTGAAAATCAAGAAGTTTGTGAAATAGTGGCTGTAGCAGAAACTAAAAAGGGAAGACGCGATTTATTTTCTAAGAAGTATAATTTAAAAGAAGAAAATGTATTTGAAAGTGCAGAAGAACTTTTTGAAAAAGAAAAAATAGCTGATGCAATAATAATAGCAACTAATGACGATAGACATTTTAATCTAGCAAAGTTAGCTTTAGAAAAAGGATATCATGTTCTTTTAGAAAAACCTATGGCTAATAGTTTAGATGGATTAGTACATATAAAAGAGCTAGCAGAAAAATATACTGATAAAGTATTTATGACTTGTCATGTGCTAAGATATACAGAGTTTTTTAAGAAGTTAAAAGAAATAATAGATAGTAAGGAATTAGGAGCGCTAGTAAGTATACAACATAATGAAAATATAGGTTATTTTCACTTTGCACATAGTTATGTAAGAGGTAACTGGAGAAATAGTAGTGATACAGGACCTCTAATGTTGACTAAAAGCTGTCATGACTTAGATATACTATTATATCTTACAGGAAGTAAATGTAGAAAGATTGCCTCATTTGGAAGTTTAAAACATTTTAATAGTGATAACTTTAAATTAACTATGAGTGAAAGTTGTTATAGATGTAGTGAAGAAGAAAATTGCCCTTATTCATGTAAAAAAATATATTTAGAAAATGAAAGAATGATGAATAATGCAGTACATATAAATCCAACAAAAGAAAATCTAGATACAATTTTAAAAAAAGGTCCATATGGAAGATGTGTATATAGATGTGATAATAATGTAGTTGATAATATGGTAAGTATTATAGAGTTTGAAAATGATGTAACAGCAACATTTAACTTATCAGCATTTACTAAAGAATGTACTAGGACTATAAAACTTATGTTTACACATGGTGAAGTTGGTGGTAATTTTAAGGAAAATGAAATACGAATTAAAAAGTTTGGAGATATAAAAGAGGAAGTATTAAAGCTTGGTAAAAATGATTTAAGTCATGGTGGTGGAGATAAAAATCTTATTAAGCATTTTATAGATTTAATTATAAATGAAAAGATTGATAATAGTATTAAGGAATCTATAGAAAGTCATATAATGGCATTTGCATCAGAGTATTCAAGAGTAAGTGAGCAGGTTATATATATAGATGAATTCTTAAAAGATGCAATAGACATGACAAGCGAAATAGAAGATACTTTATTTTAAATAAAAAAAAGTAAGTTATAAAAATTAGCTAACTAAGACCTATTTTATAACTTACTTTTTTATTTATTTATCATCTTCGCTAGAGTCTTTATTTTTTCCTATATCAAATACGTCTACGCATTCTGATAATAGATAAGATAATATGGCAAATAATATTTCTGTATGTGTAGGTATGCTTATAGAATTCATAAATAAATCTATAATATTTACAGTGATAAAGGTTAGTAATATATCAATTAAAGATTCAATAATCTTATAAGCTTTATAAGGTAATTTATTTACATACCTAAAAATATCTAAAAAAGAAGTACATAGAAAATCTATAGGACTTCCAATTAAGAAATAAATCGCAAAAAATAGTATTACAGAGCCAACTGATTTATATTCAAAGCCTAAAAAAGACAAAAATCCAATACCTACAAAGGTAAATATTACAAACGATATTCCGAAAAATACTATAAAAAATAAAATCAAAGAAAGGATTTCAAAAAAAGGAATTTTATATTTTTTATTTATTTTAATCACTCCTCAAGTCTAACTATACTATATAATAGTTTACTATAAATGGAAGAGAAAATTACATAAAAATATTAAAAAGTTTAAATAATTTATATGAATAACAACATTCTTAAAACTTCATAGTAATCATTACTTTCAAATAATATAGTTTGAGAATCTACTGATTTCACATTAGGATAAAAAGATGCTTTAAAAGCTTTATAGTGTTCTTTATATTTAATTTCGACTTTAAAATGTTTTGGTAGCTTTATTAAATGTCGAGATAAGTCTCCTGATAGAGCTTCTTTCACACCTAGTTTAATGTTTTTTAGAGCAAGGTATGGATGTATTGATATAGAACTATTACCAATTCCTTTTGAAACTGGAACTGTAATTATGTTAGGGGTTAACTGTTTTGCATGACGGCATAACATTTCATCTCCACTTAAAAAAGCAACAGGGACATTATAATATAAACTAGTATAAGAATTGATTGTAAATTCAGAAGCTATAGAATCATTTATTTTTATATATTCAAATTGAGTATCTAAAGTATGAGAAAGTGGATTTCCATTAAATGTAGCAGGGCTATGATATCCTATAAACAAGGATGCGTCAAAGCTTTTATCTATACCAGCCATCATAACATGAGGGTCTTTCGTCCATCCTCGAAGAATTTTTATATTTTCAGGTAATTTCATTGGGTTAATATTTCGGCCACTATCATGAGCATCTTTAATTAATATATCACTTTTTTCAATTTCATTTATTCCAAGACAAGCAGCATTAACTTCTTGAGTCATTTGTTGTTTACTATATGTTGATAAATTATGTTCAAGTTCAGTCTCATTCCAATCTACAATACCGCAAGTACCTTCAATATCAGCGCTTATATAGATCTTCATAATATACCTCCAATTCTTAAAAATTAAGACTATATTAGTAATATCATCTTAATTTAAAGTATAGAATATTTATGACCAAATATAAACTAGTAATTAAATAAGGGAGGAGTAAGGTTTGAATATACCTAAAAATCTTAAAAAAGGTGATACTATAGGAATAATCGCTCCATCTGGAGATTTAAGAGAATATACAATTAATGAAATTAAATTAGGAATTGAAAGTTATGGATATAAAGTTAAAATAGGTAAGAGTTGTTATTTAACTTATAGAGGATACTTAGCAGGTAATGATGAAATAAGAGCTTCTGATTTAGAAAATATGTTCTTAGATACTGATATAGATGCAATAATGTGTCTTCGAGGAGGATATGGGACTAGTAGAATATTAAACTTGATAAATTATGATATAATAAAAAATAATCCTAAAGTATTTATAGGGTTTTCTGATATAACAGCACTTCATATAGCATTTAATAAAAAGTGTGACTTAGTAACATATCATGGAATTATGGCAAATACAGTTAACAAATGGGATGATTTTTCATATAAATCCTTAATTGAGTGTATTAATTTTAAAGATGAATTAATACTTAAAAATCCTTGTAAAGATTCAATAAAATCTTTATATAAAGGTAAAGCCAGTGGCGATATAATTGGTGGTAATTTATCTATGATAGCTTGTAGTTTAGGCACAGAATATGAAATTGATACAAGGGGCAAAATATTATTTATAGAAGAAGTTGGAGAATATATATATAGAGTAGATAGATTATTAAACCATTTAAGTTTAGCAAAGAAATTTGATGACTGTAATGGAATCATATTTGGCGATTTTAATGATTGTAGAAAAAGTACTAAACAAGATTGTGACCTTATTGATTTATTAGTTGAAATTGCTAATAGATATAAAAAGCCAACTTTATATAATATTAAATCAGGACATTGTAAGCCTATAGTGACAATTCCTTTTGGCATTAAGTGTAAAATAGATGCAGATGAGTGTAGTATAATATTTAATAAAAAATAATTTAAAATAAATTTATTATAAAAAGATATGAATATATATTTATTTGTCTTAAGTATGATATAATCTTATACAAGTAAAACTTTTGCTAGGAGGAATAGATATGTCTGATGATAGAATAATCGATTTTAATGAACTAAAAAATAAAGTAAAAGATACAGATGTAGATAAATTTGAGCAATATATATATAATTTATATTTTTCTGTGATGGATGGAAGCATGAGTATGTCTGAATTTTCTAGAAAGATATTTGATTATATGAAGGATAATAATATATCACAAGAGAAGTTTATGAATATACAAAAAAAATTCATGGAGAGATATGGAATGGATCCGAACGAAGTTGAAAATCAATTAAAAAGCTTTGGTATAGATCCATCTACAATAAATATGGGAAATTTAGATCCTACTAATATGAGTGAGGATCAATTAAATAATATAAAAAAAGCTGCAGGGTTCTATGAAAGATATGGAACTAAAATACAACCTAAAAGTTGTATAAGTGCTACTATAAAAAATGACACTAATGATATTAATATAGTTATAGATCAAGAAAAAGTTATGCTTTTTAGTAATAAGAAAATAAACTTAATGGATGCAGAGTTAAATGAGTTTTTATTATCATACAAAAACATGTTTAATAATAAAATAAGAGTTGTACTTTGTGAAAACTACACAGAATATGATTATTAATAAAAAATGGATGAACCATAAAGTTCATCCATTTTTATTAATCTATTACAATATTTTTAACAACTTTAATTCCATTTTGAATCATACTGTTTAAGAAAACAATATTTGATAAATCTCCACAGTGTACATTAGGAATATCATATGTATCTACTAATTCAACTGGAACAATAATATTTTTATTAATGTTATTATGAATAAAATAAGTTTTTAAGGTAACTGCAAATTGATATATACATATATCTGTACAGTCTCCAACTATTATTATATTATCTACACCATCAAAGTTAATTTCACCTAATGCAAAAAATCCATTAGTAGAGTTTTTAGGTAATATCTGAAGATTTTCTATAGATTTTAATTCATCTATTACTTCACTTTCAGTATCATTTTCTAGACAGTGAATAGGGTAATTAGAAAATTCTAGGCAATCTTCACTGTGAGTATCGCTAAAAGCAACTAATCTATGTAATCTAGAAGAAAGTTTTTCTGTAATATTTGAAATAGGATTAATAAGAGCTTCTATTCTAGGTGAATATAAAGCACCTCCTTTTGCAAATCCATTATTCATATCTATTATAAATAACTCAGTTTTACTAAGATCTATTGTAGATATATTTAAATTTGGTAAATTATCTAAGTTATTTTTTAATATTTCTAATTCTTTTAATAAGTTATTCATAGTGCACCCCTTTTTATTTTCATTTATTTTTCATTTATATAGATATATAATACACTAGAGTAAATACTAGTGTAAATACAGTTAAGATTTATTTGTATAAAAATATAAGCAAATTAAATAAAAAAAGGCTATATTTTATATAAAATATAGCCTTTTTTTATTTAATTATAAGTTTTGCAACTACTGTTATTATTGGTAGAGCTATTGCAGTTCTTATTAAAAATATTACGAATAAATCCTTTAATTTAAGTGGAATATCAGATTTTAATATAACTGCACCAGTTTCAGTTAAGTAGATTAATTGAGTTATAGATAAAACACCTATTATAAATTGTGTTACAGGACTTATATCAGATCCAGATACCATTATTGATGGTAAGAACATATCTGTAAATCCTACTAAAACAGCAGGAGCAGCAGCACTAGCATCAGGTATTTGAAGAAGTTTTAGTATAAATACTACTGGTATTGATATTATGTTAAAGAATGGAGTGAATTCAGCTACGATTAAAGCTAAAGTTCCCCAAGCCATAACTAAAGGAAGTAGTCCTAAATACATATCTATAACAGTTTTACATCCGTTTACTAATATGCTTTTTACTGTTGGAGCATTTTCAGCTCTCTTCATTGCTTTTTCAAAACCAAATTTAAAAGTATTAACACCTTCGGGAATAATATCTTCTTTTAAATGAGGTACATTGTTATAAGTTTTATCATTAAATCCTTTCAATGGATATATACGAGGCATAATTAAAGCACAAGCTAATGATGCTAAACATACTGTTCCATAAAAAGGAACAAATAATGGCATAAATCCAAGTTGATCAGCTATTACCGTTGAGAAAGGTAGTGATACTAATGAGAAACAAACTGATATTATAGCAGCTTCTTTTGCCGTATAAAACCCTTGTTTATATTGAGTATTAGTTATCATAATTCCTAAAGTACCATCTCCTAACCAAGAAGAAACAGCATCAATTGCAGAACGACCAGGAACTTTGAATAAGTTATACATAAACTTAGATATTACTGTACCAAATAAATCCATAAGACCAAAGTCAACAACTAGTGGTAATAAAAATCCTGATACTAAGAATATTGCAAGAAGACTAGGAAGTAAACCAATCATAGTAGCACCAGTTAATTCTGATTTTATAAACTCAGGTCCTACATTAAATAAAGTCATAGTTATAAATATTGCACCAAGTATTCTACATATTAACCAAAATGGTGAAACATTTAATAAATCTCTTAAAAATTCATTTTTTATATTTATAAACTTGCTAAGTATAGATAATATAGCTGATGTCACTATTACAACTAAAGCAATACTTTCTAAATAATTAGCTCCAGCTATTTTGATAAGTTCAGCTAAGAATCCTATACCTATATTGAAAGATGATAAACCTTCTAAAGGAACAAAACTTCCATAAGGCATTGGTATAACAAATAAAAATAGTCCTAATAATGATGGTATTAAAAACTTAAATAAATTAACATTTTTTGATTCAACATTAGATTGAATTGTTTTTTCCATAATAATTTCCTCCTAATTAATAATTATAAATAAAAACGATTAAATTCTATTTTGCAAAATAAATTAATTCTTTATATTAAAAAAGTCCCTTGGTTATAAAACCAAGAGACGAAATATCCGCGTTACCACTCTCATTGTCAAAATTATGCAAATTATAATTTTAACCACTCAAATCTCTTAAGGCGAGATGACCTATTATCATACTAATAATTTCAAATAATATTCTCCAAAGCTCTCTTCAATTAAACTTCAATGCTAAGCTTCCACCATCCTTAGCTCTCTATAAAATTCATTTAATATACTCTCTTTTTCACAGAATTTAAAATATTGACTTGTTAGATATTAATATAAAATAATTGGTATAAAAAGTCAACATTTTATTTGAAAATAATAATGTTTTAAATTTTCCATATAAATATTTATATTTATGAGATGTTAAAAAACAGTTGATTATTCTAAGTATTTAATGGTTTATAATTACTATTTATAAATTAATTCCTATTTATATAAATCAGTCTATAAGTAAAAACTATAAGTGATTTAATTAAATCATTTAAGGAGGAAACACCCATGAAAAAAGGATTATTACCAGTAGCATTAGGAACTTTAGTAACAACAGCAGGCATAGTTATAGACTGTAATCAAAGTAAGTGCCAGATGTGCAAAGGAAATGATTACTTAAGTTTAACGGGAACTTTTCTTTTAGGATTAGGAGTGGCACATATATTACTTGGTGGTATAGATATTGTAAAAGAATAATTAAAAAAATAAACAAGATAGATATATAAACTATCTTGTTTATTTTTTTTATGAAAATTGTTAATTTGATAAAATAAAATTCATATTAATAATTGTAGTAACATAAATAAATTAAAAAAATAAAATATATTATGATTAATAGCTTAAAATGGGGGCGAACATATGGCTATAAATAAGATGTTTAAAGAAATGTTTAATGAGCAAAAAAGGAAAAAAGAGTTAGAACATCAAAAAGAAGTTTTAAAAAAAGCTTTAGAAGAGCAAGGATCTATGATTAATGAGTATGACAGGGCAATGGAGCTTTTAAAAATGAAAGAGTATAAGAAAGCTATACCTATTTTAACTAAGTGTGCAGATAATAATAATACTGGAGCACAATATGAACTTGGAAGACTTTTAAAAGATGGAATAGGAATAGAAGTTGATAAAGTAAAGGCCAAAAAATATTTAATAAGCTCATATAAAAATGGATATAAAAAAGCCGGTGCCCTACTAAGAGAGATGAATCATAAGGATAATGAAGTTTGTAAAAAGATAGTTGATATTGAATATGAAAAGATAAATAGTAATTTGGGATATACAATAGATATGCCTAAAAATTGGATTAAATTAGAGTCGAAAAATAAAGAATGCTTTGATACTATAGCCATTGACAAATTAGATGGAGATGTTCTTTTTAACATTAAAATGCAAGTATTCTTAATAGAAATACCTAATAACATGTCATACTCTGTGAATTTAGATAGAATAGCAAACAATATGGGATGTATTGAGTCTGTAAGTTTTAACAATGGTCATTGTGAAGGAAAATTAATTTGCGGAGAAGGATTAGATGGAACTTGTAACTATATATTTATAAGCAAGGGTAGTAAGGGGGTATATGATTTAAGAGTTATAGTTGATAAGTATCTAGATCCTGTTTATGAAGAAGTAATAGACCATATAATTTACAGTTTTGATATAGAAGATAAAATAGATGAATAAATTGAAATAAGGTTGAGCTTTGAAAGTTTATTTAAAGCTCAACCTTTATCTTTAATATTTTATTCTTCTAAAGAATCTTTAGTGAAGTACTCATCTTTATCCATTAATATATGTCCACTTTCATACTCTTCATCATCAACTAAAATTTTAAATTTATCTAAATTAAAGTTTTCTATATAAGTTTTTGCAACTGAATTAAGCATCATGGATTCAAAACCACTGCCTAAGTTAAAGTTATAAAACTCTTTGGATAAATTAAGAACACCTACAAGATTATCTTCTTGATCTTCAAATGTAGAAAAGCTTTTTACACTAGTATTAGAAGTAACTACATCTTCATTTTTTAATTCTTCTAAAATAGATTCAGAAGATATTTCATTTACTTTTACTTTTTTATTAACTATTGAGTCACTATCAATATCTGATACATATATATTTGCGAAAACTTCTGATGAATCTTCATTGTTACTAGTTATGTAATCAGGTGAAATTACTTCTAAACTAGAAGATTTATTTTCTGTTGAATCATTAGTAGTTGTAGTTTCTGTAGATGCTTTATCTTTAGAGCATGCACAAAATAGTAGCATACAAGAAAAAATGAGTATAAAAGAGCATGTATATTTTTTCATTAAATTACCTCCTTAATTATCTAGTTAAATAACTAGGCTAGTATCAGAATATGATATGAAGTGTTTAGATATGATAGATTAAAGAAAATAAAAGATATTATAATAAGCATTAAGCAAGCTATAAAACTATAGTGTGTCAATTTGGATACAAATCTTGTATATAAATTGGAATATATCTCAATAAGGTGTATACTAACTTTAAAAATAAAGACATAAGGGAAAAATACAGCATTAGATTGCGCAGTTTATATTATTGATAAAATGACTGAAAATGTATTTTTCATTTACGATGATAGAGGTATAGATATATTCAAATAATAGTAGATTATAAAAAAGAGTAATAAAAAAAGCTATTTAAGAATGCATTAATATAAAAAAATAGCAACTATATATGATATTAAATATCAATGATAGTTGCTATTTTTATATTAATTTTTAGAATTAGCTATTTCTTCAGCTAAGTTATTTAAGTATTCCCATCTTTCATACTTATATTCAAGCTCTTTTTCAAGATTTGCTTTTTCATCAAGTATTTCTTGAAGCTTAGTAAAGTTTGTAGCAAATTTAGAAGTACTATTATCTAATTCTTCAATCTTACTTTCTAGTTTTGCTATATCATCATCAATAGTATCAAACTCTCTTTGTTCGTTATACGAGAATTTAAGCTTTTTATCATTTTTAGGTTTTTCTTTCTTAACTTCTTTAGGAGTTTCTTCTTTTCTTTCGGAGTTTTGAGCTTCTTCAAATTCAATTCCTTGAATTTCTTTATATATTAAATAATCACTATAGTTACCTGTGAAGATATGGATGTTACCATTTCCTTCATAAGCAAATATCTTATTACAAATTCTATCTAAGAAATATCTATCATGTGAAACTGATATAACAACACCTCTAAATTCATCAAGATAATCTTCTAATCTGTTAAGTGTTTCTATATCTAAATCATTTGTAGGTTCATCTAGTAAAAGGACATTTGGAGCACTCATAAGAGTTCTAAGTAAATGTAGTCTACGTCTTTCTCCACCTGATAATTTTCCAATAAGAGTGTATTGCATAGTTGAGTTAAATAAGAATCTTTCACACATTTGAGATGCAGATATTTTAGTTCCATCAGCAGTTTCTATATAATCACTTGCTTCTTTTACATAATCTATAGCTCTCATATTTAAATCCATATGAGCATCATCTTGTGTAAAGCATCCTATTTTAACAGTTTCACCAATTTCTATAGTACCACTATCAGGAGCTAACTCACCATTTAATATTTTTATAAGAGTTGACTTACCTTGTCCATTTTTACCGATTATACCGATTCTATCATGACGAGCAAGAGTATATTCTAAATTATTTATTACAGTTTTATCTTTAAACTTTTTAGAGATATTGTGTATTTCTATTATCTTATTACCAAGTCTAGAAGAACCAACTGATATATCCATTTTCTCATCAGGAGTTATAACTTCTCTATTTGTTAACTCTTCAAATCTTTCAAGTCTAGCTTTTTGTTTAGTAGTACGAGCACGAGCCCCTCGTCTTACCCAAGCTAGTTCTGTTCTTATAAGATTTTGACGCTTTTCTTCCATACTAGATTCTATAGCAAGTCTTTCCATCTTTCTTTCTAAGAAAAGAGAATAGTTTCCATCATAGCTAAATAATCTACCTTTATCAAGTTCTATTATTCTATTAGTAACTCTATCTAAGAAATATCTATCATGAGTTATCATAAGAAGTGATGCCTTAGAACTATTTAAATATTCTTCTAACCAATCTATAGTATCATTGTCTAAGTGGTTAGTAGGCTCATCAAGTATTAATAATTCACAAGGCGTTATAAGTGCAGAAGCTAAAGACACTCTTTTTCTTTGACCTCCAGACATTGATTTTATTTTTTGATTAAAATCACTTATTCCAAGTTTAGTAAGAACAGCCTTAGCTTCACTTTCTAAATCCCAAAGATTAAGCGCATCTATTTTTTCTTGTAATGATAAAAGTTTATTATTTAAATTTTCATCAAAAGAAGTATTTATCTTTTCTAATACATCTTGATATTCACCAAGTAATTTCATTTCAGCTGAAGTACCTTTAAATACTTGTTCAAGAACAGTAGCCTCCTCATCATAATCAGGATTTTGAGGTAAGTATTCAACTCTAACCTTATTAGCTTTAGTTATAGTACCGCTTTCTGCTTCTTCAGCACCAGCTATTATTTTTAAAAGTGTAGATTTACCAGTACCATTAACACCAATTAAACCTATTTTTTCACCTTCGTTTATTCCAAGAGATATGTCTTTAAGTAAAGTCTTTTCAGAATAACTCTTACTTATGTTTTCTAATGTCATTAAATTCATATACATCACCTTTAGTTATAATTTTACTTTTATGTTTAATTATTTATATTTTTTTCAAAATGTTGATAATCAGGGTTTTTCCAATATCCTCCCCATGTCCATCCTCTTTTTACAAATGCATTATAACATGGGTCATTTTCTACTATCATACCCGTTATAAGATTATTTCTATCAATAAACTTAGTAGCAGTAGTTGGGTTAACCTTATTTGTAGAAGTATTTACATGAGGATTATATAAAGGATTAATATCAATTGCAACACCTTTACCATGATTAGATATTTTATCAGTTCCTGCAATTGTTCTATAGCAAAATGAGGAAGTGTTATTATCCTGCATAGAAAGTTCATCATCAGCATTATATTCGTCTATTAAGTTTATTTTTTCAATTGGATATTTTGCTTCATAAAGCTCCTTAAATATGTCTACAACTTCAGCTGCAACTTCCTTATTTACAATCATTTCTCCAATATGAGTTTTATCATCAAATCCATAGTATGATAACTTTAGATAAGATAAAGATTCAAACTTTATAGGTTCATCTTCAGGCATAGAACATCCTATCATTTTTTCTTTTATTTCAGATGGAATATCAGAATAAGAAAATATAGGTTCTTTATTTACATTTAAAGTTTCTTCTTTAGTGATATTAGAATCATCTAAAGTTATTTCCTTACTTTCACATCCAACTAAATTAATTAATATAAATAAAAATAATATGTATTTAATTTTATTTAGCAAAGTATCCTCCTTAATTTATAGATATTACTTAAAATATATACTAATATAAAGTTAGTATATATTTTAGAAACACTACCTTAAAACAATATAGTATTAATTATAACCTATAATGTAAATTTAATCTAATAGTTAAAATTAAGATTACAAATAGATAAAATAAGCAAGCTAGGAGTGAAAAAATGAAGTTTTATATATCTCAATTAGATGAAAACAAAAAAATAATACCAATAATAGAAAAGTACGATGTAGGTCTTGAAATAGTTCAGTTTTCAAATCCATTTATATTAGATAATAAAGAAAAATTTATAAAAGAATATAAAAATGAGTGGGGAAGCTTATTAAATGAAATAGATATATCAATACATGGACCATTTGCAGATTTATCATGTGGAAGTAGGGACAGTATAATAGCCAGTATAACTAAAAAAAGATTTGAACAAGGCTATGATGTAGCAAAACAATTAAATGCTAAAAAAATTGTTTATCATAATAGTTATGTTCCTAAGCTTTATACATATGAAGAATGGATTTATAATGCTGATAAGTTTTGGAATGACTTTTTTATAAATAAAGATGATAATATAGATTTTTATTTAGAGAATGTTTTAGAGTATGATACTGTTCTTATTAAAAGGATTTTAGAAAATATAAATAAGAAAAATTTTAGTGCATGTTTAGATATAGGTCATGCTAATGTTTATTCAGATGTTAGTATAAATGATTGGATAGAAGAGTTAGGTAGTAAGATAGGGCATATGCATATTCATAATAATTATGGAAAAGAAGATAGTCATTTAGGAATAGATAAAGGGAATATAGATGTTAGAAATATTATTAGTCAAGTAGAAGATAAAAATAGTGATGTTAGCATTTCCTTGGAAATAGTGGATACTAATGATCTAAAGGAAACATTAAACACTTTATATGAAGAAGGTTTTATAAAAAGGAGGGATTGAAAATGGAAGATAAATCTATAAAAATAATGTGGGAAAATTATTTAAAATCAATAGGTGAAACTATTGAAAATACAGATAAAACATACGAAGCGTGGCATTTTTGTAATGATAAAGAAACTGCAAATAAATTAGCTGATTTAGTTATTAAAGGCATAAAAAGAGGAACTACATCAGTTTATAAATTTTACGAAGTAGAAAATGAAGAAATACCAAAAGAAGGTACACACAGCATAATTACAAATTGGGACGGAGTAGCAAAATGTATTATAAAAGATAAAAAAGTATATGTACGTCCATTTAAAGATGTAGATGAAGTTCTTGCAGGAATAGAAGGTGAAGGAGATAAATCAATTTCTTACTGGAGAGAAGTGCATATAGAGTGTTTTACTGAAGAATTAAAAGAAATAGGAATTGAATTTAATGAAGATATGCTTGTAGTTTTTGAAGAATTTGAAGTTGTATATAAGTAATTTTGTGAGGTGTTAATTAGTGCAAGATTATAATAAAGCTATTAAGTATTTATCAAAAGATAAATTAAGTAATTGTGCATTATTACAAGTATTAAAACGTAATACTGCTAATATATTAAAAGCAGAAGAAGATGGAGTACTTTTGTTTGATGAAGTTAGTAATGCCTATATGTTAAGTGCTGAAAATACAGAAAAAATATTTGAGTGTCTTAAAGGTTTAGAAAACTGTTACTTATTTTATGTAACAGATAATTGCTTTGTGAAATATTTACAAAAGCTATATAACTTAGATGAAATTTTAATATGTAAACAATTTATATATGAAGATGAGCATATAGTTGATTATGATAAAAATCTTGATATAAGAGAGCCTTCTAGTTTAGATATGGATATAATTAAAAAGAATTATGATAAGATTACAGATGAAGAATTAGAAGAAATTAATAAGTTACATAATTTATATGTAGGATATGATAAGTCAAAAAATATGGTGGGGTTTATTGGGAATCATTTAGAAGGGAGTATGGGGATTTTAGAAGTGTTTCCTCAGTATAGAAGAAATGGATATGCTAGTGAGCTTGAAAGATTTATGATTAATGATTTTATAAGAAAAGGTATGATACCATTTTGCCAAGTTGAGGTAAATAATGAAAAATCTATTAGATTGCAGAGAAAACTGGGGTTAAAGGAAAGTGAAAAAGTGGTGTATTGGTTAAGTGATAATTTAGAAGTGAAATTTAAAATTACAGATGAAATAAAAGAAGATAAGTAAGAGATTTTTAAAGCTATAATTTCAATGAAATAACTTAACATTATGAGCACATATATTTCTCATATACTTTTTATCTAACTATCAACTTTATACTATAATAAATTTATATAAAATTGTATAATTTAATTATAAATTAATAAAACAAGGAAGTGATTATATTGAAGACAAGCTTACTAAGCCCTAAGATAGATTTTGTATTTAAGAAAATATTTGGTTCAGAAGAACATCCAAAAGTATTAATATCATTTTTAAATGCAGTATTAAAACCAATTAAACCAATTATTGAAGTAGAAATAAAAAATTCGGATATAGAAAAAGAATACATAGATGATAAATTTTCAAGATTGGATGTAAAAGCAAAAACTAGTAACAATGAAATTATAAATATAGAAATACAATTAAAAAATGAATATAATATGATTCAAAGAAGTTTATATTATTGGAGTAAATTATATGAAGAGCAATTAACAGAAGGGGATAGATATGACAAACTGTGTAGAACTGTTTGTATAAATATTTTAGACTTTAAATATCTAAAAAATGATAGATTTCATAATGGATATAGATTAAAAGAAATAGAAACTAATGAAGAGTTGACAGATTTAGAAGAGATACATTTTATAGAAATACCAAAACTTAAGAAGTTAGAAAAATCAGAGGAAGTAGTTGATTTATTAGAAGGTTGGGTAGAGTTTTTAAGAGATCCAGAAAGTGAAGTTGTAAGAAAATTAGAAATGAGTAATAAAGAAATAAGAGAAGCAAAGGATGAATTATATAGATTAAGTAGAGACTCAAAGGAAAGAGAATTATACTTTATGAGAGAAAAATCTTTAAAAGATGAGATAAGTGCATTAGCTAATGCAGAAGAAAAGGGAATGCAAAAAGGAAGAGAAGAAGAGAAAATTAATATAGCTAAAAATATGATTTTAAATGGTATGAGTAATCATATGATATCAAATATAACTGGATTAACCATAGAAGAAATAGATGAAATAAGATAAACATTTATAAATTTTAAGTGAATAAAAGAGGCTTGATATTTGGATATAACCATATCAAGCCATTTTTATTGAACATCTATTTGAAGTTTTTTAGTAATTTATCATAACAATAAAAAGACTTTTCTTTGTCAAATAAGTTTATTTTACCTATAAATTTAAATCCACATTTTTTTAATAATGAGTTCATCTTAGTATTTATAGAGTAAGTATCTGTTTTTAAGTAGACAACATTATTATAATAGGCTAATTTTTCAGCAAAGTTTATAAGCTCAGTTGCTACTCCTTGTTGCCTAAATCTAGGATTTACTGCCATTCTGTGTATCATCATTGATTTATCATTAGATGACCAGTTTAAACCTTCGTATTCAACTGGTTCTATAAAGTTAACACAGATAAAACCTTTTATATGACCACAGTCGTCATCTACATATAAATCCCCATTTTCTATATCATCAGCAAAATCTTCGTCTAGAGGATAGTTTTCACCCCATTGAGTATTATTGTAAGTTTTCATTTCTTCAATTGTGGATTTTATTATTTCTATTATGGTGCTTATATCATTTAACCTAGCCTTCCTAATCATATTTAGAACACCTCCAAAAGTGCTTGAACTTTCAATTAAATAGATTCTATTATATAATAAATTATAAATAAAAATTGGATAAAGAGATATTAAAATTTATATGAAACATTGAAAATTACGTTGTTTTATAGGAGGGATATAATGAGTAAATATACAAGTGAAGAAATAGAAAATACATTAAAGATTATCGAGTCTACAATTATAAATTGTGAAAAAATACAACCTAAATTTAAAGAAGGTACACCTCAATTATCGCTTTCTAGAAATCGTATAAAAGCTTTAAATATTTCAAAAACATTAATAACAAATGATGAGCATAGTTATACACAAGAAGATTTGTCAAAAGCAGAAGTTCAAATAACTTCTATTATTAATAAAAGTAAAAAGGCCTTTATTAATGCAAAAGAAGGTACAGGCACATATACACGTTTGAAGAGAATAATAGATGCTATGACAATTTCATTAGATTATATTCAAGAAGGTATAAATAATTTAATAAAAATGTAGGTTAACTTTATAATTATATAATGAGGGAATATTATTAGAAAGTATATATGCAATTGTTATATAATGAGAAGTAACGATATTATTTATATTATATATAGTAATTTGTAAGTGAGATTATTTTAGTAAATAAGAGAGGATGTAATAAATGTTTAATACTTTAAGTTATATAGGAAAAAAGTTAAATGATGCAGGTGTAACATGGGGAGTTGGAGCATCTATACTGCTTAATAAGTTTGGTTTTATAGACAAAACTAATGATATAGATATTTTTATAAACATTGATGATATTAAAAAAGTAGATGAAATCCTTAAAAGTATTGGAGAAAAAAAAGAAATGGGAAAAGAGTTCAACATACTCAACAAAATATTTTTATGAGTATGTAATAAATGGATTTGATGTTGATGTAATGTCTGGATTTGCAGTTAATCATAATAACGGAGTATTTAGATATATATTTGATAATAATTCTATATCAGAATTTAAATTAATTAATGGTGTAAATATACCATTTACTTCATTAGAAGACTGGTATGTAATTTATCAGTTAATTCCTAACAGACAAACCAAGGTAGATATGATAGAAACATATATTTTATCTAATGGAATTAAGAAACCAATGCTCTTAGAAAGAGCATTAGAAGGTTGTTTACCTGTAGATGTAAGATTGAAAATTGAGAATATATTAAATTCATAATTTAATATATCGATTAGATATGAGTGACAATATTAATAAATTACGAACTATAACGGTAGGGTATCAATCCTACTTTTTTATGCCTAATAATAAAGATTATTATCTAACTTAAATTAAAAATAAATATAGCCACCTTTAGCTTAGGTGGCTATATTTTGAGCAATGTACAAAGTCTTTAGTCATATTAATGAAGTAAATTTTATGTTAATACCTAGGATTTTGTTCAGAAGACTGTGCATCTGATTTAGTATTATGAACAGTACCAAAAGGATGTTTAGGTGGAGCATAAACAGAGTATACTTTAAGAGGTTCATTACCTGTATTGATTATATTATGCCATTTACCTGCAGGGATTATGATAGCAGAGTCATCATTAACTCTTCTTTCAAAGTTTAAGTTATTTTGACTATCACCCATTCTAACAATACCTTGACCGTCCTCAATACGTATAAATTGATCAGTTGTTGGATGCATTTCTAAACCTATATCGTCTCCAACATTAATACTCATTAATGTTAATTGTAAGTAACTTCCTGTCCATAAAGCTGTACGGAAAGTATTGTTTTGAGATGTGGCATCATCAATATCAATTGCAAATGGATTTGGTCCATAATCCTGTAATTGAGTATATTGTTGATTTTGAGTATATTGTTGATTAGAATTTGGAGCATACATTGGTCTATTATTCAATGAACCATATTGATAGGCATTATATATTTGTGAGTTAAGCCAAAACAAATATGGATACATATTATACATTTGTGGATTAACCATATAAGGATAGGGATATGATGTAGGAATATGATACATATTTATCACTCCTTCTTTTTTTAGACTTTATAACATTATATTGAATTATATTTATTAATATTACTATTTTTATAACTCAACTGTCTAATATCCCATTTATTAAATTATATATTTAATAAGACTATTAGGAAAAACATTTTTTATTTCAGTCATGAAGAAATCTTTCATATCAGCTAATTCCTCTTTAGTATAAACATATTTACCATATCCAAACTGACCATATTTAAACTTTCTATCATCATTGTTCATAGGTAAAGTAGTCTCTGGAAATATTTCAAGTACTCTATTCTTAGCCTTAGTAGTATATCTATGTGATATTACTTCAAATATAATTTGTTTATCAAAATCTTTAGGTAATTTTTCTTTTATACTTTTAATTAAATCTCTATATTCATCTTTCCAATTTTCATAAAGAAAAACAGGCGCTATTATAAAGCCTATTTGATATCCAGCATTAGCAACTTTTACAGCAGCCTCAATTCTTTTATTAGCAGATGCAGTATGATGTTCATGAGTATCTATTATTCTTGGAGTGTTTATACTAAATCTAATTTCTGTATGATTATTATGCTTTGCATCTAATAAGGTATCTACATCGTTATATTTGGTTACAAATCTAAATCTACCTTTTTCTTCTTTGCCTATGAATTCTATAGCTTTTTTCAATGAATTAGTATAAGGTTCAAGGGGTACAGGGTCAGATGTTGCGGCACCTTCAAATATAGTTACAGATGGAAGTCTTTCATCTATGTACTCTTTAGCTTTATTTAAAATTTCATCTATATTAACAAATACTCTTACATAAGGTTTATCACCTAATTGAGTATTTAAATAACAATATTCGCATCTTCCCATACATCCACTAACTAAAGGTAATTGATAGTTTGCAGATGGTTTACATGTTTGAAATTTTAAGCTTTTACGTTCTCCAACAACTAATGTTTCTTTACCAGATCTATATTGGTCATGTAAATTATCTCCTGGTATATGACTCTTAATTCTATTAGAACTTGCATTTATAATTTCAATTTTAGGATTATCTTTTACTTTATTATAAATGTTTTTGCCAATCTCTGTATCTAGAGAGTCTTTTTCAAATATAACTCTTTTAGGAATAAACATTATATCACCTCTTAGTATATTTTATTAATTTGATTTTATTGTTTGTTTATTTAGATTTTACATACAGATATAAATTAAAAAGATAATAAAAAAATAGCTAATAACAAATAATATAGAAATAATATAAAAATGGACAATATAGTAGGTGACAAGTTATGAGAAAGCCAAAATTAATTATTAGCAAATGTCTTAATTCAGAAAAGTGTAGATATAATGGTCAAATTTACGATGACAAGGTTATATCTTTATTAAGAAAATATGTAGATTTAGAAACTGTATGTCCAGAAAAAGAAATAGGCCTTACAGTACCGAGAGAACCTATAAGAATTGAAAAACATGATGACAAATATAAATTAATGCAACCTAGTTCTAATATAGATTACACATCTCAAATGACTGAATTTGCAGAAGAATTCTTAAGTAAAGTAGAAGATGTAGATGGATTTATATTAAAAAGTAAATCACCATCTTGTGGTATAAAAGATGTTAAAATTTATCCTAAGAATCAAAAATGTAGCATAAGTAAAGATGGACGAGGTGTTTTCTCAACTAAAGTTGTAGAAAAATATTCAAGTATTCCAATAGAAGATGAAGGTAGATTAAGAAACTATAGCATTAGGGATGAATTCCTTACAAAAATTTTTACAATAAATAATCTAAAATGTGAAAATAGTATTTTAGATTTTCATAATAAGAATTCATTATTATTAAAATCATACAATGAAGATATTTATAATGAACTAAACACTATAGTAAGTAAAGAAAATATAAATGAAGATGATATAAATTTATATAAAAATAAGGTATATGAAATTTTAAATAACAAAAGAGATAAAAGCAGTAAATTAAATCTTGCTAGAAACTTATTTGAAAAATATACAAATTATTTAAATGAAAATGAAATAAAATACTTTAATAATTTATTAATTCTTCATGAGAATGAAAAAATACCATTTAGTTCAATTCTTGTTGCACTACAAATATATGCAATTAGATTTGATGATAAAGATTTATTAAACCAAACATTTTTTAATCCTTATCCAACAGATTTAATAAGTATAAGTGATTCAGGAAAAGGTAGAAATATATAATTTAGGAGGGTAATAATGGAAGTTAAATATGTACAAGGAAAGCCATTATTTACATATATAAATAAAAATAAAAAACAATACCCATACTTAACTGAAGATATAGAAACTGATGTATGTATAATAGGAGGAGGGGTTACGGGAGCTATAGCATCTTATTATTTTAGTAAAAATAATGTTAAAGCAGTTGTTTTAGAAAAGAAAAGAATAGCTCATTTAAGTACTAGTGTAACTACATCTCTTTTACAATATGAATTAGATGATAACTTATCAGATCTTACAGAATATACAAGTTTAGAAAATGGAATAAAGTCTTATAAATTAGGTCTTAAAGCACTTGATGAAATTGAAGAATTTATAAAAGCAAATGGTAATAAGTGTGATTACAAAAAAAGAGATACACTTTTATACACAGCTAAAAATAATGAAGTAAATGCTATAAAAATAGAGTATGATTATAGAAAAGAAAATGGACTAGATGTTGAATATATAGATGAAAGTAATAATAAATTTAGTTTTGATTTAAAAGCAGGTATGATATCAAAAAATGGTGGAGCAGAGTTAGACCCATATAAATATACAAATCAATTATTAGATGTATCTTGCAATATGGGTGCTAAAGTATATGAAAATACAGAAGTTGTTGATTTAATTCATCATGAAGATTATATAGAAGTTATAACTGAATTTGGATATAAAGTAAAAGCTAAAAAGGTTATAGTTGCAACTGGTTATAATACAAAGTTATTTACTAAGAGAAATTTTGGAACTAAAACAACTACTTTTAATATAGTTACTAAGCCTGTTTCTAACTTTGATGGATGGGAAGAAAAGATACTTATAAGAGATAACTGCGATCCTTATAACTATCTAAGAACTACAGTAGATAATAGACTTATAATTGGAGGAGAGGATGTTGATTTTATACCAGATATATTTGATGAAAAATTAGCTAATGAAAAATATGATATTTTAGAAAATAGATTAAAGTCTATGTTTAAAGATATTGATAATATAGAAGCTGAGTTTAAGTATTGTGGAGCTTTTGCTTCAACACCTGATAATTTAGGATTTGTGGGACCTGGTAGTGAGCATAAGAATTTATGGTATTTATTAGGTTACGGTGCAAATGGGATTTTATTTGCAATACTTGGTGCAATGATGTTAAGTGATTTATATAAGGGTAATGAAGATAAAGATATGAAGTTATTTAAGGTAGATAGATTTGATAAATAATTATATTTTCTGAAAATTAAGAAAATGTTATTGACATGTAAAAATAAAGATAGTATTATGTATATATAATACTTAATAAAACAAAAGCAATGACAAAGACAAAAATACTTAGAAGTGTAAATACAGAGAACCAACATTTGCTGAGAGTTGGATATTACATAAAGTATATAATGATCACTTTGTAGCTTTCATGGTGAAATTAAAGTAATCATGAACGTTTACCAGCGTTATATGGTTAGGATTAAGACTTAAAAAAGTCCGATCTGATGAGTGGTAGCTTAATTTAAGCTGCAAATAAGGTGGTAACGCGAAATTATAACTTTCGTCCTTATATTATGAAAATATTCATGTATAAGGACGGAAGTTTTTTTATTTATAGAAAAAGGTGGTGAGATAAAAGTGGACATTGATATTAGTGACATAGGACTGATACAAATTGAAAATACTGAAAATTTAGAAAATAATAAGATGAAATTATGGGGAGGAATAAGTAAAATGAGTTCTTTAAAAAAAGTAAGTGATGTAGCATCAAAATATATGGCTTTAATAGTATTAGTAGTAGCAGGATTAAGTGTACTAAGACCAAGTACATTTTTATTTGCAGCACCTTATACAAATCAATTATTAGGGGTAATAATGTTTTGTATGGGAGTAACTTTAAAGCTAGAAGATTTTAAATTAGTATTAACAAGACCAAAAGATGTACTTTGTGGAAGCTTAGCACAATATACAGTAATGCCACTTTTAGCATACCTTGTATCAAAGTTATTAAACTTACCAACAGAATTTGCAGTTGGCTTAATATTAGTAGGATGTTGCCCAGGAGGACAAACATCAAATGTAATGGCTTATATATCTAAAGGTGATGTAGCTTTATCTGTAACGTTAACATCATTATCAACAGTATTAGCTCCACTTGTAACACCAGCACTTGTTTTATTATTAGGAGGAGAATCTGTAAATGTATCAATGAGTGCTATGTGTATGTCTATAGTTAATGTGATATTAGTTCCTATATTATTAGGATTTTTATGTAATAAATTCTTCTCAAAAGCAGTTGAAAAAGGTTTAGATGGATTACCACTTTTATCAGTAGTAGCTCTTAGTCTTATAATAGGTGGAATAGTAGTAAAGAATTCACAATTATTTATGTCTTCAGGCTTACTTTTAGTAGTAGCAGTAGGAATACATAATATGTTTGGATACTTAGTAGGTTACTTAATAGCTAAGGCAGTAGGTATGGAAGAAGCAAAAAGAAGAACAATGTCTATAGAAGTAGGCCTACAAAGCGGTGCACTAGCAACTTCTTTAGCTACTCAATATTTCTCACCGATGACTGTTATACCAGGGATTGTAGCTAGTGTTTATCATGCAATATCTGGAGCACTTTTATCTAATTACTGGTCAAGTAAGGCTTTAGATAAAAATAAAGATAGTAAAGAATATAATGAGGTATTAGTATAAAAATGAAATCATAAATTAATTATAAAGATAAGTTTATATTTAATAATGAGAAGAGCAGTATAGTATACTGCTCTTTTTGCTATGAATTAATAGTAATATTTGGAATAGAATGTTTATATAGAGTTTAAATAAAAGTAAATAAGGAGGAATAGATGAAATACGATGTTATTGTCATAGGTGCAGGTATATCGGGACTTACAGCAGCTGCCTTATTATTAAAGAGAAGATTAAAAGTATGTGTTATAGACGCACAATTTAAACCAGGTGGTTCTTGCGGAATATTTAAAAGAAAAGACACTGTATTTGAACAAGGAGCGGCTATGATTTATGGATTTAATGATAAAGGATTTAGCCCACATAGATTTGTATTTAATGCACTAGAAGAACCAATAGATATAATAAAACATGATAAGCTTTATGCTATAAACTTTGGAGAGCATAGAATAGTATTTCATGAAGATATAGATTTATTTATAGATGAATTAGCAAAAGTATTTCCAAAGGAAAAAGAAAATTTCAAAAGATTTTATAAGGATTTATCAAAGCAATATTTAAAAGTAATAGCAGAAAATCCAGCCTTTATATCTCCAGATGCAATAAAAAAAGAAGATGGATTAAAATCATTTTTAAGACATCCAATAGAGTACATAAGATTTTTAGGATATATGAATAAAAATACAGAAAGTATATTAAAAAAATACTTTAAAGATCCAAATGTATTTGATTTATTTGATAAGTTAACATCTACATATTGCTATACAAATGTAGAAGAAACACCTGCTATATTATCTTCAGTAATGTTTGTGGATAATCATTTTGGAGGTAGTTATTATCCAGCAGGCTCAACATTAAATTTAATTGGTAAGTTAGAAAAAGTGATTGAAGAAAATAATGGCGATATGATATATAATTCAGAAGTTGTAAAAATAATAGTAGAAAATAACAAAGCTATAGGTGTGAAACTAGATAATGAAGAAGCTATATATGGAGAATATATAATAAATTCTGGGACTGTTTGGAATTTATATAATAAATTATTAAAGGATAGTGCAGATGAAAACAATATAAAATGGGCAAACTCATTAGAACCATCATACAAGTCAAGTGTATTATTTGCACTTGTAAATAAAGAAGTAATACCAAAAGAAACACTTCCAATAGAAATGCTTATAGGAGATAAAACTAAATTAAATGAAGATGAAATTACAGTATACATATTAAGTATAGATGATAAAACACTTTGCGAAGAGAAGTATCACAGTATTATGGCAATAGGCCCTAGTTTAAAAGATTGGCCAAAAGGATTTAAAAATAGATATAACACTGAAGAATATAGAAATATGAAAGAAATTGAGAAAAATAGAATGCTAGATGTTTTAGAAAAAAGATTCCCAGGATTTAAAGAAAACTTATGTCATGTAGAAGTAGGAACACCTACAACATTAAATAGATATATATTAAAAGAAGGTGGAAGCGTAGCAGGTCCTAAACAAAAACTAGGGCAACATATGATGAAAAGATTAAAATCAAAAAGTGAAATAGAAAATCTTTTTAATTGTGGAGAATCAACAGTTATGGGAACAGGAACTCCTGCTGTTACAATATCAGGTATAAGTGCAGCAAACCTTATACTTAGAGAACTAAATTTAGATGAATTTGAATACAAAGAAAATATGAAAAACTATGTAAATATAGTTAAAAAGCCATTTGACTTTAATCATATCAAAATAGGAAAAAATGAAAAAGAAAATAATCTTGCTAAATTAGCTTTAAAGTGTCAGTTTTGTGATAACCCATCTTGTGAAAAAGCATGTAAATATAATATTTCAATAAGAGATATAAATAGAAGAGTTGCAGTAGGTAACTTTTATGGAGCTAAAAAATTATTAAAAGATAATAAGTCATGTAAAAACTGTGAAAGCAAAGACTGCGAAAATAAATGTATTAGAAAAAGTTACAAAGAATCTGTAAGTATAAAGGAGATAAATTCACAGCTATAGGAGGGATTTTATGTATATCCTTCAAGTAAAAAATTTGCATAAAAGGTATGATGATTTTGAGGCAATAAAAGGTATAAATTTAGATATAAAAAAATGTGAAATATATGGACTATTGGGTCCAAATGGAGCAGGAAAAAGTACTTTAATAAAATCTATATGTGGTCTTGAAAAAATAACATGTGGAGAAATAATATTTGAAGAAAAAGAAAATAACGTAAATAAATATAAAAGAAATATAGGACTTTTACCACAAGATATTGCTATATATAATGATTTTACAGCAAAAGAAAATGTATCTTTTTTTTGCTCCTTATATGGATATAATGGAAAAGAACTTAAAAAAAGAGTAAATAAAGCATTAGAATTCGTAGGGCTATTAGATGTTGAAAATAAAGTATCAAAAAACTTTTCAGGCGGTATGAAAAGAAGATTAAATATGGCTTGTGCAATAGCTCATAGTCCTAAATTAATAATAATGGATGAACCAACTGTGGGAATAGACCCTCAGTCTAGAAATCATATATTACAGTCAGTTAAAAAACTAAATGAAGAAGGATCAACAATAATATACACATCTCACTATATGGAAGAAGTAGAAGAACTATGCACTAACATATCAATTATGGACAATGGAAAAATAATAGCAAATGGAAGTAAAGAATACTTAAAGTCAAGCTTAGTTAATTACAATACATATACAATAAACTTAAAAAATGAAATATACAATATAGATAAATACATAAGAAAAATAGAAGGTGTTCAAAAAGTAGAAATAGATAAAAATAAAATAAAGTGCTATTATTCAAAGGATAAAAATATAACTCAAAAGCTTATAAACATTATATCAAATCATAGTGGTGTTATAGAAAATATAAAAAGCGAAATTCCCACATTAGAAAGTGTATTTCTAACATTAACAGGTAAAAAACTAAGAGATTAATATAACTGAGGGATGATATGATTTTAATAACTTTAATTAAAAAGGAAATTATGCAGTTTTTTAGGGATAAATTTAATGTGTTAGTAATGTTTATATTTCCTGTATTTCTTATAGTAGTAATGGGGTGTGCCTTAAATGGATTAATGAATGTAGATTACAATATATTTGAAAATAAAAAAGTATATTATAAAATAAATGATTTAAGTAAAGAAAATAAGTACTATAAAGTATTTAATAGCTTTAAAGATATCTGTGAAGAAACTATTAAAATAGAATTTAAAGAAATAAATGATGATAATAAAGCAAAAGAATATATTAATAAATCACAAGGTCTAGCATTTATAAATATACATGAAGATAAATTTGATTTTATAGAAATGAAAAAAGAAAATGATTCACAAAATATTTAGAAGTATTTTGAACAATATATAGAAAAATATACACTTACTGATACTATAATAAGAAAAAATCCTAATATTATAAATGATTTAATAAAAGAAAGTAATATAAAAATAAAAGAAGAAGGTACATTAAGTAGCGGAATAGATTCATTTACTTATTATACATTTTCAGAACTTGTATTAATAATACTTTACATATCTCAAATAACCTGTGTATCAACATATAAAGAAAGCTTTCAAGGTACATTGAGTAGATTAAGAATATCTAAAATTAGCAACTTTAAAATAATAATATCAAAAGTAATTTTAGGTATAATAGTAGGTTTAATACAAATTTTAGTAGTATATTTTATAAGTAGAGTTTTTCTTAATGTAAATTGGGGGCAAAATTTAGTCAAAACCTTACTTGTATTAATATCTTTAATAATATTTAGTTCAGTACTTGGAATCACAACTAGTATAATATTTAAAGATAATAAAACTTCATCTAGTTTAATTAATACATTATTAATAATTTTAGGTTTTTAGGTGGACATATGTACCAATTTCACTTATAAAATCAATTAAAATAACAAACATACTATGTCAAATAACACCTACCTATTGGGCAAACATATCATTACTTAGCCAAAGCTTAAAAATAAATACTAATTATTTTTATATATCAATAAGTTTATCCCTAGGATTATCTGCGTTATTAATGATAATAGGAATTTTGGGATGTAAAGTAAGGTTAGGTGATTATAATGATTAAAATTATTATAAATACAATTAAATTATTGATAAAGAAAAAAAGCTTTATAGCTATGTCAGTAGTAGCACCAGCAATAGTTATAGTATTCTTTAGTTTTACATTTGGAGGAAACTCTAATTATAAGGTAGGAATAATAGATAAAGATAATAGTTACATATCAAATGAAATAATAAATACAATAAATGAAATAGAAAATATAGATATAGTATATATAAGTAATGAAAGCGATGAAATGTTATTAGCATCTCATCAAATACAAGTAGCAGTAATAATAAATGATGGCTTTAGTGAAAATGTATTAAACTTAGATAAAGATAATATAATTGTAAAATCAATTTCAAACAGTGATGTTAAATCAATATTATTATCTATTATAGAATCTAAAATAGATAATCTAAATTTAATAGCTAAAGTAAGTAACAATGATATAGAAGTTTTTAAAGAATATAATGAAACATTTAAAGATAAACTACTTACATATAATATAAATAATGTTAAAGAAATAAGACCATCTATAGATAACTCACTTGGAATAGTTATTATGATGGTTCTTATAAGTGGAATAACTATTACTAATTTTTTAATAGAAGATGAAGAAAATAATACAAAATCAAGAGTATTAGTTAGTGGAATAAATAAATTTAAGTATTATAGCTCACTTTTTATAGTATTTTATTTACTATCTAGTACTAGCAGTTTTATATATTATACTGGTTGTAAAATGCTAGATTTAGATTTTAATATGGATAATACGACTAATTTTTTTATAGTTATGCTTATATTTAATTTAATTTCTATATCATTAAATTTGTGTATAGTAAGTTTTACTAGAAATAGGTACGTTGCTAGTACTGTAAATATACTGATTGTTATACCTACATGTATGCTATCAGGGATGTTTTGGGACTTTGAAGTTATGCCTACTTATCTTCAAAATATAGGAAACTTTTTACCGCAAAGATGGATATATATGTGTGTAGAGAACTTGCAAAAGTATAATAATTTAGGAGCTATAAAAGAATACATATTATATATGATGATACTATCTACAGTACTTTTTAGTATAAGTTTAATTTTATTTAGTACAATAAAAAAAGTTTGACGTCAAACTTTTTTTATTGTACTATTAGTTTGACATCAAATTAACTTAATTAACAAAGGAGAAAAATATGAATGTTATAGAAGCAATACAGGCACGTAAAAGTGTAAGAAAATTCAAAGATGAAGTAGTACCAAAAGAAGATATATTAAAGATGCTAGAATTAGCAACAGAAGCTCCTTCGCCAAAGCATCAACAAAATTGGAACTTTGTTGTATTAACTAATCGTGAAATAATAAATAAAATGGCTGATATAGTAACTGAAAGTCATGAAAGATTAGGTCAAATAGCAAAGACTGAAAAAGATAGAAAAATACATATGAGTGTAATAAAATATTATACATGTTTTAGAAATGCTCCAGCAGTAGTAATGGTATATGGTTCTGAATACAAAATGATAGAGTATAAAATACTAAAAGAGAATGATGCATCTCAAGAAGTATTAGATACATTAGTATCACCTCAATCAGCTGCTCAAGGAATAGGTGCTGCAGTTGAGAACTTCTTATTAGCAGCAACAGAAATGGGATATGGTACTTGTTATATGACAGGACCTACTCATGCTAAAGTAGAAATTGAAATTTTAATAGGTTTTGATAAGCCAGGATTTGAATTAATGTCTATGATAGCATTAGGAGTTGCTGAAGAAAATACAGCTCCTAAACCACCTCGTAAACCACTTGAAGAAGTAGTAACATTTATAGACTAAAAATAATAAAAATAGAAATGCCTATATGAATAAAGCATTTCTATTTTTCATTTTCAACCTTAAAGTTAGTATTAAGTTTTCTAAGTAATCTTAAGAATTCCTCTTTTTCCTCTGGAGTAAAGTTTTTATAAGCAGTTTCTCTTACTTGTGATGAAATAAAATTAAACCTATCTTCGATATCCCTAGCTTTTTTAGTTAAGCTTATATAAGCAACACGTTTATCTGTAATAGATTTTTCCTTTTCTATATATCCTAAACTTATAAGTTTGTTTACTAGTGGAGTTACTGTAGATTTATCTTTACCAATTTTTTTAGCTATCTCTTTCATAGTTAGCTTCTTATCACTTTCATAAAGAGCAGTTAATATATTCCCATGTGTTGGTATCAATTCAGTCAAATTATTTTCTTTTAATTTATTTTCAATAAACTTTATCATATTAGCTTTAGTTCTACTTATAAAATAAATAATATATTTATCCTTCATATTAATTCTCAATCTAGATAAAAGTATATTCATCTTAATATATAATACCACATATAAATATATATTTAAAAAATAAAAATGCCCAGTAAATAATTTACTGGACTTTATCAATAGTTTATTTATACTACAATATTTCCACCGTTAGGATGCAATATTTGACCAGACATATAAGAAGAATCATCACTAGCTAAAAATAAAAAGCAAGTAGCAACTTCATATGGTTGCCCAGCCCTTTTCATAGGAACTTCACTAGTATATGTTCCGAAAGTTTTAACTTCCTTTGCAGAAAAAGAAGCAGGTATTAAAGGTGTCCAAATAGGACCAGGTGCAACACCATTAACTCTAATTTTTTTGTCCATTAAAGATTGAGATAATGATTTAGTAAAAGTAAGTATAGCACCCTTAGTAGAGCTATAATCAATTAACTGTTTATTTCCTTCAAATGCAGTTACAGATGTTGTATTAATTATAGAAGCACCTTTTTTCAAATAAGGAAGAGCAGCTTTAGTCATATAAAAATAAGAAAATATATTTGTTCTAAATGTTTTTTCTAATTGTTCTATAGAAATATCTAAGAAATCATTTTGAACATATTGAACAGCACAGTTATTTATTAAAATATCTATTTTTCCAAATGTGTTGATAGTATTTGTAACAACTTCATCAGAAGAATTAGGAATAGTCAAATCACAAGGATTTAATAAACATCTTCTACCTATTTCTTCAATTCTACATTTTGTTTCTTGAGCATCTTTTTCTTCACTTGGGTAATATGCTATAGAAATATCCGCTCCTTCCTTAGCAAAAAGATAAGCAACAGCTCTACCAATACCACTATCTCCACCAGTTATAATAGCAACTTTATCTTTTAACTTATCACTTGGTTTATGACAAGGATTCTCTGAAATAGGTCTTGGAACCATTAGATATTCTAATCCGGGCATAGTATCTTGGTGCTGAGGAGGGAAGGCTATATTCACATCTCTACATATTGTCTCACTACCAATAAACTTATAAATAGGATACATATATTACACCACCTTAAAATAGTTTAGTTAACTATAAAATGTATATTAGAACTAAAGAAAAGTATTACTAAAAGTATAAAATTAAAATATATTAATAATATAATTTTAAAAATAATTGTACTTCATCAAAAACGGAACGGTATAGACATTTTTTGTCTGAAATTTATGAACGTATGTTTGGTAAAACTATTGAAATATATTTTTAAGACTGATACTATTAAATTATGAAAGGGGGGGAGATAAAATGAAAAATAAAGATTTAGAAAAAATTATAAAAATGTATGATGTAATTGAAAAATACTTTAATATTCATGGATATGCACCAAGTGTTAGAAATATAGGAGCAATGCTTGGAATATCATCAACATCCACAGTACATAGAAGACTAAATAAGTTAGAAGAATTAGGATGGATAAGTAAAGGCAAAAACATTACCAGATCAATAACTCTTAACTCTATAACATGGAAATAAAAAGGGGATAAAAAATGGCTTTGTATAGAAATGTAAATGTAGATATATGGAAACATCCAAAAATTTCTGTTGATATGAATCATAAAGAAAAATTACTTTTCTTATATATTTTAACTAATAACTCAACAAAACAAAGTGGGATTTATGTTTTACCAATAAAACAAATTGGATTTGATTTAAATATACCTCAAAAAACAGTAAAATTAATTTTAAATAAGTTTGAAAATGATTTAAATTTAATAAAATATAATTTTAAAACTCATGAAATAGCAATAAAAGGATGGGGAAAATATAATTTTAAAAATTGTGGTAAACCAATGCTTGATTGTATAAAATCAGAACTAAAAGACGTTAAAGACTTGGAATTACTTAAAGTTGTAAGTCAAAATATAAGTAAAAAAGAAGTAAAAGACTTATTTGAAAGAGCTTATAATGGTGAAAATATTCAAGAAGAAAAATTAACGTCACGTGAATTTAAAAATGAAGAAGATAAAAAATTAAAATACCAAAAAGAAAAACAAAAACAAAAACAAGAAGAAAAAGAAAAAGAAGTTCAAAAGAAATCTAATATTAGATCTATAAATTTTTACCAACCCAAAGAAGAAGATTCACTTTATAAATTACCAAGTAAAGAAGATTTAGAAAAAGCAAAAGCTATTAGTCAAATAGATTTATAGGAGAATTAAGATGGATAAAAGTAAATATAAATGTGACAAGTGCAAGGATATGTTATTTATTTTAGATAATGATGAAGCTACACCATGTTCTTGTAGAAGTATAAGAATAGCTGAAGATTTACTCAAAAAGAGTGGAATTAGTGAAGCATTTAAAGAAAAAAGCTTTGAAAATTTCAACTATAAAGTAGATTATCAGATATTAGATGCATATACAAAAGCTAAGACATATGCACAAGATATAATAATCAATTTTAAGCAAAATAAAAGAGCTTTAACTAAAGAAAGCTCAATTATATTTATGGGACAAGTAGGTTCTGGGAAAACCCACTTGTCAATGGCAATTGCCAACAGTTTACTAAACAAAGGCATAAGCGTAATATATATGCCTTTTAGAGATATTATAACACAAGTTAAACAAAATATGTTAGACGAAGAGTATTATAGAAAAACTATAGATAGATATAAAAATGCAAGAATTCTTTTAATTGATGACTTATTTAAAGGTAATATTACCAAAAGCGATATTAACATAATGTTTGAGATAATAAATTATAGATACCTAAACAAATTACCTATGATAATTAGTACAGAGTGCACAAAAGATATGTTACTAAATATTGATGAAGCTTTAGGAAGTAGAATAATTGAAATGAGTAAGGACCACATAATTGAACTTAGAGGTAAGAAATTAAATTATAGAATTTACTCATAAATATAGGGGGAAATAAATATGGGAATGTTAAATAAATTTTTTAATAAATCTGTAAAGGAAAATATATATCCTTTTGGAAGCAAAGAATGTACAAGCTATTTAAGAGAAGCTTATAAAAATAGCATAGATGACACTATATTATTAACTGAAGATATTTATGAAAAATTAGAAAAATATGATGAAATAAATAAAATGTTATGTGAATTAGAATTTGATAAAAAAGTAATAGAGCATTTCTTACAAAATGAAATGAAAGAATACGAAACAGCATTTTGTAAGGAAAGAAAAATAACTTGGAAAAGTAGTGAAAAAACAACAATAGATACTAAATCATTAAAAAAAGACAATCCTGAACTTGCAAGTAAATATTCAAAAACAACTAAATCTAGAATGTTTAAAATATATTAAGTAAAAGGAGAAATTTATATGGGAACTATGTTAGATAAAGTAAGTTTAGATGATATTCCAGAAAGCTTTAGAGAATTAGCAGAAATTATTGGGATAGATGCTTTTAAGAAGTTGGTAATTAATTATGGTGGAACTTCAATTTATGTTCCTGTAAAAGAAAGTATTAGTAGAAGCGTTAGGGATAAGATTTTAAAAGATACATTTGATGGAAATTATAAGAAAAGTGCAAGCACTTATAGAATTAGTGAATCTCATGTAAGAAGAATATTGAAAAACACTTAAATATACACTAGGATAATTTAAAATAAAAATTTCTAGTCATGTGACTTAGGGGATGCCACCAATGACTAGAAATTCTTGTTTTGATTCAAATATATGTAAATATTAAGAATTTATTTGAGAGATAAAAGGGTTTTAGATAAATCATTTATACTGTTTGATAGTGCTTGTAGTTTTCCTTCAATCCTTATAAGTAAATACATAGATAAGGCTATTGGAAATCCTACGTTGGCTATAACAGTTAAAAAATCACTATCCATAAAATCACCTACTTAAGATCGTATTCAGTAGAGTTAGTTTCAACTACTTTAGCTTTTACTACTTCTATTAAATCAACTTCACCAGGACAGAAGATATTTTTTTCTATGATTAAGTTCATAGCAGATATAACTTCACTTTCAGATAAGTTTTCTTTTGGATCATCAATTGTTAAGTTTACGTTTTTATCACCTTGAGATTTAAAAGTCATTATTAATTTTTTAGTAGTTTCCATAAATAGTACCTCCTATATTTAATAAGTATTTTTTATGATAAAGATGTAGAGTCAAGTTTTAAAACATCATACAAATCATGTTTTTGTAAAGAAGCTATAGCATTAGCTACTTCTAAAACATCATCAGCATTAGCATCTGATTTTAAATTTGAAAAAGTTTTACTACCTGTTAATGCTTTACCGTCTGTTCCAAGACCCTTGTCAAATTGTAGCTTTAAAGATGAAGCATTTTTAAATTCTGTTGCCATAAATATTACCTCCTTTTTATTTGGGAAACTTCCCTTGATTTAATTAAATGATATAACTTTTATTTATTATGGGCTGGTAATATATGACAAAAATTATTGGGGGTGATTATATGAGAAATTTTATTAATATAGAAAAAGGGCTTGCTTTAGTAGAAGCTCTAGAAGGACAAACTAAACAAGATAGAATAAATGGAGTAAATAAGTATGCGAGTATTGTAGCGTTAGAAGAAGTAAAGGGATTAGAAGAAGAGATAAGTCTGTTAAGAACAAAGGCTTCTTATTTAGATAAAATTATGAATCATAAAGGTACTATTACGGTGACTACTATAGCAGATAATTATGGTATGAGTTCTAGAATTTTTAATAAGCTACTTCATGAGCTTGGAATTCAGTATAAGCAAAGTGGAGTTTGGCATTTGTATAGTAAGTATAAGGATAGGGGATATGTGAATATTAGCTATATTGAGATGAAAGATAATACTATACCTAACATGAGATGGACTAATAAAGGAGTTATGTTTTTGTATAATAAGTTAAAAAGTGTGGGGATTTTACCTGTTTTTGAGAGGGTTATATAGGAAAATAAGTAAAATTATGTATATATAAAAGAATAATGATATAATTTAATAGATATTTAATAATGTTGTTAATTAATTTTAACAACAGGGATATATAAAATATGAAAACTAACTTACACAGATGGAATATAGCACATAAAGGACATTGTAAATGGTATTATGTAGACCATAACAATGAAACAATACATATATTCAATCAAAAACACGACTTAAATATGGAAACAGAATTAGAATATATATTTGGATATCATAAAAATCATAAATGTTTAATAGAAGAATTTAAAAATAAATCTTATAATGTAATAGTTTACAAAGGTAATGAAAATAACTTATATGATGAAATCTTAGTAAATCCAACTTATTATATAGATAAAGGTAATAACATTCACTTAGAAAAATTATAACATTAAACATATTACATTAGGGGGATTAAAATGGAAACCATAGGGGAAAGAATTTATAGAAGAATGAGAGAGTTAGATTTTATCCAAAAAGAACTAGCAAAAAAATCAAATATAACAGAATCAAACATATCTAGATATATAAATGGACTAACAGAACCTAAATCAGCAGTAACAAAAAGAATAGCAAATACACTACATGTATCAACAGACTATTTATTAGGATACGAGAAGAAAATAGAAAAAGATATAAAAGTTATATTAGAGAAAGTAGCAAAAATATTAAAAGAAGATAATTTAACCTATAACGGGAAAATAGCATCTAAAGAAACAATAGATGCTGCTTTAATGACTATAAATATGGGGATTTTATATACTAATGATATTAATAAGGATACTGTAACTGAATAGACACAATTCATCAGATAGAATATAATTTATTCCTAAGGTGGAAAATAAAAATAATAGGGGGAATACTATGAGATATTGTATGTTTCCATGCAATTTAAGTAAATATGACATATTAGGTAGCTTTTTAAAAAATGGATTTGTAGATTATGGAACAAAGTTTGATTTAAACGTAGGGGATGAAGTATATATATACACAGGAGCACCATATAGTGCAATATTTTTAAAATGTTCAGTTAGGGCTATTCTTAAATATGAAGAAACTATAAATGATGAAGAATTTAGCATAGAAAATGATGAAAATCAAGAAATATCTAAGAAGCCTAGATATGTAAGGCTGGTACCTGTTAAGAATTATTTAAATAAAATAGATAAGGTTAATAGTGAAAAGTTAAGAGATCATGGAGTAAAAGGATTTTCATTCCAAGTTCAACTATCACAAGAAACTATTGATTACTTAGAAAGTATATAGTTAAGTAAAAGCTAGTCGAAAAAGACTAGTTTTTATTTTATTAAGGGGAGGGAACTTTGAAAGAAACACTAAAGAATCCTTTTGGACTTATAAATGGAGCATTATATCATGTAAAAGACATATCAAAACAATGTGATGTATATTGCCCAGAATGTGGCAATAAGTTAATTTTAAAAGATGGAGATATAATGGTTAAACACTTATCTCACAGTATAAAAAGAGATAACTGTATAAATGAGAGCATTATACATAAATATATAAAACAATATCTATATGAAAAAATAGTAAGCTTGATTATAAAAAATCATAAAGTGATATTTGAGGGAAATAAGTTAAAACTTGCAAAAGAAGAATTATTAAATATAAAAGAAAAGTATATAGAATACAGAAACTTAGATATAAACTATATACCTGATATATTTCTAGTACTTGAATGAAATTATAATGTGGCTATAGAGATATGTTATAAAAATAAAAAGGACTTAGATTATCTAAATAAGATACTAAGTAATTCAAATATAGATATAGTACTAGAAATATGTGTGACAGAGGATGATTTGATAGATTTTAATGAATATGAATTAATTAAAAAAGCTAATGTAATATACAATAAAATAGAAAGAAAATATAGTATAGCTCAGGAAAAGGTTAATAAATTAAGTATTGAAAATAAAAATCTTAAAGAAAGGATTAAAAATGATTATACTTTAGAAAATAAGAATTTATTTAAAAGAATTAAATTTCTAAATGAAGAACTAAAAAGATATAAAAGCCTTGTCCAACATTTAGGCAAAATAAGTGAAAATCAAAGAGAAGAAATAGAAAAATTAGAAGAAGAAAATGAAAGGTTAAAAAAAGAGAGTTTGATTTATGAAGAACTTGAATTAATAAAAAATTATTAGCAAAAGTTTATTCAATAATTAATGAAAATAGTGTTATAGATCAAACTTATCATATAGATTATTATAAAGTTATAAGTGAGGATATATGTAGTAGATTAAGGGATTTATCGAATAAAATAGATATTTTAGTAGAAGGATATAGGGATATTGAGGATTATATAAGTTATGATATACATAGTTTTACTAATCAAGAGATATTAAAATCATTATCTGATTGTAAGTTTAAATATGAAGTAAATGATTTTAAAAGTGTAATTGAATCAATAGTTAAGCGAGTTGAAGATATAAGTAAGGGACATAAGATAAACAAAAATATAGATTATTATAAAGATAAGGTTAAAAACCTAGAGAATACAATACAATTGCAAGAGGATATATTAAGGTATTTAGGTTTATTAGATGGCATTAGTGATAGTTTTGATAATGCTAAGAAATTAAAGCTATATATTGATAAAATTAATAAAGAGTGCTATCATCTTCGGGGGAATCATCAAAGATGACCCATTTCAAAGAGAGGCACTCAATTTTATCTAATTATAGTATATGTTTTGTTATTTAATTATTGCCAAGTTTTAAACTAATATAACTATACTTAAATATTATAACTATTTTTATTATAATGTCAATTGAAAAATATACAAACCAAGGTATTTATATAAGAATATATGATATTTAAATAATAAATAGGAAAATAAGTGCTAAATACCTAGCACTTATTTTTATGTTAATATATAAATAGAAAATCATACAAGGGGGAATACATTTGTATCTAGGAAATGAATACACACTAGTAGAAAAACCAGCAATAGATTACCTAAGACAATTAGGATATTTATATATAAATGGAAAAGACTTAACACCAGAACATGGAGAAAGAGACACACTAAGCGAAGTAATCCTAGCAAAAAGAATGAAAACTTCCTTAAAAAAAATAAACCCATGGATAAGTGAAGAAAATATAAACAAAGTAGTAAGAATACTTCAAAGACCAGAAAATCTAGGAAGTGGCTTACTTGAAATAAATGAAAAAATATACAACTATATAATAAATTTAGAATTAACAGTAAGCGAAGTAATTGATAATAAAAAATCAACACCAACAGTTAAACTAATAGACTTTGAAAACATAGAAAATAACGACTTTTTAGTAGTAAATCAGTTTAAGGTAAAAGGAGAACAAGAAAGTATAAGACCTGATATAGTAATTTTTATAAATGGTATGCCAATAGCTGTACTTGAATGTAAATCACCATTTAAAGAAGGTAACTCTAATGAAAATGTAGGCAAAAATGATGGATATGAGCAGCTATGTAGATATATGAATAAAAGAGATGCCAATTATATAGAAGGAGCAGAAAGGTTATTTTATACTAATTTTATAACTGGAATATTAAATAAATATACAGCTTTTATAGGAACTATAAGCAGTGGTTATAAGCATTATGTAGAATGGAAAGATGCTTATCCAGTTTTAAATAGTGAAGTGAAAGATTATAAAGATAGCCCACAAAATATATTACTTCAAGGTGTATTTAAAAAAGAAAATTTATTAAATATAATGCAAAACTTTATAGTATACGATTTAGATAAAGAAAACAGTATAAAAATAAAAAAAGTTGCTAGATACCAACAATTTAGAGCAGTTGGAAAATGTTTAAAAAGAATAGAAGAAGGAAAAACACCACTAGAAAAGGGTGGGGTAGTTTGGCATACTCAAGGTTCTGGTAAATAACTTACAATGGTATTTTTAGCTAGAAATATAAGAAATACAAAGAAACTAAGTGATTCTACTATAGCAATAATTACAGATAGAACTGATTTAGATAAGCAAATATTTGAGACTTTCCAAAATAATTTAAATAATACTACTCCAGTAAGAGCTGATAGCATACAAAAAATGAAGGAGTTACTTAGAAATTCTAATGCTCAAATAATAACTACAACTATACAAAAGTTCCAAAGTGAAAAGGAAGAATTAAATATTGTAGGATTAAATGAAGAAGAAGCTAATAATATAGGAAATCTATATTTTGAAAAGGATTATGAAGTACTCTCAACTAAGAAAAATTTAATAGTAATGAGTGATGAGGCTCACCGTAGTCAATATAGCACTACTACTGCGAATCTTCGTTATGCTTTACCTAATGCTACTTTTATAGGATTTACAGGTACTCCTATAGACAAAGAGGATAAGTCTATTCCTAGAACTTTTGGTTCATATATAGATAAGTATTCTATAAAAGATGCAGTGGCAGATGGTGCAACTGTAAAAATAGTGTATGAAGGTAGAAGACATGATTTACATATAAAAGGAGATACCTTAGAAGATATATTTGAGAAAGAGTTTAGTGATAGAAGTGATGAAGAAAAAGAAGCTATAAAAAATAAATATGCAAATAAAAGAACTGTTGTAGAAGCAGATGATAGAATAGATGAAATTGCTAAGGATATATTAAAACACTACAAAGAATTTATATATCCGAATGAATTTAAAGCTCAGATTGTATGTGTATCAAGAGAAGATTGTGTAAAGTATTATAATGCTTTAAATAAGCATATGAAAGATATTATGGATGAGGAGTTAGAGTGTAAAATTATATTCTCATCATCTCAAAATGATAAGCCATATTTAAAAGAACATCATACAACTAGTAAGCAGCAAGAGGAAATTTTAAAAGAGTTTAAGAAAAGTACAAAAGAAAGTAAGTTGTGTTTTATTATAGTTAAGGATATGTTACTTACAGGATTTGATGCTCCTATTGAGCAGGTTATGTATTTAGATAGACCACTTAAAGAGCATACATTACTTCAAGCTATTGCAAGGGTTAATAGAACTTGTGGTGATAGGAAAAAATGTGGTTATGTTGTAGATTATTATGGTGTTTTAGACTTTTTAGATGAGGCTTTAGTTATATTTGATAAAGATGAGTTGGGAAGCCCTATGCAGTCTATAGATAGTATTTATGATGATATGATGAATCTTAGAGAAAATGTTATGAGGATGTTTTCTGGAGTAGATAAAAATAATATAGATGCACTTGTAAGAGTGGTTGAGCCAGAAGATAAAAGAGCAGAGTTTGAAATTGCTTATAAAAAGTTTGTAAGTTCTGTTGAAATGCTTATGCCAGGTAATGTTTCTAAGGATATATTAAATGATGTTAAGTGGTTATCATATATTAGGGCAGCTGCTAAAATGAGATATAATCCTGAGAAAAAGCTAGATATATCAGATTGTGGAGAGAAGGTTAAGGAGATTATTTCTAAGCATTTAGAATCTAATGGAGTTATATCTTGGATTACTCCTATAACTTTATTTGAATCTGATTTTGAGAAAAAAATAGAGAATAATATGTCTGATGAAGCTATAGCATCTAGTATGGAGCATGCTATAAAGAATGTATTAAATCTTAAGATGGACGAAAATCCAGTTTATTTTACAAGTTTATTTGAAAAACTTGTTGCTATACTTGAAGAAACTAAGGCTGATTGGACTGAGAAAAAAGCTAGATTAAAAGAATTTATAGATAGAGAATTAAATAGCGAAGAAGAAGAAGCTGCTAATGATTTAGGACTTACGAAAAAAGAGTTTGCAATTTTTGAGACTTTAATAAAGGTTTTAGAAGATGGAGCAAATTTAAATTCTAAGGTTTGTGAGGAAGAAGAAGTGTATATGTCTGATTCTAGTGTAGAATTTATTAAGGAATTTTGTAAGGAATTCAATATTAAAATGATAAATGATTGGTATATGACAGGATGGAGTGAGAATCCAACTAAAGTATCACAGGTAGATAGTAAGATTTATATGTATTTAATAAGTAAGTCAGCAAAACTTAGAGAAGTTTATGGAAATGACACAATGACAAAAATAAAAGATTTAAAGGAGCAGATGGTAAATTTATCTAAGATACATTATGCAACTTTAGACTAGAGGTAAGAATATGAAGTTAGAATTTAAATATGGAACTAGGGAAATTAGTTTTAATTTAATATATAGAAAAAGAAAAACTATGAGTATTGAAGTTGAGCCAAGTGGAGAGGTTAATGTAATCTCTCCATTTGGAGTTGATAAGGATATTATTTTAGAAAAAATTAAATCAAAGGCTAGTTGGATAGTTCAAAAGCAGTATGAAGTTAAGTATGTAAATGATACTAGGATAAATAGGGAGGCAGTAAGTGGTGAGTCTTATATGTATATTGGTAGAAATTATTCTTTGGATGTTGTTTTAGATGATAGTATAAGTGATATAAGTGTGAAGTTGTTTAGAGGTAAGTTTGTAGTTAGAACTTATACTAAGGATGAAGAGGCTATTAAAGAAGCTTTAAAAAATTGGTATAAAGAAAAGACTTTATCAAGACTAAAGGAAAGAGTATCTTATTATCAAAGTTATTTTAAGGATGAGGTATCTGGCATTAAGGTAAAGGATCAAAAAAAGAGATGGGCTAGTTGTACTGTTAAAAATGAGTTACTTTTTAATTGAAGATGTATAATGGCTCCTTCTAATGTGTTTGATTATATTGTTGTTCATGAAATGAGTCATATGGAGTATAAGGATCACTCAAAAGGATTTTGGGATAGGGTGTGTTCCGTTATGTCTGATTATGATTTGAGAAGGCAGTGGCTTAAGAATAATGGTATTAAGATGGATTTATAAAGTATTTGAGTAGGATTTATGTAGAGCAGAGATATATATTATTCATTTTTATAAACATCCCTATTGACTATCCCCTAACAGGATAGTTTATTATATTATAAATAATCACATATTACAAGGAGGTCCATATGGAAAATGCATTGCAAAAGAAAGTCAAATTGACTTCATTATTAAAGTATACATTTCCAACAGTAATAATGATGGTGTTTTTTTCACTTTATACCATAATTGATGGAATGTTTATATCTAAATTTGTTGGTGCAAATGCACTTTCAGCCACAAATATAGTTTATCCGGTAATAAATATATTAATAGGAATTGGAGTTATGTTTGCCACAGGAGGTAGTGCTATAGTTGCAAAAACTATGGGGGAAAACAAAACTGAAAAGGCAAGAGAGTATTTTACGCTTATAACAGTAAGTGCAATAATTTTAGGCATTATAGTTGAAATCATATGTATACTTTTTATGAAAAATATAATATATATGCTTGGTTCTACAGACTCATTATATTTTAATTGTAGAGAATATTTATTCTTTATGATAATTTTTACTCCATTTATAATACTAAAGCTTTATTTTGATTATTTTTTAGTAACAGCAGGTGTTCCAAAGCTAGGTCTTATAAGCTCTATTTTGGGTGGAATAATAAATATCGTATTAGATTATGTGTTTATAGTTCAATTTAATATGGGAGTTAGAGGTGCTGCATTAGCAACTTGTATAGGATATATTTTACCAAGTTTAGTTGGGTTAATTTACTTCTTTAATAAAAAGAACATGCTACACTTTGTAAAGTTTGAGTTTAATTTTAAAGTTATTTTAAACAGTTGTTCAAATGGGATGTCAGAAATGGTATCGCAAATATCATCAGCTCTTACAACACTTGCATTTAATATAGTAATGATTAAGCTTTTAGGAGAAGATGGAGTTGCTGCAATTACAATTATGCTTTATATTCAATTCTTATTAAATTCAGCATATTTAGGATTTACTTCAGGTACATCACCTAGAATAAGTTATAATTATGGGAAACAAGATGAAGAGCAAGTAGAAAAATTAGTTAAATATAGTATTATAATAATTTCTGTATTTGGTATTATAACATTTGTTTTATCTAGAGTTTTAGCAGAAATTTTAATATCATTATTTGCAACAAAGGGAAGTAATTTATTTGATATATCTTATAATGGATTTATGATTTTCTCAGTAGGATTCTTAATATCAGGATTTAATATATTTACCTCTGGAATGTTTACTGCATTTTCAAATGGAAAAGTATCTGCTATAGTATCATTTTTAAGAACCTTTGGATTTTTCTTACTTGGTATAGCTATACTTCCAAAAGTTATGGGAGTAAATGGAGTTTGGCTTGTAGTTCCATTTGCAGAGATTGCAACTATTATAGTTTCATTTGCTTTTATGTACAAATATAGAAAAATATATTTATATAAAAATGCATTTACATTAAAAAAATCTATGTCTATTGATTTTTAAATAAATTAAAAAATAGACGTGTTAAATATATTTATTAAGGCATGGATAGCTAATTCTCATATCCATGCCTATATTTTGTCAAACATCTAACCTAACGAATAATTATCATAAAAATATACTACCTATAATGAAAGAGTATCTATAAAATTTCTAGATAGTTGAATTTGAGGATATTGTACTAAAAAATGGATAAAAAGTACAATAGTTTAATTTTAAAATGATATATAATATAATTTGTAGATAATTAGATAATAAAAGTTATGTATTAACTTAAAAAAGGGGAGGAGTAGAAAACTATGAAATTTACTTATAAGCATACAATGTATGCTTGTTTTACGGGATATATTGTTCAAGCAATTATAAATAATTTTATTCCATTGCTATTCTTAACATTTCAATCATCTTATAATATACCCATATCAAAAATAACATTTTTAGTAACTTTTAATTTTGGATTACAATTAATAATTGATTTTTTAGCAGCCGGATTTATAGATAAAATTGGATATAAAATATCAGCTATAATCGCTCATATTTTTGCTGCTTTAGGTCTTATATTATTAGTGCTATTACCTGAATTATTTAGCGATCCATTTATTGGTTTAATGATATCTGTTATGGTTTATGCTGTTGGAGGAGGATTAATAGAGGTTCTAATAAGTCCTATTGTAGAATCATGTCCAACAGATAATAAAGAATCAGCCATGAGCTTACTTCATTCATTTTATTGTTGGGGGCATGCAGGAGTAGTATTATTATCTACTTTATTTTTTGCTATATTTGGAATAGGAAATTGGAAACTACTTGCTTTTATATGGGCTATTATTCCAGTAGCTAATGCATTTTTCTTTATGAAAGTTCCAGTACTTCATTTAATTGAAGATGGAGAAAATGGATTATCAGTCAAAGGTTTATTATCAAAAAAGCTATTTTGGATAATGGTATTATTAATGATATGTGCTGGTGCTAGTGAACAGTCAGTTAGCCAATGGGCATCAACTTTTGCTGAAAAAGGGCTTGGAATTAGTAAGACTGTTGGGGATTTAGCAGGTCCTATGATTTTTGCAATAATGATGGGTATATCAAGACTATTATATGGAAAGTTTGGAGAAAAGATAAATCTTCAAAAGACTATGCTTTGTAGTGGAATTTTATGCTTAATTAGTTATTTAATAATTTCATTATCATCTTGGCCTATATTAGGACTTATAGGGTGTAGTATAAGTGGTTTTTCAGTTGGTATACTATGGCCAGGAACATTTAGTATTTCTGCATCAGAAATAAAAGGAGGCGGAACCGCTATGTTTGCTTATTTAGCTTTAGCTGGAGATTTAGGGTGTTCATTAGGTCCAACTATTGTAGGAAGATTCTCAGGTATGTTTAATGATAATATTAAAATTGGAATTTTAGCAGCGAGTATATTTCCGATTTTATTGATTATAGGAATTATTATAAATAAATATATTCAAAAAGATAAGGATAATGTATCGATAAGAATATAATAAAAGTAAGGGCATATGTCCTTACTTTTATTATTAAAATAGTTTATAAAATTATTATGATATTAAAATAAGATGTTTTATTAATATTTAAATCTTTTTAGGTAATATTATTGTAAAGGTTGACCCTTTGCCTAATTCACTTGTAACAGTAATATCTCCACCATGGAGCTCAATTAATCCTTTTGTAATAGTAAGTCCTAGACCGCTACCTTTTGAAAATTCTCTTTTTGAACTTACAACTTGGCTAAACCTATCAAATATACTATCTATTTTTTCTGGTGGTATTCCGCTACCATTATCACTTATTTCTATAGTTAATATATCTTTTGAATCAACTATATTAACAAGTATTTTGCCATAAGAATCGGTAAATTTTATAGCATTACCAACAATATTTATAATACATCTTTCAATAGCATCTTGATCAAATTTCATAATACAATCTTCTATATTTGTATCGACAATAAGGTCTATTTCTTTTTCTTCAGCTAAACTTTTTAACGATAAAGCTGCCTCTTCAACTACATATATAATATCATTTTCTTCTAAAAGTAGATTATAAATACCTTCATTCATTTTAGAAGAATCAATTAAATCATTAATAATATTTAAAAGTCTTTTTAAATTATTATCATTTATCTTCATATATCTTGATAGTTCATTTGAAGAAATAGATCCTGTTTTATTAAGATTAACTATCAATTGTTGGGTTGCTCCTATAACATTTAATGGAGTTCTAAGTTCATGTGACATATTGATCAAGTAATTATTTTTACGTTTTTCTAATTCAATATTTTTCTGAAGAATTTCATTTTTTTCATTTATTTCTTTAGCTAATTGCTTATTTTTTAGAGTAATAGCATTCTTCAAATGTACTATTTTAAATGAAACATATATTATAATTATAAAAAATAGTAAGAAATAAATAAATTTAGCAAATTTACTTCTCCAAAATGGCGGATTTACATAAAAAGAAATACTTTCAATTTCACTATGATTTCCATTAAAATTTTGAGCTATAAAATCTATAGTATATTTTTTATCAGCTAAATTTGAGGGTGTAACTTCATTATCATGCATTAATGTCCATTTATCATTATTTATACGATAATAAAAATCAATATTTTGCACATTATTATAAATATTAGTAAATAAACTCATGGTAATAAAGTTTTCTTTATAGTCCATGGAAATATTATTTGAATCATTTATATCTACTCCATTTATAGAGACATTGTCAAAGTGTAGCACAGGAGAAGTTGTATTACTTTCTATAATATTTGGATCTATAACATATATACCACTAATAGATCCCAAAATATATTCTCCGTTTTTTGTTTTTAAAAATGAGTTTATAGAAAATTCTACTTTATTTAAATATTTTTTTACAGTTGTTAATTCATCATTTTTAAACTCTAAACAGTTTATCCCTGAATTTGTACTTATCAATATTTTATCATTAAAAGGGATAATACTATAAATAGTATTATTAGAAAGTCCATCTTCAATGGAATATGATTTGAATTCTTTAGTCAACCTATTATATTTATTCAGAGCACTTTCAGTACCAAACCATAAATTTCCTTTAGAATCTTCAGTAATCGATAAAATAGTATTATCAGAAATACTATTTTCAAACTCATTATATTTGAAGAGATTTACAGAGTTATTATTAGGGTCAAATTGTATCAAACCTTCTTTACTTGCACCACCAAGCCAATAAATACTTTGTGAATCTTTAAAAATAGGTCCACCTAAGTTAATATTTATGTTATTTTCAGTAAGCAGTTTGTTAATACTTTTTACGCTAAAGTCATTTAAATCAACAATATCAAAACCACCTATAGTTCCAACCCATAGATAGTCTCCATCTACATATAAGGTATGGCAAAATTTATTGTCCAATAAACTTTGTACTTTTAAAGTTTCTCTATTAATAATATTTAACCCAACGGAGGATGTAGCAAAAACATATTTTTCATTACCTTTTATATCCCAAATAGTATCAGAATTTAATTTGTTATCAGTTTTAGTATTCAGTTGTTTGATAGTATTATTTTTTTTATCCAATATACTAATACCATTTCCATAAACCCCAAGCCATAGATTTTCGTTAACATCTTCATATGTACCAACTATAATGTTATTTTTTACATCTGGGTCAACAACAAAATTATCATAATAGCTTATTCCTAAAGTACAGTCTACTGTACTTATTCCACAAAATGTACCTATCCATAAAAGTCCGCTAGAATCTTTCATAATGTAAGAAATATTATTATTAATTAATGAATATTCATCATACGAATTATTTGTAAAATGTTTTGGAAAATCGTTTTCTTTATATATATATAATCCGTTAGTTGAGCCGACATAAATTCCTGTATTATCATTATAAATATGGTTAATAGTATGGGAATTACCACTATCGTCATTAATATATAACTTATATTTATTATCAATTTCTTTAGTGCTAATATTATAAACATATAGACCATCATATTCAGTTCCTAAGTATATAGCATCTTTATATAATGATAAAGTTGTAAAAATAGCATCTTCAGTTAAGGATTTAATAATGCTATATTCGTTATTGATCATGTCATATTTTAAAAGGTGATTTTTTGATATCATATAAATTTCATTATCATTATAAAACTCTATAGATAATATCTTTGAATATGAAAGTTTAAAGTCTTGTTTAACTAAAGAAATAAAATTATCTTTAGTATGATCATAGATATTTAATCCATTTGATGTAGCAATTATAATATCACCTTGATTATTAATTTTGATATCCATAATTTTATTTGATGAGAGTGAACTATTAGTTACAGTGTAATTAGTTATTTTCTCAGTTTTTAAATTAATCTTACTTAAACCATCATGTGTTCCTACCCATAAATTATTATTTAAGTCTTCGTTTAGACATGTAATATAGCTATCAATAATATTTCGTTTTTCACTAAAGCCTTTATTATAAATTTCAAATTTAAAGCCATTGTATCTATTTAGGCCATTTTTAGTACCAATCCAAATATAATCTGAGCTATCTTGATAGATAGAATTTATTGAAGCTTGTGATAATCCATCTGATGTTGTAAGATTATAAAACATAAATTCAGAGGCATGAGCTATTGCAGGCAAGCATATACATATTAAAAGCAGTGTCATAAATGTTATTATCTTATCCCTATTCATAAATATACAAATACTCCCCTTAAATATAATTATATTTTAATTAAATATTATTTTATATACTTTGTCATATCATGTCAATTGATTTATAGGGAATTATGAAGTGAGAAAATAACATAATTCGTAATGTATAGAATTATTTTGAAATATATTGCATATAAAGTATGATAAATATAGAATTGTCAACTGAATATACAGAGACTAATAAAAATATTAGAAGACTTTAACTATATATTTAATTTTAGCATTAAGAAATCAAGTATTTATTTAGACACAAGCCTAAGGATTTTATCATCAAATTCATTAGGGTTTCCTCGACCATCTCTATTACTTGTTGAAATATAAATATATCCGTCGTTTCCTTGAATTACTTCACGTAATCTACCATAATTATTCTTAAAAAATGATTCTATATTTATAACTTCTGTTTTATTATCATTTAATGACATCACCAGTAGTTGTTGACCACGAAGATTAGCAACTAACAGTTTATCTTTCCAATCACCTTTATTTGCAAAAGCAATACCAGATGGAGCCCACGTTTCTTTTTGACTATGAACTAAAGGTTTTTGAATAGTAATGACATTAGAATCTTCATAACCTTGAACAAGAGGCCATCCATAATTACCTCCTGGGATTATTAGATTTATTTCATCATGAGCAGATTGACCATGTTCTGATGAGTATAATACATTATTAGAACTCCAAGCTAAACCTTGTGGATTTCTATGACCTAAACTATAAACAGGTGAGTTTGGAAATAGATTATCTATAGGGATATTACCATTAAGTTCAATTCTAAGTATTTTTCCAGCCAAACTTGATGTGTCTTGAGATAATGATGGATTTTGAGCATCTCCTGTTGTTATATATGATTTTCTATCAGGACCTATTTTTATTCTTCCCCCATTATGAAATTGATTATCAGGAATTTGATCTAAAAGAATTTTATCAATTGATAGAGTATTATTTCTTTCAAGTAGTCTTATTACTCTATTTAATATTTTATTATTATCACTATATGAATGCATAACGTATATATAATGATTTTGTGAATAATTAGGGTCTAGTGCAATTCCCATAAGGCCACCTTCACCTTGAGCTACAAATGGAAGTTCAAATCTTATAAGTGGATTTGGATTTAGTATATTATTTTCAATAACTCTAATTGATCCAGATCTTTCTGTAAAATATATTCTTTTATCATTGCTTATATCTATTGCCCAGGGGACATTTAAATTTTGTGCAATGACTTCTATTTCATAGGTAATTTGTCTTGATAATATAAGTTTATATATGAAATTATAGATTTTTTTCTTCATAATGAGATATCCTCCAAATTATATAGGTATAATATCATTACTTTAATATATGAGTATTGATACCTCAAATTGATTTATTGAGTATAGATTGGAGAACTGTATCAAAAGTAAAAGAGTATTGTAAATTTAAATATAGAGTAAAAGTAATTAACATGTTGTAGTATACTATAATTAAATAAGCTTAAGATAAAGGGAGAATAGAGATGTGTGAAATAAAAAATAATTGCAAAAGATTATTATTAAATATAAAAAAATGTGAACAATCTATTACAATTGATGGATATACTGATGCAGGTATTATAGGATATTTTCTTAAAATACCTTTTAAAAAAAGTCATACAAAGCGTTTTTTACAAATTGAATCGGATATTAAAAATATAAAAATATATATAAATGAAAATAATATAGATATAGACATAGATACATTTGAAGAGTATAGCAATTCATCAATAATCTATAATTCAAATCAATTATATACATTATCATATAAACAATATGAACATAGAATAGATTACTTAAATAATTTAAAAGAAAAAATCCTTATTTTGATGGAAAGAATATAATTAAGTTATTTAAAATTAAAAAAAATATATAATATATATTTAAAAATGTTTATATAAAAAATTAGCTGGGTATATTTTAAATAATTAAATGTATATATAAAATACACATTAAAAAGGAGAAAATAAATATGTTAAATCAAAAACAATAGATATAGTAAAAAGCACAGTACCAGTATTAAGAGAACACGGATTAGAAATAACAAAAACTTTTTATAAAACAATGTTTGCTAATAATCCCGAAGTAAAAGAAATGTTTAACATGGATAAGCAAGAATCTGGAGAACAACCAAAAGCACTAGCAATGACAGTATTAGCAGCAGCTCAAAATATAGATAATTTAGAAGTATTATTACCAGCAGTAAAGAAAATAGCAAGTATTCACGTTAATTCAAAAGTAAAATCAGAACATTATCCAATAGTAGGTAAGAACTTATTATTAGCAATAAAAGAAGTTCTAGGGGATGCAGCAACAGAAGATGTTTTAAATGCATGGGAAGAAGCTTATGAAGTTATAGCTAAAGTATTCATAGATGTAGAAAAAGAAATGTATGTAAATCAAATATGTGTAGATAATCAAATACATCAAAGAATGTAACTTAATAAAAGCTCCTTAAAGTATTGATATTTATATCACTACTATTAAGGAGCTTTTATTAATCCCTTGTAATTATTAAACTTACTATGATGATTACCATTCATTTATGATTAAGAATAAAAACTTGTCTATTTTTGTGAAAACCCCTAATATTATTAATATAATTTCAATTTATATATTTAAAGAAAAAACATATTAAATTTATAGCTATAATAAGTGGAGGTTTTTATGCAAAATATGAGATATTATTATGATTTTTCTGGTCAAAAATTCGGATATCCTTTAAGCTTAAGCATTAATAGCTTTAGCAGACAAGTGTTTTCCCGTCATAGAAGCCTAGAAATAACCTACGTTTTAAAGGGAGAATATGAGGCTATTACAGAAAACTTTTCTCATACAATTAAAGAACATGAACTAGTAATAATTGCTCCGAATGATATTCATATGATTCGTCAAAATTCTAGAGAAGAAAATGTGATTTTAACTATACATATTGATTTTTCTCTATTTACACCAGCAATGATAGGAGAAATAAAGCATTCTTACGAATCAATTGTTTGTACTGATAATAATAATTTTAAATTATTGAAAAAATTAAAGATTCAAATAGGTAAATTAATTGGAGTTTTGTTACGTGGCAATAATAATCTATTTGAGTTAAATACAATAATGATGGAAATTATTAATATAACTTCTAATAACATGCAGTACCCTATTGAACATTTGCCTCTTCAGTCTACTCATAGAGAAAATTATATTAAAGCTATTCAATATATAGATAGTCATTATAAAGAGGATATACGTTTAAGTGATATAGCAAACACACTTATGTTTAGTATTTCTTATACGTCTAAACTATTTAAAAAATATACAGGCATTCCATTTGTAAAATATGTTGCTCTTGTAAGAGTACGTGAATCTATAGAATCTTTATTGGAAGGGAAAAAATCTATTGAGCAGATTGCTGATGATTGTGGCATGCCAAATTCTAAAGCATATACTACAGCTTTTAAGGAACTATATGGAATTGCTCCTAGCCACTATCGAAAAAAGTTTGTCAATAATATTAAATTTAATGAAGATAAAAGAGAGCAATTAATGTATTTAGATTATAACCAAATGGAGCTGCTTCAACATCTATTAGAAGAATCAGAAAACATAATTTATGAAAATGTTGGTATAAAAATTAAAGAAAAAGAAGGACATATTCTTTGCTTTATTAAAACGTCTAAAGATGTAAGAAGTACTATGACTCACTGTAATGATGAAATTATTATAGATATTGCTAAAGATTAAAATCTACATTAAGACTTTCTATTATAAGTCATTTTTTCTTTAATTTTATCTCCTTTCGTCTTTAATCTTCAAATACAAGGACATATTTTGACCCTTAACATCAAGCTTGAACAAGGAAAGTAATCAAAAAATATGATAACATCAAATAAAAAGGAGATGAGGATATGAAAAAATATAGTCATTTATTTTCGCCTATTAAAATTGGTGAAACCATAGTTAAAAATCGTATTTTTATGCCACCAATATCTACAAATCTAGCAGATAAAGGTTATGTAACAGATACTTTAGTTGAGCATTACGCGGCAAGGGCAAAAGGTGGTATTGGTCTTATTGTAACTGAAGTAACTACTGTTGAACCTGTTTATACATATTTACCTGGAGATATGTCCATAAGTGATGATTCTTATATTCCTGGTTGGAAAAAGTTGACGGAGGCTGTACATAAGTATGGTGCAAAAATACTTCCACAATTGTTCCATCCTGCTTATATGGCATTTCCTGTTCCAGGAACACCTCGTTTAATTGCACCATCAAATGTTGGACCTTCCTATGCAAAGGAAGCTCCAAGACCAGTAACTATACCAGAATTAAAAACTATTATAAAGCAGTTTGGTGAAGCCGCATTAAGAATTAAAATTGCTGGAGGAGACGGTGTTGAAATTCATGCGGCCCATGCTCATGGTCTATTAGGAGGTTTTTTATCTCCAATATATAATAAAAGAACTGATGAATATGGAGGAGATATTAATGGCCGTTTGAAATTAACACTAGAAGTTATTGAAGAAGTTCGTAAAACATGTGGAAAAGATTTTATTATTGATGTAAGAATTTCTGGTGATGAATATTGTGATGGTGGTTTAAATATTAATGATGGAATATATATTGCTAAGCAGTTAGAAAAACATGGAGCTGATATGATTCATGTATCTGGAGGAACTACTATCATGCGTGGTAGCTCAATACCTGCACCTGGTACAAAGCAAGCCTCTCATGCTAAGCTATCAGAAGAAATTAAAAAACATACGTCAATTCCGATAGCTACTGTTGGAAGAATTACAGAGCCTTGGATTGCTGATGAATTAATTGCAAATGGAAAGTCAGATATCTGTATGATTGGAAGAGCTAATTTATGTGATCCTGAATTTGCTAATAAAGCAGAAAAAGGGTTAGACAAGGATATACGTCCATGTATTGGATGCCTTCGTTGTCTAAATGGTATTATGTTTGGAAATCGTATAGCTTGTACAATAAATCCATCTCTTGAAATTGAAAATGAAGATACTCTTAAGTTATCTGATACAAAGAAAAAAGTTCTTGTTATTGGTGGGGGACCTTCTGGTATGGAAGCGGCTTATGTTGCAAAGAAAAGGGGACATCATGTAGTTCTTTGTGATAAGAATGAAGAACTAGGGGGACTTATGCGTATAGCTTCTATACCAATTGCTAAGCAAGATCTTTCAAAAGTTACACAATACATGGTTAGAAAACTAGATGAAAGTGGAGTTGAAGTTCGTTTAAACTGTAATGTTAATAAAGAACTATTGCAAGATGAATTTTCTGATTATGAAGTGATTGTAAGCAATGGAGCTTCCCCTATTGTTATTCAACAATTTACAGCCTTTAAACATTGGGCAACAGCCGATGATATTTTAGATGGCAAGGTATTTCCTGGACATAAAATTGTTATTATTGGAGGTGGTTCTGTAGGTTGTGAAACTGCAGATTATCTTGCACCTTTAGTTTATGATCGTTTTCCTAGAGATAGAAAAGTTACTGTAATTGAAATGGGTAAAGAAGTCATGGAAACAGAAACAGGTCCAGGGAGAAGTTTACTTGTGCAGCGTATGATGAAAAAAGGTATAGAGTTAATCTGCAATGCTAAGGTTGAAAGTGTAGAAGAAGATAAAATTTATTATAGTAAAGACTGTGAAATCCACTGTATTGATGATTGTGATACACTTATATTCGCAGTAGGTTACAAAGCAGACTCTAGGTTAGTTGATACCTTAAAGGAACTTCAAATGACTTATCATACTATAGGAGATGCAAACAATGTTGGAACAATAAAAGATGCTATTAATGCAGGATATGATATTGCTAAAAAGTTGTAATATAAACAATCTAGGAGATGGATTGAAAATTTATTTTATATTAAATATAACTTAATATAAAATAAATTTATAAAAAATACTGTAGATAAGTTTGATTATTACAAATCTATCTACAGTATTTCTTTATAGATTATAATTTTTAAATTCTTTTGGAGATATTTTATATTCTTTAGTAAACGCTTTATAAAAAACAGAGTAATCTGAAAAACCACACTGATGTGGAATCTCTTTTAAAGGAACATTGTCCATAATTAGTTTTTTAGATGTTGTAAGTCTTTTTTGTGTTATTAATTTATATACACTAGTATTAAAATTCTTTTTAAATAGCTGATTAACACTAGACTCACTTATATGAAAATGATCAGCAATAGATTTAATAGTGATTTTTTGTGATAAATTATTTGATATATAGTGTAATATCTCATCTAGTAATATGGTTTTTTCTGGCTTAGAATAAGATAAATTTTTATAACAATGAGCTCTATAAAATAAACAATATAATTGAACAAATAAGCTATAACAGAAAAATTCGTTAGATGGATTTGAATTAGCTTTTTCTTGAAGTAAAAGCTCTATAATTTGTTCTACTTGTAAATAAAGTGTGCTATATGTTTGAAGAACATAGTGACCATTTAACATGGGGTCATGTTCAATTTTTTCAGTTAATTTAAGCATTTTACTACATTGATTATAAAAATTTGAGTTGATCCATATTACTGTACGATGATAAGTTTCTTTTGAGGCTTCACATAGCAGTGGTCGATGAGAAGCTCCAGGTGGAATAATTATTATACTTCCTTTTTGAATATTGTATCTATCATCCTCTATTAAATATTGAATATTTCCTGACTTACAAAAGATTATTTCATAAAATCCATGATTATGTAAAGTTACAGTGTCTTTTTCAGAATCAATCATATCATGTGCATCAATAAACGAGCTATTCATTTCTATATCTTTATATCCAATGTAGCTTCCATCATCTGTCAATATGCCTAAAAAATCTGTTCTTTTTTGATTTACTATTTCATTAAGAATTTCTGTATCATTTATTACACTTATCTTGTTTAATCTTATTAACTCTTCAATTTCAGAAAGTTTCATATATAATTTCTCCTATTAAATTAACAAAATTTAAATTACTAATTACTAATAATAGTAATGATTTTATGTAATATTTGCAATGTTTTTTGTAAATTATGCAATTTAAATTGCAAATAAAATAGATTATTATAGAGTTGTAAACGTTTTACTAAAAATCATTAAATTATTTAGGGGGAAGATCTATATGGTAAACAAAAGCGTGCGTCCTTTTGGTAAAAAGGATGAAATAGGTTATGTATTTGGAGATATGGCAGGGAGTTTTGTTAATTTATTTGTAGATGCATACTTTTTAATATTCTGTACTTATGTATTAGGAATTAGTAGTGCATGGATGGGGACATTATTCTTAGCAGCTAGATTATGGGATGCTATTAATGACCCTATAATGGGTTCTTTACCAGACAGATGGATGATTGGTAAATCAGGTGATAAGTTTAAGCCATGGATTAAAATATTTATGGTTCCACTAGCATTATCAGGAGTATTGTGTTTTACTAGTGTTCCATTCACTGGAGTTGCATTACATGCTTGGGTAGCTTTTGTATATGTATTATATGGAATGAGCTATACAGGAACTTCAATGCCTTTTGGAGCTATGGCAAACGTTGTTAGTACAGATCCAATTGATAGAAGTAAGTTATCAAGAGCAAGAAGTATAGGTGGTACACTTGTTGGTATAGGGGCTTTATCTTTTGTACCAGTTATATGTTTTGATGCAAATAGCAATATTATCCCAGAAAGATTTACATTATTAGGAATTATATTTGGTATTTTAAGTATTATTAGTTATTCTCTTTTATTAAAAAATACAGAAGAGCGTGTTCGTGTTGAAAAGAAAGAAAATGGTGAGAAGTTTAATTATGGAAATGTTTTAAAAGCAGTTGTTAAAAATAGACCATTAATAGGAGTCATGATAGCAACTATAGGTAGTATGCTTTATATAACTGGCTCTAGCCAAATAAGAAGTTATATATTTAAAGAGTATTATCAAAATACTTCTATAATGACTTTACTTAGTTTTGCATCAGTGCCAATTCTTTTACTTTGCTTCCCACTTGTTCCAAAACTTGTTGAAAAGTATGGTAAAAAGGCAACTTTAATGGCAGGAATTTTATTTAGTACTGTATTCAGTGTTATTCCATTTGTAGTTGAAATAAAGAATGTATATGTATATTCAGCTTTATACTTAATAGCGATGATAGGTCAAACTGCATTTACTATGTTAATTTGGGCATTAGTTACAGATTGTCTTGATTATAGCGAATGGAAATTTAACGAACGTAGTGACGGTTCTATGTACTCTTTATATACATTTAGTAGAAAAATAGGATCAACTATCGCTTCTGCATTTGTATCATTTGGATTAGGAGCAATAGGATATGTATCAGGAAGCAATGTAGTACAAACTGCAGAAACTATAAATGGTATATATCTTCTTGTAACATTACTACCAGTTATAACTTGTGTATTACAAGTAATAGGAATTGGATTTATATTTAATCTTAATAAAAGTAAAACAGAAGAAATGTATGATGCATTAAAACAAAAAAGAGAGAAAAACATTAAAGAAGTGGGGAATTTATAAAATATGAAAAAAATAGATATCCATCTTCATTTAACTTTAAATCAATACCCTAAAACTGATAAGATGTTTATTTCAAGTGCAGAAAATATGATACCTCACTTAAATAAATTAAACATTGAAAAAGGCATTCTAATGTCAGCTGGAGAAAATAATAATTCAATGATGCCAATTGGTTATAATGACGAATGTAGAAAAATATGTGAAATATTTAAAGATAAATATGTTTGGATGTGTAATTTAGATTATAATAATGAAGATAGTATATATGAAAGATTAAGTTTATACAAAGAACAAGGTGCAGTTGGTATTGGAGAATTTATGATTAATCGTAAATTAAATGATACCTTTATACAAAAAGTATTTGAAGCTGCAGAAAAATTAGATTTACCCATTTTATTTCATATGAGTCCCAAAGAAGGATATCAGTATGGTATTGTAGATGATAGTGGACTTTTCATGTTAGAAGAAGCATTAAAGAAGTATCCTAAATTAAAGTTTATTGGTCATAGTCAACCATTTTGGCATGAAATAAGCAAAGACCCAGGAAACTCTTTAGAAGAAAGAATGAAATGGGGAAGTGGCAAGGTTACTTTAGGAGGTAGACTACCATATTTATTTGAAAAATATCCTAATTTATATGGTGATTTATCTGCAAATAGTGGTGGTTGTGCTATTATGCGTGATGAAGGGTTTGGATTAAATTTTTTAAAGAAATACAATGATAGATTATTATTTGGAACTGATATGGTTAACAATGAAATGGAATTTCCACTTGGAAAGTGGCTTGATGAAAAGTATGAAGAAGGTTCTTTAGATAAAAAAACTTATGAGAATATTTGTAATAGAAATTCAGTTAAATTATTTAATTTATAAGTAGGGGAGATAAAAATGCGTACAAGAATATTACCAAAGATGCTTAATGATGAAGTTGAAGAGTATCTATCAAGAAATGATATTATTATAGTTCCAGTTGGAACAGTAGAACTTCATGGAGGATTTCCACTAGATTGTGAAACTACTATTAGTGAAGCTTATGCACTAAAAATGGCAGAGGCTTGTGATGGCTTAGTATTAACAGGTCTTCCATATTTTTATGCAGGAGCTACTGCAAGTGCAAGAGGTACAGTTCAAGTAAGTGTAAGAGAAGGAATCGATTATCTTGGAGCAATAGCAAGAAACTTACTAAGATTAGGATTTAAACGTCAAATTTATATAAGTTTCCATGGTCCAGCTCACATGACATGTAGTCCAATGATAAGAGATTTTATGGATGAAACAGGAGTTCCTATATTATATATGGATATGACAATGCATGTAATGAAAAATGCTCAAGATTTATTTAAATCTCTAGATAGCTTTCATGCTATTAGTGTTGGTGCTTATAAAATTATGAATAGAATAGAAGATGTTCCACTTACAACAAAATATGAACATAAAAATCCTCAATCGTGTAAACAATTTGATGATATATTTGGTATGGCATATCAAAGTGGCTCTATAGGATATTATTTCAAAGAAAAAGGAGATCATATGAGTACAACTGCTGTGCCAGATGAAGAAACTAGAAATAAATTAGCTAATGAAGGTGAAGAGCTTATTGAACAAATGGTAGAGAGAATGAACTTAACTCATGTTGTAGAGCAAATGAGAAAGCTTGAGGAATATAATAAGGAAGTAGAAGAAAAATGCCCTTGGGTACCATCTAATTTTAATAAAAATAGATTTTAATATAGTATAATTATAAAAATATGTCTAAAAATTTCTGCAATGAAACTTATTAGGCATATTTTTATTTATTATGTAAATTAAAATTTATTTAATTTATGAATTATATTTATAATGACAAGATACTTGATACAAAGCACTTTCTAATAAGTCTAACTTGCCCTTTTTTTCTATACTTGAATTTAATCCATGTATCGTCTATATCAATTATTGTTCCTTTAACTTCACATATACCTAAAATAGTAATTTTACATTCATTACCTATTATATCTAAAAGTAACTTACTCATATCATTTCTCCTGTTGTATAAATAATTTGTGGTCAGTATTTCTTATCTAATAATAACAATACGTGATATTTTATATTTTAAACTTGATTAAAAAATTTAACAACAGAAAAGTGGAATCTATATAAAAAAGGAGACTATTCATAATTATATGAATTTAACAAGAATTTTACCTGGGATAGTTTGATAAACTGTAAAAAATATATTATGATAATAACATAATTATAGGAAATATTTGGATTTAAGATTCGAGTAATTAGTGATAATCTAAATTATATAAGGAGGAATTTAATGACAGAATTGATGATAATTAGTGGTTTAGTATTGATCATCTGTATAACTTCAACTAAGGTTTTATATAAATTTGGAGTACCAATGCTTCTTATATTTATTGTCCTAGGTATGTTATTTGGATCAGATGGACTAGTTGGAATTTACTTTGATAACTATGAGCTAACTAGTACATTATCTTCACTAGGATTAGTATTTATTATGTTCTATGGAGGTTTTGGAACAAATTGGAGGATGGCTAAGCCTGTAGCACTTCCATCAGTATTAATGTCTTCATTAGGTGTTATAATGACGGCAGGTCTTACAGGTTTATTTTGTCATTTAGTAATAAAGACTACTCTATTAGAAGGAATTTTAATAGGAGCAATAGTAGCATCTACAGATGCTGCATCAGTATTTGCTGTTTTAAGAGCTCAAAAACTAAATTTAAAAGGTTCATTAGCATCACTTTTAGAAGTTGAAAGTGGAAGTAATGATCCAATTGCATATATGATGACTCTTATAGTACTTACAATGATGAAGAGCTCAGGAGATTTAAGTATAAGTACGGTGTCACCTATAATAATTAAGCAGATTGTATTTGGATTGATAGTAGGTTTTTTACTTGCAAAGAGCACGGTTTATATACTTAAATACTCAAACTTTGAAGTAGATGGATTTTATACAATATTTGTAACTGCTGTTGCAATACTTTCATATTCACTTAGTGAGTTTTTAGGTGGAAATGGATATTTGAGTGTATATATAGCAGGAATAATAATTGGAAATAGTAAAGTACCTAAAAAGAAAAGTATGTTTCATTTTTTTGATGGAGTATCTTGGATTATGCAAATAGCATTATTTTTTATATTAGGTCTGTTATCTTTCCCATCAAGGCTACCTTATGTTACATCAACGGCAGTATCTATATCTCTATTTATGATATTAATCGCAAGACCATTAGCTACATTTATAATACTTAGTCCATTTAAATTTACAGCTAAAGAAAAAATATTTATATCTTGGGTTGGGCTTAGAGGAGCTGCGTCAGTTGTTTTTGCAATATTTGCAGTTACATATGGCGTTAGTATAGAGAATGATATATTTCATATTATATTCTTTATAGCTTTATTCTCGGTTGCAATACAAGGAACACTTATACCTAAGGTGGCTAGTGTATTAGATTTAGTTGATAATGAAGATGAATCTTTGGTATTGAAAACTTTTACAGATTACACAGGTGAAATAAATACTGATTTATTAGAGGTTAGCATAACAAGAGATAATCAATGGGTAGATAAAACGATTATGGATTCAAATATACCGGAAGATATACTCATTGTTATGATAAAGCGAGATAATAAAATATTAGTTCCTAAAGGGTCTACAGTAATAAGAGATGGAGATACATTGGTTTTAAGTGGAAATAATATAAAACATTTAATATAAAAGTAAAATATGTATTACAAGTGAATAATATATTTTAAAGATAATTTAGGCATAAACTAATCTCTATATAAAATAGAGATGTTTATGCCTAAATTACTTTTCATCTAAAAATAATCAATTAATAGCCCAATAGTTTTATTTAAATTAAGGAATTATTCTTATGATATAATAAAAGTGTATATATATTTAAATATGAATTGATCTAATACTTATAAAAAAGTATAAAATAACATAACTGATAAAAATATTTAGAAAGGTGAACATTTATGATATATAGTACTAATTATATAATTGGATTAGAAGATATAGGACAGAATAACGAAGCTACAAACAAAGCACTTCTTAAAATAATGGAAGACGTATCAGGATTTCATTCAGCATCTATAGGGTATGGGGTATTTGAAGTAGAAAGTAAAAGAAAGGCATGGATGCTTTTAGACTGGAAAATGAAAGTCATAAAAAGACCTAAATATAATGATGAAATAAAAGCTCAAACATGGTCAAGGGGATCAGATAGATTATATGCATATCGTGATTTTCAGATTATGGATAAAGAAGGTAATGTAATTGCTATAGCTACATCAAGATGGATATTTGTAGATATAGATAGAAGAAGACCCGTAAGACTTACACCAGAGTTAATTGATTTATATGAATCAGAACCTGATAAAAGAGTATTTGATGAAGATTTAGAAGACATAAAATGTGAAGATTACATATTTAAAAAAGAATATTATATACAAAGAAGAGACATAGATATAAATGAGCATATGCACAATTTAAGCTATCTTGATATGGCATATGAAATTTTACCTGAAGATATTTATAAGACTATAGTGTTTGACAATGTAAGAATAATATACAAAAAAGAGATTGTATATGGTGAAATGGTTGAGTGCTATTATACTGTAGAGGATGACAAGCATATTATTACAGCTAAAACTAAGGATAAATTAAATGCGGTAATAGAATTATCATAAAATAAATAGAAAAAGCCATCCAAAAGGATTTATTGGATGGCTTTTTCTATTTATATTTTTTTATTTCATTATAATATTCTTTTGGTGTAACTCCAAACTCCTTTTTAAAAGCACGGAATAAATTATTATAACTTCCTATTCCGCAAATATTTGCAACGTCTACTATAGACATTCCTTCTGCTATAAGTTTTTTTGATAAATCTAATTTAGCTTTTACTATATAACGATGTAAAGTTAATCCCGTAGTTTTTTTGAATTCTCTAGATATATGAAATTTACTAACATAAAATTCTTTTTCAAGATCATCAAGAGAAATTTCTTCTGTAATGTGGTTGTTAATATATGCAAAAATATCATCTATTAAAAATGGTTTACTTCTTTTTATTTTTTGCTTTGGTTCTGCATATATACAGGATCTTAGTATTAGAACTAGAACTATTGATAACATACTTTTAATATATAGGTTGTTAGCAAACTCATAATTTTCCTCTTTTAAATAAGCAAGCTTTTTTAATATATTTTTTGTTAACATATTGGTTTCTGTATTTGCATCTATAACTGCACACTCAAAAGGTACAGTATTAAAACTTTTAACAAGGTCTGTTTCTTCATCAGATAATTTATATAGTAATTCTGCTGTAACTGATAGTTCATAGACTATTAAAAGTTGTTTTGATTTTGATTCTATATCAATAAAATTATTAGGACTTATTAAAATAATATTATCAGTGCTACACCTTTGAGATTGATTATTTAAATTTAAATTACAATCTCCCGAAAATACAAATAATATTTTATAATATTTATTTGAGTTAATTCTTTTAGTTTTTATATTATTAAATTTAAATTCCCTTACAAAATAATCTTTTTTATCAATCATTAATACCCCCCTTTTATTTTAATAGCTAATATATCAATTTTTGTTAATATTATATCAAGATATGAATATAATTTTATTTTACAATATGAGATAATAAAAATACAAATAAATATGACAGTTTTGTTAAATTTATTTACAATCTATTTTTTATCAATAACAAGGGGGTACTTTATGCAAAAGTTTTCAATGAAAGATAAGATTGGTTATACTCTGGGGGATTTAGGGTGCTGCTGTACGGAACAGTTTAGGGCTATGTTTTTAACAGTATTTTATACATTAGTTCTAAAAGTTAACCCTATCCATGTAGGTACAATAATGCTAGTAACAAAATTTTGGGATGCTATCAATGACCCTATAATAGGAGCTATTATAGATTCTCGTAAAGCAAAACCTGGTAAAAAATTTATACCTTGGATTCGTACATTTTCAATACCTTGTGCAATTTTAATGTGTATTGGATTTTTAAATGTTTCTAATTTAAATTATGGTTTAAGATTAGCTTATATCTTAATTACTTATGTTTTATATGAAGCTATGTATACTTGTGTAAACGTTCCATTTGGATCATTATCAAGTGTTATGACAGATGATACTAATCATCGTACAGATTTATCAAGATATAGAAGTTTAGGTGGAACTATTTTTATGACTGTAATAGTTATCGTTGGACCATTATTTTTATATAAAGATAACAAACCTGTACCTTCAAACTTCTTACTATTAGCTATTATTTGTGCTTGTGCAAGCGTTTTCTGTTTACAAATTACATCTGTATGGTGTAAGGAACGTGTTGAGTTACCTCATATAGAAAAGGAAAAATTTAGTTACATTGAAGTATTAAAAAATATATCAAAAAATAGAGCTTTATTAGGAGTTATAATTGCTAGTTTAGTTGGTATGATATCAGCTAGTGTTGTTAATGGATTAAATACATATTTATTTAAAGATTATTTTGGTAATGTAAAAATAATGGCTGTTTCAGGAATGTTAAGTACAGTTTATTCAATAATTACATTCATTGGAACTAAGTTTGTTGCTAATAAATTTGGTAAAAAAGAATGGTGTATGTATGGGGCTGGTTTTGCTGCGATAGTGTATGGAGTTTTATTTTTCTTCCCAATAGATAATCCTATAATGTTTATAATAATCAATGGGGTTTGCTATATAGGAGCATCAGGTTTCCAAATACTAATTTGGGCTATGGTAAATGACTCAATAGATTATCAAGAGTTACAAACTGGAACTCGTAATGAAAGTATAATTTACTCTACATATTCATTCTTTAGAAAACTTGCTGCTGCATTAAGTGCTAGTTTAAGTAGTTTTATACTTGCATTTATAGGATATAACGTACATGCTTCTACTCAAACAGCAGAAGTTGCTTCAAAGCTTTGGAAATCGTATACAGGAATTTATTCTATAGGATATTTAATAGCAATATTAGCATTATTCTTTATATATCCTTTAAGTAAGAAAAAGACTCAAGAAATGTTACAAGAGTTATCAATTAAAAGAAAGAATATAAAAAACATTTAAAATATGCTTATTTAGGAGAGATATGATGATTAAATTAATAGAAATAAAAAATCGTAAAAATAATACATTAAGAGGTGTACTTACCCTTCCTGATAATATAGAAAATCCTTTTATAGTGTTAAATCTACATGGATTTGGAGGAAGTATGTCAGGGCATAGATATGCTCATGCTCATTTATCTAGAATACTTGATTTTAATGGATTCGGATGTGCTAGATTTGACTTTTATGGCTGTGGTGAAAGTGATGGAGAATTTGAAGAAATGACTTTTACTGGTCTTATAGAAGATGCTATTGACGTATATAATTGGTTAGTTGATTCAAAAATAACGACTTCTGATAAAATCATATTATCTGGTCATAGTATGGGTGGTTATGTAGCTGCATGTGTTGCTCCAAAGTTACAACCAGCTGCTTTAATTCTTATGTGCCCTGGTGCTGGAATGTGGTACGGTTGTAAAGAACGTGCAGATGAGCTGAAAGATAAATCAATACAATATGCTAATATGGAAGGATTAAAATTTAATATTGACTTTAATTATGATTTATACAACTATGAGCCATTCTCAAGTGCTATGGGATATGACAAAGAAGTTCTAATTATAAGAGGGACTGAAGATAAATTAGTTGATGATCGTACTTGCCAAACTTATTTAGATTGTTATAAAGATAATAAAACAACATATATACAAATTGAGGGTGCAGGTCATAACTTTGAAAATATAAATGCTAGAAGTGAATGTGAAGATGCAATTATCGATTTTTGTAAATTAATTAATAATAAATAAATGTAAAATAATTAAGAATAAATTTAGGGGGGATTTATATGAAACTTTTAGAAACAATCAATGTAGGAAATATTACACTAAAGAATAGAGTTATGTTTCCACCATTAACTACTGGTTATGAGGGGAGAGATGGTAGCATAACTAAACAAAGTATTGAATTTTATGAAAGATTAGCAAAAGGTGGTGTTTCATACATAGTAATAGGTGATGTTTCTCCGATTAATAGTTTTTCTCCTACACCAAAACTATATGATGATAGCCAAATTGAAGGTTTTAAAAAATTATGCGATTCAATACATAAACATGGGGCTAAAGTTTCTGCTCAGATATTTCACCCAGAATATGACTGTGATGCTATAAATAAGATGTTTGCAAGTGGTGATATGAAAGCAGTAAGAGAAAAATTACATCACGATATGAAGCACTTTGTTAATGAAGTAAGTGAAGAAGGCTTAAATAATATTATAAAAAAAATGTGTGATTGTGCAATTCGAGCTGAAAAAGCTGGTGTTGATATTATTCAAATACATGGTGATAGATTAGTTGGATCATTATGTAGTACTATATTAAACAAAAGAAATGATAAATTTGGAGGAACTCTAGAAAATAGAACAAGATTTGCACTACAACTTGTAAAAGCATTAAAAGAATCAGTTCCTAATATGCCTATTGATTATAAATTTTCAGTTGTTACACCGCAGAGAGGTAAAGGTGGCATAAATTTAGATGAAGCACCTACTTTTGCTAAATGGCTAGAAGAAGCTGGAGTTGATATGCTTCATGTAGCTCAAGCTAATCATACTGGTAATATGGCAGATACTATTCCTCCAATGGGGGTTCAACCTTATGGGTTCTTTGTTGATATTGCTGCTCAAATCAAGAAAGTAGTGAATATACCAGTTAGTACAGTTGGTAGAATATTTAATCCTAAAATGGCTGAAAGCATTCTAGAGTCTAATAAAGTAGATATAATTGGACTTGGTAGAATTTTACTTGCAGATCCTGATTGGGTTAACAAAGTAAAAGACAATAAATTTGAAGATATACGTGAATGTATATGTTGTAATAAGGGATGTACTGATAACATACAAGAGCGTAAGTTTTTAAGTTGTATACTAAATGCTGAAAATGGATATGAAGGAACTAGAAAAATAACTAAGGCTGAAACTAAGAAAAATGTTATAGTAGTAGGTGGAGGACCTGCAGGACTTGAAGCTGCTCGTGTAGCAAGTCTAAAAGGTCATAATGTTACTTTATTTGATGAAAATACATCTTTAGGAGGTCAATTAAATTTAGCATGTATACCTCCTAGAAAAAATGAAATACGTAGAGCTATTAGATTTTTAACACATTCAGTAACATCTCAAGATGTAAAGTTAAGACTTGGAAAGAAGGTAAGTCAAGAAGATATATTATCTTTAGAACCAGATGCTGTATTAGTTGCAGTAGGTGCAAGTAATATTATTCCAAGTATAGATGGTCATAGTAATCAAATGGTATGTGATGCATGGAAAATATTAAGTGGAGAACAACAAGTATTTGGTAATATAGCTGTTATTGGCGGAGGTATGGTAGGTTGTGAAGTAGCTGAGTACCTATGCCTTCAAGAAGGAAATAAGGTTTCTATAATTGAAATGGATGATAATATAGCTAAAGGTGAAAGTAGTACAATACTTCCAACTCTAATGGAAAACTTTAATAAAAATAATGTTAAGATATATACAAATCATAAGGTTAATAAGATAAACAAAGAAAATATAGTATGTGAAAATGATAATAAGGAAATTGAAATACCTTGTGATTATGTAGTTATGGCAGTTGGTGCTAGACCTAATAGTTTTGATATTGATAAGTTATTAGAAAAGAATATCAAAGTTGTTAAAATTGGTGATTGTAAGGATAGAGCATCTGATATTGAGAATGCAATTAAAACTGCTTATGATACTGCTAACGAAATATAAAATAATAAACCCCTAGGTAATATATTACCTAGGGGTTTATTATTTTATATTTGTTCAATTAATCCATAACCATCATGTCTTTTGTAAACTATATTTAAATCTTCAGAATCTAAATTTCTAAATACAAAGAAATTATGTCCTAATAAATCCATCTGCATAATAGCATCTTCAGTAGTTAGAGGTTTATCAAGATTAAACTTCTTAACCCTTTTATAATACTATCACTTTCTATATTTATATCATCATATTTATCTATATTATTGAATCTAATACTTTCATTAGATTTATTTTTATTAATAAGTTGAGTTTTTAATCTTCTTATTTGTTTATATAACTTATTATAAACTACATCTATAGCGTTATATAAATCATCTTTTGAATCTTCAGCTCTGATTATAGTCCCATTTTTAGTGAATATAGTCACCTCTATTTTCTGACTTCTCTTAGTAACATCTAATTTTACATGTACATCTGTATCATCACTTAGATACCTTTCTAAGTTATAAAAAGTATTTTCTATTTTTTCTCTAATAGAATTTGTTAGTTCAACTCTTTTTGAAACGATATTAATTTTCATAATTATGTACCTCCAATATTAAATGTTTGTTTTACTAATTCTAAATATCCACTTGGATGGAAATAGTAAGTTTTTGTCTATGTCCTGCAGGAAAATTATTTATTATAATCTAATGTCATATTGGAATGATTTGGATTATATTATTATAATAATATGAAAATGTTTTCAAGAAAAGACTGTTTTTTTATGGAATTTTCTGATAATATATTGATTATACGGTGTATTTATAGTTGAACTACTAATAAATCTAATAAATAACTGCACCTAATATTTTCAAATATTGAAACTACTAAAGTGCAGCTATTTTTATATTAAAATCTTTTAGTTCGATAAAATCTATAAAGAAAATCCTTTTCTAAAGACTTATTTAAAATAGCAGTCTTATCAAAATTAATAAAGCGAATTTCTAGAGATGACTTATTAATAGGTAGTACTTTATGAATTAACTTTAAATTGACAATATATTGTTTATGTGTAGCAAAAAAGTTAGGTGGCAACCTTTTAGATAAATCTTCAAAACTCTCATAAAATTTTATTATATCGTGATCTTTAGTATAGAGATTAATAGCTCTAGAATTTTTTTCAAAGATAACAATATTATCAAAATTAATCATATGGATTTGTTTTCTTACTTTATAAACAAATAATGTATCTTCAATAAAATTAGTTTTAGCCAATTTATGAGAATTAATATGATCTATGGCAATATTTAAAGAGTCTAAGATTTTCTCGTTAGTAAAGGGTTTAACTATGAAATCAACAGGATGAACTTTGAAACTCTCTAAGCTATAATCAGCAAAACCAGTAACAAATATTATATGAACATCTTCATCTATTTTTTTTATTTCCTTAGCACAATCAATACCATTTTTATAAGGCATATCTATATCTATTATAAGTAAATCTATTTTTTCACTTTTAATAAATTCTATGGCATCTATTCTGTTTTTTACTTTCTTTACATAGTCTACATAGTTAGAATCTTTTATTATTTTTTCTATATCATCTCTAATAATTTTATCATCATCACATATTAAAACTTTTATCATTAAAAAATCTCCTTTTAGCAGTATTTCGGTATTAAAATAGTAAATTCAGTTAAAAATTCATCACTACTTGCAAAGATATGGTAACCATACTTATTTAGAATATTTTTAACTAAATAAAGCCCATAGCCTCTGTTATTACCATCTTTAGTAGAAAAACCTTCTTCAAAGATACTCTCTGTATTGTATATTTTAGGTCCATTATTTTTTATTGATATAACGTACTGGAATTCATCCTCATATACAAAGAGTTTTATATATTTATTATCTTTTTTTATTGTAGATAAAGAATCAATAGCATTATCAATAATATTTAAAAGTACAGAACTCATATCACTGGGTTCTATTATAAGATTATCAATAAAATCTTGAATATAAACATCAAATGTAATATTTTTTGTAAGGCATTCTTCGTATTTTAATGAGGCTATAGCATCTAAATATGATACTTTTCCATATCTAGAAGTCTTAGATCTAAAGCTATTAGAGATATTTATAATATAGTCTTTTGCATCGATATTTAAATTATTATTAAGTAGAGAATAAACTACTTGTAAATGCTTAAGATAATCATGTTTTTGACTTCTAAGTTTGGAGATAATATTATCTTTATGTTCTACTTTATTATTTAATTTATTTAATTCAGATTTATATTCATAATTTATATTTATAATTTTTGTAAATTTATATCCAATACATAAACAGATAATCATTACTGTAAATGCTAATATTGATGTGAAGATACCCTTTATCAATAAATTTTCATTTAATCTATACAATGTATAAGTAAACATTTTATAAACTATTAAAAATGATAACGATGATATAAATAAAGTGAAAATATTTCGCTTTCCTAAATTCATTTCATTATAAAAATTATATCTATATAAAATTAGACTAAATAATATAAAAAAGACTAATAAGCCTACTGTAAATATAAAAACATTATACATATTTAACTCCTTAACTATTCATTTATAATAGAAGTATATCATTTATAAAAAGATATGTAAAAAGTTGAAACTTACATAAATAAGGACAAAATCTGCACATAAGTTATTATAAATGAACAAAGAACTATAATAAATTTGCAAAAACTCAATTTGATAGAATTATTTTTCATGGATATAATGAACTTGTTCAAGATAAGAAGTTATTTGTATGAAAGGAAGTGAAATAAATGATGGAAGACTTTAATATGGTAATAAAGTATATAAAAAGCTTTAAATCAAGATCATTGGCAATAGTGCTAAGCATAATTTTAGGAACATCACTTATTGTAGGTGTAGGTACTTTATCAAAAAGTGCGCAACAAGCTGGATTGGATAGGGTAAAAAGGGAAACGGGTACATATCACGTAGCTTATAAAGATATCGATAAAAAACAATTAAATATTATAAAAGAAGGTAGTGATATAAAAAATATTGGGGTAACTTCTTACTATGCATCTACAGATATAGGTGAAAAGCTACCTATTAATATAATTTATGCTGATAATAATTACCTAAATGATGAATCAGAAATTATAAAAGGTAGATTGCCAAAAGGCGAAAATGAAGTTGTATTAGAGGGTTGGATATTAAACAGTATGGGATTAGAAGAAATTGTAGGACAAGAGCTAACCTTTAAGCTTTATAATAAGGATAATGAAGAAACTTTTAAAGTTGTAGGAATATTAAAAGATAGATATAAAGATAAAAGTGTTGGAAGATGCGAAATGTTTTTAAATCTTGATGAAGAAAATATTAGTAATTTTACAGCAAATGTGGAGTTCAATGAAGGTAGCACAATTAGTAAAAATATACAAGGTATAGCTAAAAAAGCAGGAATTGACCTAAAAGATCAAGTGGGTGTTAATTCAACACTAGTGGGATCTGTAGAAAATAATGGGGGACTTGATATTGAAAGTAGAAATACCGCTATAGCTATGAGTATATTTGCTGGTTTAGTAATTTATAGTATTTATTCAATATCTGTTTATCAAAGAATAAGAGATTATGGAATGTTAAGAGCAGTTGGAGCAACTAATTTTAGAGTATTTAAGCTTATGCTATATGAGCTATTATTATTAGCTTTGATATCTTTACCTATAGGTATAGTATTTGGTATGGGTGGAGCTCAGATATTTAATAAACTTGGTGGAAATATAAAGTATGAAGGAAATATAAAGTCAACTTCTTTTGTAATACCAACCAGGATAATAATATTATCTATAGCTTGTACATTAATAATGATATTTATAATAAGTATATTAACGTATATAAAAATAAGAAAAATATCACCTATAGAAGCTATAAAGAGAAACTTTGGATCAGATAAAAAAGTAAAGAAAAGTAATTTTATAATTAATAAATTAATTAATAAAATATATGTAACTAAAACAATATCAATAAAAAATATATTTAGAAATAAAAAATCATTAATACTTATTATGATATCAATGAGCATAGGTGGAATACTTGTAATAAAGAATGATTATGCATACTCTAGATCACAAGCTATGTATAAAGATCAACAAAGATGGTTGTTTATGAATGGTGACTTTGTCTTAAAAGTAAATGGATCAACTGATGAGGAAAATGGACTTAGTGATGATGAGATAAATGAAATCAAAAATATAGATGGAATAAGTGAAGTTAAGACAGCTAGAATACTACATACTAGGATGATATTAGATAAAGAAGATATACTAGATATGAAATTTATAGAAGAGTTAGGTAGTGGTGGATATACTGGAAATGTATTGAATGGTTTATTAGCTGAAGATAAAGAAACTGGTAAGTACTTATTAAAACAGAAGTTAAAAGGTTTTAATGATGAAATGTTAAAGTCACTGGATGAATATGTGATAAGTGGTAACATAGATATAGAAAAAATGAAAAAAGAAAACTTAGCAGTAATTTATATGCCACATATTATTGATACTTTTTATGGAACAAAGGATGTAGTTGTAGGTAAAGGAAAACCACTTTCTAATATAAAGGTGGGAGACACTGTAACAGTAAAATATCCTAAAGGTAAAATAACTGATGGAGAGGCGTATTGGAAAGCAAAAGATAATTATGAGTATGAAGAGTATGACTTTAAAGTAGGGGCTATTGTTAATTATCCATTTGCAGATGATAGTATGTATAGTTCAGATAATGGTATAGACGTTATAACAAGTAATAATTATTTAGAAAGATTATTTGGCAAAAACAATTATGATGTAGTTTATGCAAATATGAAGAAGGGTGAAAATCATCAAGAGATAAATAAAGAACTTGGTAAAATAGGAAGTAAAGTACCTGGAACAATTACTACAGATATGGTTCAGGATAAAATAGCTAATGATAAGAACTTAAAGCAAGAAAAACTATATACTTATGGAATAGTGGCAATCTTGTTTGTAATAAGTATATTTAACATAATAAATAATGTAAGCTACAATTTAACATCACGAACAAGTGAATTTGGTATGCTTAGGGCAATTGGAATAGGTGAAAAAGATTTTAGAAAAATGATAACATATGAAGGTTTATTTTACGGAATAGTTTCAAGCATAATAGTCGTAGTTGGAGGAATACTCTTACAAATTAGGATGTATAAGACTTATGGCTTTGCAGATTTTGGTATGGACTTTCTTATAAATTATAAATTATATATTTTAATAATAGTTGCAAATATAATAGTTGGATTATTGGCAACTTATTTACCAGCTAGAAGAATAAAAGAAAGTAGTATAGTAGAATCTATAAATATTTTAGAATAGAGGTGTCATTATGGTTATATTAGAAACTATTAATTTAGGTAAAATATATGGAAAAAAACAAACAAAAGTAGATGCACTTAAATATGTTAATTTGAAAATAGATAAGGGTGAATTTGTAGCAATAGTAGGTCCAAGTGGTAGTGGTAAAAGTACATTTCTCCATTTAATAGGTGGATTAGAACGTCCTAGTAATGGAACTATAAAAGTTGATAATAAGGATATTTGTTGTTTATCTGAAGGAGAATTAGCAAAGTATAGAAGACAAAAGGTGGGATTTGTTTTTCAACAATATAACTTAATACCAGTGCTTAATGTGAAAGAAAATATAGAATTACCATTAAAGCTTGATAATCAAAAAATAGACAAAGAGTATATAGAAGATCTTATGAAATTATTAGGAATAGAAGATAGAAAAAATCATCTTCCAAATCAATTGTCAGGAGGTCAACAGCAACGTGTTGCTATAGCTAGAGCACTTGCAAATAAGCCAAGTATAATTTTAGCTGATGAGCCAACAGGAAACTTAGATAGTAAGACTACAGAAGAAGTAATGGATTTATTGAAGCAATCTATTAAAAAATATAATCAAACTTTAATAATGATAACTCATAATAATGAAATTGCAAAAAAGGCTGATAGAGTAATATCTATAATAGATGGAAAATTAAACAATAAGATAAGCGTTTAAGTTAATGAATAAGATAAAATAGAATTTTACTAAGGAAAAAATACCTATAAATTAAGTATAGAAAGGACTTATTTTATATTTTTATAGCATATAAATTATTTATTCATATACACCTAAAAGTTAAATATTTTACAATTATTAAGAAAAGTAGTTATAATTTATAACTATTCACTGATAATATATGATATAATAAAGCCTCATGATTTATAACTTTATATTTAATTTAAAATTAACATATGTATACAATATATTGTGAACTAATTTTTAAAATAAATAGTGGTAATAAATAATTAATATGATATACTATATAGTATAATAAAAAGAAAAAAATATATACTAATTAGGGATATGGAGGAAAAATGTTCAATTTAAATGCTATAAATGATAAAATATTTAAAAAAGTAATAGTAAATCCAAATAAAAAAGAATTAAGAAGCTTAGCAAGTGATGTAGAAGTAACTACTGAGTTTAAAAATGCTAGTTATAAAAGTGAAGTTAAAAATAGAAGTGCAAAAAATACATACATAGTTGATGAAATAGAAGTAGGGGTAGATCAAAAGGGAATTTCAAAAGATAAAGCTGATGAAATAGCAGCTAAAGTATTTGAATATATAAAAGAAAAAGAAGTAATAAGAGTAGATAGAAAAATGGGAATGAATGAAAAATTTTCTTATAATTGTAGATTATACATATCAAAAGAATTTGCTAGAATAGCTCATATGTGGCATGATACATTATTTAATCCAGATGATAGTGAAAATCCAGATTTAGTAAGTATATATATACCTGAGTGGCCAGAAAGAATAATGATAGCATATCCTGAAACTGGAGTTACTTTTATATTAGGTAGTGATTATTTTGGAGAAGCGAAAAAGTCATTTTTAAGAATGGCGATGTATAAGGTAAAGAAATCAGGTGGATTAGGATTCCATGCAGGAAGTAAGGTATTAAGAGTATTAGATAAAAATAATAAAATAAAAGATGTTGGATTTATAATGTTTGGACTAAGTGGAACTGGGAAGACTACTTTAACAATACATGACCATGAATTAACTGGTGAAGAAAAAGCAATAGTTAGACAAGATGATGTTATATTTATGGATGAAGATGGTTATTGTATAGGAACTGAAAATGGATTTTATATAAAAACAGAAGGGTTAAATCCAGCTAATCAAGGGATATTATACAAAGCTGCAATTAGTGAAAATGCAACTTTAGAAAATATAATGGTTAGAGAAGATTCTACAGTAGATTTTGATGATGTATCTATAACTTCTAATGGTAGAGGAATAATTTTAAGAGAAGATATAGACACTACAGATGATACAGTAGATTTAGAAAAAGCTCATAAGATATTATTTATAACTAGAAGAAATGACATAGTTCCTCCAGTTGTAAAATTAAACCCAATGCAGGCACTAGATGCATTTATGTTAGGCGAATCAATAGAAACTTCTGCAGGAGATCCAAGTAAAGCAGGTCAATCAAAAAGATGTGTTGGAACTAATCCATTTATAATGGGTTCTGAAATAGAAGAAGGAATGAGATTAAAAGAAATATTACAAAAGAATAAAGATATGGAATGCTTTATATTAAATACAGGTAGTGTTGGAGCTAAAGAAGATTTCAAAGGTGAAAAATTAACTATAAATGTTTCTACAACTATAATGAAAGAAATAGCTAAAGATAATATCGAATGGATAGAAGATAAAGAGTGGGGATATATGATACCTAAAGAGGTTAAGGGAATAGATATAGAAAAATATAATCCAAGAAACTTCTACACTAAAGAAGAATATGACAATATAGCAAATATGTTAAGAGAAGAAAGAAAAGCTTGGTTAAGTAAATATGAAAATCAAGCTATGAAAGAAGTAGCTATAACAATCTAATATAAAGATAAAAATATATTAAATCCGTTGAAGATATAGTGTTGATTTAATTTTAATAGAATGATATTTTTTTTAAAAATTTAGTTTTATATTTTAGTTTTCTAGGGTTCCGCAGTTTATAGCTGGCTGGTCCGAGAGAAAACGCATAGTTTACTGTGTACACGGAATGATAAAAGCCTGGGAGATATTTTTCATAATACTCCTATGGCTTTTTTTTATTATTATTTTTGAGGAGGCATAATTAAAATGAAAAAATTTATAATTGAAGAAGAATTTTGGGGTGTATTTCCAAATACAAAGATAGGTATAATAACTTGTTATAATATCGATAACACTATAAAAGATGAGAATAAATATGAAGATATGCTTAAAGAAGCTCAAAAAGAAGCTTTAAAACATTTAACAGATGAGGAATTTAGCAATAATGATGTTATAAAAGTTTGGAGAGATGCTTTTAAACAATTTAAAACTAAAAGAGGAGTAAGATCATCTATTGAAGCATTATTAAAAAGAGTTCATAGTAACAAAGGGTTAGGAACTATAAATCCTTTAGTTGATATTTATAACACTATATCATTAAGATATGGTTTACCTTGTGGTGGAGAAGATATAGATACATTTGTTGGAGATGTTAAATTAACTAAAGCAGTTGGAAATGAAGGTTTTATTACATTAGGATCAAATGAAAATACGCCACCTTATGAAGGGGAAATCGTGTATAAAGATGATGAAGGAGCAATTTGTAGATGTTGGAACTGGCGTGAATCAGTAAGGACTATGTTAACTGAACATACAAAAAATGCTTTCTTATGTATAGAATTAGTTGATGAAAATAGAGTAGAAGATTTTGAAAATGCTTTATCTGATTTAAAAAGATTAGTACAAGAAAACTTAGGTGGAGAATGTAAAGTTACTATACTTGATATTAATAATAAAGAAATGACAATAATATAGATTTAAGGAGGTAGATTGAATAAATGAATATTTTTACGTATAAAGATGTCTATATTGAAGATGGAAAAAGGATATTAGAAATTAATATACTACCAGAAAAGTATTGTAATTTTGACTGCATATTTTGCCCTATAGGAAGATCAAAAAATAGACACTCAAATATCATTTGAAGAAATGGATAGCTCATTAAAGGAACTAGAAAATGTTATAGAAGATACAAAAGCAGAATTAATTTTTATTAATTCAAAAGGTGAAGCACTTGTAAATGAGAAGATTAGTGATATTATCGATTTTATAAAAAATAAAGGTCTATCTGTAAGGTTACTTTCTAATGGATATATATTAGGTAGAGAAGAATATAAATGTATTGCTAATAAATGTGATGAAGTTATTGGAGAAATAAAGGTAATAACAGAAAAAGACTTCCAAAAGATACAAAGGCCAATTGAAGGATATACATTAGAAGAATATATTTCAAATATGGCTTTATTTAATAAACAATACAATGGTAAGTTTATATTTGAAATTACCATTATCAAAGGATATAATGATGATGATGAGTCAATTAATAAGTTAAAACATATTATCAAAGAAATATCTCCAAATGAAGTTAAAATTGAACGAATGGATGATGATATATTTAAGAAAAAGCTTGGTATATCAGATGAAAGGTATGAAGAAATCTTATCCATGTTGTTTTAATTTTTAGTATGCTATTTTTAATAAATGGAATTTGGATTTCATTTTTAATAAAGCTAGCAAGATAATTGCTAGCTTTTATTTTAGTAAAATTTGGATATTAATTATAAACTCATCATAAAAAATTGCATAATTGTTGATACAAATACTATAACTAGTCCAATAGCTATTTCATAATGAATTAACTTAAATCTTTCAATTAAATCCATAGAAACACTTTTCGTACTTGCATGGAATAAAGCACCGTGAGGTAAATGTTCAAACACACATGCACCAGCATTTACCATAGATGCACCAGCAATACCAGATAAACCAGAGTTTAAAATAGCACTAGAGAATGTTGAAGATGCTATTGTTGCTCCACCTGTAGTAGAAGCCGTAGCAAGTGACATTACCATACCTGATATAGGTGCTAGTAAAAATTGTGGAATACTCAACGTATCTAATAAAGATATTGTACTATGTTGCAAATTAGACATTTGAATTATTCCAACTAAAGTACCAGTACCAAGTAGTAATATACATACTCCTTGCATCTTTTCAACTCCGTAGCTTAAATATTCCTTTGTATGAACTAAATTTTTAGTAGCTATTATACAAACTATAGCGCCAACAGGTAAAGCAACTAACGGATCCACAACTATACTAGATACATTACCTAAAAATAATAAACAAATGGCTACAATAGGTCCTATAATAGATGCAAATAAGCTAGGTAAGTTTTCATCTTCTTGAATATCTATATCTATATTAATTTTACTTACTTTATTAATTAAAGTTTTTGCTAATACTGTTGTAACTAAAACACCACATATAGCAGGAACTATATTAGCAAGCATAACACTTGATAAATCTACATTAAAATTAGTTGCAGCAGCTAAAGTATTTGGGTTTGGAGATATAATATTTCCGGCTTTACCTCCACCTAATGCTGCTAAAAGTATAGCTAATTTTGAATACCCTAATTTATGTCCTATAGACATACCAATAGGTCCAACTGTAAGAACTACAACGTCTAAATCAACTCCAACAGCTGATAGTACCATAGCAGAAAGTACGATTCCTAAAATTGATTTTTTAATTCCTAAAATTTTTATTATTTCCTCTGAAATTCTATCTACAGCACCTGTTTTTATTAATGTTGCAGCTAGAAATCCTGATGTCATTACTCTTAGAATAGCAGGGGCCATGCTTTGAGCTCCATTTGCCATATACTCAACTGTACTTACTAAGTCAGCTCCACCTACAATTCCACCAACTAATGCACCGAATACTAAACAGTAAAATGGTTCAAACTTTTTAATTATAAGAATAATAGATACACTTAAACCAATTATCGCCCCAAAAGTTGTTATTGTCATATTATTTCACCTTCTTATCGTTAAATTTGTTAATACTTATTTTATACAATGAATATAAAAGCGTCAAATATAATTTAATTAATTTAATAATATTTAACAATGTTGTAATACTATGATATAATAAATTTAAATAATAATATAAATTCATTAAGTGTAAAAAACTAAAAAATAGATTAAGATATATATAAATTTAAGGAGAATGAAATGTCTGATATAAATATAGGTAAAAAAATAGCACAAATAAGAACTAATAAAAACTTAAGTGTAAGAAAGCTAGCAGAGTTATCACATGTAACTGCATCTATGCTTAGTCAAATAGAAAGAGGAAATGCAAATCCTTCTGTAAATTCATTAAAATCAATTGCATCAGCTCTAGAAGTACCACTATTTACTTTTTTCACTTCAGAAGTAGAAAAAGAAGATTTAATAGTAAGAAAAGATAGTAGAAAAAAAGTTATTTTGCCTGAAAGTGATAATGTTATATATGAAATATTAGCTCCTGGATTTAGTGATAATTTTGAATTTGCTATTATGACACTTGAACCGAATACTTCATCTAGTAATGGTGATATAAGTCATATAGGATATGAGCTAGCTTATGTTCTTGAAGGAGAAGCTACTGTATATCTTGATAATGAGGAGTTTACTATGAGTAAGGGTGATAGTATAAAGATATCAGCAGGAATTAATCATAGATGGGAAAATAACACAAATGAAGATGTGAAAGTTATTTTTGCTGTTATACTATAACAATTTTAAGATGAGATTAATAGAGCTTAGCATTTTATGTTAAGCTCTATTAAAGTATTTCTAATAATCATATCTACACTTTAGTATATATAAATCAAAAGAATTCAAATATATAAGAATATATCTAAAATAATCTTTTAAAATTAGTTTACATTACAAAAATGTAATGGTAATGAAATATACATTCATATCTAAAAAAATAAAACGCGTTTATAATAAATTTATGATAAATAAACAAAGGAGATAAAATAAAATGAAAAATGTATTAAGTGTAGAAAGTGTAGAAAAGTATTATGGAAATAAAGACAATGTTACAAAAGCTATAGATAATATAAGTTTTAAAGTTAGTGAAGGTGAGTTTGTTGGAATAATGGGGCCTAGTGGAAGTGGTAAGACAACATTACTTAACTGTATATCAACAATAGACAATGTAACAACAGGAAAAATAATAATAAATGATAATGATATTACAAGATTAAAATCTAACAGATTAGATAAGTTTAGACAAGATGAACTTGGATTTATATTCCAAGATTTTAACTTATTAGATACACTTACTGCTTATGAAAACATAGCATTAGCATTAACAATAAAAGGAGAAAAAACTTCTCTTATAGATTCAAAAATAAAAGAAGTGGCAAAATATTTAGAAATTGAAAAAATATTAAATAAATATCCTTATCAAATGTCAGGAGGACAAAAGCAAAGAGTAGCATCAGCTAGGGCTATAGTAACTAATCCATCATTAATTCTTGCTGATGAACCAACAGGAGCATTAGATTCAAAATCAGCTAGATTATTACTTGAAAGATTTGAAGATTTAAATAAATCTTTAAAATCAACTATATTAATGGTAACTCATGATGCTTTTACTGCAAGTTATGCTCATAGAATATTATTTATAAAAGATGGAAAAATCTTTACAGAATTAGTAAGAGGAAGTGACTCAAGAAAAGAGTTCTTTAGTAGAATTATGGAAGTTATTTCTCTAATAGGAGGGGATGACAACAATGTATTCTAATATGGCATTAAAAAATGTGAAAAAAAGCTTTAAAGATTATAGTATATATTTTTTAACATTAACATTAGCAGTTTGTATATTTTATAGCTTTAATTCTATAAAATCACAAAAAGCTATGATACAGATGAATGCTTCAGGTAAAGAATATACAGAAACTCTTGTTAAGATAATATCTTATGTATCTGTATTTGTAGCTTTTATATTAGGAAGTCTTATTCTTTATGCTAATAACTTTTTAATAAAAAAGAGAAAAAAAGAACTAGGAATTTATATGACATTAGGTATGTCAAAAAATAAAATATCTAGAATTTTAATACTAGAAACTATAATAGTTGGAATACTGTCATTAATAAGTGGTTTAGTATTAGGATTAATAGCTTCTCAAGGTTTATCAATACTTGTATCAAAGCTATTTGAATTTCAAATGTCAGGATATACTTTTATAATATCGAAAACAGCTATTCTTAAGACTATTTTATATTTTGGAATAATGTTTTTAGTAGTAATGATATTTAATTTTCTGTAATATCAAAATATAAAATAATTGATTTATTAACAGTTGGAAGAAAAACAGAAGAAATAAAATTTAGAAATCCATTTGTATATTTAGTTACATTTATTTTATGTGTAATTTCATTAGGTTTAGCGTATAAGTTTATTATAGATATAAATTTAAATATAAATGATAGCAGATTTCTTATGTCAATAGGACTGGGGGTAATAGGTACACTTTTATTTTCTTTAGCTTATCAGGATTTATTTTATATATTGTAAAGAAAAATAAAAGTATTTATTTCAGAGGACTAAATATATTTATAGTGAAGCAAATAAATAGTAAAGTTAATACAAACTTTATATCAATGTCAGTAATTTGTTTAATGCTGTTTATAACTACTGTTATGTTATCAACAGGATTTAGCTTTAAGAAAGCTTTAGAATCAGGGCTAGAAGAAGCTACTCCATTTGATGCTAGTGCATATATGTATGTTAGTCCACAGGATAAAGCACAAGATATAGAAAAATCCCTTGAATATATAGGTGTAAAATTTGATAAGGACGATAAAGTAGCTTATTATAATGAATATATGGATGGAAGTAAAATATATGATATTTTTAATGTAAATGATATTTCACAAAATATGAATTATGAAGTGGAATATATAAAAGTATCAGACTATAACAAAATAATGGAATTAGACAATGAAAAGATAGTAGATTTAAAAGAAAATGAAGTATTAATTACATCTAACTTTTCAAGAGTATTACCAGTAATAGAAAATTATATGAAAGATAATAATACTATCAAAATTCAAAACAAAACTTATAATATAAAAAATAAAGAAGTTATAGAACATAACTTGAAGACTGAGTTTATGAAAACTAATCTGTTAACTGTTATAGTAAATGATAAACTATGCGATGATATGAATATATCTTCAAGCTCTGTAAATGTTAATTTTGCAGGGAATAATAAGGAAAAACGTGAAGCTGATTTTACTAATGCAATATATTCATACAAAACTGAAGATACAGATTATGATAAAATAGGATTTGTAATGGGAACTAGTAGAGATGAAATTTATGAAGGAAATAAAGGTACAACTACTATTGTATTATTCGTAGGAATCTATATTGGAATAGTATTTTTAATAAGTAGTATGGCAGTTCTTGCTCTTCAACAATTAAGTGAAGCAAGTGACAGTATGGATAGATATACTTCATTAAGAAAATTAGGAGTTAATATGAAAGGAATAAATAAGACTATATTTATACAAACTTTAGTTTACTTTAGTATTCCAGTATTATTATCAGTAGTGCATTCAGTTGTAGGAATAAAAGTTGCAAATCAATTTATATCAATGTATAATCAACCCGATATAGGAGTAGCATCTTTTATAACCGCAGGAATTTTTATAGTTGTATATATAATATATTTCTATACAACTTATGTAGGGTATAAAAATATAGTAAAAAACAATATATAAACCTTATAAAATCTATTTAAAGTAGTAAACTATTTTAAATAGATTTTTTTTGTATAATAAACTACAAGATAGTATTTAGGAGTGATTAAATATATGGAAAAAATAATAATAGTTGAAGATGATGAAATAATTAGAGATGAGCTTAAAAATTTTTTAAATAAATATGGATATGAAGTGATTGCACCAAAAGAATTTGAAGATATAGTTAAGTTTATTTTAGATGAGAATGCTAACTTAGTTTTATTGGATATAAATTTACCAATTTTCGATGGATACTACATATGTAGAGAAGTTAGAAAAGAGTCAGATGCGCCAATAATAGTTGTAACAAGTAGAGATAGTGATATGGATGAATTAATGAGTATGAATTTAGGTGCTGATGATTTTGTAACAAAGCCTTATAATACCCAAATACTATTGGCAAGGATATCAGCATTATTAAAAAGAAGTGGATGTAATGTAACTTCAAGTAATATATTAACTTATAGAGACCTTAAGTTAAATTTATCAAATGCAACGATTACATATAAGGACAAAGAAATTGAATTAACTAAAAATGAAGTTAAAATACTTTCTTATATGATAAATAATAAAGGACAAATTATATCTAGAGATTTGCTGATGGAGCACTTATGGAACTCAGATTATTTTGTAGATGATAGTACATTAAATGTTAATATAGCAAGACTTCGTAAGAAATTAGATGAAGTAGGAATGGAAAATATCATAGAAACAAGAAGAGGACTAGGTTATATAATGCCATGAAAATATTAAATTACATAAAAGATAAAGGGATATTCTTAAGTATAAATCTACTTATTTTTATAATAACTGCATTTATTATGTATTTGATAAATACAAGTGTAGTTATAATTTTTAGTGTATTTTGTATATGGTTTTTCCCTTTATTAAGCTATATGTTAATAGAGTTTTTTAAATATAAAAGATATTTTAATTCTGTTAAAAATATACTAGAAAACTTAGATAAAAAATACTTATTACCTGAAGTCGTAGATGATCCAAATTTTATTGAAGGTATACAAATGAATAATATATTTAAAATATTAAGTAGAGATATGCATGAACATGTTAAATATTATAGGGTTATGCAAGAAGAATATAGAGAGTATATTGAAATGTGGGTTCATGAAATAAAGACACCTATGGCATCAAGTAAGCTTTTAATAGAAAATAATAACAATGATATTACAAGAAAGATTAATACTCAACTGGATAGAATAGAAAATTTTGTAGAACAAGTATTATACTATTCTAGAAGTGATGAGGTTGGTAAGGATTATATTATAAAGAAAGTAGAGTTATCTACAGTTGTAAAAAGTGTAATTAATAAAAATAAAAGAGACTTTATAAATAAAAGAATAAGGTTACAACTAGATGATATTAATGAGACTATATATACTGATGTAAAATGGGTTGAATTTATATTGAATCAAATAATAGGAAACTCTATTAAATACTCAAAATTAGAAGATGCTAAGATAAGTATCAGTTCAAAAAAAGTAGATAATTCAATAGTATTAATTATAGAAGATAATGGTGTAGGTATTATTGAAAAGGATGTAAATAAAGTATTTGAAAAAGGATTTACAGGAGAAAATGGTAGAAAATTTGGTAAGAGCACAGGTATAGGTTTATACTTATGTAAGAAACTTTGCGATAAATTAGGTTTAGGATTAAATTTAAAATCAACTGTAAATGAAGGAACTAGTTTAAGTATAGTATTTCCTATATATGAAAACTTAACTAATTAGTATATAAATTTTATATGTTAAAATCACTCTTATTAAATAGTAAGAGTGATTTTTTTATTTACTAAAAGTATCTAGTTTTAACGTCTTACTACTATAAATTTACCTCTTAGTCAAAATTCGTTTACACAAAAATATTAAAGGATATAATTAATACTGTGGAGAGTGGATAAATGAAAATACGAATTGAAATTGATGAAAAAATAAAAGAAGACGAAGTTATTATAAAATGTAGTAAGTTAACTGATGAGATAAATAAAATACAAGGCATGTTAAAAGAAATAATATCTAAAAAAAGTAGTATGGTATTTTACAAAGATAATATAGAGTATTTTATTTCTTTAGAAGAAATACTTTTCTTTGAAACTGAGGCAAGTATTATATTTGCACATACAGTAAATGATGTATACCAAGTAAAATATAAGCTTTATGAATTAGAAGAAATTTTACCAAATAATTTTATGAGGGTTTCAAAGTCTACGATTTTAAATGTCGATTATATTTATTCAATAACAAGAAATCTTACAGCATCAAGTATAGTTGAATTTCAACATACCCATAAAAAGGTGTATGTGTCGAGAAACTATTATAAGCCTTTAAAATTTAAGTTGTTAGAAAAGAGGAGATAGTATGAGAAAAGAAAGAATATTTTGGGGTGTGCTACTTATACTTGGAAGTATATCGCTAATAGTTAATAAATTAGGATATTTTGGTGATATCAATATGGTTAGTATAATAATTAGCATTGTATTAATTGGAATTATGATAAAAAGTATATTTTATAAAAGTTTTGCAGGTATTTTATTTCCACTTGCTTTTATATGTATAATTTTTGATGATAAGCTTGGACTTACTGCAATTACTCCGTGGACAGTTTTAATTGCAGCAGCTTTAGGTAGTGCAGGACTTTCAATGATTTTTCATAAAAAACCTAAGTGGTATGATTATAAACAAAACTATAATTGGAAGGAAGACAACTACGATACTATAGATTTTGAAGATGATAATCGTATTAGACTTGATACTAGCTTTGGTGGTAGTATAAAATATATTAATACAGAAAGTTTTGAAAGAGCTGATTTAAGTTGTAGTTTTGGATCTATGAAAATTTATTTTGATAATTCAAAGTTGAAAAATGGACGAGGTGTTATCAAGTTAGAAGCTTCTTTTGCAGGAGTGGAGCTTTATATACCTAAAACTTGGACTGTTGAAGATAGAACCAGTCAAGCTTTTGGAGGACTTAGTGAGAAAAATAAAAACTTTCCAAGCAAAGATGATATACTAACTTTAGTTGGTGATATTAGTTTTGCTGGTGTTGAAATAATTTATATATAGAAAGGCTTTAATAAATATGGTAAAAGAAATTGTAAGAGATATATTATTTTTAGAACAAAAATCAGAACTTGCAACCAAGGAAGATGCACAAGTTATAAATGATTTAGTAGATACACTAAGAGTAAATTTAGATAGATGTGTAGGATTAGCAGCTAATATGATTGGAGTTAAAAAGCGTATATTAGTATTTACTATAGGTGGAGGAATTATAGTTCCTATGGTAAATCCAGTTATATTAAAAAAAGAAAATAGCTATGAAGCAGAAGAAAGCTGTTTATCTTTAGATGGATTTAGAAAAACTATAAGATATGAAACTATAGAAGTAGAATATTTTGATGTGAATTTTGAAAAGAAAAAACAAGTATTTAAAGGATTCCCTGCACAAATTATACAGCATGAAATGGATCACTTTGAAGGGATTATAATATAATAAAAAAACTCTTAGCTTATAAACTAAGAGTTTTTTTATTGGCGGGAATAACAGGGCTCGAACCTGTGACCCATTGATTAACAGTCAATTGCTCTACCAACTGAGCCATATTCCCGTGTCTTTATAATAAGTAGAAATTATCTACTTGATCTTTACAGTTATTATTGTAACCAGTTTATTTAAATTTATTAATATTTTTTTCAATAAACTTCTTATCTTTAATTAGATAATATTAATCTAATTTATAAGCTATTTTTATTTATATAGTAGTGCTCTTTTCAGGATTGTATTTAGCTTTTGATATTAACTGAGTCATTGTACCCATTGGGCAATATACACACCAAGATCTTGGCTTAAATAGAAGCATGGTTATTATGCCTAAAATAGTAGATGTAAGCATCATACTATAAAATCCAAATGCAAACTGAGCAACCCATGGTGCAACAATACTAGTATCAACCCAATTCCAAGGTACCTTAAAAGTCCAAAGTAATTTAATAACTTCTTTTAAATTACTAGCACCTATAAATACTAGATAAGTATTAAATAACATAACTACAAACATAGTCATAAAAAATGTTAAAAATCCATATCGAAAATATTTGCTTCTTAAAAACTTAGGTATATCTTTATATCTAGACAATTTTAACTTATCACCTATTAAATTTAATAATTGACCTCTACCACAGTAAGTATTACAATATGTTTTTCCATGACCAGAAATTGAGATTATTAAAGGTATTAAAAAGCATAGAAGCCCTAACCATGCAAATAGTATATTAAATAGTCCAAGTATTAAGTAAGTTGCACTTATAATCCACATGTAATCTGTAAATGATTTTTTCTTATTTTTCATATTAAGCTTCTACCTCCACTTTTTCAATTTTTATAATACAAGCAGGACAAGCTTTTGCACATTTACCACAACCAACGCATTTATCAGAGTTTATTTGTGCAAACACACCTTGTTCTATGTGTATAATTTGTAGTGGACATACTTTTGTGCATGTGCCACATGCCACACAATATTCTTTATCAATTACAGCTTTTCTTTTTATTTTTGCCATCAATTATCCCTCCATATAACTTATTGATATTATTATATAGATTTATTGATATAGGTTCTGTGACTAAATCACATAAATGTTTCAATATAAGTGATATATATCATGGAGTAATTCAATAATATTTATATTTACTTCAACTTACTCTTGTTTTGATTTTTTTAAACTAGCCATAGTTTTTTCATCCTCATCTAAAATACTAAGAATATGCATAGCTCCATTAATATATATTTTACCTGCATCGGTTAAAAGTAATTTTCCATTATGTCGATAAAATAAAGGAGGTATACCTTCTTTTTTTTATTTGGCTAAATGTTGAGATAGAGCAGCTTGTAATACATAAAATTTTGCAGTAGAGAATCCTTTTGTAGATGATAAGGCATGGGGGGAAGTATTTAGATGAAAAAATGGATGAGATGATTAAATTTATGGAAGATAGTAAAAATAATTAAGAAATAAAAAGTCCAGCAATATTATATGCTGGACTTCAATTTGTAAAATATTATTAATTTAATAATAACAAAATATATAACAAGCATACTAATCCAACTGTAGCAATAAAAGCAAGTGTGTTAAATATACTAACAGTTTTACTTTTAAAGACTTTACTAGATATAGAGTATATTCCAATACCTATTACCCCACCTAAAGTATTTCCTATAAGATCTGTTATATCTGTTGCTCCAATAGCAAAGATAAATTGTAAAACTTCAACAGATAAACTAATTAAAAAAGCTACTGAAGTTTTTTTAGTAAAAGACCAATCTTGTTTTAACATACATGTGTAAATTCCAACAGGAACGAATACCAGTATATTATTAATAATTTCACTGATATATATTTTTCCGTTAACAATAACTGAGCCAGAAAAAGGAATTATATTAATACTTCTATTGTTATCAATCTCACTAAATGATAAATTCATTTTAAATAAAATAATCCATATTAATATACAAAAATATATTGCAGACAAAATCATAGTTAAATTAAGTTGTTTTTTATTTTTCATTTAAGTTCTCCTAAATATTTAATTATAGTATAAAAATATAAAATATCTTTCATTTTGATTAAACTCAGTAAATAAATGACAAAAAATTTAATCAAAACTTATTCTATAATATTTATGGCGATATTCTTTAGGCGTAAGACCTGTTTCATTTTTAAATACGCGAATAAAGTAACTTTGAGAGCTAAAAGAAAGATATGAGCTAATATCTGAATAGGAATAATCCGAGAATTTCAACATATTTTTAGCTGCTTCAATGCGTTTTTTTATTATGTAATTAGTAATAGTAATTCCAACTTCTTTTTTAAAAAGAGTAGAAAGGTAGCTAGGATTTAAATCAACATACTCTGCAAGTTTAGTAACATTGATAACTTCATTTAAGTGATAATAAACATAATCCATGCATAGAACAATTGGTTTAGAGTAAATATTTTTCTTTTGTAACTCATTCATATGTTTAGTAAAAAAAGTAAACATTTCTGTATGTATATCTTTTACCTCATTAGTACTTTTACATTTATCTATTTTTTGTATAAATAAATCGCTAGCATTATAAGCTGTTTCTGGTTCCATTCCACCTTCTATTGCAAAACGAGTTGCTAATGTAATAGATGCAACAAATAAATATTTTATATTATTAATAGGATTATCTGAAAGTACACCTACTGTTGAAGATGAGAACATTTTTATACTTTCTTCAATAGCCTTTATTTTGCCTTCTTTTAGATATTCATATTGAAGCATCTCCTCATCATAGGTATGATGTCTATATTCATTTTCTCTATTTATAAATGCCATATATTCAAGTTGCTTTTTATTTATAGATTTATTTTTACTAATCACTATTACCAACTCCTTTTATGTGAGAATTATACCATAGAACTAATAAATTTATTATAAATATTTTATTGAGAATGATATATTGAAGTAAATAAATTATTTAATAAATATGGTGTTGGATAGGAGAATTATTATGAGAAAAGTTTCAGAAAGCATAAAAGATATTTTGAAGAAAAATTTAATAAACTTAATACCTTTTGAAGAAAATCAACTGTATAAAGAAATTTATATAGATTTTCTAAAAGAGATGATATATAAGTAAAGTAGATAGAATTATATTAACAAAAAATAGCCCTAATAAATAAGGGCTATTTTTAATTTTAATCAAGATTTAACAATAATGTCTTTTATGATAATGATAGATAGCTTAGAATTTAAATGTGTATATAAAATAAAAATAATAAATTTATTTATAAAAAGTGTAACGAAATGAGTTTTTTTATCACTAATATCATGAAAGGAGATTTATGTTACTAAAAAAAAATATACGAAGAATATAAGCAAGATGTATTTAAATATCTTGTAACCTTAACATATGATACCTCACTTTCAGAAGATTTAGTGTCTGAAACTTTTCTAGGTGCATTAAAGTCATTATATAAATTTAAAGGAGAATGTAGTATTAAAACATGGCTTTTTTCAATTGCAAGAAATAAATGGTACGAGTATTTACGCAAACAAAAGCCAACTATTTCTATAGATGACTTAGCTTATAACTACCTTTTAAGTGAAAATGATTTAGATGGTTCTTTAATAAAAAAGGAACTTGCAAGTAAAATAAATACATTACTTGATAATGAATCATCTAGAACAAAAGATATTATTTTTATGAGAATTGAGGGATACTCATATTTTGAAATAGGAAAAAAGTACAATATATCTGAAGGCTCTGCAAGAGTAATAGATTATAGAACTAAAAAGAAAATTAAAGATACTTTGATGAAGGAAGGAGTAGTATATGAATAAAATATCATGCGATATTTGTATGGATCTAATTCCATTAGTGAAGGATAAAGTAGCTAGTGAAGATAGTCAAAATGCAGTAATTAAGCATATAGATAAATGTAGTCAGTGTAGAAGTTTATTTAATGAAACTAATACCAAAAATCATAATATAGATGATAAAAAAATTATATCTAAAATAAAAAAACAACTTATACTGGTATCAGTTATATTAGTTATACTAGGCTCATTTATAGGTATAGCAATTACTGAAAGTGAAAATATGTTTTACAATATACTAATTATGCCTACCATAGGAGCTTTATCATACTTTGCTCTTAGAAAAAAATCATACATTACCTTAGTAACCATGTTTGCTTTTACATATGTATATAATTTAATTAAATATATAATAGGTGGCATATTTGATAAATCTCAATTGTTATCATATATAACAGCTCCTATATTGTGGGCTATAATATATACCGGACTTTGTGCTATTGGGATTTTAATTGGATTTTTACTTTATATTGCGTTAAAAAAGGAGAAAAAATAATGAAAAAATTTATAAAAATTTTATCAGGGGGATTAGCTTTTTTATTAATAATAGTTATACTGTACTTTGCAAATGGTTTATTAGGAAATCCTATATCTAAGACAGTAGCAAATAATGTGTCCAAAGAATATATAGCTAAAAATTATCAAAATATGAAATTAAATTTATCAAATGCTTCTTATAGTTTTAAAACAGGTGATTATTATGTTCAAGTAAAGTCTCCTATAAGTAAAGATACACATTTTTCACTTACCATATCACCTCTTGGAAAAATAATAGGGGATACTTATGAAAGTGATGTACTTGGTAAGTTTAATACTTTAACAAGAATAGATAAAATTTATAATGATAAAGTAAATAATGTTATTGAAAGTAAGGAATTTACATATAAAAGTGATATTTATTTTGGTGAATTGAGTGAAGATATGTTAGATAGAAATAAGTTAGAGTTAGATAAGGATTATAATTTATATGAATTAGGTAAAAAGGCAGGTCATATTGTTCTTTATATTCAAGATGAAGATGTTAGTTTTAAAAAAGCTAGTGAAATTTTACTTGATATAAAATCTATGCTTGATAAGCAAAGTGTATCATTTTATTCTATTGATTTTACTTTACAAAAGCCGAGAAATGAAAATGGAGAATTAAGTTCAGATGATAGCTATATAAGTGTAGAAAAGTTTTTATATAAAGATATATATGAAGAGGATTTAGAAAATCGTGTATTAAAAAGTTACGAAGATTTACAGAAGTATTATAAAGAACAAGATTTGAAAAAGGAAGAAATATTAAATTAAAAAAGACAGGTTCCGATTCCTGTCTTTTTTAGTGGAGAATTATAAAAAATACAAAAGATATTGTTATATTTAAATCATTAACATAAATACAAATATTATACATATAAAATAAAAATATTTATATTAATTTAATAATAAATAAAAAAAGAAACTTTTAATAAAAGCATCTTAATTGATGAATTTAACAACCTTTGATATAATTAATATCTAGAATTAATAAAAAATTACTAACAAATAGTAAGGTATAATTATAAAATGAAAAAAATACAAATATACACAGATGGCGGATGCCGAGGCAATGGTAAAAAATCAAACATAGGTGCATGAGGAGCGTACCTAATATATGGAGAACATACAAAAGAAATAAGTGGAGGAAGTAAAGAAACTACAAATAATATAATGGAACTAATGGGATGTATAGAAAGTTTAAAAGCAGTAAAGAAAAAGAATATACCAGTAGAGGTATATGTAGATAGTTCCTATGTATTAAATGGAATAACATCTTGGATTTATGGATGGAAAAGAAATAATTGGATATCATCAAATAAAGAACCTGTTAAAAATAAAGAATTATGGATTGAACTAGATAATTTAAAAAATCAATTTAAAGATATAAAATTTATAAAGGTAAAAGGTCACTCCAGCTGCATAGTAAACAATAAAGCAGATGAACTATGTAATAAATACATGGATAAAATGCTAAAATAAATATAATTAATATTAAAGCTTTATTACGCTAAAGACTATATATAGATTTATTTTTTATAAATCTATATATAGTCTTTTATTTAAAAACTAACTATTAAAAATAGAAAATCATAGATAATAATTAAAGTAGTATATATTCACAAGAAAAAACCACTTTTAAATTAAATATATTTCTAATTTATATGAAAAGGAGAATATAAATTCATGACAGATAAGAAACAAGTTCCACATGATAAAAGTTTAGATAATACTATTGACCTATTGCAAGAAGGATACTTGTTTATTAAAAATAGGATTGAACAATATCATTCTGACATATTTGAGACTCATTTACTTGGTCAAAAAGTAATTTGTATTACAGGAGAAGAGGCAGCAAAACTTTTTTATAATCCAAAATTATTTTATAGAAAGAATGTTTGTATTACTAGATGTTTATGGTATTAATCATGATTCTAGGGTATGGAATGAACCTTATAAATTTTATCCTGAGCGTTTTAGAGATCGAAAGGAAAATTTATTTAACTTTATACCTCAATGTGGAAGTGACCCATCAAAAGGGCATAGATGTCCAGGTGAAGGAATTACTATTGAAATAATGAAAGCTAGTTTAGATTTTCTTGTTAATAGTATTGAGTATGACGTTTTAGATCAGGATTTAAGTTATAGTATAGAAAAATACCTACTTTACCTGGAGGTAAATTTATAATGAGTAACATAAGAAGAAAGATATAAAGTGACTAAAAAATATATATAACTTTAATTAAATTTAAAATATAACTAAAGTCTATCAAGTAGATAGACCTTTTTTAGTGTATATACATATTTATTTAAAATGAGATTAATATAATTAAAATATATAGATTATAAAAATAACATTGTGATTACTGTAAAAATATGGTAGAATAAATTAAAATTTCATAGGCAAATCTAGAGAAATCTAGAGACGCAAAGCTAAAGGGGCTAAGGTTAATTATTAACTATGCCAGCCAGTTGCCGAAGAATACAAATTCTTTGTTCGTATAAAAATCTTATGCTCACTTATGGTAAAAGATAATTTTATGATGTTTACTTTTGATGGCAACTATCCTTTTTGAGGGTAGTTTTTTTATTAAAAATAATAATAGAATTAAATTTTTAGGCTTGGTAGTACAACCCTTAGTTACAAGAAATATAAAACTAGAATAATAGTCGAGGGAAATATTATGAAGAAAAAAATATCAGCAATACTAGTAGCATCAATTGTAGTAAGCAATGCCTCTCCAGCATTAAATGTATATGCTAATGAAGTGGTAAAAGAAAAAGTTCAAGCAGTAGAAGAAAAAGTAGTAAGTGAAGCAAAAATATCGGCCTTTAATTTAAGTGAATACACTAATTTTGAGGGTTACAATTCAGAGTTTAAAATTCTAAGAGAAGAAATCAAATCAATATCTAACAATGGTGGTCAATATGGATCAAGTTCTATAGATAAAGCTATAGATGGAAATCTTTCAACTCACTGGGAAACAGGAAAGTCAAACAGCTCAACTTTCCAAAATGAAGTTGTTGTAGAATTTAATGAAATAGAATCAATTGATAGAATTGCTTATGCAACAAGACAAGATGGAGCGAAAGGGAAAGGATTCCCAACTCAATTTGAAATATATGCTTCAACAACAGGAGAAGATTCAGATTTTGAATTAGTTTCTACAGGAGCACATTCATCAACTGGCAATATGATGGAATTTAAGTTTGATACTATAACAGCTAAGAAAGTTAAGTTTGTATTCAAAGAAGCAAATCAAGGATGGGCAAGTGCATCAGAGTTTTATTTCTATAGAGAAGATAAATCAATTGATAAGTTAAACTCTATATTTACAAATGAAAATATGAATGAAATAAGTGAAGAATTTAATACATTAGATAAATTATCTGATTTTGAAAATAAAGTCAAAAATCATCCGCTTTATGAAGAATTTAAAACATATATAAATAATGCAAGATTAATACTAGAAGGAAATAATGTAGAATATAAAGATGCCGTAATAAACAAATTTAAATCGTTTAACGATGAAGCTTTATTAGAATACAATAAATTATTTAAAATAAATCCTTCTTCTATAAGTACTAATGGTAGCCATTATGGAAGTAGTAATATAGAAAAAGCAATTGATGGAGATATAAATACTTCTTGGCACTCAGGAAAACAAAACAGCTCAAGCTTTATAAATGAAGTTATTATAAGCTTAGATAAACTTGAAACTTTAGATAGGGTAGTATATACAAGTTTAAACAGCAGAGGATTTGCTAATTCATTTGATATATATACTTCAAAAACAACTGAGGGAGATACATTTGAAAAAGTAACTTCAGGAAGTAGTAGTATAACAAAAGATTCTTTAGAAATAAAGTTTAATCCAACTGAGGCAAGAAGAGTTAAATTTGTATATAAACAATGTTATGAAAACTGGGCATTAGCATCTGAATTTGCTTTATATAAAGAAGATAAACTTAAGGATAAAATGGGAAGACTTTTTACAGATAATAGTATGAGTAAAGTTAGTGAAGAATTTAATACAGTAGATAAAATAAATGCATTAGAGGAAGAAGCTAAGTCACATCCATTCTATGAAGATTATAAAGAAGATTTAAGCAATGCTAGATTACTTGTTGATAATAGCAATGTTCAATACACTGATGCAAAAGTATCTAAATTTTTAGATATAAATAGCAAATTACTTTCAGGTTATGATGAGGTTTACAAATTAGATATAACCAAAATAAAATCAATAACTGCTAATGGCGGTCACTATGCAAGTGAAGTAATATCAAAAGCTATTGATGGAGATTTTAATACTAAGTGGCATTCAGGAAAACAAAACACAGATACATTTACGAATGAAGTTGTAATGGAGTTAGATGAACTTACAACATTAAATAGAATAGTTTATACAGCCCCTAGAGGTTCAAATAGAGGATTTGCACAAGAGTTTGAAGTTTATGCTTCTAGAACTACTAAAGGAGATAATTTTGAAAAAGTGTCTGCAGGATCATCTAGTGTTACTCAAGATTCAGTAGAAATAAGATTTAATCCAACTGAGTTTAAAAGAGTTAAATTTGTATTAAAAAAAGGATATGAAAATTGGGCTTGTGCAGCAGAAATTAGTTTATACAAGCAAGATGAAATATCAGAAAAAATGGAAAAATTATTTACAAATGGTTTATATAATCAGCTAAGTGAAGAGTTTAATTCAGTTGAAGCTATAAACAAATTAGAAGAAGAGTTATCAACGCATCCACTAAAAGAATTATATTCAAATGATATAGAATTAGCTAAAGATTTAGTAAATAATCCAGATAAATTTGAAAATGTGACTATTATAACAGCAGAACAAAGAGGAAAATATACTCAAGAAATTGGCATAAGAAGTATTAATGGTGCCGCATACTCTTCATTCCAATCAACAGGACTATATGTAACACAAGGTGAAGAAATTACAGTTTATGTTGAAGCTGATGAAAATGGAGTAATGCCTAGAATATGCTTTGGTCAATCTGGTAAAGGTCAAGGAGACTGGAGAAGATGGGCAAATCTACAACCAGGTAAAAATGTAATAAAAGCACCATCTGGAATAAATCCTAGTGCAGTATATATAGTAAACGATGCATTACCAAAAGACCAAGCTTTTGCTCCAAAGTTAAGAATTGAAGGTGGAAATAAGTTCCCTACATACATTCATGGAAAAACAGATGCAAATGAATTTGCAAATGAAGTAAAAGAATACGCACAAAAGGTTGAATATAATGATAATGCATTTACAAATGGAAACCCAGAAGGTAAAGTATTTAATATAGTAGAGTTAGTATCTGAAAACTGTATAATAACAACTAGTGCAGCAGGTGCTGTAGAAGCTCTAAAAACAATGGAAAAAACTAATTTAACAGTAGAAGATACTATGAATGAATGGGAAGAAATGTATGATATGTTCCAAACATTCCAAGGCTTTGAAAAAGATGCAAAAGAAGAAAAAGATAGTTACTTCCCTAATAAATTTATAGCTAGGGTATTCCAAAATGTACCATTAGGATTTGCAGACCATGGATACACTGGTTATCTAGGTTCAAGTAATATAGAAAGAAACGGTGGATTCTTTAAGCAAATAGTATTACCTATAACTCATAGAGATAATGACAACTGGTGTTATACTCATGAGTTTGGACATATATTCAATACAAAATATGTTGTCGATGGAGAAGTAACTAATAACCTTTATGCACAAGAATTTAGAAGGATTAAAGGTTTAGGTGGAGATAGAGCTAACTGGAATGAAATTATGAAGAGATTTAATGGACAAGAGTTTGCTATGCATTATTTTGAAAGACTAGATGTATTATCTCAAATAAATATAGCTTATGGATATGATGCTTATGCAAAAATGTCTACATATGTAAGACATAATACTTCACAAATATCTTCGGTAAAAGGTTCAGACCAACAAAGATTAGCTGTGGCATATTCATTAGCATTAAATGTAAATTTACTTGATTTCTTTGAGGGTTGGAATTATATAACAGTTACAGATCAAATGAGAGAAGTTGTAGCCAATTTACCAAAACTTGATAAAAAGATAGAGTATTTACATGGCGGTGCTTATGACTATAAAGGAAATGGATTCGATGAAAATTTAAAAATAGAAGTAAGTTCTAAATTAAATGAAGAAAATGCAACTAATACTTTATCATTTACTATAGATAGTGAAAATAGTGATGATTTACTAGGATATGAAATTTTAAAAGACAATGAAGTTATAGGATTTACAAGAGGTAATAACTTTGTAGTTAAAAGTGTTGATGTAAATGAAAATACAATATATGAAGTAGTTGCATATGCAAAAGATTTATCAACAGCAAAAGGTGTAAGTGTAAAAGCATTTTCACCAATATTAAGTGTACAACAAGATAATATGATGGTTAGCTTAAATAGCCAATTTAATGCAGAAGATTTTGCAAAGGCATTAAATTATAAGGGTGAGGATATAAGCTCTAATATAATAATAGAAAGTAATGTTAATACAAGTAAAAAAGGTAATTATCAAGTTAAGTATACTTTAGTAGATAATGAAGTAGAACTTTCTAAAACTGTTGATATAGAAGTAGTAAGCTCATTTGATTATTTATCTGATAGTGATTGGGAAAGTGTAGAAACTCAGCATGGAACACCAAGAAGAAATAGCAATCTAAAAGGTAGAGTAAATGGAGAAATAAAAGCATTTGATAAAGGGATAGGAATACATGCAAATGGTAAGGTTGTTTATAATTTAGAAGGAAAAAATTATGATACATTTGAAGCACTTGTAGGTGTTGACGGAACAATAGCAGCACAAGATAATTCAAGTATAACATTTAAAGTTGTAGCAGATGAACAAACAGTAGCAACTACAAGAGTCTTAAAGTATAGTGATAATATGGTTTATATAAGTGTACCAGTAAGTGGTATTAGTAAATTAGAAATACAAGTTAATAATGGTGGAAATGGAAATACATCAGACTATGGTGTAATAATTAATCCAAAATTAAGTAATAACAATATGAAACCAAGTATAGATATATCTAAGACTTCTGATATTGTAAAATTAGGACAAGAGTATGATTTAACAGAAGGTGTAACTGCTAGTGATATTGAAGATGGAGAGTTAACAAAAGCTATAAATATTAATTCTAATGGCTTTACAACTAATAAAACTGGAAGATACATTATTGAATATACAGTAACGGATAGTGATAATAATACTACGACTGTTAGTAAAAACATAGTAGTGTATAGTGATGTAGTTTATGCTAGTAATACAGATTGGCAATCTGCAACAACTGATTGGCAAAGTGTAAGAAAAGATAAATCAAGTTCTAATGGAACTATAAAAGTTGGTATTGATGGACAAACTAAAGAATTTGAAAAAGGAATAGGAACACATGCTAATTCTACAATAATTTATAATGTAGAAGGTAAAGGATATGAATACTTTGAAACACTTGTAGGTATTGATAGAAATATATCACAACAAAATAACTCAAGTGTAATATTCCAAATATTTGCTGATGGAGAAAAAGTATTCGATAGTGGTTTAATGAAATGGAGCGATAATGCTAAACTAGCTAGAATAAAATTAGATGGAGTTAGTGAGTTAAAGTTAGTAGCTAATAATGGTGGTAATGGAAATACATCAGACCACGCTAACTTTGCAGATGCAAAATTCTTAATAACAAATTCTAAACCTACGATAGATATAGCTAGTGAGGGGATAACTACAAAGCTTGGTGTAGAAGTAAGCTTAGATAGTGAATACAGTGCAACTGATGCAGAAGATGGAGACTTAACTAATAAAGTAGTAGTAGAAGATAATGTTAACTTCAATAAAGCTGGTAAATACGAACAAACTTTCACAGTTACAGATTCAGATGGAAATACAACTATAAAAACTAGATATATAAAAGTAGTAGATATGAATGATACTACATATATAAGTGATATAGACTGGACATCAGCTCAAATAGGTTGGAATACAATTAAAAAAGATAAGGCAGTAAGTGGAAATGCCTTAAGGCTTACTGATGAAAGTGGAAGAGAGGTTTCTTATGAAAAAGGAATTGGTACTCATTCTACATCTACTATAAAATATGATTTAACTAATGATGATTATGGATATTTCACTAGTTTTGTTGGAGTAGATAGAACAATGTATGGAAGTGTTGGTTCAGTAACATTTGAAATTTACTTAGATAATGAAAAAGTATACGATAGTGGATTAATGAGCTCAAGAGATGCTCAAAAATATGTTGAAATAAATCTTAAGGATGCTAAAGAATTAAAACTTGTAGTAACTGATGGAAAAAATGGGAATGGATCAGACCATGCTAACTTTGCAGATGCGAAGCTTCATTTTGCAAATTCAGAAAGTGTAGAAGTAAATAGAGTAAACCTTGATGAATTAATTGAAAATGTAAATAGTATAAATGAGGCTAATTATACAATAGAAAGTTATAAGGTAGTAAAAGATACATTAGCTGTAGTAGAAAATTCATTAAATGATGGTTATAATCAAGTAGAGATAGATGAATTATATAACACTTTAAAAGAAGCTTATGATAATTTAGTTTCATTAATAAATTGGAATGATCTTATAGATGCTATAGAAAATAATAATGAATATAATGAGTTAAATTATTATAAAGATGTAATGGAAAGTCATAAGAATTTAATTAATGAAGCTAGAAATATGATAGAAGAAAATCAATCTACACAAGAAGAAATAGATTCTATGTGCAATAGAATATTAGAATCATCTAAAAACTTAGTTGCTAGAGAAAATAAAATAGCTCTTAATAAAGCTATAGAAAAAGCAGAGTCTATAGAAAATGTTAATTATAATTCTATTAGGTGGAAAAATTTACAAGATGCTTTGGTAGATGCAAAAGTAATTTATAATGATGTAAATGCAAGTGATATAGATGTAGAATCATTTACTTTCTTAATGAACTACTTAATAGATGAATTAAAGTAAATATTTAAGAATAAAATTGCTGGAATATAAATTTTCAGCAATTTTATTTTTTATATATATTTGTTATAATAATTAATAAATAAAAATGAATTAGGAGGATGTTATGGCAGGGAATATATTTGGAAAAATGGCAGCAGATACATTAGGCTTATCTGATATAGGTAAGATAATAGATCCAAAGGATTTTAACAAAGTTGATGGTGATGATTATATAATGAACGAAGATGGAGAAAAGATATACTTCGTTATAAAATCAAAGTCAGATGAGTATGTATTTACAAATAGAGGACTAATTCATGTAGATGGAGCATCTGCAGTAAGCAAAAAAAGAGTAGTAAAAAGACATGAGTTTAGAAGTGAAAATGTGCACTCAGTAACTTTAGAAACAGCTGGAACAGTAGACTTAGATGTTGAAATAAAATTTAGTTTTGGAAGTGAACACTTTAGTATAGATGTAGATAAAAAACAAATAGAGCAATTAAAAGATTTGTATAAAGCTTTATTTGAAATTGGAACAGTTCAAAATAGAAATAATCAATCATATGAATATGGTATGAATAGTTTAAACATGGCTAATGAATCTATAAAAAGAGCTCATATAGATGGAAATATAGCTACAATGATTGAAGAAGTAACAAGATTTAATTTTAATTGGATGCAAAATGTTAAGGATACTTATAATAACAAAGACTTTGGATATGTTTTTGAAAAATATATAAATAACTAATAAATTAAGTGCATTATATGCAAATTATCACAAATAGATGTTGCAATCATAATATATATAAAGATATATAGGAAGTAACATCATGAAAATAAGATTAGACATGAATACATCATATATAAGAGTATTACATGCGGCACCAAATGCACCAGCTGTAGATGTATATGCAGGAGATATGATATTATTTAGCAATTTAACATTTGAACAATTCTCATCATATATACCAGTGCCACAAGGAAGTTATACTATCAATGTTTATATTGCGGGAACAGAAGAAAATCCAGTAATTAGTCAAAATGTAGATGTACCGGGTGGCAGTATGATAACTGTAGCAGCAACAGGTAACTTAAATAATCTAACATTAGTTCCATATATAGAATCAAATCCAAGAAACCTTCAAGATGGAAAATCAAGAGTAAGGGCTATACATTTATCACCAAATGCACCAGAAGTTGATATATATGTAAATGGAAATGAAATGTTTAGTGACGTGGAATTTAGAGAAGCTACAGATTATATATATGTTAATTATGGGGAATATAGGATAGAAGTTAAGGTAGCTAATACTGATAATATAGTTTTAAGTAGCAATGTAAATTTAAAAGATAGAAAGGTTTACTCATTGTATGTTTTAGGAGATGTACCGAATTTAACTTTAGTTCAGTCTTTGGATGGATGCACGTATATGTTGATGCAATAAATTTATTAGTATAAAAAAGGCATTTCTATTTATATAGAAATGCCTTTTCATATATATAAAACTTATAAATTTTTTATAAGTTTTATAATCTATCTAACATACCTTTTAACATACTAGCATGTCTAGCTTCATCTCTAGCAGCATGATCTATAAATGTATATAGTTCTTCAAGATCTGAATTCTTAGCTTTTTGAGCAAGCTCTGATTTATATTTATTAGAACCAACTTCACCTTTAATCATGTTTGATATATTAGTTTTAGTACAATCTGAAACTTTACCAAGAAGTTCAGCATATTGAGCAGCATGTTCAGCTTCTTCCCAAGCTATGACTTTAAGTACCTCAGCTATTTCTGCGTAACCTTGTCTTTGTGCAACTCTTGCCATAGCTAAGTATAAACCAACCTCAGCAGTTTCACTATTAAATTGTCCTTGTAAGCTTTGTTTAAATTCTTCATTATCTTTTACTAAACCAAGTTGATTTTCTTTTTCAAAATTTAATTTTTCCATGTTAAAAATATTCCTTTCAATAATAGTCTAAGCATATTTTTAACTTACACGTTTGAAAATATTCTATGATAATTTTGTAATATAAATCTATTTTATATATTCATTTAATATGTCTAAATTATATAATTAATAATTGACAATATAAAAAAATATATTACAATTAAATTATAAGTAAATAATTAATGCTAGGGGTGCCATTGGCTGAGAGGTTTATACCGACCCTTATTACCTGATCTGGTTAGTACCAGCGTAGGAAAGCAAGAGTAGATATTAATATAATAATCTAGTAAATTAATTAGAGAGTTATAATAATTTTGAATTTTGAAGCTATACCTAATCAGGTATAGCTTTTTTATTTATAATTCATTTATTTATTGAGGAGGTAAGGGAATGGTAAACACAATAATGTTAATTATATGTTTAATACCTATAGCTTATTATTTATTAAACATAAAGAAAATTAAGCTAGATACAAAAACAATGATAGTTGTATCTTTATTTGCTGCATGTAGCTTTATTTTATCTAAAATAAAACTAATCCAATATCCACAAGGAGGAGGTATTGAATTATTATCATCAGTGCCAATTTTAATGATTGGTTTACTTTATGGGCCTATTACTGGTATGACTTGTGGGTTAATTACAGGAATACTAGGTTTAATAGGTTCGGCATATATAATTCATCCAGCTCAATTTTTACTAGACTATATATTACCAACTATGTTACTTGGACTTAGTGGACTATTTGATTGTAATAAAAAGAGAAATATATTTATAGGATGCATATTAGCTGTGCTTTTAAAGCAACTTTCTCACATACTTTCAGGATGTATTTATTTTGCAGATTATGCATGGGAAGGATGGAATCCAGTTGCTTATTCAATAGTTTACAATTTATCAGGTACAGGATTAGAAGGATTGCTTAGTAGTATAGTTTTAGTTACAATGCCATTATCTAAAATTAAAAGAATGGCAAATATACAAACTATAACAAAAGAACATTTAGAAGAAAGTTATGATAAATAATTATAAATAAAAAAATCCAATAGTTAACCTATTGGATTTTTTTATTAATTTAGTATATATTTATTAATAATTAAGCTTGTTTAGTCTTAGATTTAAATTGTTTTTTTATAGTATTGAATCCTTCTATCATAAGAATAATAGCAAGAATTACTAAAAGTAAAGCTAGGATAGTACGTATATAACACCAGCCAAGTCCAGTACCGCCAGACATAATAGCTAGAACATTAGATTTAATAGTAAGCACTAAAGAAGTAACAGTTACTACAAGCATAAATACCATTGGTATAAAGAACATCTTATTGTTTCTACCGATATTACCAAGCCATGTAGCTATAGCAAGCAAACCAAGTGCAGCTAATAGTTGATTTGCAGCTCCAAATAAAGCCCATATATTTGCATATCCAGTAAGACCAAGACTTATACCTAATACAACAGTAATAAGTGTTGCTACATATGGATTTGTTATAGTCTTTTTAAATCCTGAAACATCATCTCTAGTTTCACCAGGGGCAAGCCAAAATTCTTGGAACATATAACGAGCAAGACGAGTTGCAGTATCTAATGAAGTTAGGCAGAAAACTGAAACTGTTAAAACTAATAAAGAGTATGCTATGTTATAAACATTAGAAAGGCCAGGGATTTTACTTAACATAGATGCTATGCCAGATGCGAATACTACTGTAGGAGTAACTGTTGTTCCAGTTGAATAATCTTTCCATATATATCCTACTGCGCATACAGAAATTAATGCTAGAGCACATTCTATTAACATAGAACCATAAGCTATAGGACGAGCGTCTGCTTCTTTATCTAATTGTTTTGCAGTAGTACCAGAAGCAACTAAAGAATGAAATCCGGATATAGCACCACAAGCAATTGTAATAAATAAAGCAGGGAATAAGTACCCAAGAGAAGTTCCAGTAGGAGCTATAGTATCAGTAAAACCAGTAAATGCAGGTATATCTAATGTTGGATGGCATCCTATAATCCCAACTATAGCAATGGCTATCATACCGTATAATAAAAATGAGCTTAAATAATCACGGGGTTGAAGTAAAATCCAAACTGGAGTTACAGATGCAATTAATATATATATACCAACTATAATCATCCAAGTATTTGAACTTAAGTAAATAGGATGGAAATTAAGACCTAAAGCTATACATATAATTATAGCTACAATGCCTATAACAGTTGAAACTCCTAAAGAAGCATTTCTTCTATAAACTAAAAATCCAAAAGCAATTGCTAATAATATAAACAAAAGAGATATCATAGCAGTAGAAGCATTAGCTGAGCTTGCAACATAATCAACAGCACCAGATTGAGTAAATGTAGCCTTAAAAGTATCTGCAACTATAGATGCAAATGCAGCAACAACTAATATTAGTGTTAAATAGGAGAATGTAAGAAATAGTTTTTTAGCCCTAGGACCTATATTTTGGCCTATAACTTCACCAATGGATTGACCTTTATGACGAATAGATGCAAATAAAGCACCAAAATCATGAGTAGCACCAAAGAATATTCCACCAATTAAAACCCAAAGTACTACAGGAACCCAACCAAACACAGCAGCTTGAATAGGTCCATTAATTGGCCCTGCACCAGCTATAGATGAAAAGTGATGACCAAGTAAAACTGGTGTTTTTGCAGGAACGTAGTCTATGCCATCTTCTAATTCATGAGATGGAGTTGTACGTTTTTCATCAATTCCCCACTGTTTAGCTAGCCATCTACCATAAGTAACATAGCCAACGAATAAAACTATAATTCCTAAAAATAAAATAAATAAAGCGTTCAAAAATTTTCCCCCTTTTACAAAAAATTATAGTTATTTATATAAATTTAATAACTATTTAAATGTAGAAAAATTCTGAAAATATAATTTAAAAAATATATTGAATAGTAAACTACACAACTTAAATATTTTTAGACAGTAAATTTTTAAAAAACTTAGTAGTATCTTTTCCAGACTTATTTCCATAAATTTTACTATCACTAATATTTAAGCAACAAGTACGAAAATCCATCCAACCATTAAAAGAGAACTTAAAATTTTTAAATATTTTACATTTTTTTATAAGTTTATCTACACCTTCTTCGCAAGAATTGCATACAAATAAAGTCGTAATATATGAATACATATGACCTGATTTGGGATTAATTAAACTCATACCATTTTCATAAGCATAATTCTTACACTTTATAAAAAGTTCTTTTGTTAAATTATCAACTTCAAAAATATAAACATATTCATTTGAGTCAGCTTCCCATAAGGTAGCTTTTTTTACTAATACATATTTTTGATTATGTACATGAAATTCACACTTAGCTACAAGTGGTATATGTGTATTAGTACATTTTTCGATATCATAATAAACATTATAACTTTGTAAGATTTTAGACACAACTTCATGTGTGTTTAGTAGTGATGACATGGTATACCTCCATTAAAAAGTTTAGCTTAATTATATTTAAACTCTATGATATATAAATAGATAAAAGACCTAATTAGGTAAAGATATAAAAAATCCTAAAAGTTCAAAGTGAACTTTTAGGATTTAGAATCATTTTCCATATTTTTTATACACTCACCAATTATTTTTATTCCTTTTTCTATATCATCTAAAGATAATCTAGAAAATCCTAGTCTTAAAGTATTATCACCATTATCATTAATAGAGAATATATCCCCAGGCATAAAAATAACACCTTTTTCATAACATTTATTTAATAAATCTCTAGATTTAATATTTTTAAGTTTAACAAAAATATGAAGACCACCATCACCAAGAATATAATCATGTGGAATATGTTTTAAGGCACACTCATAAGCAAAATTAAATTTATCACCATAAAACTTACGGACTTTTTTTATGTATTTTTCAAAACCGCCATTATGCAAATAATCATAAAGGATACCTTGATCTAAAAAAGAAACATGAATAGTTTTACATCTTTTTACACTTTCAAGTTTTGAAATAATGTTTTTATCAGCAAGTATCCATCCTATTCTAAGCCCAGGGAATAAAATTTTTGAAAAACTGCCTATATAAACAACTCCATTACTAAAATTATCAAGAGATGCAATAGGGAATATATGAGAACTAGAGTATAGAAGTTCCTCATTAAATCCATCTTCAATAATAGCAATATTATTATCTTTCATTAAATTATAAAATTTATACCTACTTTCAGGTGACATAACAGTTCCAGTAGGGTTATGATAAGAAGGCGTTATATAAGCAAATTTAATTTTATCTTTATATTTAGAAACTTTATTTTTTAGCATGTCAAAATCTAAGCCATTTTTATTTATGTCAACATTAATAAGATTTAAATTTAAAGCTCTCATAATTTTAAGTGTAGTATTATGAGTTGGGTTTTCACAAATTATATAATCTCCAGGAGATGTAAATGAAGATAGCATAATTTCTAATCCTTCTGTAAAGCCATTTGTTATGAGTATATCTTTATTAGAAGTATCGACTCCTTTATTATTCATATATTTTAATAAATAATCTATTAAAGGTTTATAACCTTGTGCGTATCCATAATTAAGAAGTTTATCTCCTTCAAGGGAAATTCTATTTAGAAAAGATTTCTTTAATTCATCTATATCAAACATAGAACCATCAGGAGAAATACTTTTAAAAGATATTAAGTCAGACCTCCAGGGAATTTCATTTTTTATAATGTCCATTTTATTTGCAGTTTTAGAATAACTATTTTCAAGCGAGTCCCAATTTATACACCAATTACCTTTAGGTATATTGACGTTTGAACTTACAAAAGTTCCTTTGCCAGAAACTGAATATATATATCCTTCAGATTTTAGTTCTTCATAAGCTAAAACTATAGAGTTTCTACTAACTTTAAGAAGTTGACTAAGCTCCCTTGTAGAAGGGAGCTTACTATTATCAGGTATAAGTCCTTTTAAAATCATATCTATTATATGATTTTTTATTTGTATATAAATTGGCTCATTGTCATCTATATTGAGATTAGAGAATAACAATTTATCACCTCAGTTTTATTAATAATTTAATGAAGCGACTTTACTGGGAGTTAAAGAGTATTCTATTATTTTATCTAATAAATCACTAAATCCAAGACCTTTAGCAGCTGCACTTTTAGGAATTAAGCTAGCTTTAGTAAGTCCAGGAAGTGTGTTTAACTCAAGTACATAAGGAACTCCATCATGTATAATCATATCAATTCTTACATAGGCTTTGCAATAGAAAATATCCCAGCATATTTGTGAAATTTCATTTATTTTATTTTGTAAGTTTTCTTCTAGATAAACTACTTCTTCTAAAGCACCATTATCATTATATTTTGCAGTATAATCAAAGAATTCAGAGTTAGCTTTTATTGATATAGTAGGGTAAACTTCATTATTAAGTACAAATGATGTATATTCTCCACCTGAAATGTATTCTTCTATAATTGCGTATTCATCAACTTCTAAAACTTTTTCTATAGCAGGCTTTACCTCTTCCTTTGAACGTACACAAAATGTTGCAACGCTAGAACCACCACTATTTGGTTTTATAAATACAGGATACTTGAAACTTTCTATTTTATCATAATCTATATTTTCACATGAATTAGTAACAAACCATTTAGCAGTTGGGATATTTGAATTTTTTAATATCTTTTTAGTAATATTTTTATCCATACACATCCCACTTGATAGAGGACCACATCCTGAATATGGTATACCTTTTGCGTGTAATATTGATTGTATACATCCATCTTCGCCAAATTTACCATGAAGTGCAATAAATGCAAAATCAATATCATTTGTAAGCTTTGTAAATATATCTTCTGTTTTATCTATAATAATTTTAACTACGTCATATTTATTTCTATCTAAACCATTAAAAACTTCATTACCTGAATTTAAAGAGACTTCTCTTTCTGAAGAGATACCTCCCATTATAACTGCTACTTTCATAAAACCACTCCTAATATATTTAAATTTTCTTTGAATATTAATTCTAAAGAATTTACTTTTCTTAGTTTTCTTAATTTTATTTATACCTAATTATATTAATATGTAGGTCATATCGAAAGTACCACTAGTTATTAAGTTTAAATATAGAGTGGTATATACTATAAAAATAAAATTTTATAACTTAAATTGTTGCAAGTATTTAAAAAGACATATATAATTTAATTGTAATTAATAAGGCGACATGGCCAAGTGGTAAGGCAGTGGACTGCAACTCCTTGATCCTCAGTTCGAATCTGGGTGTCGCCTCCAATAAAAATGTGGGCTTTTTCGAAAAATAATTTTGTTCAGGGGTCGGGCAGACATATATATTTTCTAGTCATGCAATTTAAGTGATGTTGCAAATGACTAGAAAATATATATTGTCTACCTTGACCCAGGTATAAAATAATTTATTCGAGAGAAGCCCTTTTGTTTTTATGTGGAGATTTAGATAATAGTTAAAGTAAGAAAAATACATTAAAAATATATATTTGGTTTAAATTATATTTGAAGGAGTGGATTAAGATGAAAGCTGAGATTTTGACTGTTGGTACTGAGATTCTTTTGGGGGATATTGTTAATACGAATTCTCAGTACTTAGCTTGTGAGTTAGCTAATTTAGGAATTGATGTTTATTATCAAGGTACTGTTGGAGATAATGAAGACAGATTATTTGACTGTCTAAAAGAGAGTTTAGATAGAAGTGATATTGTTATTACAACTGGTGGTCTTGGACCAACGAAAGATGATTTGACCAAAGAAACTGCTGCTAAATTTTTCAATCAAGAATTAGTTCTTCATGAGCCATCATGGAATAAGATTGAGAAGTATTTTAATAAGCTATGTAAAACTCCAAGTGAGAATAATAAAAAACAAGCTTATTTTCCTAAGGAAGCTATAATTCTTGAAAATAATAATGGTACAGCGCCTGGGGCTATTTTAAAGAAAGATAATAAAACTATAATAGTACTTCCAGGACCTCCAAAGGAAATGAAGCCTATGTTTGATGAAAGTGTTAAACCTTATTTAAAAGATTTAACTGATGAAGTTTTAGTTTCTAAGACACTTAGATTTTATGGTATTGGAGAATCTTTATTAGAACATGAGATAATGGATATAATAAAGGCGCAGTCAAACCCAACTGTAGCTCCTTATGCAAAGGAAACTGAAGCTACATTAAGAATTACTGCAAAGGCTAAAAATGAAGATGAAGCTATTAGTTTAATGAACCCTGTTATAAATAAAATATATGACAGAGTAGGAAAGTATATATATGCTCAAGGTGAAGTTACTTTAGAAGATACTGTTGCTAAGTTATTGGTTGACAAGAATTTAACTATTAGCGTTGCAGAATCTTGTACTGGTGGTATGGTTTCTTCTAATCTTATAAATTACCCAGGGATATCATCTGTTTTTATGGAAGGGTGCGTTACATATTCTAATGAAGCTAAAATAATGAGTTTAGGAGTAAATAAAGAGACTTTAGACAAATTTGGAGCAGTTAGTTATGAGACCGCTAGAGAAATGGCTATAGGAGTAGCTAAAAGACATAATACTAATATAGGTATATCAACTACAGGGATAGCAGGTCCACAAGGTGGAAGTGAGGAAAAACCAGTAGGACTAGTTTATTTTGGTATTTATATAAATGGTAAGACAATAGTTAAAAGATATTTATTCAACGGAAATAGAGAACAAGTAAGATTAAGAGCAACAAAAACAATATTAAATGATTTAAGATTAGAAATTATAAATCTTTAATTAAATTTTGGAGGCAATTTATGATAAAACACATATTTTGTGACTTAGATGGAACTCTGTATCATCATGGAATAAGTGATGATGATATAAAGGCTATAGAAGCAATAGAGAAAAAGGGTGTTGTATTTAATATAGCAACTGGTAGAGCTTTTAAACAAGCTTCTAAAATGATTAAAGGCAAGTTAGATTTAAATGGATATTATATATGCCAAAATGGTGCCTTTGTATATGACAAAAATCATAACGAAATCTTAAAAGAAGTAATAGATGATAATTTAGTAAAAAAGGTAGTTAATAGATTTAAATCTGATGATGCTTATATATTCTTTATGCATGACGGAAATATAGTAATATCTGGAGGAGAGGATATACTAGATGAGTTTGACAGGGAGTGTATAAATGATCCGGATTTTTTTAAAAAAGATAGCTTTGACAACTTAGTAGGAAATATAGGGATTTTATCGAGAAATGAAGATGAATTAGGAAGAATGGAGACATATTACAAAAATGAATTTGAAGGAATATTAGATGTTTATTTATCTGGAAAATATGTCTTAAATATATCTCCAAGCCATATATCAAAAGGGAATGCAATAAAGCATGTATGCAGTATCTTAAATGTAAATTTAGATGAAATAGCAACAATAGGAGATTCTCCTAATGATATATCTATGTTAAAAGATTTTAAATATAGTTTTTCAATGGATAGTAGTAGAGAAGATGTTAAAAAAAGTTCAGCTTATACTGTGAAAAGTGTAAAAGAAGCAATTGAAGTTATAGAAAAAACAAATGGTGTTGAAAATTAATTCAACACCTAAACACAATTTATAAATTTATTACAATTAGCTGTATTAATTAATATACAGTCTAATATATAATTTATTACACTATTACATACATAATTTGAAAATAATAAATCATTTTCGTATTCTGTTATTCCTTGATATTCTAGATATAATGAATCAAAGAATTCTTTAAATGTATTAGTTTTAATTTTATCTCCCTTAAACTTTAATAAATTAGTTTCTTTAGCAACCATAGCAAGTTCTTTCTCATAGTTAATATGTTTACTCATACTATGAGACATTTCCCAACGTCTACTATGAGGTACACAGAAAAAGTCACATAAAAAGTGACATATAACACCTAGTTCTTGATTAAATTTACTTATTGAAAAATATTTACTTATACAATCTAAGTCTAAAGTGCATAAGTAGTCTATTTTTTTTAATATCATATCAAGAGATTCTTCCATATAATGCTTTTGTAAAACATATTTAGATGATATGTCTGGTTTTATATTTCCATAAATAAAGTTTTTATCGCTTATAAAAAAAGATTTATTTTCATCTATATTTTCAATTAAAGACTTACCTATTAAAAGATGAGTATTTATAAACATTGCATCACCTCATTATCTTAATTAACGTATATAACTATATATTTAACTTTAATGAAAGATTTTATTATAAATTTGAAAAGCTTTCTACTAATTAAATAATAACAATAAGTAATATACGTTTCAATGAGTAAGAAATTCCAAATAAGTATATAATCCCTAATATCATTTTATTATAATCAAAATTTTAGTAAATTCAGTACTATGTATACTAAGTTTCGTGTATAAATTTAGAACATATAATTAAGATTTTATTTCTAACTATAATAAAAATATTATGATATAATTAGGAAGTATTTTACATCTAAAGGAGAAGACAATGAAAGAAAGAAACAACGGTTATATCTTTATAGCCATAGCCGGTATACTATGGTCAACAATAGGTTTATTTTCAAATAGCTTAATGGAAAGTGGATTAAATCCTAGTCAAGTTGCATTTGGAAGACTAACACTAGGATGTTTATTCTTAAGTTTATACTGCATGATAAGTAAACCACGATTATTAAAGATAAGTAAAAAAGGATTAATATATTCAATAGTAATAGGACTTATATGTCAGGCATTATTTAATTTATGTTATTTAAGTTCAATACAAAGTGTAGGAGTATCAGTAGCAGCGGTACTACTTTATACATCACCATTATTCTTAGCTATATTTTCAAAAGTAGTATTTAAAGAAAATATAAACAAACATAAAATAATATCATTAATACTATGTTTTATAGGAGCGATATTAGCAGTAACAGGTGGAAAATTAGATACAAGTAGCTTAAATCTAACAGGAGTTGGAATAGGAATACTATCAGCAATAGCATATGCACTAATGCCGATAATAAATAAGAATGCATTAAAAGAAAATGAAAGTATAACATTAGTATTATACTCATTCTTATTTGGAGCATTATTTATGTTACCAATATCAAATCCAAGTGAAGTAATAATAAAAATGGCAAACTCATCAATATTATTTAATATGTTATCATTAGGGCTTATGCCAGCTGCACTTGCATACATATTTTACATGATAGGCATATCAAAAGGAGTAGAACTATCAGTAGCAGGAGTAATAGCCTCAGTAGAATTAATATTTGCTCAATTAATAGGTTGGTTTATATTAAAAGAAGCATTCTCAATAATAAAACTATTAGGACTATTATTTATGATAGCATCAGCTATAGTAGCAATAAAAGGATCAGACTCAACAGACACAGATAGTGTATCTGAACCTACCAAAGAAGTATGCTAAAAAATATATTATGATATACCCAGGCGAAAAGTGTAAAATAAAAATTAGCTTCCATTTGTAGCGTAACTTTGCTGCATGGAAGCTAATTTTATTTTACACTTAGCCCGTATAGCGAGTATTTTTACTCTCCAGCATAATTTGATCCTTGGAAAGTACCTCTTCTTTTTAATTCAGCATCAATATCATTTAATACATGCCATTTTTTTAAACTCCATAAAGGACCTACAAGGTCTTCTCTTTTTCCATCACCAGTAAGCCTATGGACTATCATTTCCTCAGGCAAAACCTCAAGTTGGTCACAAACTAACTTAATATATTCTTCTTGAGTCATTAAATTTAACATACCATTGTTAAGCATTCTCTCCATAGGAGTATCCTTAATAACATGAAGTAGATGTATCTTTATACCATCAACGCCAAGTTTACCAACTGCTTTAGCCGTTTCCATCATCATATTATAATCTTCACCTGGAAGTCCATTTATAATATGAACAACTACTTTAATATTTTTAGCTTTTAACTTTTCAACACCTTCAAGGAATGTTTGATAATCATGACCTCTATTTATTAATTTAGACGTTGAATCATGGATAGTTTGAAGTCCAAGCTCAACCCAAAGATTTGTTCTTTCATTAAGCTCTCCTAAATATTCAACTACATCATCTGGAAGACAATCAGGTCTTGTAGATATAGATAAACCTATAACATCTTCTAAACCTAATATAGTCTCATATTTTTCTTTTAAAACTTCAAGTGGAGCATAAGTATTAGTAAATGCTTGGAAATAACCTATATATTTTGCTTTAGGCCATTTTTTTAGCATCATTTCTTTAATATCATAAAACTGTTTAATTAAATCATCCTTAGGATTTCCAGCAAAATCACCGGAACCTTCCTTACTACAGTAAGTACATCCACCATAAGTTACTTTTCCATCTATGTTAGGACATGTGAATCCAGCATTTATAGAGACTTTAAAAATTTTTTCTCCAAATGTATTTCTAAGATAATAGTTCCATGTATGGTATCTTTTATTGTCAAATGCATATTTAAATTTTGTCAATATTATCACCTTTTCTAATAGTTATTAATTGTAATTATATTATTGATATATTACCATAAAAAAATTATATATACAAATTAATAAAATTAAAAATACTAACACATTTATAGTCATATACATTAATTAGTTGATAGTAACTAATGATTTAGAGGGGGATGAATATGGATAAAGATCAAAACAATATAAATAATAGTCATAAAGATGAAGTTGAAAAATTAAATGAAGAAAAAGATGTTGTAGACGCGGAAGATATTACAATTAACTATGAAAATGAAGAAGTTAAACCTGAAGATGAAAAGTTTAATAAAGAAGGGTCAGAAGAAATAAAAGAAGAATTAGAGGAAGAATCTAAAAAAGAGGAAGTAAAAGAAAATAATGATTGTAAGCAGATGAAATTTAAATTTGATAAAAAATCAAAAATAATATCTGCAGCATGTGTAGGGGTAATTATAGTAGGCAGTATAATAGCAAGCAACGTTACATCTAAGTATAAAGCATTAGTATTTCCAGGAACAAAGTTATATGAAGTAAACATATCAAAACTAGATAAAGACAATTTAAATGAAAAAGTAAGTAATATAAAAAATGAAATAGGTAGTAATAAAATAAAAATAAAAGCTAAAAATGATACATATAATTTAGAATTTAAAGATTTAATAAAAACTTATAATGAAGATAAATTAGAAAATGAAGTTATGTCTTATGGGAAAGATGGAAATACACTTCAACAGTTTGGAATGATAATTATAGGTATAGCTAAAAATTATGAATTTGATATAAAAGTTAATGAAAATAAGTTAAATGAATTAGTAAATAAAATATATGATGAAAATAGTAAAGCACCAGAAGAACCTAAAATTTCTATAAATGGAGATGATATAGAGATAACAGAAGGTAAAAAAGGTAATGTTGTTGATAAAGAAAGCTTAGTAGCTACACTAAAAAATATGATAGAAAATTATGATGGTAATAATGAAGCTAAAAATATAGAAGTAAGTTATATAGAAGAAGATCCCAAAATAAGTGTAGATGATTTAAATAAAGTAAATACTAAAATATCTAGTTATTCAACTACATATGGAACTGGTGGAGGAAGAGGAAAGAATATAGAAGTTGCAACAAATAAAGTTGATGACTTATTATTAATGCCAGGTGAAGAATTTTCTTATGAAGCTACAGTAGGTCCAGTAGAAACTAGTAATGGATATACATATGCTCCAGTTATTTCAAATGGAACACTAACACAAGGCGTTGGTGGTGGAGTATGTCAAGTATCAACTACTATATATAATGCACAATTAAGAGCTGGTATATTACCTACGGAGAGAAGAAATCATTCAAAGGCAGTAAGTTATGTTCCAAGAGGTATGGATGCTACATTAGCATCAGGTAGTATAGATTATAAGTTTAAAAATACATACGATTACCCGCTTGTAATAAATACATATACATCTGGCGGAACTATTCATATAGAGTTTTGGTCAAATAAAGATGCAACTAATGGTTTAACATATGAAGCAGTTAGTTATGCTAGTGGAAATGTAGCTAACACTTATTTATATGGATACGATTCAAATAACAATAAAGTTTATGAAAAGCATGTAGATACAAGTGTTTATAGATAATAAAAAAGTATTACTGGATAAAAATATCAGTAATACTTTTTTTATTAAAATCTCAAATGGCACTATAAAATTTTTATAATTATGAAAATTTTAAATTTAATATCAACATCTAGTATGTTATAATTTATGTTAAATAAATTTATAATTTGTAATAATTTAATATTATTTATGATATTTTAATCTAAGGATTTCAAATAAAAATAAATATTTGAAGATTTATTGAATTAATAGAAATAAAAGGAGGGTATATGTATATAGAAAATAATGATATATTAACTTTTCTAGGATATAAAAATCAAAAACTAGATGATTCTATTTTAAATATGATAAATTCATGCAAAGAAGAGGCAATTAATCTTATAAATGAAAGATTTATATACGGAGTTTATGATATTGAAGAAGATAAAGATATAAGGCTACTTAATACTAACATAGTTTTAAGTGGAGAAAGTATAACTAGACATTTAAAAGACTGTAATAAGGTTATACTATTTGCATGTACCCTTGGAATTGATATAGAAAGAAAGATAAGATTATATGAAAAGATAGACCTAACAAAAAGTATAATACTAGATGCATGTGCTAGTATATTAGTTGAATCTCTTTGTGATGATATAGAGAAAATAATAAAAAAAGGTTTAAACAAAGAATATAGATATACTTTAAGGTTTAGTCCTGGATATGGAGATTTAGATATAAGTTCACAAAAGAAAGTTATAGGATTACTAGATGCTAATAGAAAAATAGGTTTAACTTGTAGTAGTAATTTTATACTTATGCCAAGAAAATCTGTTACTGCAATAATAGGTATATCAAATAATGATATTAAAAGTGAGTACGATATATGTGATAGTTGCCATGCAAGAGAAAATTGTATGTATAGAAATAATAATAAATGTGCAAATTATAATAAATAATGTTTAAGGGGTATGAATATGGATTTAAGAAAATATATAAAAGATAATATATTAATATTTGATGGAGCTATGGGAACTATGCTTCAAAGAGAGGGAATGATTGGCGGGGAGATACCTGAATTTTATAATATTGAAAAAAGAGATATTATAAAGAATATACATAAAAAATATTTAATGGCAGGAAGTAATGTAGTCACAACGAATACGTTTGGTGCAAATAGAATAAAGCTTGAGCATGAAAAATACAGCGTAGATGAAATTATAACATCTGCTATAAATATTGCAAAAGAATCCATAAAAGAAGTTAAAAAAAGTGCTAATATTTTTCTTGATATGGGACCATTAGGAGTTTTAATTGAGCCAATAGGAACTTTAAAATTTCAAGAGGCTTATGAAACATATAAAGAGATTGTACAAATTGGTCAAAGAGAAGGCGTAGATGGATTTATAATTGAAACTATAAGTGATTTATATGAAGCTAAAGCTGCTATACTTGCATGTAAAGAGTACAGTGATAAACCAATATTTTGTACAATGACATTTGATGAAAATAAAAGAACTTTAACAGGTTGTGATACACTTACGATGGTTACAGTTTTAGAAGCTTTAGGAGTTGATGCTCTAGGCGTTAATTGTTCACTAGGACCTAAGGAATTACAAATTGTTATAGATGAAATCTTATCTTATTCATCAATACCAGTTATTGTTCAACCTAATGCAGGTCTTCCTAAGATGAAAAGCGGAGAAACTTACTTTGACATAGATTCAAAAGAATTTACAAAAGAAGTAAAAACAATGATTGAAAAAGGTGTAAGAATAGTTGGAGGATGTTGTGGAACTGATGATAAGTTTATACAAGATTTATCTAAAGAAGTAGCTAATTTAAAACCGAAAACTATAACACTTAAAAATAATACTACAGTATCTAGTGGAAATAAAACTGTAATAATAGGTGAAAATAAAGTTTTAATAGGAGAAAGAATAAATCCAACTGGAAAGAAAAAATTAAAAGAAGCTTTGCAAAATGAAGACTATGACTATATATTAAAAGAAGCAATAAATCAAGTGGAAAGTGGATCTGATATATTAGATGTAAATGTAGGATTACCGGAAATAGATGAAAAAAATACAATGGTAAAAGCTATAAAATCTATTCAAGAAATTATAAATGTGCCACTTCAAATAGATAGTACCGATAATGAAGTTATAGAGGAGGCCTTATTTATATACAATGGAAAACCCATTATAAATTCTGTAAATGGAAAAAAGGAATCTATGAAAAAGATATTCCCTTTAGCTAAAAAGTATGGAGCAGCAGTAATTGGTCTTACTATTGATGAAGATGGAATAAAAAGTAAGGCGGAAGAGAGAGTAAAAATAGCGAAAAAAATTATTGATACAGCAAAAGAGTATGGAATAGATAAAAAAGATATACTAATAGATGTTCTAGCATTAACAGCATCAGCACAACAAAAAGAAGTGCTTGAAAGTGTTAAAGCAATTAAAATGATAAAAGAAGAACTTGGTGTATGCACAGTCCTTGGAGTAAGTAATGTTTCTTTTGGTCTTCCGAATAGAAGCTTATTAACATCTACATTTTTAATGATGTGCTTTACATGTGGACTTGATGCACCGATACTAAATACATTAGACAAAGATGTAGTAAAGTCAATAAAAGCATATAGAGTTTTAGTTAATGAAGATAAAGAAAGTAAAGAATATATAAATCACTGTATGAATTATACAAAATCAGAAGATATAAATTTTATTGAAAAAGAAAAATCAAAGCACTCTTTAATAGATATGATAAAAAAGGGCTTAAAAAATGAAGTAAAAGAAGAAACTAAAAGGCTTCTAAAAAATTATAAGCCTTTAGAAATAGTTGATAATTATATAATTAAATCATTAAATGAAGTTGGAGATGATTTTGAAAAAAATAAATTATTCTTACCTCAACTTATAATGAGCGCAGAAACTGTAAAAATTGCTTTTGATGAAATAAAAGAAAATTTAAATAAAAGTGGAGAAAAGTCTCATAATAAAGGCGAAATAATACTTGCTACAGTAAAAGGAGATATTCACGATATAGGTAAAAATATTGTGAAAGTTCTTTTAGAAAACTATGGATTTAAGATTTATGATTTAGGTAAAGACGTTGATATAGATGAAGTAATTAGAGTTGCCAAAGAAAAAAATATTAAACTCATAGGTCTTAGTGCTCTTATGACTACAACTGTAGTGAATATGAAATCAACTATAGATGCTCTTAGAGAAAATAACATTGATTGTAAGGTAATGGTTGGAGGTGCTGTACTAAATCAAGAGTATGCTAATATGATAGGTGCAGACTATTATGTAAGAGATGCTAGAGAAAGCGTAAAAGTAGCACAAGGTTTATTTTTAAATCAAGTTGATAACACTATACAAAAAACAATTAAATAAAAAATGATTGTACTTTAATAAAGTACAATCATTTTTTATTTAATCTATATACTAAATAATAGATCACCATAAGTTGGATATGGCCAATATTTATCACTAACTATAAATTCTAATTCATCAGCAACGGCTCTTACTTCTTGCATAGCAGGAATTATATTATCTTTATAATATTTTGCAGTACTTAAAGTTCCTTCATAATCTTTAGAATTTATAAGAAGATTATCCAAAGTATCTAATCTTTTTGATAAGCAGCTATTTAATGAAGAAAGTTTTGATACTAAATCAATTTCTAAGCTACAATCTATATCAGAAGAAAGAGATTTTTTTGATAAAGCAGTATCACTTAATTCTTTTATATACTCACAAACTGCTGGTATAACATCTTTTTTTATCATATCGCATAAAGTAAGTGCTTCTATATTTATTGTTTTAGAATATTCATCTAAAAGTATTTCATATCTAGACTCAATTTCTTCCTTAGTATATATACCATGTTTTTCGAATAATTTTATATTTTTATCTAATGTATAATAAGGAAGAGCATCAACTGTAGTTTTTAAGTTAAACAAACCTCTTTTATTGGCTTCTTCTACCCATTCATCAGAATAATTATTTCCATTAAATATTATATTTTTATGTTTTAAATAAGTATCTCTTATCAAATTATTTACATCACTTTCAAAGTCATCAGATTTTTCAAGCAAGTCAGCAAACTCACATAATGAATTACCTACTATTGTATTTAAAATAGTATTCGGACAAGCAATAGAAACTGTTGAACCTAACATACGGAATTCAAATTTATTTCCTGTAAATGCAAATGGTGAAGTTCTATTTCTATCAGTAGAATCTTTTTTAAATGAAGGTAGTACATCTACAGCAATTTCCATCTTAGCAGCAAGGGATTGATTATATTCAACATTATCTTCTATAGATTGTAAAACTGCCTCTAAATCAGAACCTAAGAACATAGAAACTATTGCAGGTGGAGCTTCATGTCCTCCTAAACGATGGTCATTTCCAGCACTTGAAACGGATATTCTAAGTAAATCTTGATATTCATCTACTGCCTTTATTACAGCTACTAAGAATAATAAAAATTGAGTATTATCTCTAGGATTCTTTCCTGGGCTTAATAAATTCTTACCAGTGTTAGTACATAAAGACCAGTTATTATGTTTACCACTACCATTAAGGCCAGCAAATGGTTTTTCATGTAAAAGACAAACTAGGCCATGTTTAATTGCGATAGTTTTCATTAAATCCATTACAAGTTGATTATGGTCACTTGCAACATTACTATTAGCAAATATTGGAGCTAATTCATGTTGAGCAGGAGCAACTTCATTATGTTCAGTTTTTGATAATACTCCTAATTTCCAAAGTTCCTCATCTAGTTCCTTCATAAATGCAGCAACTCTAGGCTTTATAGCTCCAAAGTAATGATCATTAAGTTCTTGACCTTTTGGAGATCTTGCACCTAATAAAGTTCTTCCACAAAATTGTAAATCTTCTCTTTTATCATAAAGCTTTTTATCTATTAAGAAATATTCTTGTTCTGGACCAACTGTAGTTGTTACTCTAGTTGTAGTAGTATCACCAAATAATTTTAGTATTCTTAAAGATTGTTTATTTATAACTTCCATAGATCTAAGTAAAGGAGTTTTCTTATCTAATACTTCCCCTAAATAAGAGCAAAATACAGTAGGTATACATAAAGTATTATCTCTTATAAATGCATAAGATGTAGGATCCCAAGCTGTATATCCTCTAGCTTCAAAGGTACTTCTAAGCCCTCCAGATGGAAAACTTGATGCATCAGGTTCACCTTTTATAAGTTCTTTTCCAGAAAACTCCATTATCACAGATCCATCAGATGTAGGAGAAATAAAACTATCATGTTTTTCAGCAGTTATGCCAGTCATAGGTTGGAACCAATGAGTAAAATGAGTAGCACCTTTTTCAATAGCCCAATCTTTCATAGAATTTGCAACTATATTTGCTATATTTATATCAAGAGTTGATCCATCATCTATTGTTTCTTTTAATTTTTTATAAACATCCTTAGGTAATCTTTCTTTCATTACCTTATCATTAAATACCATACTTCCGAATATATCTGGAATATTTATCATAATAAATTACCCCCAAATTATTATAGTAGTTAAATATAAGAGAACTTCTTTGTATCTTATATTTTATTTTTAAAATAAAAAAAGCGCAGTAGGTAATAACCTACAGCGCCTTTGCTGTTTTATTTATTATTTATAGTGTCATTGTATGAAAATAATTTTAGATTGTCAACATAAAAAAATATATCTATAAATAAATATTTTTTTATTATTGAAAATAATCGAAATAATCGGAATATATTGACACAAATATATATCTGCTTTACAATTATACATATTAAAATGAACAAAGGTGTTCATCATGAGGTAAAAGTCTGTATTTTTATCTTTTGATGAGCACCTTTTTATTATTTTTAGGAGGACGTTATGAGTTATAAAGAGAGTGAAGTAATGGAGTTTATTGAAGATAACGATGTTAAATTTATAAGACTTGCATTTTGCGATATTTTTGGAATGCAAAGAAATATATCTATAATGCCAAATGAGTTAGAAGATGCGATAAAATATGGAGTAAAATTTGATGCATCTTTTATGAGTGGATTTATGAATATAGAAGATAGTGACTTATATTTATATCCGGATCTAAAAACTTTATCAATACTTCCTTGGAGACCTCAACATGGAAGGGTTATAAGATTTTTTTGTGATATAAAGTATCCTGATGGTCGTCATTTTGAGGGTGATGGAAGACATATAATGAAGTCAGTAATAGATAAAGGACGTGATTTAGGTTATTTATTTAAAGTAGGTTCAGAGTGCGAGTTTTACCTATTTGAACTAGATGAAAATGGAAGCCCTACAAATATACCACAAGACTTTGCTAGTTACTGCGATATAGCACCATTGGATAAAGGTGAAAACATTAGAAGAGAAATATGCCTAATATTAGATGAGATGGGAATAGAGTTAAATAATTCACATCATGATCATGGGCCGGGACAAAATGTAATAAATTTTAAAATCTGTGGGCCACTAAGTGCTGCAGATAATATTATTAATTTTAAATCAGTTGTGAAAACAACAGCATCTACAAATGGATTATTTGCATCATTTATGCCAAAGCCACTTGCAAATGAAAGTGGAAGTGGATTACATCTTAATTTTATGATTTGCAAAAATGAATTAAATTTATTTGAAGATCCTAAAATGGTAGATAAAGAAACGGCTGATAAGTTTATTGCAGGAATATTGAATAGGTTAAAGGAGATAACTTTATTTCTAAATCCAATAACGAATTCATATAATAGATTTGGAAATTTTCAAGCACCTAAATTTATAACTTGGTCTAAAAGAAATTTATCACAACTTATAAAAGTTCATATAAGAGATGGTGAATATACAAATATTGAAGTTAGATCATCTGATTCATCTTGTAATCCATATATAGCATTAGCTCTAATAATAAGAGCTGGACTTGAAGGAATAGAAAATAATTTACAGCTTTGTGAAGCTTGTGATGTAAATTTAAATAAAATATTACAAAAAAATTTAAATGATATAGATGCATTGCCTAAAAATCTTTTTGAAGCTATAAATTTGTCAAAAAATAGCCGATTTATAAAAAGTATATTACCTGAAAATGTAATCAACACATATATAGAGACTAAGGAGTATGAGTGGAGAAAGTACGACGCAAGAACAGACAAAGAAAAGGTAGAAAGAGAATTATATTTCTTAAGTGTTTAAGGTATATCTTTTAAGAAATGGATGGTGTATATATGTCAAGTGCCTTAATTGTATCGAGTTCAGAAAAGGGGAAGAGTATTCTTTCTGAAATTATAAAAATGAGTGGATTTTCTAAGATAGAAACTGTAAGCAATGGAAGTGAAGTACGAAGAATTCTTATACAAAATAATTTTGATATAGTACTTATAAACGCACCATTAACTGACGAATTTGGGCATGATTTAGCTTTAAATATAACTGAAAATACATCATCAGGTGTAATACTTATGGTAAAAAGTAATATTGCAGATGAGATATCTGCAAAAGTTGAGGATTTTGGTGTATTTATTGTTGAAAAACCTTTAAATAAACAACTATTGTATCAAGCAATTAAGTTAATATCCACTTCAACAAAAAGAATAACAAAACTGAAGGAAGAAAACTTGAAACTAAAAAATAAAATAAGTGAAATTAGGTTAATAGATCGAGCAAAATGTATTTTAATACAATACTTAAATATGACAGAGCCTCAAGCACATAGATATATAGAAAAGCAAGCTATGGACAGAAGAATTACTAAAAAAGAAGTAGCTCAAAATATACTTAAAACTTATGAAAATTAAAATATAAAATATGGAGGAGTAAATAATGACAAAATTTATATTTGTAACAGGTGGAGTTGTATCTGGCTTAGGAAAAGGAATAACAGCAGCATCTTTAGGACGATTATTAAAAAATAGAGGACTTAAAATAGTTGCTCAAAAACTAGATCCTTATATCAACGTAGATCCAGGTACTATGAGTCCATATCAACATGGGGAAGTTTTTGTTACAGACGATGGAGCAGAAACTGATTTAGATTTAGGTCATTATGAAAGATTTATAGATGAGAATTTAAATAAATATTCAAACTTAACAACTGGAAAAGTATACTGGAATGTACTTATGAAAGAGAGAAATGGTGAGTATTTAGAGGAAACGGTACAGGTAATTCCCCACATAACTAATGAAATAAAAGATTTTGTATATTCCGTTGGAGAAAAAAGCAATGCAGATATTGCTATAGTTGAAATTGGGGGAACAACAGGTGATATAGAAAGTCAACCATTTTTAGAAGCGATAAGACAAATATATCAAGAAGTTGGAAGAAATAATTGTATATTTATACATGTTACATTAATACCTTATATAAGTAGTTCTGGTGAGTTTAAATCAAAGCCAACTCAACATTCAGTAAAAGAACTTCAATCCTTTGGAATAACACCACATATTATTGTGGCTAGATCTGATGAGGCAATTGATGAAAATACAAAACAAAAAATAGCACTATTTTGTAATGTGAAACCTGACTGTGTTATAGAAAATAATAATACAGATGTGCTTTACAAAGTGCCAATTATGTTAGAAGAAAATGGGTTATCGAAAGTTGTATGTAGAGAGTTAGGAATAAAATATGATGAGTGTAATTTAGCTGAATGGAACAATATGATAGATAGAATTGATAATAGAGAAAAGAGTATAAAGATATCTTTAGTTGGTAAATACACAAAATTACATGATGCATACTTATCTGTAGTAGAAGCTCTTAACCATGCAGGATATGAAAATAAATTAAATATAGAGATAAACTGGATTGATTCAGAATATGTTAATGATATTACAGTAGATGAGTTATTAAAGGATAGCGATGGTATATTAGTTCCTGGAGGATTTGGAGATAGAGGGATAGAAGGTATGATTAGAACTGCTAGATATGCTAGAGAAAATAATATACCATATTTGGGTATTTGCTTAGGTATGCAAATAGCAGTAATTGAGTTTGCAAGAAATGTATTAAAATTACATGAAGCGAATTCTAGTGAATTTGTATACTATGGTAAGTATCCTGTAATAGATTTAATGCATGATCAATATGGAAACCTACAAAAGGGAGGTACTATGAGATTGGGAGCATACCCTTGTAAAATAAAAGAAAATACTCAATTGTTCAAGTCATATAAAACTAGTGAAATATTAGAAAGACATAGACATAGATATGAGTTTAATAATAAGTATAGAGCGATTTTTGAAAATTCAGGAATGATTATATGCGGAACATCGCCAGATGATAAATTAGTAGAAGCTGTAGAGGTAGAAAATAATGATTTTTATGTAGGAGTTCAATACCATCCAGAGTTTAAGAGTAGACCAAATCGTGCAAATCCGATAATAAAACAATTTATAAAGGTATCTTTAGAGAATAAAGAAAGAAATATAGAAGTAGAACTTAATAGTTTATCATATCAAAATATATTTTAATTAATATAAAAAGTGATAGATAATTATACCTATCACTTTTAAACTTAATTTATCTTAGGCTATTACCTTTAGCAAATAAACTTAATCCTATCATTAGCACGATAAAAGACATAATAGAAGATATAAATCTAGATAAGAATAATGGAGACATAATCAAAGTTATTCCAAAGAAAATAACAATTACATTCCATAAACCAAATCTAAAGTAAGGATTGTTTTTATTAGTAATGAATTTTAATAATTGATTAACTAATAAATATGCACCTATTACGGATGAAATAAAACCTTGGATTTTAGTTGGAAATAAAAATAAAAGTACAACTAAAATTAATAAGATAGTTTGACTTTGTTTATAAGGTTTAAGTTCTTCTTTTGGAGTGTATCTAGATAGTTCATTAATATTTTTTAAATTTAAATATGCTATAAATAAAAGTGATAGTCCTAATATCCAAGATACTAATTTAATTCCAAATCCTTTAGATACTAAAGATAATGTACCTAAAATAATTAGTATTAGACCAAGTGCTATGAACTTAGTGGCATTTTCTCTTTTATTTAAACCATCTAAATTGATATTAAAAAATTGAAACATAAATTCACCTCATTATATATAATACAAATAAATATTTTATAACATTATAACATAAAATTATTATTTGTAAAAAGTAAGCATGATAGATTATGGACAAGAATATTAATTAATATAGAGCTTGTATTATAGAGTTTATTAATAATGAGGAGGTTTAATTTTGTCTAATTTAGGAGCAGTAATATTTGCAATATTAGCAGGTCTTTCTACCACATTAGAAGCATTTTTTAATGGAGAATTAGAAAAACATACAACAGCTATGACAGCTACGTTTATAAGTTTAGTTGTAGGAGCGGTATTTTTTTTAATAAGCATATTAATAACTGGAGATTTTAAAGATTTAATGAAATTAGAAAATATAAATCCAATATTATTATTAGGTGGTATATTTGGGGGATTAATAATTTACTTTACAGTAAGAGCAATACCATCTCTTGGTGTTTCAAATACATTGACCTTAATAGTAGTTTCACAAATTATATTAGGATTTGTAATAGATAGCATTATATTAGGTAAGAATACTACACATTTGTACAATTATATAGGAGCAGTATTATTATTCATAGGAGTATTTTTTATGTTAAACTAAACATATAAGGCTTATGCTAAATTTTTACAAATAAAATATATAAAGGAGATTTAATATGAACGATAAATTTGTAATGTCTTTTAGTGGTGGAAAAGATAGTATGCTAGCTTTACATAGAATGATTAAAAATGGGAATACTCCAGTTGCTCTTTTAACTACTGTAAAAAAAAATCAGGATTCATCTTGGACACACGGTATAAATAATAATTTTTTAAATAAAGTAAGTGAAAGTTTGGGTATAGAACTTATAACTGTAGAGTGTGAAGTTGAAGAATACGAAAAAGAATTTGAGAAAAAATTATTAGAAGCTAAACAAAAAGGTGCTAACGTTTGTGTTTATGGAGATATAGACATAGAGCATCATAAACAATGGGGAGTAGATAGATGTAATGTATCTAATATGAAAGCTGAATTTCCTTTATGGCAAGAAGATAGAGAGAAATTAGTTTATGAATTTATTGATAGTGGATATAAAGCAACAATAAAAAAAGTTAACTTAGATAACTTAGGTGAGCAATTTTTAGGGAAGGTATTAACTAAAGAGTTAATAGAGGAGATAAAAGCCACTGGATCTGATGCATGTGGGGAAAATGGAGAATACCATACATTTGTAAGTGATGGACCATTATTTAAAAATCCTATACAATTTAAAATTGATAAAATTACCTTAGATAAAAATTATGGTCATTTAGATATTATATAATGCAAAGACAATATTAAATAGGTTAAAACCTATTTAATATTGTCTTTTTTTACTTGAAAGCTATTTCTTTTCCCAAGCTATCATGACATAATCTTTTCCAGTTTCCTCTTTTACTAAATGTTCAGCTTTGTCAATAGCTGCTTTTTCAGATGAATTAAGATTAGCTAATTCAAAATGTCCATGATTACAATTACATCCTGAACTACAAGTCGATTTGTTTTCCATATTAAGTCCTCCTTAAGATGAATTAGTTATATTTTATGAATTAATAAGAAATATATAAGTAAATAAAATTTGAATTTTTAGAAATAATAAAAAGTTATTATAAAATTTGCTAGATATTTATTTTGTAATAATACGTATAAGTATCAAAACTAAATGCATATATAAATAAGGTAGGTAAAAATGTAAAATATAAATTTTGAAGAAAATTATCATATAACTATGATTTATAGAGGATATTACATCAACAGTAAAGAATATATATGGTGTATGTGTAACTTTGTAAATAAAATAATTATTAAATAATAGGAAATGCTATTGATATATACGATATATTTTTTTATAATTAGGTCAAGTCCACTAAAATTTTTTATAATTAATAGGCTTATTAGTTGTAAAAAGATAAGGGGGGAATACTTTTGATTACAAAAGTAAATGAAAGCTTAGAAAAAGCGTTTTGGGAATATGTATCGCATGAAGAGCGTATTAATTTATTCATAATAGGCGATGTTGAAAATTATGGATTAAATACAGAATTTCAAGAAGTTTGGTTTCAAATTTGCAACGAAAAGATTGCTGCTGTAATGCTAAGATATTACAAATCTTTAGTAATTTATAGTTATGAGAATGATTTTGATGTAGATGAAATGATAAGTCATATAAATACTTTGGATATAAAAGAGATTAGTGGGAAAAAATCGGTTATAGATAAATTATTAGACGGATATGAAGATTATAAAGAATTTAAAGAAACTTATTTTTGTAGCTTAAAAAGTTTAAATAATATAGAAACTTTAGTAGGTACAGAAAATAAGATTCAAAAAGCTGAAGTAAAAGATTTAGAAGAATTAAATAAATTCTTAAGTCAAATAGATGGAATGCATGCACCAGATTATATACCATCAAAGACTAAGCAATTAAATGAGAAGAATACAAGGATTTATTTTGTAAAAGATAATGATAAAATAATAAGCACAGTATCTACAGGAATAGAGACAAGCTTTTTAGCTATGATTTGTGGTGTAGGTACAGATATAAATTATAGAAATAAAGGGTTAGCTACATATATGGTATACACATTATCAAAAGAATTATTTAATGAAGGTAAAGTACCTTGTTTATTTTATAATAATGAGTACGCAGGCAGAATTTATAAAAAAATAGGATATGAAGTAGATGATAAGTGGAGCATTTTATTAAAATAATCACCAGGAGATTAAAATGGAAAAAATATATAGATTAAAGCAATATGGATTAAAAGCATTAAAAGAGACTGTTATAATAGTATTAGTAAGTTTAATTTTACTTTATTTAGGTTTAAAATTAGATAATTCTATAATTTTAGATTTACTAATTAACTTTAAAAATATAGTACTTATTGCAGGTATAGTTTTATTTGTAATTTGGTATTTTATTATATTAGGTGTTAACTATATATATGGAGAAATGGATATAAGATCAAAAAAAAATAAAAAGTAAATTAAAAGCGAGTATGTAAGTACTCGTTTTTTTAGTTAAATAAATGAAGTTGATGCAAATAGTAAAGTTGGATAAAGTACTTACCATTATAATATATTTGATAGATACACATAATAATACTGCAATTAAAAATATTTTATTGAAGGAGTACTATATGAAAAAGTCCTTTAAAACAAATTTAAAAATGTTTTTAATTATTTTTACTTTAATAGTATTATTTCCAAGTTGTATTCATTCAATGCAAAAAAAAGAAGAAATTCCTTCAGAAGTTATTATAGGAGGAGAACTTTTACAGATTAATATGGATACTCAAAAAGTTATGTATTATAAAAGAGATAACAAATTTAAAAATTTGGAAAACTTCGATTTAATATGTAAAATAGATAATAAAAAAATAAAAATAGAAATGATATTTTTAATTATATTATCTATAACAAAGCTAAAAATTATAAGGTTTTAATATTAAGAAATGGAAAGTATGAAAACATAATGTTAAGTAAAGAAGAACTTAATCCATCCTATTTTACAGAATACATTCCATTTTGCGCTACATTAACTTATATAGATCCAAAAGAAAATACATTTGGAGCTGTAGGACATAATATAAGAGTTAATGAACTAAATGATATAATTTCAAAACAAGGTAAGATATATTTATGTAATGTAGTAGAAATAAAAAAATCTAATAAATGTGAAATTGGTAGTATTTATGGAAAAATGAAAGACAAAAGTCAAGGTAATATATATAAAGTAAATGACTTTGGAGCAAAGGGAAAAATAACTTGTGATAATTTTAAAGATAAACAAATTTATAAGGTAGGTAAAGTTGAAGATGTTCAATTAGGACATGCAAGTTTAGTTATAAGTAATAGTACTGAAGAAAATAAAAAGTTTTATGATATTAATATAACTAAAATAAACAATCAAGATGAGCCAAGCACTCAAGGATTTGAATTTGAAGTAGTTGATAAAGATTTTATAAATTCATATGGTGGTATACTACAAGGTATGAGTGGCTCACCAATAATACAAAATGGAAAAATAATAGGTGCATTATCACATGTATTAGCTACAAATACAAAAGAAGGTGTTGGTTTATATATAGAGTGGATGATGGAAAAATAAATTCCATCATCTTATTTTTACCCATATAGGAGCAGTAATTGATATCTTATTATTTTGTTGTATTATTTTAGCATAATAAAATGCATCTTCTTTAGCCTTGATAGTAAAATCTAATTTAGCAAAATTAGAATTAAAGCTTTGTTTTTTTATAATTGATCCATTGTTACTTATAATTTGAATATCTTTAATAGTATCACTATTATCATTATCTATAGCACTAACAGAAAAATTTAATTTCGATGGTTTTTTTAGCGTAGAACCTAAGGGTGAATCATTTATTGTATAATCTATCTTTATGTTCTTATCTTCTGTTGCATATACTCTCATATGTCTTAATCCATCATATAAAGCATCCTTTGTTAAGTCAGTAGATAAAATAACTGTTCTAAACTCATTTGCTATACCAAAATCAACTTTGTGATTATCTTGATTACATGTAGGTGCAACGTGCCAACCTTTATCTAAAGCATATTGATACATATCATATGCTTTTATATTTTTATCCATAGATTTATTATATCCATTACCTATTTCTAATAAGCAAATTACTTTATCTGCAGCTTGTGAATATTTAAAGTCATTAAACTTACCAAACTTATCACATGGATGATTAAATTGTCCTATTAAATCTTCGTAGTTAGATATAATTTGGTAAAATCTATCTAAGTCTAAACTGGTATCATTAGAAGAAATAAATCCATCTGTATTTAATACATTAATATGTCCTTTTGGATTTTCATCATTCATATCATATGTCATTTCAAATCCAGATAATGCTATAAATTCACCATTACTTGAATACTTATCAGCACAAGTTATTAAGTTATTCCATTTTTTAGAAGGTGATGAATCATTTAAAGTACACATTAAGTCATTATCTAAATAATTAGAATGGTCTGTTATAGCAAAAAAATCTAAATTAGCTTTATATTTTGCTAAATAATAAGCATCTTCATAGGTACCATGGCCATCGCTATTTTCTGTATGAGCATGAAGTAAACCTCTATAGTGAGTATATACAGGAGTACCAACTGTAAAATACCATTCAAATTCTTTTTTATTATTAGATAAGTCACTTAATTCAATTTTTACTATTTGGTTACCTCTTTTAAATTTAGTTTTAGGCGTATAAGTAATCTTTTCATTTGTAATTGTACAATCACTTGTAACATCTTTATAATTTACAAAAAATTTTACTGATGATAAATTTATACCAGTATCATCTTTATAAGACACTGATATTGTAGGTTTTCCAACTATATATTGTTGGCATTTAGATGGATTTACTTTTTTTATAATCGGTGGAGTTAAATCATCTTTTATTTCATTTATAGCACTTACAGTATCATCATTACTTTCATGTATAAAGACTAACAATAAAAGTATTGGTACTATTAAAAATATTATCTTTTTCACATTCATTAAATCATCCCTTAATAACTAATTTTAAACTCTAAAAAATCAATAGAAGATTTATTTTTAAAGTAAGAATCTAATTTTATAGAAGTATCTAAAAATATATCTAAGCTATTATTGTATATATCTAAAAAAGAGCAGTTATGCTTTTTTAGGGTAATAGGATCTACCCATACAGAGTGATTTTCATTGAGTAAATCATTTACACAATGTGAATAGTTAGAATATATTTCATTATCTATAAAACTATTTTTTACAGTTGTGTTTTTTATATTTAAATAAATTTTAGAAAATAGGTTATATGATGTATTTAATTTTTTTTCTACTTTTTTAAATGTATAATATGATTTTTTTATATCGTCATAAGTGATTTTTTTATTATACACATAGCTTAGTAAATAACTATACATATCACAAATTACTAATAAATCATCATTACTAATATCAATATTTAAATAATCTTTAAAGTCATATGGTTTTAAGCTTTTAAATTTGAATAATATTAATTTATCAATATGAGTTTCAATACTTTTATGAAGAGCTACAGCACTTTTATATTTATATTTTTCCTTTAGCGTTTTTTGTAAACTATATATATATGGATGAGCGTATTCATCTAATATATAGTGAGATAAAAAACCGTATATATATGAGATACAAACGTTTTTAAAGTTTGTGTCATTAAATAAATGTTCTAAATTATTTTTACTATTACAATACATAACCATATTATTAAAAAAAATATTAGTATCTTTATTGTGAATAAGAGCACTTAATAGAGAAGTATTTTTTTTATTCAAAAAGGATAAATCATTATAATAATTAAAAAAATTAGAACCTTGGCTCCCTAAGTTATATACATTAATATTTTTTTTTATTATATTTTGTGTTTTTATATCTAAATTATTAAAACAATCATTAGCAAATAAATAGTGTGTAATAGCCCTTGGCATTTTTTTATCCTCCAATTCATAATTGTAATCATTATGATATGTAAATTTAAAAACCTATATACATTAGAACAAGCTTATGGATAATATAATTTATTAAGTAAATAAATAAAATCATCCTGGGAGGATATTTATGTTAGTGGATTCTATAAAAATAAATGTAAAAAAGAAAGATGCTATTAGAAAGATATTTAATAAAACACCTTTAATTAGTAAAGTAATACAATTTAATAATAAGGCTCAAGATATACATCTAGAATATATAGAGTTTAAAATTTTAAAGTATCAAATAACTAGCAAAAAGGGGAGTATGAATTTATTTAGAAATAGTTCTAAAAAGTTCGATGTAACCATGGTAGTAAATACATATAGCGGATATTCTGAGTCTGTAGATTCTATTCCAATTACAGTAAAAAGATATGTACCAAAAAGTTGTATAAAAAAATCTAAAGTTGATGACTACGAAATTATTGAAGAAGTGAAAAATCAAATTATAAAGTTTATGGAAAAAAAATATAAAAATGATATGTTAGATAATCTAAATATACAAAATATAAAGCTACTAGAAATAAAAAGTATATATAAACCATACTGGGTAGCAGAATATAAAGGAAAAAATATATTAGTAGATGCTTAAATTAAAAGTATAAGTAAAGATCTTAAATTATTGAAATATATTTATTTAAGACCTTTACTTTATATTTAATTTTTATTTGATTTAACTAAATAATCAAATGTTTCTAATCTATATCCTTCTTTTTCCCAGTGAGTAAGAACTTCATCAAGTATTTCGCTATTTGTTTTTGAATTAGGATGAAGTAAAACTATTGCACCTGGATGTGTTCTAGAATAGATTTTTTCTTTTGCAAACTCTGGAGTAGGTTGCTTATCATTATACCAATCTACATAAGCAAAGCTCCAAAATATTGAACTATAACCTAAGTCTTGTGTGTATTTTAAAGACTCTTCGCTAAATTTTCCCATTGGAGGTCTAAAGTATTTAGGCATATCCTTATTTGTAACATTCTTATAAGATTCTTCTACACTAATAACTTCATCTTTAAACTTATCAAAATCATGTATACTTGCCATAGAAGGATGATTTTTAGAATGATTGCAAACTAAATGTCCTTCTTTTTCCATACGTTTTATAAGGTCAGGATTAGTGTCAATATAAGTTCCAACTACGAAGAAATGGGCTTTAGCACTATGTTTCTTTAATACATCTAAGATTTTGCTTGTATAACCATTTTCATACCCTTCATCAAATGTTAAATATATTACCTTTTCATTATGGTCTCCTACATAATAAGAATCATATTTCTTAAAGAAACTAGCTTCTTGAGGTGGAGACGGTTGCTTTCCATCGTTACGAGGATTAAAATACCAATTATATTCAGTAGTACTAAGCCCAGGAGAATAAATTTGAGTTTTAAGCTTTTTGACTAGAGAAAAATTTGGTACAACTAACAATGTGAAAGCAATTAAAAAAGCACCTAATATATAATAATTTTTATAGCTTTTTTTATTCACAAAATCACCTCTAATTATAATAAATTTAACTTTATATAGTTTTTATAATTATGGTCGATTATATACCACAAATTAGAACAATATATCGCTATAAAATTTTGTCAATTAATATAAAATATTTAAAAATTATAAAATGTATAGTAAAGTAAATATTATATAAAACTAAGATAAACTTAGAAGTAAAGTAATATTGAAAGGACTTAAAATGGATGAAGTGGAGAATATAATAAAATTAAGAAATGATATTATTAGTGTGATAAATAATGTTATTTTTTTAGATATAGAAACAAGTGGATTAAATCCGAGTAAATCTGAAATATTAGAAATTGGAGCTGTGAAAATAAACAATAAAGAAATAACTACCTTTAGGTCTTTAATAAAAAATAAAAAAGAAATACCACTAGAGATATTTTCTTTATGTAGTGAATTAAAAAGAGAAGACTTTAATAATGCGATGGATTTAAATACGGTGAAAAAATATCTTATAGACTTTATTGAGGATAAAGTTATAGTATGTCATAATGCAGAATTTGAAAAAAGTTTCTTTAATTTTTATATACCGGAAATTAAAAATAAGATTATAGATTCTATGGAATTAGCAGCGATATTAGAGCCATATCATAAAGAATATAGTTTAGATTATCTAAAAAAGAGAATAACCAATGATAAAAGTGATGAAAAACATAGAGCATTAGATGATGCTATAGATACTATAAACGTTGTGAATGCACTTTTAATGAGACTTAATAAAAGTGAAATTAATAACGCAACACTAGAACCATTAAGTTTTAAAATAAATTCTTATTTAAATAAATTTGGATTATCAAGTTGGGACTGGAGTAGATTTATAGATGAAGGAAATTATGAAATAGATGAATATAACATAAAGTATGAAGATAATAAAAGCAACTTATCATATAGAGATAAAAAGAAGGAAAAGGAAATCTTTAATAAAATACATTCAAAGCATAGTCCATATGAAGACTTGCTTAAGGATGATAGCATTTGGGCAAGTAAAGAAGGATTTATATATGAGTTTAGACCAGGACAGTATGAACTTACAAAAACTATAAGAGAAACTTTTAGAGGAAACCATGGGTCAGCTAATATTGCATGTATAGAAGCACCAACAGGTATTGGAAAAAGTATTGGATATTTATTACCAGCAATTTTAGAAGCTAGATTAAGAAATCAAAGAATAATAGTATCTACAGATACTAAGGAACTACAAACTCAGCTTATAAACAAAGATATTCCTAATATACTTAATTCTCTAGAGTTAAATAATAAAGTAAGTTATGGATATATAAAAGGAAAAAATAACTATATATGTGTGGAGAAGCTAGAATCATATAAATATGATTATAAGTCTGATGATTTAAATAAATTAGAAGTATTAGGAATTATATATCTAGAGAGATTAGTAGAAAATGGAGATTATGGAGATATAGAAGAAATAAATTATTGGATCTTAAATCATTTTACTGGAATAATGAATCATATTATAAGCTCAAGTTGTGATCCTAACTTATGTAGACCTAAAAAATGTATTAAAAATTGTTTATATAAAAAAAGAGTTGAAGAATTAAAAGAAGAAGACATAACAGTAATAAATCACTCACTACTTGCTAAATGGCCATATAAAGAAGAAAAGCCAATTGAAAATTTAATAGTAGATGAGGCACATAATTTAACTGAAAAAGGATATGATTTTTTCTCTAGTATAGTAGATTCTAGGGCTTTTTTATATTTTTTACAGGAAATATATCCTTATGAAAATATATATAATAGTCCATTTTCATATAATAAAAAGCTTAAAAAAGTTAAGATGTTTGATAAATTTTATAATCATATAAGATTAGATAGAACTATTAAAGATAAAATAAGTACAAATATAAACTTAATAGTAGAAGAAATTCAATCACTACTTATTTATGGAGAAACTAGCGAGTATAGTAATTTAAGTATGTATAATTTAAGATGGGAGTTAAATCTACAATCAAATGAAGTTGCTGGAAAGATAAAAAAGAATGGAGAGTATGCAAGTATTACATATAATCCATATAGTGAAAGAATAAAGATTAGCTGTGAAACTATATTAAGAAATATTACATCAATATTAGTAGCTATTGATAGAAATATGGAAGATGATAGTTGTGATAAAGAATCTGATGTATATAAATTTGGTAAGTCAAGGTTTAAGGATATGGAAGATATAAGAAATACTATTCAAGCCTTTTTAGAATATAGCGAAGATGATAATTTTGCGAGAATAGTAGATATAGATAAAAACTTTAAGTATTTTGAAATTAGAGTAGTTCCATTAAATATAGCAGACTTATTTGAAGAAAATATACTAAGTTCTTTATCTACAGGAATATTTTTATCAGCTACATTAAGTGTAGGAAATAAGATGGATTACTTTAAAAGAACGTTAGGAATAAATAGAGTTAATAATTTAGAAAAAGTAATAGAACCTATTTATGATTATAAAAGGAGGCTATCTTTAATTAGTGTAAATGATATTTGTAGTTATAAAAATAATTCATTTATAGATGAAATAAGTATGATTATAAGTGATATTTGTGATATAACTAATGGGCATACTTTATGTCTATTTAATAGTAAGGACAGGCAGACTAAGACTTATGAGGTTTTAAAGAATTACTTACATGAAAAAGATATAGAAATTTATAGTGACAAAAAAGGTATAAATGTACTTAAAGATATAAATAAAAAATGTGTAGTATTAGGTTCTAAAGGCTGTTTTGAAGGTGTAGATGTTCCGGGAGATGGACTTATATGTGCTACGTTGGATAAAATACCAAACTTAAACCCCAAAGATCCTTTGTATTCAACTATAATGCATAAATACAATATACCTTATCACAGAATAAACTATCCTCAGCTAGCTATAAAAATAAAGCAAGCTTTAGGACGTATATTAAGGAGTAAATATGATTATGGTTGCTTTGTTATACTTAATAGTGGAAGTAATAAAACTACTTTAAGGATGCTTGAAAAAGATTTACATGGATGTAGAATTATTAGTATGAATAGAAGTAATATGTATAAGAATATGGAAGCTCATTTTAAAAGATGCAGAGATGAAATTATAAAATCTGCCATTATGGATATTTCAAAAAGTTTAAAAAGTATACAAATTAAAGATATGAAAAAAGCTGAAAATTATATAAATGAAGAAATAAAAAAACGAACTTTGAGTAGTAGAGTACGTTATATGGGTGATTTACAAAAAACTTTTAAAATAAAGTATTTTAATATAAATTATTTAATAAATAAAGATAAGATACTTTAATGATTAAATAATAAAAATTAAACTTTTTTAAAAAATGAAGAAAAATTATATATAACTTTCAATATATGTAGGAAATGTATTATACATATAAATCTTTTATATTAAAATAAATCTCTTGTAAAGTAGTATTTAACAGGGGTTTATTATTTTTTTTATCATAAGTATAAAATTTAAAATTTTCTAATAATAAAAGTTGATTTGGAAAATAACTAAAATTAATAAATAAAGTATTATTGTTGAAATTTATAGAAAATTTTAAAAATAAAGTTGACAATTATTTTTAGGTTGATATAATTAGTATATAAAAATTAATTTATTTATTAAAAATAAGAACTTATTATTAGGGAGGGAAAGAATATGGATAGAGCGGTTAAATCAACGCAAGAGAAAAAAAGTGTATTTCAAAAATGCCTTGATGGAATAGAAGTAGTAGGAAACAAACTTCCTCATCCTATAACATTATTTGCATTATTCTGTGTGGCAATTATGATTATATCTGCAGTAGCAGCAGGTGTAGGTCTTTCAGCAGAAGGAGAACTTATAAATAGAGCTACTAATGAAGTTGAATTCCAAACAATAACAGCAGTAAGCTTACTATCAAGAGAAGGTATAGTTTATATGCTAGAAAATGCTATATCTAACTTTATAAACTTTGCACCACTTGGGGTTGTTTTAGTAGGTATGTTAGGTATAGGTACAGCAGAAGGAAGTGGATACATATCTGCTTTACTTAAAAAGACAGTTTCTGTAACTCCAGCAAAATTAGTTACACCAATGGTTGTATTTTTAGGAGTTATGTCAAATATAGCAAGTGATGCAGGATACGTTGTATTAGTTCCACTTGCAGCATTAATATTTATGTCATTTGGTAGACATCCACTTGCAGGACTTGCAGCAGGGTTTGCTGGTGTTTCTGGAGGATTTAGTGCTAACTTAATAATAGGAACAATAGATCCAATGTTAGCAGGTATATCTACTGGTGCAGCTCAAATGTTAGATCCAAACTATACAGTACAAGCAGCATCAAATATGTATTTTATGATGGCATCTACATTCTTAATAACAGGATTAGGTTGGTTTATAACTGATAAAATAGTTGAACCTAGATTAGGATCTTTCAGTGGTAAATCTCAATTATCAGAAGAAGATAAAAACTTACAAAACTTATCTAAAGAAGAACAAAGAGCATTAAAAATTACTAATACAGTAGTATTATTAATGTTAGCAGCATTAGTTGCAATAGTATTAATGCCAAACTCAGTATTAAGAAACTTAGAAGCAGATACATTTGCAAATTCAATAATAGATCATTCACCATTAATGAATGGATTAGTTGTATTAATAGCAATAATATTCTTCGTGGCAGCAGTTGTTTACGGAAAATTATCAGGTAAATTTAAAAATGAGAAAGATGTTGGTGCTGAACTTGGTAAGTCAATGGCTTCGATGGGATCATATATAGCATTAGCATTTGTTATGGCTCAATTTGTTAGCTACTTCTCATACACTAACTTAGGTACAATATTAGCATTAAAAGGTGCTGAATTACTAGGTTCAATGAATATGAACTCTATAGTTCTAATAATAGTATTCGTATTATTTGCAGGATTTATAAACTTATTCATGGGATCAGCTTCAGCTAAATGGGCTATAATGGCTCCAGTATTCTTACCAATGTTCATGAAACTTGGTATATCTCCAGAGTTAACTCAAGTTGCTTACAGAATAGGTGATTCTACTACTAATATAATATCACCACTTATGAGTTACTTTGCAATGATAGTTATATTTGCTCAAAAGCATGATAAAAAAGCTGGTATAGGAACTTTAATATCAACAATGGTACCATACAGTTTAATATTCTTAGTTGGATGGATAATAATGTTAGTATTATGGATGACATTAGGATTACCACTAGGACCAGGAGCAGGACTAGTTTACAGCTTATAATATAAATAAAAAAAGAAATCTCAATACATTTAAATGTTATGGGATTTCTTTTTTATGTCTAGAACAATATTTAGATATTCTTACTATTTTGTAGAGGTTTTTGAAAAATTTCATATACAAAATCTTTTCATTTTATGGAAATTGAATGTATTTTGTTATCCTTTGTATAAACTATGACTGAAGATTTTGAGTAATTACCTAAGTCTTTAGTATCAATTTTATTACATTACCTAAATTATTATCTACAAGAGAATTTACACAAATACTATCTTTACTTAAACTTTGTGTATTTGATGTATTATTAATCCATTCTAAAATATACCTAAAAAGGGGATTAGAAAAAGGGTTGTCTAAATAGACAACCCTTTTATTATATTTATACTATAGCCTCTTTTACAGACTCAGTATTATCTTCAGTTGATATTTTTTCTATACTTATTCCTGTTAAACCATAAAATAGTGATATTATAGGGCAAAGTAAATTGAAGAATGCAAATGGTAAAAATGCAAAACACCCAACCCCCATTGTGGCAGACATATAAGCTCCACATGTATTCCATGGAATTAATGGTGATGTGATTGTAGCACTATCTTCTAAAGCACGAGATAGATTTTTAGCAGCTAATCCTTGGTTTTTAAATGCATCTTTATACATACTTCCTGGAATTACTATTGCTAGGTATTGATCAGCTACAGCTAAATTAGTTCCAATAGCAGTGAAAATTGTAGCAGCAATTAATCCGAATGTTCCTTTTGCTACTTTTAATATTGAATTAGCAAGTGCTTGTAGTATTCCTGACTTTTCAAGTATACCTCCAGTTACTAATGCACACATCATAAGTGCAACTGTATCTAGCATACTTTCCAGTCCTCCACGAGAAAGTAATTCATCTACAAATACCATACCACTATTTGAAGTATATCCTACTTTAGCAGCTACAATAACATCTGCAGCTGAACTTCCTTGGAAAAATACCGCTACAAATCCTCCAGCTAGTGCTCCGATCATTAGTGCGGGTATTGCTGGTACTTTAAGGATAACCATAGCTATAACTCCAACTGGCACTAAGAATAACCATGGAGATAAAGTATTAAAGCTAGATAGTAAAGCATTTTGTATTTCTGTTATTTGAGCTGTATCTATTTGGCTTCCTGCATACTTCATTCCTAATATAGCGTAGATTATAAGCGCTATTAAAAGAGCAGGAATTGTAGTATATAACATATGTTTTATATGATCAAATAAATTAGTTCCAGCCATTGCAGGAGCTAAGTTCGTTGTATCTGAAAGTGGAGACATTTTATCACCGAAATATGCTCCTGAAATAATTGCACCAGCTACTAAGCTACTTGGCATGCCTAATGCACTTCCTATACCAAGCAATGCTATACCAATAGTTCCTACTGTTGTCCAAGATGAACCTGTAGAAATTGATACGATAGCACATATTACAGTAGTAGCTACTAAAAATATACTTGGAGATAATAAATTAAGTCCCCAATAAATCATTGATGGAACTATACCACTTATAATCCAAGTACCTATTAATATACCTACAACTAAAAGTATTAAAATAGATTGCATTGTAGTATTAATAGTTTCTAAAATTCCTTCTTCTAATTCTTTCCAAGTAAACCCAAGCTTAAATATAGATATGCAGCCAGCAAAAACTCCACCTAATATTAATGGAATATGAGCTGAAATTTCATAATCTTTTAGAATGACTAAGCATGTTACTAAGGTCGCAACTAAGAAACCGATACATAAAACTGCATCAAATAAGGTTGCTTGTTTTTTTTCTCTTGATGATGTCATGATAGACCTCCTTGATTTTTATGAATATAACCTGATATCTAAATTTTAGCTAAAAAAATAGAGTAGAAGTTTCTACTCTAGACTTAATCATTTTTTAGTATATGACTTAATCTAAAGATAGTACTCCACAAATTATTGTGACAGTGTTATACATATTATGTATAACCCCAACATACAAGCTTAAAGCTTCACTTGTATATTTCGGCAATATTACCTTTTGTTTTGCTTCAACGTGCTTACCTCCACAGAACTACTTATTAATATCGCGACCTCTATCATTAGTTATATTCGTTATTCATAAAAAATTATACCATAAAGTAATAACATATGGAAGTGACAAAATATAACTTTAAAAAAAATAAAGTTTAAGTTACAATAATTATTGATTACAAGCGGTATAAAAATAATTGTAAGCTTATAGGAGTGATAATATTGAGTAAAAAAAAATTTTATGCAGTCAGAAAAGGTAAGTGCATAGGAATATATAATACTTGGGATGAATGTAAGTCTCAAGTAAATGGGTTTTCAGGAGCAGAATACAAAAGCTTTTTATCTAAAGATGAAGCAGAAGAGTATATATATGGAAAGAAAGAAATTATTTTTTCGAATGAAGATAACACCGTAGAGGCATATGTAGATGGTAGTTATGAACATTGTATAAGAGAATATGGCTCAGGTGTTGTTATACTAAAAAATGGACAAGTTCAAAAAACATACAGCATAAAGGGTAATGATGAGTCTTTAGTAACTATGAGAAATGTCGCAGGTGAAATAGAAGCATCAAAACTAGCTATGAATTATTGCCTAGAAAATAATATAGAAAATCTAATTTTATACTTTGACTACGAAGGTATTGAAAAATGGTGTACTGGAGTTTGGAAAACTAATAAAGAGGGAACAATAGAATATAAAAGATTCTATGATGGAATAAAAAATAAACTAAATATTAAATTTGTAAAAGTTAAAGCTCATAGTGGTGATAAGTATAATGAAGAAGCTGATAAATTAGCTAAAAAAGCTATAGATTTATAAAAAAATAATAAGACCTTAATGTATACTCATTAGGGTCTTATTATTTTATGATTTAATCAGGAATTTCTCCATAGATATCTTCTAATTCATCTGCAAATGCTATTGGGCTATTTATTGACTCATACATAGCTCTAGCATATATATTTGCTTGATCATAAGTTGACTGCCAAGCGAATATTCCTCCTAAACAGTTATTTAATACATACTGACCTTTTAAATATATAGATAAATCATTTTCTATAGACATAGCATACTGACCATCTCTTATAAGATAAGGAACTCTAGCTTCGTTATCAAATTGATATTGATATCCATTCTTATTTATATAATTTCTTCTAAGTTCGTCATTTGATACAGTTGTAGTAGCTCCTAATCTACCATAGAAAGGAACTCCTAATAGTATTTTTTCAGAAGGCATTCCATTTTGTATAAGATTTTGAACCATTCCATGAACACTATAACCTGATAAAGATAGGTCTGAATCATATAAATTAGCTTGATGTCTACGTCCTCTCTCTCCAGTTTCACCTGCTGTAAAGTCATAGCTCATAAGGTTAAAATAAGTTATTATAGGAGCAATTTTATCTATTTCAGCACTTCTATTTGTATATCCAGTATCACCAGTACCAGCAACACTTAACCATTTCTCATCACCAATTACGTCTCTAATGGCAGTTAATAATAATGTAAAGTTTTCTCTATCATTAATACTTGATTTTATACCAGAGGCACTACTACCTGGATACTCCCAGTCAATATCTATACCATCTAAGTTATAATTATTTATAAGTCTATTAACCTGTCTAGCAAAATCATATCTAGATTTAGGTGTTGAAGCTGCATCTGAGAATCCCTCAGCACCCCATCCTCCAATAGCAGCAATTACTTGTAGTTGAGGATTATATCTTTTTAGAGAAACCAAATACTCTAAATATCTTGGTGTAGGGACTAATAAAGAACCATCAGGATTTATTTCAACAAATGCATAAATAACTGCGTCTAAAAAGTTAGGGTCAACATTTTTCGGATTGCCTAAAACATACTCCATAACAATTGGTTGAAGATCAGGGCAATTACTATTAGTAACATTAGACTGTTCATCAGGACCGTTTATAGGAGGTCTATTTAAATAAGGTATAGTTTGAGAACGTTCTATTTCTTTTACATCTTTACCTGGCATAAAACATAAGTACCAATCTAAGCATGAATATTCTTTTCCGCAATTATTTATTCTTTTTTTCAAATCCTTCCATGTTTTAGGTGGAGGTAAAATTACCGGCATACCTGGAAGCCAGTTAGCTGGAGTAACTATATTATCATTATCAGATGCTTGAAGTGCGTCTATAATTCTTATTATCTCTGGAATATTTCTTCCAGTTGTTAGAGGATAGTAAAGAATAGTTCTTAAAACTTGTTTATCATCTATTATAAATACAGAACGAACAGTAGATGTATTGCTCATAGATTCAGAAATCATACCATATAGTTTAGCAATTCTCATATTAGAATCTGCAATAACAGGAAATGGGATTTCAATACCAGTTAAAGTACAAATATTATAAACCCAAGCTAAGTGAGAACTATTACTATCTATACTAAGCCCTATAAGATCCGTATTTCTTTTTTGAAACTCATCATAATATTTTGCAAAGCATATAAATTCTGTAGTACATACTGGTGTGAAATCACCAGGATGAGAAAATAAAACTACCCATTTGCCTTTATAATCAGACAACTTTATAGGTCCAAAAGTTGTATTGGCTTCGAAATCAGGCGCAGTTGATCCTAAACTTGGAAGACATGGCATATAAATCACCCCTTAATTCAATAAAATATAATCTATTTTATAGTATTAATAAATAGATGTTTATGTTACAGGTTATAATAGTAAGTAGTGTAAGTCTGTTATATACAACAAAAATGTACAATAATAATTGCTATTTTTAGATAAATTTGGTATAGTTAATTATGAATAAATGTGTTAAAAATTGTAATTATAGGGGTGAGTAGTTTGAAAAGATTGGTACAAATACTTATTATGTCACCTATGATATGTTTTTTTGTAACTTCTACGCTGTTTATTTCTAACCTTTTTATGGGAGTAGTTGTTGGAATTGGATATTATTTTATGCTTTTCAGCTTTGGAAGTTTAGCACTATTCGGGACTTTATTTTTATGCAATATAAATCGTATATTTGCTAAGAAAAGAAGAGTACCTCAAGCTAGGGTTGCTAAAAAGGTAGTCAACAAGAAAAAGCAAAATCAAAATATATCAAGAAGAAAAGTATCATAAGAATGCATAATGAGAATTATATAAATTTAATGACGTTAAATTTAATGATTAGTGAGGATGTAAGAATAGGACTATAAACGATATTGATATCATCAAGTATTGTTTGTAGTCCTATTTTTATTATAAATGGAGAATAGTTTCTACTTAAAAATAATAAAAAATAAATAAGAAGTATTTTAGGAGGTAGGAGATGGAATTTGATGTTTTCTACAGAAGTGTAGTTGGATATAAAAATATATTAAAAGGTAAGGAATCACAAGATTATTGTAAGTATAAAAAAATTAAAGGTGGGATAATATGTTCATTAGCAGATGGACATAGTAGTGATTTTTTTGAATATAGCCATATAGGATCAAAATTAGCTTGTGATGCAGGAATTTACGTTTTAGAGAACTATATAAAAGAAAATGGATATAAACTAGATAACATAAAAAATGATTTAGTTAATAGTAAAATACAACAAAAAATATATATAAAGTGGCTAGAGTTAGTAAATAATCACTTTAAACAAAGTAGACCTGTTGTATTTAGAACTGAGTATTCTAAATATGCAACTACATTGGTTTTAGCATTAATTTGTGATAGTTTTAGATTATACTTTAATATAGGGGATAGTTATATTTTAATAAGGAAAAATAATAAATATATTAAAGTTCTAGGAATGAATAATAATTATTTTGTTAACTCATTAAGTAATAATGAGTCTTATAGATATATAGAGTACTATATAGAGGAAATTAATGATGAAAATAAAAATGACTATATTATTCTTTTTAGTGATGGATTTTATGATTCATTTAATAATTATAAAGACATGATTAATGACTTGAATGACACTATATTAATGTATAATAAAAATGTATTTTCTAAGTTTTGGCTTGAAAATAATTATAAACAACATTTAGATAATTTAAGTAAAAATAAAGGGTATGATGATATTAGTATAATGTTCATAAAATCTATATAAATGTTGTCTTAAAAATCAATATCAAAAAAATGTAGTATTATTAATATATTTATACTATATTGTTTTTAAATGTAAATAAATAGAAAGATTATGGTATAATAGATAATAAAAGTATAAGGCAAATATAAATAATAATATTATAGACATAGAAAGGGAAAAGTAATGAAGTTTAAAGAATTGTTTGATAAATTTGCTGATTTTATAGACAACAATAGAGGTAATATAACTAAACTTTTATTATCTGTATTAGCCTTTATTGCACTAATAGTCGTATTCTTTATTAGTAGTGATGAAATGAGTATAAGTAAAGAAGTAGATCACTTAGTAAAGAATATAGAATCAAGAAAATATCAAATTGCATATGATTATTATGAAACTTTAAAGTCAGATTTTTCAGGATCGAAGATGAGTAGATTTAATAAATCTGCATCTAAAAAAATAAATTCTGTAATTATAAATAATGGTGACAAATATGTAAATGGACAAATAAACAAAGAACAATATATAGGTTTAATAAATACTGTAAATGCGTTAGATAATATTAATATAAATATTGATAGTATAATAGAGCAATCAAAAAGAGTTGAAGAAATGTATATAGAAGAAAATATAAATTATGATGTAGCACTTTCTTACTTAAGTATATCATCAACATTAAATAATATGAATGATGAATTAGATGAGTACACTCAAAAAATAAAAAATTATTATGAATCTAGAAATGTTTATAATGAAGCAACTAAAAATCAACAAGTAAAGAAATATTATGAAGCTATACAGGGTTATGATAAAGTTTTAGAAGAAGATAAGAAATATTATAAATTAGCAAAAGCAGCAAAAGAAGAATGTATAAGTTCTATGTATAATTATTACATACAACAAGCTAGTTATGCTAATGAAAATGGAAACTATGATGAAGCTATTAAGTATATAGAATATTTAAAGAAGTACTATAGTGATGATGAGAAGATATCTGAATTAGAAAGTAAGTATCAAGAAAATCTATCTTTATACACTATGACGCAAGATGATATTATAAACTTAATAACAAAAAAAATGGGAACAAATAAAGATGGAATTACTATAAACTCTTATCAACAAATGATAAATGGTAATAAATTCTATTATGTAGAAATTTGTAAATATGATAAATTAATAGATGAAATACTAATTGATGCAAAGACTAGAAAGATATATTCTTATAAATCAAGTGAAAAAGATTATAATACATCTTATAGTGATGGTTTTTTTAAGATTATAAGTAGCGGAGAGTTTAGATTTGCTTTAAGTGAAGGCGAATGTAGATTTGAATTAGAAAATAAATTAAAAGAAAAAGACGAATCATTTAAAAATATAGATATTGTTTCAAAAGAAGATAGTAGTAAGTATACAAAAAATAAAGATTTAGTAGATAACTTTATAAAGAATAACAATAGCGTTTATTATTATGCTGTTGTCAATAAAGGTATATTTAAGAAAAAAGAATTATATCTCATAGATATGTATACAAAAAAAATCTATTTTGTATCTAATGATGAGATTGTAAATTATTAGAGCGTGTTTATACACGCTTTAATAATTGTATAAAATAATAAAAATAGAGGATATTTTGTATTAATTGGTAAATATATAAATTAGTAATAAAATTTAGAGGAGACGTAGTTATGCATAAAGCAAAAAATAATGTATATATTGCAATAGGAATTATAGTGGCTACTTTAATTTTATTTATCGGAATAATGTACACTCAGATAAATGGAGATAAAATAGCTAAAAACACTTATATTGGAGATATTAATATTGGAAATTTAACGAAAGATGAGGCTAAGTCTATATTAAAGGATAAATTAAACATAGGTATAATAAAATTATCTTTTAATGATAAACAATGGAGTGTAGCTCCTAGTGAAGTAGATGCAAGCTATAACTTTGATGAGACTATAGAAAGAGCGTATAATTTTAACAGAGATAATAATATACTTGATAGTTTATCTAAAACTATAAAAACTAATTTTGGAAGTAAAAATGCAATAGATATGGTTGTAAATTATAATGAAGATAAGTTGAAATCAAAATTAGAAAAAATAAAAGATGAGATAGATATTGAAATGAAAAATTCAACATTAAATATAAGTGGAAATAATATAACAGTGACTGATGATTCAAAGGGATTAGAATTAGATATAGAAAATAGTTTAAATAAAATAAAAGTAAATTTACAAAATGGTATTTTATCTGATGAACTTGTTGTTAATGAAGTTGAACCTACTATAACTAAATCAGATTTAGTTAATGTAAATACTATACTAGGTAGATACACAACTGCTATAAAAGGATCATCAGCAGGTCGTATATCGAATATAAAAATTGCAGCGGAAAAAATGAATAACTTTTTAATGATGCCAGGAGATGAGTTTTCATATGTTGATGAAACTGGACCTTATACAGCTAGTAATGGATATAATAATGCACCAGTAATAGTAGAAGGAGAGTTACAAAATGGAATGGGTGGTGGTGTATGCCAATTATCATCTACACTATATAACTCAGTATTATATGCTGGACTTGAAATTGTTGAACTAAGAAATCATACAATTCCATCATCGTATGTTCCTAAAGGTAGAGATGCAACAGTTACAGATAGTGGAGTAGACTTTGTATTTAAAAATAATTTAACTGAACCTGTTTATCTAAAAAGCTATGTTTATGGAAGTACACTTGTAACTGAAATCTATGGAAGTAATAAAGATAAACAAAATATAGAAATTCAGACAAATATAGATTCAGTATCAGAAGCTAATGTAAAAACTATAGAAGACCCTACTATAGAAAAAGGTAAAGAAGAAGTAATAGAAAAAGGTAGAGACGGATACACTGTATCAACATATAGAATATATAAGGATAATGAAGGTAATGTAATTAAAAAGGAAAAAATATATACATCATATTACCCTAAAAAGCAAAAAGTTGTAGCTGTTGGTACTAAAGAAATTGAACAAGAGACCAATAAAGAGGACGTTAATAAAGAAGAAACTAATAAGGATGAAAATGTGAATAATCCACAAGAAGGTACTCAAGAGTCAACTACATCTGATCAAGAAAATACGAGCTTAGAGCAGAATAACAATGAACAAGTAAATACAGAAAATGTAACTCAGTAAAGTTTGTTTAATATAAAGATATTGGGAGGTATTAATTTGAATTTAAATGATATAACCAATTACATCCAAAGTATTTGTGAAAATATTTCAAGTGTTCTAGATGTAGATGTAACATTAGTCACTAAAGATCTTATAAGAATTGCAGGAACAGGAGTATTTAAAGATAAAATAGGTGAAAAAATATCAGAAGAAACTGTATATTATAAAGTTCTTACAGAAGGAAAATCTTACTTAATAAATAAAGAAATAGATAATGAATGTAACAAGTGTTGTTATAAAAATCAATGTAAAGAGCTTGCTGACATATGTACTCCAGTAAAGTTAGGGAATGAAATACTTGGACTATTAGGTATAGCAGCATTTGATGAAGTGCAAAAAAATAAATTTATTTCTAAAAATGAAGACTTAACTGAATTTATATCTAGAATGTCTGATTTAATATCATTTAAATTAGATGAGATGTATAAAGAAGAAGTTAAAACTATGGATGATTTAGAAAAAGAAGCTATAGAAAAGGCAATAAAAAAGTATGGTAGTAATACAGAATGTATGAAAAAAGTTGCAGATGCATTAGATATAGGTATAGCAACACTATATAGAAAAGTAAAAAAATATAACATAAAATAAAAGTAGGTATGTTATAAAATGTTAAATTACATTTTATGACATACCATTTATTATATATATCTATAAGGAGAATAAAATAATGATATTTAATGAAATAGATGAATTATTAGATTTACAAAATAAATACTTTGATAGTCAGATTACTAAAGATGTAAGCTTTAGAATAAAACAACTTGATATTTTAAAAAAAGCAATAAAAAAATATGAGTCTAAAATTATAGAAGCTATTAAAAAGGATTTTAATAAATGTGAATTTGAAGTTTATGAAACGGAAATAGGAATAACTTTATCAGAGATAAAGCATGTAAGAAATAAAATAAAAAAATGGTCATCACCACAAAAAGTAAAAACACCTCTTACAAACCCTGGAGCAAAAACATATATATACAAGCAACCATATGGAGTTTGTTTAATAATGTCTCCTTGGAATTATCCTTTTTATCTTTGCATATCTCCATTAATAGGAGCTATTATATCAGGTAACTGTGCAATTATAAAACCATCAGAGTTGTCTTTTAATACATCAAAAGTTATAAAGGATATGATAGAAGAGTATTTTAACAAAGAGTATATAGCAGTAGTAGAAGGATATATAGAAACAAATAAATACTTACTAAGTAAAAAATTTGATTATATATTCTTTACAGGAAGCCCTGCTGTTGGAAAAATCGTTATGGAAGCTGCATCTAAAAATTTAACGCCAACTACCTTAGAGCTTGGTGGTAAAAGTCCATGTGTAGTAGATAAGAATTGTGACATAGATAAAAGTGCTAAAAAAATAGTATGGGGAAAATTATTAAATGCAGGTCAGACTTGTATAGCTCCTGATTATATAATTGCCCATACAAAAATTAAAGACAAGCTTATAGAAGCTATGAAAAAATATATAAATGAATTTTATGGAGTAAGTCCTATAAAAAGCGATGATTATGCTGGAATAATAAATAAAAAGCATTTTAACAGAATATTAAACTTAATAAATTATGATAAAGTAGTTTATGGTGGAAAATATGATGAAATTAAACTAAAGATAGAGCCAACTATATTGGATAAAGTTGAACTTATGGATGATGTAATGCAAGAAGAAATATTTGGTCCAATAATTCCAGTAATGGAGTTTGAGAAGATAAGTGATTTAGATGAAATAATAGAAAAAAATAGAAATCCACTTGCTTTTTATGTATTTACTAATGATAAAAACTTTGAAGATACTATTATAAATAAATTTTCGTTTGGTGGTGGATGTGTAAATGACACAATAATGCATATTTCTAATCAAAATGCTCCTTTTGGGGGGATAGGTAATAGTGGAATTGGTTCTTATCATGGAAAAAGAAGTTTTGATGCATTTACTCATGAAAAAACAATATTAAAAGCATCATCTATAGATATACCGTTTAAGTATCCTCCATATAGTAAAAAAGCATTAGAATTATTAAAAAAATCATTTGATATATTGTAGTTAATGACAATTAAATAGCAAAAAATGTATAGTTTTGACTAACTATGATAAATATGTTATCTTTATATAATGAAGAATAGATTGGAGGCGATTGTTATTTTAGGTAATAATATAAAATAGACATACTTAACATGCCGAAAAAGTCAATGGACATATCTTTAGTAGAAGAAGAAAAAAGTGATTTAACATTTTTTAATATAGAAGAAGAAGACGAACATGAGACGCTAAAGGCATTAAAACAAAGTTATGTAACTACTAACTATAAAGATGAAACAATACTTAATTTACAAAATGAATTAAAAAGCAATAGCGAGGAAGTTTCCAAGGAAATAAAGCTAAAGTCATATAATGATTACAACAACTCATTAGAACTAGCTAATAGAGGATATATAACAAAAGCAGTTGAATTAATTGAATCTGCTCTAGAAATAAACCCTAAGGATGTAGATATATTAAATTTAAGAGGTTTGTTAAAACTTTTAAAATGTGATTTTTCGAAAGCCTTTGAAAGTTTTTATACAGCTCTTTGTTATGGTAATAATGAACTTTCAAGAAAATATGTTGATATACTATCATCAGAAGATTTTAAAGTATTTTTAGGTAGATATAATCACTCTATAAGATTTATAAATGAAGAATTAAATCAAGAATCTATACATATATTAGACAATATTATAGATGAAGATCCAGACTTAATAGAACCATATGTTATTCTTTATTTACTTTATAATAAGTTAGGAAATGAAAAAAAGAAAGATTACTATTTTAGTAAACTTAAAGAAGTAGATAAGGATAATCCAATTTTTGAAAATGATAATGAAGAATCATTAATTACTGAAAAAGTAGAAGAAAATACAGTACAAGAAAAAAGTAAAAAATCAAACAAAAAGAATATTATACCATATGTAATTATAGCATTTTTAGCAGTAGGTGTTGGTATATATCATATCAATAATAAAGCAAAAATAGAAAGTTTAACTTCAGAGCTAAGTAGTAAAGAAGAAAAATTAAACGAAACAGATAAGCAACTAAGTGAAACTAATGAACAGTTAAATGAAACTAATAAAAAATTAGATGAGACTACTCAAGTATTAGATGAAGCTCAAGTTCAAAATGAGATAGCTTCATTAGATGAAGATACTTTATATACTAAAGCTACTAGCCTTAAAAAGTCAGGCAACTATGAAGACGCAATTGAATACTTTAAAGGTGTTGTTAAATATGGAAAAAGTAAGAAATTTATATCAGCATCTATATATGAAGTAGCCCTTTTAAATGAAAAGCTTGGTAATGATGAAGAAGCTATAATTTACTATAGAAAGTATATATATACTTATACACCAGAAGAAAATTATTATGATGATGCATATTATCAATTAGGTATGTTATATTATGATAATGGTGAGTTAGATAAAGCAAAAGAAATATTCTATGGATTAAGAAGTGAAGTACCTAACAGTATGTATAATAACTCTAAGGTTTCAGAAATTTTAAAAGAAAAGTAGATAATAAAGAGTAAGGTTGAAAATAGTATGAACCTTACTCTATTTTTATATTTATAATAGAAGGTAGTAAAGTTATGGAGGTAAAATTATGATACTAGATATTCATGCAGATATATTCTCTGATGTATTAAGTAAAAAATTAAGTAAAGAAAGTAATATTATAAGAAAATACCATTTAGATAAATTTAAAACTGGAGGAGTAAATGGAGGCATTTTTGTTTTTTGGCAAGATCCATATCTAAAAAAATACTATAACTATGAAGGATTAAAAGTAATGATGGATTATGCAAAAGAAGAAGCTAATTTATCTAAAGGCTTCTTAGTTATAGCAAAAAATTATGAAGAGTATATTAAAGGATTAGAAGATAATAAAATAACAGCTATGATGCATCTAGAAGGTGCTAAAAGTTTAGAAGATAAATTAGATAAAGTAAAGGAAATTTATGATTATGGAATAAGAACTGCATCTTTAACATGGAATGAAGAAAATAAGCTTGCTACTGGAGTTAAGGGTAATAGTAATAATGGACTAAAACCAATGGGTAAAGATTTTATAAAAGAGTGTGAAAATCTAGGAATAATTATAGATGTATCCCATGCTAATGATAAAACTTTTTATGATATATATAATACTAGTACAAAGCCTATAATTGCTACACATTCTAATGCAAGAGAATTATGTAATGTAAAAAGAAACTTATTAAAAGAGCAAATTAAACTAATAAAAGAAACAGATGGAATAATTGGAGTAAATAGTTATATTGGATTTATTAGTGATGATAATAACAAAAGAGACTTATATAGTTTGATAAATCATATAGATTACATGGTTGATTTAATTGGAATAGACGCTGTATGTTTTGGGTTTGATTATTGTGATTATCTTAATTTAGATGAGGGTGAATGTACAAAAGGACTAGAAAATGCATCTAAAACGAAAAATATCATAACAGCTTTAAAAGATAGAGGATATAAAAATGAGGATATAGAAAAAATTTCATATAAAAACTTTTTAACTTTTATAAATAAAAATTTTGGAAAATAAAAACTTACTTGGTATAAAAAGCATAGTATAAGGAACAAAATAATAATATATAGTAATGGTTATTATTATGAATTTATTATTCATAGGAGGGGATATACTATGCAGAAAGAACCAAAAGAATTATTTTTACCAGTTTTAAAAAATGGTAAGTATGGATTTATAGACAAAGATAAAAATCTAATAATAAGGCCTAAATACAAGTATGTATCAGATAGATTTAGAGATGGATATTGCGTTATAACATATATAAAAAAAATAAGAAAAAGTGTAAAGTGGGTATTTGGATATATAGATACAAAAGGAAATGTATCAATATTTCTTAATTTAGAAAGTGCTACTGAGTTTAATGAAGGTATGTCAAAAATAAAAATAAACAATCTATATGGTTATATGGATACATCTTTAAGAGAAGTTATAAAACCTAAATTTGATTGTGCTGCAAATTTTAGACAGGGGCTTGCAGGCATAAAAATGAATAAAAGATGGGGATTTATAAATAAGTCAGGAAAAATTGTTATTTCTCCAACATACACATATGTAAATCAATTTTTTGAAGACAGAGCATTAGTAGAATTAAAAAATAAGTATGGATATATTGATAAGTCAGGAAAGATGATAATAGGACCGGAGTTTGATATAGCAACAGATTTTTCGGAGGGATTAGCAGCGATAAGGGTTGGAGATAAGTGGGGATATATTAACAAAGATGGAAAACTAAAAATAGATTTTAATTTTGAAAAAGCAAAACCATTTTATGAAGGGTTGGCTGCTGTTTCAATTAATGATAAATGGGGATATATTGATAAAACTGGAAAGATAATAATAGAGCCAATGTTTGATTATGCCTGTAATTTTTCAGAAGGATTAGCTAGATTTAATATGGGTTTAGACTCTTTTAGTAGAGGTATTAATATTCCTAAAGGCGGTGTCTGGGGATTTTTAAATAAAACCGGTAATATAGAAATAGTGCCAGTGTATGATTTTATATCAGATTTTGAAGATGGATATGCACAGGTAATTCAAGGTAAAAATAATAATTATATTGATAAAAATGGTAAGTTAATTTTATAATAGTAATATTCCAAGAAATAGGGTTTGAAATATTATTAAGTAAATAGTAATATATATTTAAAGTAAAATAAGGAGAGTAATCTCCTTAATTTTTTTGAGGAGGACATATGAAGTTATTTAATCAGTTAGCTCTTATTTTAGGAATTTGGGCAATAGGAGAATATATTAGTTCTTTTTTACAAAATATCATTGTAGTACCAGGAAATATTATAGGTATGATATTATTATTTTTACTTTTACAATTTAAAATAATAAAGCTAGAAAAAGTAAATGAATTGGGGGATTTATTAATAAATAATATGGCTATATTTTTTGTACCCGCAGGTGTATCACTTATAAGATCTTTAGATTTAATAAGCCAAAATATATTTGTTTTAATAATGACTATATCTCTTAGTACTATAGCTGTAATGTATATAACAGGTTTTGTAGTAGAAAAAATGATAAGCAAAAAGTATAAGGAGGAATAATATGTATAATGTACTAGACACACCAATATTCGGAATAGTAATTACAATAGTATTTTTTAATTTAGGGGTATATATCCAGAAAAAAACTAAAAATCCAGTGTTTAATCCGTTATTAATAGCAATTATAACGATAATTGCATTTTTAGGAATAACAAAAATACCATATGAAAAATATAAACTTGGTGCAGATAGCATAAACTTTTTACTAGGTCCAGTTACAGTAGTGTTAGCTATACCTTTATATAAACAATTTGATTTATTAAAAAAACATTTCTTAGAAATAGTAATTGGAATAGTAAGTGGAGTATCTGTTTCTTTAGTTAGTGTAATGCTAATAGGTAAATTTACAAATGCAAATATAGACATTATAAATTCTTTGATACCTAAGTCTATAACAACCCCTATGGGAATATCACTAACAAATACATTAAGGGGAATAGAATCTATAACAGTTGTTTCTATAATTTTAACAGGAATATTAGGGGCTATAATTGCTCCAACTATATTTAAAATAGGTAGAATAAAACATCCAGTTGCAAAGGGGATTGCACTAGGTACATCAGCACATGCACTGGGAACTACTAAAGCTATAGAAATAGGAGAGGTAGAAGGTGCTATGAGCAGTTTATCTATAGGTATAGCAGGTATGATAACTGTCATAATAGTTCCTATAATATTGAACTTATTATAAAAACATTAAAAATAATAAAAATATTATAAAAAATACTAGACATCTAAAAAAAAGGTAATATAATATAATCTGTATTTATATATAAATATCTTAAAAAGTATAAGCAATTTGAAGGGAGAACAAAATGAGTAAAGTTAATACCGCTTTAGAAGACAATTTGTTTTTAAGATATGCGGTAATAATAACAGGAATGCTTATTGCATGTATAGGCATAAATGGATTTTTAAGACCAGCACATTTATTAAGTGGTGGAGTAACAGGTATAGCAGCAATAATAAACTATACAACAGATATAAATATGGGGTTATTAACATTCTTAATTAATATTCCAATATTTATATTAGGATTTATTTTCTTAGATAAAGACTTTTGTATAACTAGCTTAGTAAATATGATATTATTTTCAATACTTTTAGGTGTAACTCAAAATGTAGGTAATATAATACCAACACATGATATTTTCTTACAAAGTGTATTTGGAGGAATACTATCAGGTGTAGGATCAGGGATGGTATTTAGAACTAAATCTTCTCAAGGTGGTACAGACATTATAGGTGCTATATTAAAGTTCAAGAAGAACATAGCAGTAAAAGATACAGCTTTAGCAGCTAATTTAATAATAGTATCTATTGGTGGAATTATATATGGAATGGATTTAGCGTTATATACACTTATAGGATTCTACTTAAATGCATCAGCAATGAATTTCATTAAGAATGTAATGACTTATGAAAAATCAGTTATGGTTATTTCAAATGAAAGTGAGTCTATAGCTAAAGAAATTATGACAAGCTTAGTAAGAGGAGTAACATTCTTAGAAGCAGAAGGTGCTTATACAAAAGAAAAGAAAAGAATAATTTACTGTATAGTACTTTCAAAAGAGATTCCAAAAATAAAAGAAATTGCTTTAAAGTACGACCCAAAAGCATTTATATCTGTTAATGATGTAAATGAAGTAAAGGGAAGAGGATTTAAAGAAAGATATTTATAAAATATAAATAAAGTATGAATAAAAATAGTATAAACGTTAATAATATATTATGAGAGGATTATTATCCTCTTTTTAACTCTAGAGTAATAAATTTATTTAAGCGGGTTTCTTATGTATAAGAGCATAGGAGTAAGTTTTTAATTTATACTTAAATTAGGACGGATGGCTTATAAGTTGTTAGTGTAATCGGGTAATGTGGATGTGTAAAAAATAGAGTATATCACAGCTGTGGTATACTCTATTTTTATTATAAAATTTATTATAGCTATAGAAATGTTTTTAATATAAATATATAATGTTTCTATAAAGTAGATGATAAAACCAATGGGGGAAGAGCAATATGAATTTATCAAGAGAGTACATTGACATATATAATAATTATATGAAATATATAAATGAAATAAAAAGAGAATGTAGACCAATAGAACATATGAAAAATAGAGTTTTAAAAAAAGATAAAAAGGCTACGGAAGAAGAAATAAAAGCTTTAGAACAAAACAGTGAATATAATAATGAAAACTCTGGACAATTAGAATTCAAACCACAAAACAAAAAATATGAATTTTCTAATGGAGATATTTACTTAGGAAAAGTTATTGATGGAAAGTTAAATGGAAATGGAGTATATATTGTTTCGCCAGAAGAATCTATGGGATTTGAATACATAGGTGAGTTTAAGGATGATGAAAAATGTGGTAGAGGTATTTGTACTTTTACTAATGGCAATATATATATAGGTGGATTTAAAGCTGATTTAATGGATGGAATAGGTCAGATGATTTATAAAAGTAATGATGAGTATATAGGAGGTTGGGAAAAAGGACATAAGCAAGGACAAGGTATATATAGATGGAACGAAGGAACTATTTATATAGGTGAGTTTAAAAAAAATAAAAGAGAAGGACAAGGTATTTGTTACGATAAAGAAGGAAATATAATTTATGACGGCGAATGGAAAAATAATCTAACTCATGGAGAAGGAACTTACATATGGAATGAAGGAAAAAGATATGTAGGAGAATTTATGTATGGAAAAAGACATGGTTATGGTACTTTTTATTTAAATAATGAATTAGTATACCAAGGGCCTTGGAAATATGATAAGCCGTGCATATATGATAAAACTTTAGATGAAATATTTGCTTTTAAATTATAAGACACTGTTAAAGTAATCCCTTATATCCATTGAATTAGGATATAAGGGATTTTTTGGAGGTGATGTATTGATAAAGAAAATAGGAATACTAATGGTAATATTATCAATAATAGTTGTAGCTAAGAATAATGATGTTTTTACAAAGGTTAAATCTACTATTATTGATACTGAAAGTAGCAATGACATATATACTGAACCAAATTTAGAGGAGTGGATAGAAATTGATAACTTTCAATATATAAAAATAGGAGATAGTAAAGATGATGTTATTTCAAAAATAGGTGAACCATCTAGAATTGATACTAGTGAATATGATTTTAAATGGTACGTTTATAATCAAAATATTAAAAAATTTGCTATGGTTGGAATTGAGGATGGATTTGTTGTAGCTTTGTATAGTAACTCTATTAATTCTTGCGAAACAGAAGGAATAAACTTAAATGATAGTAAGGCAAGTGTAAATAATAAGTACGACTCAATGGAATACAGAAGAAAAGGGAACACTAGATATATCATCCAATCTAATGGAGAATATGACATAATAAAAGAAAATAAAAAATACATAACTATATTTTATGATGTTATAGAAAATAGCAAAGTTTGTTCTTATCAAATAATAAATCAAAAATCAGAAGATAATATGAAAGAAATTTATAGTCGTGGTAGTGAAGAATTACAGAAAAGTTTTGAACTAGAAACAATAGATTTAATTAATAGTACAAGAGCAAAGTTTAATTTTAATTCATTGGAGTATAGTGATACTGCAACAAAAAGTGCAAGAAAACATAGTAAAGATATGTTAGAAAATAATTACTTTGATCACATAAATAAACAAGATGAAACTCCTTTTGATAGAATGGAAAATGAAGGCGTGAAATATATGAGTGCAGGTGAAAATATAGCATCTGGTCAATTCAATGCAATATATGCGCATGAAGCTTTAATGAACTCTAAGGGACATAGGAAAAATATATTAGGTGAGTATAAATACATAGGTGTTGGTATTGGATTTGGAGGAACCTATAAAATATATTATACGGAGAATTTTTTATGTAGATAATAATTTAAATAATATTGTATATTTTAATGGAAAGTTTAATAGCTATTATAAAGGACAAAAATAATAAAATAAGTCAATTTACTTAGAATATGTTACAATAAAATTAAAAGGGGGGCTTTAAATTTCATAAAATATAAAACATTTTTCATAAAATTTAATATTATATATTAAGACTATCTTGAGAAGGATTGATTGTTAATGAATAATAAGATTTATGAGAAAAAAGAGTTCATGATTTTTAAGGTTAAAGAAGGCTATATAGCTTATAATACTAAAAAAAATTTTCAAGAGGGTCATACGCATTTAAAACACTTTGAAGCAGCAAAAACAGCAATTGACTTGGTAATAAATAAAAAAGTTCCTAGAAGTACAGATGGATACTACCTAACAAGTCTAATAAGACTTAGTGAAGATGAGTATTATATATCAAAGATAAATGAATTACTAGATGCAAGAGAGCAAAAAGGGAAAAAAGACAAATATTATAACCCTGGATATAAATTATCAAAAAGGAGCATATAGCTCCTTTTTTTATGCTTAAGTAAATTATATTGACATGAATTTCGTAAAGAATATATAATTAAATATAAAAATTGTACAAAATTAATACTTAATTAGACTATAATAGTATTGAGAGTTTGTTAAAATAAATACACTTTAAGGGGGCACTTGGTATGATTCTTATGATTGATAACTATGATTCGTTTGTATACAACTTAGTTCAATATATAGGAGAATTAGGAGAAGAAATAGTAGTAAAGAGAAATAATGAATTAACACTAGAAGATATTGAAAATTTAAATCCAGAAATAATAGTTTTATCACCAGGTCCATGCTCACCGACAGAAGCGGGTATATGTATAGATGTAGTAAATCATTTTAAAGGCAAGAAACCAATACTAGGAATATGTCTAGGACATCAAACTATAGGACATGCCTTTGGTGGAAATATAATCAAGGCCATAGAGCCTGTTCATGGTAAGGTTCATAGTATAAAACATAGTAATAAAGGCGTATTTAAAGATTTGAATAATCCATTAAATGTAACTAGATATCATTCATTAGTAGTAGATGAAGAAAGTTTACCAAGAGATTTAGAGATAACTGCACTAACTAATGATGGAGAAATAATGGGTATTAGACATAAAAAACATCTTATAGAAGGTGTTCAGTTCCATCCAGAAGCTATTTTATCAGAACAAGGTCATGAGATACTTAAGAACTTTATAAAAGAAGCTAGAGAAAGGGTGGAAATATAGTATGATAAAAGAAATTAAAACTAAACTAAATTCCTTTGAAATATTTACAATATTTAGAGATGAAAAAGATAGTTTTATATTAGATAGCGCTATGGATAAAGAAAAATTAGGTAGATATTCTTTTATTAGTAGCAATCCATTTAAAACTTTAAAATACAAAAATACAGAAGAAAATCCTTTAGATTATTTACAAAAGGAACTGAATAAATACAAAGTTACTAATAATACTCATTTACCATTTATAGGTGGAGCTGTAGGATATTTATCTTATGATTTAGGTAATTATATAGAGAAACTTCCAAGAAAGGCTAAGGACGATTTAAATGTATATGATTTATACTTTGGCCTATATAATTATGTAATAGTAATAGATCACTTTGAAGAAAAAACATATATAGCTACACCAGATATAAATGTAGAAGAAGAAAAAAATATAATTAATCATATTGAAAGACAAATATTAGATGCTGAAAAAAAAGGAATAGATTCTATTTGTTATGAAGAAAAAGATGTAGAGCCAATAAAACTTCAATCTAATTTTACAAAACGTGAATTTGAAGAATCTGTTCAAAAAGTTAAAGGTTATATAAGATCAGGAGATATATATCAAGCAAATTTAACTCAAAGATTTAATGGTGAAACTACTTTGTCCAGTTATGAGCTATATAGAGATTTAAGAAGAATAAGTCCAGCTCCATTTGGAGCATATTTAAACTTTGATGGTTTTAATATTTTATCAAATTCACCTGAGAGATTTATAAAATGCATAGATAAGAAGGTAGAAACAAGACCAATAAAAGGAACTAGACCTAGAGGTAAAACTAAAGAAGAGGATTTTAGGCTTCAAGAAGAATTAAGAAATAGCGAAAAAGATAGAGCGGAACTACTTATGATAGTAGATTTAGAAAGAAATGATATAGGTAGAATATCTAAAATCGGTAGTGTAAAAGTACCTGAATTATTTGTAATAGAGCCATATGCAAATGTTAATCATCTAGTATCCACAGTAGTTGGAAATCTTAAAGAAGATAAAGATGCAATAGATGTTATAAAGGCTACTTTCCCAGGTGGTTCGATAACAGGTGCTCCTAAGATTAGATCTATGGAGATTATAGATGAATTAGAACCAACTCAAAGAAATGTTTATACTGGTTCAATTGGATATATAGGATTTAATGGAGATATGGATTTAAATATAGCCATAAGAACTATTGTCAAAAAAGAGAATAAAGTATACTTCCAAGTAGGTGGAGGTATGACATGGGGATCTAATCCAAGTGAAGAGTATCAAGAAACTCTTGATAAAGCTAAATCTATAATGAAAGCATTAAGAGGTTACTATGAAGAGTAGTGTAAGTTTTAATAGTGAACTAAGCAAATTTGGAATAGGATTATTTGAGACTATAAAAATAGAAAATGACCCACTAGATTTAGATTTGCATATGGATAGACTTTTTAATTCCATTAAAGAACTAAATTTTAATATTAAATATAGCAAAGAAGATTTAAAGAAAGAAGTAATTAAGTATATAAATGATAATAATATAAAAAATAAAGCACTTAGGCTAACTGTATTTGATGAAGGTTATAATATTTCAATTCGTGATGTGGCATATAGTAAAGAAACTTATGAAAAAGGATTCAAATTAATAATATCTCCTATAAAAAGAGGTAATAGTATACTGTATAAGCATAAAACTACAAACTATTATGAAAATATTTACACTAAAAGATATGCATCTAGTAAAGGTTATGATGATGGTTTATTTGTAGATTGTGATGGGAATATACTGGAGTGTTCTATGAGCAATATATTTTTCATAAAAGATAATACAATTTACACTCCAAATAAAGAATTACCTTTATTAAATGGCATAATGAAAAAAAGGATTTTGGATATTTGTGAAGAACTAAATATAGAATTAATAGAAAAAAATATAAGAATAAAAGATATTGAAGAATATGATTTTGCATTCATCACAAATAGTCTTATGAAAGCTATTAAAGTGACACAAATTGAGCAAAAAGTCTATAATTCATCAAATGAATTATTTGATAAAATAGTAGTTTGCATATAATTAAATTACAGTTAGTGGAGAAGTGATATGACAAGTAAAATTTATGAAATTTATAAATTAGAAATAGATAAGATAATAAAAAACTCTAACACTATAGCTGTATTTTTAGTCGGGTCATCTAAGAATATAGACTTAAATGTAGCTAATGAAAATATAAATGATATTGATGTTTTTGTATTTGTAAACATAGGTGAAAATCAAGTAAGAGAAATAAAAAGAATTGAAGGAATAGAATTTGATATAAACTATTTCTCGAGAAGAGGATTTAAGGAACTTTTGGATAATAAAGAATACTTTTTCTTAAAGGAAATGAAGGATGCTAAAGTTATCTTTGATAGAAATAATACAGCAGCGGGTATAATACAATTATGCAAGTCAAAATATATGGAAGGTCCGAATAGAATTTCAGCTGAAGAAAAGTTTTTTATAAAGTCTGAAATATATTCTAGTATAACTAGGTTGAAAAATAAAGAAAAGTTTGATTTATTTGAATATAATTTTTTAGTTAATTTATATTTAAAAGAATTAATAGTTGGGTATTTTACTATAAATAATAAATGGATACCGAAGGATAAAAAATTACTTAATGAATTAAAGCATGATAATCCTCGTCTTTATGAATTAGTGAATGAAGTAAAAAATGAAGAAAAATATGAAAAGTTGTTAAATATTTATAACTACATATTTAAAGATGTGGTTATGAAAAATTATATAAAAATAACTTACTAGTCAAGGGGGTTAAACCAATGAGTAAAGTAGATAAGAAGAAGATAGAAAATGCGATAAGAGATATATTAGAAGCTATAGGAGAAGATCCAGATAGAGAAGGTCTTGTAGACACTCCTAGTAGAGTTGCAAGAATGTATGAAGAAATATATTCAGGTATTCATCAAGATCCAAGAGAACATCTAAAGGTTCTTTTCCAAGATGAAAAACATGAAGAAATGGTTATAGTAAAAGATATACCTTTTTATTCATGCTGTGAACATCACTTAGTGCCTTTCTTTGGTAAAGCACATATAGCATATATACCAAAGGGTGGAAGACTAACAGGTTTATCAAAACTTGCTAGAGTTGTTGAAACTTTTGCTAAAAGACCTCAATTACAAGAAAGAATAACTAAAGGTATAGCAGACATAATAATGGAAGAATTACAACCTTATGGAGTTATGGTAGTTGTAGAAGCAGAGCATATGTGTATGACAATGAGAGGTGTGAAAAAACCAGGATCAAAAACTGTTACATCGGCAGTTAGAGGAGCATTCGAAAATGATCCATCTACAAGAGCTGAAGCAATGAGCCTAATAAATTTAGGATAGGAGAAATTTAAGAATGTTTGAATATGGAAAAAAAACTTATATAATGGGAATTTTAAATGTTACTCCTGATAGTTTTTCAGATGGAGGAAATTTTAATAAAATAGATGAAGCTATAAATCATGCTAAAAAAATGATAGAAGATGGAGCCGATATAATCGACATCGGAGGCGAATCAACTAGACCAGGTCATAAGTATGTAGAAGCGGATGAGGAAATTCAAAGAGTAATACCTGTAATCAGAGAGCTTAAAAAAGAAATAAGTGTACCAATATCAATAGATACATATAAGGCTAAGGTTGCTGAAGAAGCCTTAAAATTAGGTGTAGAAATGATAAATGATGTATGGGGATTAAAAAAGGATGAAGATATGGCTAAGGTAGTAGCTAAATATGATGCTCACGTTTGTATAATGCATAATCAAGAGGGAACAGAGTATAACGAAGATATAATGGAAAGTATTAAAAAATCTCTTAAAGAAAGCATAGATATGGGACTTGAAGCTGGCGTTAAAAAGGAAAAAATAGTTTTAGATCCTGGTATAGGATTTGGAAAAACTTTTGAACAAAACTTAGAAGTACTTAAAAGGCTAGAAGAATTAAATGATTTAGGATTTCCGGTTTTACTTGGAACATCTAGAAAATCTGTAATAGGAAACGTACTTAATGTAGAGCCAAAGGAAAGATTAGAAGGAACAATAGCTACAACAGTATTAGGTGTTAGAGATGGTATTGATATAGTTAGGGTTCATGATGTTAAAGAAAATTTAAAGGCAGCTAAGATGGCAGATGCTATATACAGAAGGTAGGTTTTAAAAATGGATAAAATACTATTAAATAATTTAGGATTTTATGGATATCATGGTGTATTAAAAGAAGAAAGTGTTCTAGGTCAAAAGTTTTTTATAGATATGGAACTTTTAGTAGATACTAAAGAAGCTGGGTTAACTGATGATATGAATAAATCAGTTAGTTATGCAGATGTTTATAATGTAGTAAAAGAAATAACAGAAAATAAAAGATTTAATCTTATAGAAGCTTTAGCAGAAAATATAGCTAAAGAAACTTTAGAGAGATTTGGACTTATAAATGAGGTAATGGTTAGAGTAAAAAAGCCTGAAGCTCCTGTAAATGGAATTTATGACTATTTTGGAGTTGAAATAAGGAGAGGCAGATAATGAATATAAGTTACTTAGGTCTTGGAACTAACATGGGAGATCGATTAGGGTATATACTAAAAGCATGCGAATTAATTGATACCCATGAAAATGTAAAAATAACTAAGAAATCTAAAATTTATGAAACGAAAGCTTGGGGATATACAGACCAAGCGGATTTTTTAAATGTATGTCTAGAGGTACAAACTAATTTAGATGAATATGAACTACTAAATTTATGTCAAGACATAGAACAAAAGTTAAACAGAAAAAGAATTATAAGGTGGGGACCAAGAACTATAGATGTAGATATATTATTTTTTAATGATAAAATATCAAATGATGAAAACTTATTACTTCCTCATCCAAGAATTCAAGATAGAGCGTTTGTTTTGATACCTCTTATGGATTTAAATAGTAAACTTTTAATTAATGGTAAAACTATAGATATACATTTAAACTCTCTAACTAAAGACCAACGAGAAGAAGTAAAGGAGTTTACAATTGATGAGAAAGACACTATTTAATGACGACATAAAAATTGAAATTAACTCATGCGGTAAAAAAATAGTAGCAAAAGAAAATAAGATAATAATGGCAGGGCCTTGTGCTATAGAAAGTTATGATCAACTTTTAGAAACTGCTAAATTTATAAAATCTCAAGGTGCTAATATACTAAGAGGTGGAGCGTTCAAACCAAGAACATCACCAAATTCATTCAAAGGTTTAAAAGAAGAAGGTCTAGAAATATTAAAGGCTGTAAAAAAAGAAACTGGACTTGCTGTTATAACAGAGCTTATGGATATTAGAGATTTAGAAAAATTATATGAAGTAAGTGATGTAATTCAAATAGGCTCTAGAAATATGCAAAATTTTACCCTTTTAACTGAAGTAGGAAAACAAGATAAGCCAGTAATGTTAAAAAGAGGATTAGCATCAACTATAAATGAATGGATTGGTGCAGCAGAATATATAGCTGTAGAAGGTAATAAAAATATAATCATGTGTGAAAGAGGTATAAGAACTTATAATGATTATACTAGAAACACATTAGATTTAGCAGCAGTTCCAATAATACAAAAAGAAACTAATTTACCGGTTATAGTAGACCCAAGTCATGGAACTGGTGTAAGATATTTAGTTAAACCAATGTCTATTGCAGCATTAGCTTGTGGTGCAGATGGTTTGATGATAGAAGTTCATCCAAATCCTAGTGAAGCTTTATCTGATGGAGCTCAGTCACTTCACTTTGATGAATTTGGAGAATTAATGAGTGATGTAAGGTTACAAGTAAAAAATTTATAGAGTTAAAAAAGAGGCTATTTGCCTCTTTTTTATATAAATATTATTTTGAGATGTATTAGTTAAATTATTTAAGATAATTTTACAAATAGAAAGTATAAAACTTAGAAATAAATAGAATTTACGGAAAATAATAGAGATGATTCTGAGATATACCTTAGAATCATCTTTTTATTTGAGATTTTAAGTTTAAAAATAAACTTTTTTGTAAATATAAATAAAAAGATAAAAATATTATTTTACATTTTATATTTTTATTTATGAAGATAATAATATATATCAATTAAAAGAAAAGTGCAAAAATAATAGAATTTTTTTAATATTAAGAAGGAATTTAAGAAAAAAAGTCGAAATATGTATAAGAGTATTTGACTTTTTTGCAATATAATGTAAAATAGTAATGTTAATAAAAAAATTACACCAGAAGGTGATAATATGAATGATATAAAAGATGTTGTAGAAGAAATTAAAAATAGATGTGATATTGCAAGCGTAATATCAGAATATATGCCTATAAAGCAATCTGGGGGCAATTATAAAGGACTATGTCCTTTTCATGGAGAAAAGACGCCATCATTCCATATAAGCTCATCTAAGCAGATTTATAAGTGTTTCGGATGTGGCGAAGGTGGAGATGTAATAAACTTTGTAATGAAGATGGAAAATTTGGATTTTATAGATGCAGTGAAGTTATTAGCTAATAAATGTGGTATAGAAATAAATACCAATATGAATGAAGAAGATAAGCTAAGAATAGAAAAGTCTAAAAAATATCAAGATATACATCTTGAAGCTGCAAGGTTTTATTTTGCTAATCTGTTAAAAGGGAAAAATCCAGGTTATGATTATTTAAGAAAAAGAGGCCTAGATGATAAAACTATTAAAAAGTTTGGATTAGGTTATTCACAAAATGCATGGCATGAGCTCATGGATTATCTATTATCGAAAGGATATGACAAATCTGATTTAGTTCAGTCAGGTCTTGTAAATCATAAAGTAGATGGTGATAGATATTATGATAGATTTAGAAATAGAGTTATGTTTCCTATATTTGACTATAGAGGAAATGTTATAGGATTTGGAGGTAGAGTTTTAGATGATTCACTACCTAAGTATCTTAATTCACCAGATTCTTTAATTTTTAACAAAAGATATAATCTCTATGGATTAAACTTTTCTAGAAAAAATATAGTAGACAGAACTATTGTACTTGTTGAAGGATATATGGATTTAATATCGCTTTTCCAGTATGGAGTAAGAAATGTTGTAGCAACTTTAGGTACGGCCCTAACAGAACAGCAGGGGAATTTAATAAAGAGGTATGCAGATACTGCAATTATATCTTATGACTCTGATGAAGCAGGTATTAAAGCAAGCTTAAGGGCTATAGAAATTCTTTCTAAAGTTGGTATAAATATAAAAGTACTTAACTTAAAAGATGCAAAAGACCCTGATGAATTTATTAGAAAATATGGACTGGATGATTATAAAAAAGCAATTGATGACTCTACTCACTATATAAAATTCCAAATAAATCATCTAAAAAGAAAGTTTAATTTAGAAAAAGATGAAGAAAGAGTGAAGTTTGCTAAAGAAGCATCAAATATACTTAAATCAATAAAAAGTCCAGTTGAAGTTGATTACTATACAAATTATATAGCAAAGCAAATAAATATTAGTACAGAGTCTATAAAAAAAGAAATTTATGGTAAAAATTATAATAGTGCATATAATAAAAATTACACTAAATATACCAATAAAAAAAGAGAATCTATAGTAATAGAAAAACCTAAGGCTATAGAACATGGTAAGGAACATGTAGAAGAGACTCTTATAAAATTAATGTTAGAAAATAAAAAAATTAGACACGTAGCTTTATTAAAGCTTGACGAGTCAGATTTTTTATTAAATGGAAGTAAAGAAATTTTAAATTACATCATTAAAAATAGAGAATTGGACAAAATAACTATTGACAAAATTACAAGTTTAAACATATCCGAAGAATACTTGAAAGATTTGGAGAGAATATCATTAGACGGAATAAATATCAACGATACAAAAAGTATTGATGAGATTGTAAGAAATCTAAAAAAAAATAATCTCCAAGAACAAATGAATAGATTATTACAAGAACAGAAAAATATTGAAAAACAAAAAACAAATAAAGATGACTTGAAAGAGGTAGATGTGAAAGTTATGGAAATTGCTTTAAAAATAGTTGAAATAAGAAAGATGCTACATAGCTTGTAGAAGGGAGGTAAGAGCGTGACTGATAACAATAAGAAAACATCAAAAAAATTCGCAGCAAAATCACTGATAGAAAAAGGTAAGAAGCAAGGCGCACTTACTCTTGCAGAAATAATGGAAGCTTTCTCAGAAACAGAGCTAGATAAGGATCAAGTAGAAAATTTATATGAAACATTAGGTAATTTAGGTATAGAAGTTATAGAAGATAAATCAGAAAAAGTTGATATAGATTTTAGTGTTAGTGATGACTTAGATATGGATAGTATAGATGAAAATCCTGATGATATAGATAAAGAAGAAGTTATTGAGTTAGAAGCTATAGATTTATCTTTACCAAAAGGAATAAGTATAGATGACCCAGTTAGAATGTATTTAAAAGAAATTGGTAAAATACCTCTTTTAAAGCCACATGAAGAAGTAGAATTAGCTAAAAGAATGCTTGAAGGTGATGAAATAGCAAAGCAAAGATTAGTTGAAGCAAACTTAAGACTTGTTGTAAGTATAGCTAAGAGATATGTAGGAAGAGGTATGCTATTCCTAGATCTTATACAAGAAGGTAACTTAGGTCTTATAAAAGCAGTTGAAAAATTCGACTATGTAAAAGGATTTAAATTCTCAACTTATGCTACATGGTGGATAAGACAAGCTATAACTCGTGCTATAGCAGATCAAGCAAGAACAATAAGAATACCAGTTCATATGGTTGAGACTATAAATAAATTAATAAGAGTATCAAGACAATTACTTCAAGAATTAGGTAGAGATCCAAAACCTGAGGAAATTGCAAAAGAAATGGAAATGACTGAAGAGAAAGTTAGAGAGATTATGAAAATAGCTCAAGATCCAGTATCTTTAGAAACTCCAATAGGTGAAGAAGAAGATTCTCATTTAGGAGACTTCATACCAGATGATGATGCTCCTGCACCAGCAGAAGCTGCAGCATACTCTTTATTAAAAGAACAAATAGAAGAAGTATTAGGTTCACTTAATGAAAGAGAACAAAAAGTATTAAAGCTTAGATTTGGACTTGAAGATGGTAGAGCTAGAACTCTTGAAGAAGTTGGTAAAGAGTTTGATGTTACTAGAGAGAGAATAAGACAAATAGAAGCTAAAGCTTTACGTAAATTAAGACATCCAAGTAGATCTAAAAAACTTAGAGACTATTTAGACTAGGATTTTAATATATAACAAAAATTCGCCTTATACTAATTAAGGCGAATTTTTATATATAACCATAGAAAAATACTAAATATAATTTACACAATATAGAAATTTATGAGAGGATGGCAAAAATGAAATTAACAGATAGATTATTAAAAATTGCATCATTAGTTAGTGAAGGAAAGAGAGTTGCAGATATAGGAACAGACCACGGATATATACCAGTTTATCTATTGAATAAAGGGGTTGTACCATTTGCTATACTTGCAGATGTAAATAAAGGTCCGCTTGAAAATGCACGTAAGGAAGTTAGAAATAATAACTTAACTGATAAAACTGATTTAAGGCTAGGTTCAGGAATTGAAGTACTTAAAAAGGGGGAAGTAGATGAAGTTATTATAGCTGGTATGGGAGGTATACTAATTAGTGAATTATTAGAAGCTAATAAAGAAGTTGCACACTCTGTAGATAAGCTTATACTTCAACCTATGCAAGCTCAAGAAGAATTAAGAAAATATTTAGTAAATAATGGATATGAAATACTTGATGAAGTACTTGTAAAAGAAGACTTTAGAATATATGAAATAATAGAATCAAAGTTTACTGGTAACAATACTAAAGTTGAAGATGAAATATACTTTGAAGTAAGTAAAAAACTAATAGAAAATAAAGATCCTTTACTTAAAGAATTTATAGATAAAAAAGTATATAAGTATAATTCTATAATAGAAAAATTAGAAGGAAAAACTGGAGAGGCAGTAGAAGCTAAAAGAAATGCTAGTAAATCTATTATTGAGAAGTTAAATAATTTAATATAATAAAAATTTTAAGGGGTGATAAATAATATGAAATTAAAAAGCCTTATAAAAAAGATAGAAGCTAAGTATCCTACAAATTTAGCTTATGATTGGGATAATGTAGGATTATTAGTAGGTGATTTAGATGAAGAAATAAGAAAGGTACTAGTTTGTCTTGAAGCTAATGAATCTATAATAGAAGAAGCTATAAATAATAATGTAGATTTAATAGTTACTCATCATCCTTTTATATTTTCTAAGATGAAAAAGGTAACTACAGGTGATTTTAAAGGAAAATTAATACATAAACTTATTAGAAATAATATAGCTATTTATTCAATGCATACGAATTTTGATATAGCTTTTGATGGATTAAATGATTATTTTATGGAAGTTATGGGATTTGAAAATTCTAAAGTACTAGATACAACTAATAGAGAAGTTTTATATAAACTAGTTGTATTTGTGCCTAAAACTCATGAAATGGGTCTTAGAAAGGCTTTAGGAAATTCGGGTGCAGGACATATAGGAAATTATAGCCATTGTACATTTAATACAGATGGAATAGGAACATTTATGCCGTTAGAAGGAACAAATCCATTTATAGGTGAAACTAATAAAATAGAAGATGTTAAAGAAGTTAGAATTGAGACAATAGTTCCTCAAAGAATTTTAGGAGGAGTTATAAACTCTATGCTAAAGGCTCATCCTTATGAAGAAGTAGCTTATGATTTATATAAGTTAGAAAATAAGGGCAATGAAGTTGGTATTGGAAGAATTTCCAAATTAGAAACACAAATTAGTTTAAAAGAACTTTCAACTATGATAAAAGAAAAACTTAATATGGATTCATTAAGAGTTGTTGGCGATTTAAATACTACAATCAATAAAGTAGCTGTTGTAACTGGATCAGGAGCTGATTTTGCTAAAAAGGCTCAAAAATCTGGAGCTGATGTTTTAATTACAGGTGATGTTAAATATCATGAAGCACAGGATGCAGCTGATGCGGGTATATGCTTAATTGACTGTAATCATTTTGAAAGCGAAGATATATTTAAAGATGTAATGAAGAGATTTTTAGATCAAATTGAAGATCTAGAAGTTGTTAAGAGTGAAATTAATATAAATCCATTTCATATTTTATAATATACAATCAAGATAAACTAAAATAATTAGATAAAAATAATTGACAAATAAAAATTAATAAACTACCATAACTATTAATAAAATAATAAATTCTATGAAAAAGAGAGTAATATAAATTAATTTTATAGAGAGCTTAGGATGGTGGAAGCTAAGTATTGATATTTATATGAAAAGAGCTTTGGAGAATACTGCAGGAAATAAGTATGGTAGTAGGTGACCTCGCCTTAAGAGATAGAGTGGGTAAGTTAATTTTACCAATAAGAGTGGTAACACGGATAGTATTCGCCTCTTGGATTTTATTCCAAGAGGCTTTTTTATTATAAAAATATAGGATATTTATTGGGGGGCAAATTATGAAATTATGGGGTGGACGTTTTAGAAAAGAAGAAAATAAATTAATGGAAGAATTTAATAAATCATTTGAGTTTGATAAAGTATTATATAAACAAGATATAGAAGGCAGTATAGCTCATGTTTATATGCAAGGGATGTGTGGATTACTAAGTAAAGAAGAATGTGAAGAAATAACTAATACATTAATAAAAATAAAAGAAGATATATAAAATGGAAGTTTAAAATTAGAAGGAAATTATGAGGATATACACAGTTTTGTTGAAATAAATTTAATAAATAGAATTGGAGAGTTGGGCAAAAAGCTTCATACAGGACGTAGTAGAAATGACCAAGTAGCAACAGATATGAGATTATATGCAAAAGAAAAAACTATAGATTTAATAAACCAAATAAATAGTTTTAGAAAAATAATTAAAGAAGTTGCAGACAATAATTCAGTTATAATGCCAGGATACACACATCTACAAAGAGCACAAGTAGTAACATTTAAACACCATTTAATGGCTTATTATAGCATGTTTACTAGAGATGAAAAACGACTACAAAATGCATTGGAAATATTAGATGAAAGTCCACTTGGTTGTGGGGCGTTAGCAGGTACTACTCATAATATTGATAGAAATATAACTATGAAAAAGTTAGGGTTTAAAAGAGTAGTTGAGAATTATATGGATGGAGTTAGCGATAGAGATTACTTAATAGAACTAATGAGTGATTTTTCTATAATAATGATGCATTTAAGTAGACTAAGTGAAGAGTTAGTACTATGGAGTAGCAAGGAGTTTAGTTTTGTAGAAATAGATGATTTATATACTACAGGAAGCAGTATAATGCCTCAAAAGAAAAATCCAGATGGAGCAGAATTAATAAGAGGAAAAACTGGAAGGGTCTATGGAAATTTGATAGGTCTTTTAACTGTTATGAAGGGATTACCATTAGCATATAACAAAGATATGCAAGAAGACAAAGAAGGATTCTTTGATAGTGTAAAACAACTAAAAATGTGTATACAAGTAATGGAAGAGATGATAGCTACATTAAAAGTAAATAAGGATCAAATGAAGTCGAGTGTACAAGGTGGATTTTTAAATGCGACAGAGGTGGCTGATTACTTGGTTAAAAAAGGAATTCCATTTAGAAGTGCTCATAGTATAGTTGGTTCTATTGTAATTTATTGTGAGGATAATAATAAATCAATAGAAGATTTAAATCTAGAAGAGTTAAGACAATTCTCCAATATATTCGATAACAAAATATATGATTTTATAGATTATGAAAAAATACTAGATAAAAGAATAAAACAAATAATTAAATAGTAAGATGAAGGAATTTAGAAGTTTTTATCTAATATTGTTCAAGTAATAAATTTTTATTAGGGGGAATAAAATGAGCATTAAAACTTCTAAAAGAAAGCCAGACTGGTTAAGAGTAAAGATTAATAGTGAAGAAACTAAAGAAGTTGAGTTTATGATGAGAGAATTAGAATTAAACACTGTATGTAAAGAAGCTAGTTGTCCGAATTTATGTGAATGTTATAAAAAAAGAACTGCTACATTTATGATAATGGGAAGTCAATGTACTAGAAATTGTAGATTTTGTAATGTTAATAATGGAAATCCGCAGCAACTTGATGAAAATGAGCCAATGAATGTTGCTAAAGCAGTTAAAGAATTAGGACTAAGTCATGCAGTTATAACAAGTGTTACAAGAGATGATCTAGATGACTGTGGAGCAAGTCATTTTGCAAAAACAATTAAAGCAGTTAAAGAACTTAATCCTAATACAACTATAGAAGTCTTAATACCTGATTTAAAAGGAATTGAAAAAAATTTAGATATAGTAATAAAAGAAAATCCACAAGTTATAAATCATAATATTGAGACAGTAAAGTCATTATATGATAAGGTAAGACCAGAGGCAATATACGAGAGAAGTTTAAATGTATTAAAGTATATAAAGACTAAAGCACCTAATATACTAACTAAAACAGGTATAATGGTAGGTTTAGGTGAAAGTGACAAAGAAGTTTATAATGTTATGGATGATGCTTTATCTGTAGGATGTGATATTTTTACAATAGGGCAATATTTAAGACCTTCAAAGAATCATATAGAAATTGAAGAATATATTACTCCAGAAAAATTTGAAGAATATAGGTTAGAAGGGATAAAAAAAGGATTTAAATATATAGCTAGTAGTCCCTTAGTAAGAAGTTCATATAAAGCAGAAGAAGCTATAAAATAAAGGAGTAAAATATGATATATGTAGAAAGTAATTCATTGAGTCCATATTTTAACTTTGCCCTAGAGTATTACCTAATGACTGAAAAAGAACTAGGTGATGATAATATATTTATGTTTTGGAGAACTAAGCCAACTCTGATGATAGGAAAATTTCAAAATACTATAGAAGAAATAAATCAAAAGTATGCAGAAGAAAATAATATAAATGTAGTTAGACGTATGAGTGGTGGAGGAACTATATATACTGATATGAATGGTTGGCAATTTACCTTTATAAATAAGAATTATAAAGGTAGTGGAATTGATTTTAGTGAATTTACAAAGCCAATAATACATGCATTAGAAAAACAAGGTATAAATGCATATTTTAATAGTAGAAATGATTTATTAATAAATGGACGAAAATTTTCTGGAAATGCTCAATATATAAAAAATGGTAGTAGACTTCATCATGGATCAATATTATTTAATACAGATATTGAATCTATGGTAAAAAGTATAACTGTAGCTGAAGATAAAATTATTTCAAAAGGAATAAAGTCTGTAAGAGAAAGAGTTACAAACATATCGGAACATCTAGATAAAGATATTAGTACTTTAGAATTTAAAGAAATTATGTTAGAAAGTTTGCTTAAAAATACTAAAAACATATATACACTTACTGATGAAGATTTATACAGAGTAAATGAGATATCAAAAGAAAGATTCGAGTCTTGGAACTGGAATTATGGTGCATCTCCTAAATTTAATATAACTAAGTCTAAAAGATATAGTGGTGGAAAAGTTGAATTTAAAATAAATATAGATAAAGGTATAATTAGGGATATATTTATAAATGGAGATTTCTTTGGAGAAGGTGAAGTTGAAGATATATCTAAATTACTTAGTGGATGCAGATATTCGAAAGAATCTATTATAGAAGTGATTAATAGTATCGATATAGAAAAATACTTTTATAAAATAAGTAAAGAAGATATTTTAGATTGTATAATCTAAATAAAAAATAGATGTATAAATTTATACATCTATTTTTTATTTAGATTATACAATCTAAATAAAAAATAGATGTATAAATTTATACATCTATTTTTTATTTAGAAATTTAAAGGATATCTTCTAAAGTATATTCACTAAATTTTTGTTTAAATGCATCTAAAGCATCATTTATTATAGGCTTTAGACTACATCTACCATTAAGATTACATGTATTACTATCATCAGAAAAACATTCAACAATATTTAAATTATCTTCTGTTATTTCCAATAAATTCCCTAGATTTATATTTTTAGGATCTGTTACTAATTTAATACCACCATTTCTACCTTTAGAAGAGAGAATATAGTTATTCTTTGCTAGTTTATAAATTATTTTTTTTATATGATGAGTAGATAAATCAAGTATAGAAGAAAGCTCATCTACTGTAAAAAGTTCGTTTGGATGATTTCCTAAATATATTAAGATTCTGAAACTATAGTCTGTAAATTTTGACAAGTACATAGAATACTCCTTAGTTAAAACGTTATTTATTAATTATTATTATATAAATAACTATATAATAAACACAATAATAAATATTGAATTAAATAAAATATTTTTTTATTAAAGTAAGAATTAATTGATTATTATAGTAGTAGTATCTAATATATTATCATAAATCCATTGAGCATTATCGACTGCTAATCTTATACATCCATGGCTTAAAGCTAATCCTAATCTATCATCAATTATCTCAGTACCCTGAGCATTAAATAAAATTGAGTGATAATAATAACTACCTCTAATTCTAGTTGCATATTTTACTCTATAAGTAGAAGATCCAAAATAAGGTTTTCTACCACTTACATAAAATGTACCTTTTATAGTTGGAGTACTAGGTTTTCCGATTGTACAAATCCATTTATATAGTAAAATCCAGTTATTATTAGAATCTTTTTCAAATATATAAGTAAATTTATTTTCCAAATTTGTTACAATTAAATTTTTAGTAGGACTCTTTATATTATTATCATTTACAAATTTAGTCATGTCTGTATTAAAATTAGTGAAATCATAACCTTCTGGAGGATTACCATCATCAGATAAAAAATAGCTAAATATATATCCTTCATCGTTATTATACATAACATGGCTCCAGTCTCCATTTACTGATAAAACTTGGACCATAGATTTATGAGGAAGTACTGTTACTGGATTTGACTCAGATGATGGATAAGATCTTAAGGTAACATCAGTCCATGTGAATTTAGTTTGTGATAGATACTCATTATATACATATCCTCTTTGGTTGTTATATATTACTTCATACCAATCTTCCTCACCATCAATTACTGTAACTCTTGATCCTGCTGGTATAACTGATATTATATTTGAAGATGTAGATTTACCTTCCCTTAAATTAAGGTTTGCTAAGGTGTATTTGTATACTTCTTGTGACTGTCTTTTATATTTCTTCATAATTCCACCCCATACTTAGACTTTAAAATATTCTATGATAAATTTAAAATAATTGTGTAAGGCTTTTCTCTTAAATATTAGAGTAAAGCCTATATAATTTTGAATTAATTTAAATAAATTAGAAATCTGTAACTTATGTTACGGACTTTATTTATATTTAAACTTATAATGTGTATATAAAATAAACATTAGAAATCTTGGAGGAATAATTATGGAAAAAATGTTTTGTTTTCAATGTCAAGAGACAGCAGGATGTACAGGATGTACTAAATTTGGAGTATGTGGAAAATCACCAGATTTAGCAAGAATGCAAGACTTATTAGTATATACAACTAAAGGATTATCAGAAGTAACAACAAGACTTAGAGCAGAAGGTAAGCAAGTAAGTAGCGAAGTTAATCACTTAATAACTATAAACTTATTCACTACAATAACTAATGCTAACTTCGATGATGCGGTATTTTATGCAAGAGTTAAAGAAACTTTAGCTATTAAAGAAGAGTTATTATCTAAGTTAGATAATAAAGAAAACTTATCAGAAGCAGCATTATGGAATGCAACTTCAAATGAAGATATGGATGTGAAAGTAGGAGTATTAGCTAAAGTAAAAGATGCTATACTTGGAAGCGGAAAAGAAAAAGAATCTGATGATATAGATAAATTATTAGATGAAAAATCTACTACAGTAGGAGTATTAGCTACTAAAGACGAAGATGTAAGAAGTTTAAGAGAACTTATAATATATGGATTAAAAGGTATGTCAGCTTATATGAAGCATGCTAATGCATTAGGATATGATAGTGAAGAGATAAATGCATTTATGCAAGCTACTTTAGCTAAAACTTTAGATGATAGCTTATCTATAGATGAATTAATAGCATTAACTTTAGAAACTGGTAAAGTAGGGGTAGATGGTATGGCTCTACTTGATAGTGCAAATACTGGAACTTATGGACATCCAGAAATAACTAAAGTTAATATAGGTGTTAGAAATAACCCAGGAATACTTGTATCAGGACATGACTTAAAAGACTTAGAATTATTACTAAAGCAAACAGAAGGAACTGGAGTAGATGTTTATACTCACTCAGAAATGTTACCAGCTCATTACTATCCAGCATTTAAAAAGTATTCTCACTTTGCAGGTAACTACGGAAATGCTTGGTGGAAACAAAAAGAAGAATTTGAAAGCTTCAATGGTCCAATATTAATGACTACAAACTGTATAGTACCACCAAAGGATAGCTATAAAGATAGAATATACACAACAGGAGCAGCAGGATTTGCTGGAGTTAAGCATATAAAAGGTGAGAGCGAAGATAATAAAGATTTTTCACAAATAATAGAACAAGCTAAAAAATGTGCTCCTCCAACAGAAATAGAAACAGGAGAAATAGTAGGTGGATTTGCACATAACCAAGTATTTGCACTTGCAGATAGCGTAGTAGAAGCTGTGAAAACTGGAGCTATAAAGAAATTCTTTGTAATGGCTGGATGTGATGGAAGAGCTAAATCAAGAAATTATTATACTGATTTTGCTTTAAGCTTACCAAAAGATACAGTAATACTTACAGCAGGATGTGCTAAATATAAATACAATAAATTAGATTTAGGTGATATAAATGGAATACCTAGAGTATTAGATGCAGGACAATGTAATGATTCTTACTCATTAGCACTTATTGCACTTAAATTAAAAGAAGTGTTTGAGCTTAATGATATAAATGAATTACCAATAGCATATAATATAGCTTGGTATGAACAAAAAGCTGTAATAGTATTATTATCACTATTATACTTAGGTGTTAAAAAGATACACTTAGGACCAACATTACCAGCATTCTTATCACCAAATGTTGCTAAAGTTTTAGTTGAAAACTTTGGTATAGGTGGAATAACTAATGTTGAAGATGATTTAGAAATGTTCTTAAAATAATATATAAAAAAAGTAGCAATAATAAAAATATTATTGCTACTTTTTTAGTTAAGCTACATTCGTATCTATTGTAGGAGGAAATATTTTAAAGAATAAACCTCTAATTAAAGGAGATACAATAAGTAGATTTAAAGGTATAGCGAAGATAAAGTTTTTTACTATACCCATACTATAAGCAGGTAACAAGTTAGGCCCAAAACCTACATTTGTAACGGCTCCAAAGAATGACATCCAAAGAACCATACCGCATCCTGTAAAGAAGGACATACATATTCCTACCTTCTTCATACTATCTCCAGGTTTAATTATTTTGCTAGCTATAATTTTTACTATTTTACCAACTATAAATAAATCTCCTATTAATGCAAATATAAATGCGGGGATGAATCCCATAATAGCATGTTTAAAAACATTTACTGAAAAGCCTTCTATTAATGTTATATTGTAACAACTCATTATGAATACCATAGTTGTACATATCATTAAAACAAATATAAGATGTTCTTTTTTATTTTTTCCCATTATTAGAAAATACCTCTTTCTTTAATATTGTAAACTTAGTTGACATAGATATGTTAACATAATGGAAAAATAATGTCAACTAAGTTTACGATATTAAAATTGTACTTAAAAAAACTTTGTAAAAAAGATATAATACTAATAGATACTAATTATAGAAAATAGGAGACAATATATGCAGTCATATTTTAAAGATTTAAATATAATAGACTTAATAAGCGAAAAGCATGCAAAACTTAGAAAATTGGTAAGAGATAAATGGGTAGAGTTGGGTGAGGAATATATAAGTGATACAGAATCGTATATATTAGCTATAATAGAAAGGGAACCTATGAGTGTAGCTCAGATAGCTAGAATAATAGATATATCACGTCAAGGTGTTCATAAATGCACAAAAGATTTAATTCTAAGAGGATATATATACACTGAATATGTAGAAGGTAACTCGAGAGATAAGATATTACTACTAACAGAAAAAGGTAAAAGATTTTTTGAAGAAACCTTATTATTAAAGGAGAGTATAGAAGAAGAGATAAAAACATCTATAGGAAGAAAAGAATTTGAAATATTAAAAGACTGCTTAAGTAAAAGATGGTTTTAAAAAATTATTTTATAAATAGAAAAATTGGGTATGAATATAAAAATAAATTTATAAAAAGGAAATAATATGAAAGATAAATTAATAAATGCAGTAACAAAAAATAAAGAAAAACTATCTTATATAAATATAAGCGAAGATAATAAGTATAATGGGTGGGTGTATAAGTTCAATATAATATTACCTAATAATAAAAATATGGGATTAGACTTAAAAGATGAAAATGATTTATTTTTATTATTTGTTCTATCATCATCATGGTCAAAAACAGGACCTTGGAAAATGCAGCATTTTTTATAACTTATCTGAAATTAAACAATAAAGATAAAATAGAATTATGGATGAATGATGATTTTGTAAATGATGAGATTGAAAGTCGTAATATTAATGCTAATGATATAGTAAAAATGTGTAGTGGATTAGTTCCTAGGAAGAAAGTAAGCTTTAGAAAGGACTATTATTCAAGTATATCTATAATAGCTAATAATTGGAATGATATAAAAGAGAGTTTAAAAATTTCTAATGAAAACAATGACTTTAGTATATTTATAAATTATATAAGGCAGATTGAAGGTTTAGGATCTGGTAAAAATAAAATGAGAATAAAAATTCCTTTAATTTTAAGAGAATTAAGGTGTCAAGAGGTATATGATAATATTCCTGGAGTGTTATGCTGTGTTCCTGATGAAAGAGTGAAATTGTCAGCAAAGAAAGTGGGTATAACAATTCCTAATGTAACATCAATAAGTAGTTTACTTAAAGCATCTAAAATTATTTATGAAAACTTTGGAGATTTATATGATATACCTTTATTTGCATATGAAGAAATAATAGACGATATAAAAGCCTAAGAGTAGATTATATAATCTATTCTTAAGCTTTTTATTTATAAAATTATTTTACTTTAATAGAAACTTTAATAACATAATTATTTATATCTTTAACGGATACCTCATCTATTAGAATATCCTCATAAGCATCTCCATTAATATGTAAATTATTTTCATTTATATAATCAAGTATTTTTTGATAAATAATCTGTACACTGTCATAATATCCTTTATGATATCCAACAACATATATACCTTTAGGCTTAATAAATATTTTTTCATTAGGAATATTCTCATCAACTTTAGTAAAATAGTAGCTATACTTAGATAAATTTCTTGTGAGCAAATCTTCATAGCTAATTATTCCACCCGCAGCAAATCCAATATTTAGATTATTATCAAAGCAATAATTTATATGATCTGAGTAGGTTTGGATATCATAAATTTGTTTTGTGTTATCAATTGGGTCACTTAAAATAAGATACTCTTCTTTTTGATTTTCTAAAAAAATAGATTTTGTAAAATTTTTACCCTCAGTAATTAGCTTTATCTTGTTAGACATTTGGACTTGCAACTTTTTTAGTCTATTAATTTCATTTTCAATTTCAATAATCTCTTCTTGAAAAAGATTTATTATATTATCAGGAGTTCTTCTCTCTATAAAATTTTTAATTTCTTTTAAAGGCATACCTATAGATTTTAAAATATATATAACATTTATAACTTCTAATTGGTGATGAGAGTAATATCTATATCCATTTGACATAACTTTTTCAGGTTTAAATAATCCTATTTCATCATAATGAAATAGCGTTTTTTTATTTATATTACATAATTTTGCAAATTCACCTGTAGTGAAATATTTTACTTTATTCTCCATATTTTATTCTCCTTATTGACTATCCTCTTACAGGATACTTTATTATAGTTTACATAAGAGTATTTTTCAAGGAGGAAATTATGAGTAATGCATTAGAAAAAAAGATTACATTAGGATCTTTGATAAAATATACATTGCCAACAATAGCAATGATGGTATATTTATTTCTAGGTTTGTAGGAGTAGATGTATTATCTGCATCAAATATAGTATATCCTATAATTAATTTACTTATAGGAGTAGGGGTAATGTTTTCTACTGGAAGAGGAGCTATTGTAGCTAAGCTAATGGGAGAAGGCAAAGATAAAGAAGCTAAAGAAGGTTTTACAAGTATAGCAATTAGTGGCTTAGTAGTAGGTTGTATCGTATCTTTAATATGTATTATTTTTATAGATAAAATTATATATACTTTAGGTGGAAATGATCAATTATATAAGTATTGTTATGATTATTTATTATGGATGTTAATATTCACACCTTTTTTAATTTTAAAAATATATTCAGATTACTTTTTAATAACAGCAGGTGTAGCTAAATTAGGCTTAATAAATGCTATTGGAGGAGGAGTATTAAATATAGTTTTAGATTATATATTTTTATATATTTTTAAAATGGGTATTACTAGTGCTGCTATAGCAACAGGGTTAGGATATGGAGTTCCTTCAATAATAGGTATAATTCATTTTTCTAAAAAAAGTAGTGCAATTCATTTTGTTAAATTTAAATTTAATTTTAAATTAATAAAGTTGTTTTAATGGATCTTCGGAAATGGTAACTCAGTTAGCAATTTCTGTAACCACATTTTTATATAATATAGTTATAATAAGATTTTTAGGAGCAAATGGAGTAGCTTCAATAACTATAATCTTATATATTCAATTTTTATTAAATGCAGTTTATTTAGGTTTTACATCTGGCGTATCTCCTAGAATTAGCTATAATTATGGTAGTAAAAATGAAGTAGAAATTAGGAAGTTAGTAAAATATAGTTTCTTAATTATAAGTGTATTTGGAATAGCTACATTTATTATATCTAGAGTTTTCTCAGATGTATTAATAGGTATATTTGTAGATGACAAGCAATTATTTAAGACAACGTTAGATGGATTTATAATTTTTTCGTTTAGTTTCTTGTATTCAGGTTTAAATATATTTATATCTGGAATGTTTACAGCATTTTCAAATAGTAAGATATCAGCAATACTTTCATTATTTAGAACATTTATTTTATTTATAATTGGAATTATAATTTTACCAATGATATTTGGTCTTAATGGAGTTTGGTTAGTTGTTCCAATTTCTGAGTTGATTGCTTTGTTTATATCTTTTATATTTGTATATAATAATCGATTTAAATATATGTATAGTAGAGCATTTAAAAATAAATCTTTATCCTATGAATAAAATGATTATTTGAGTTTATAAATTGTATAAATATAAAAAAGTTGCTTAATGTAATTACTTAATTATATTAAGCAACTTTTTTGTGTTAAAATTTTATATATAAGGAAAATAAGTAATAAAATGCAAAATAAACAATAAGTTACTTGTAAATATAGTAAAATATAGTAAAATATGGAATAGTAATAGAACATTGTGAATTTTTTAAGGAGATTAGCAAATAGGGATATATGGAAGAAAATATGTATAAGAAAATAGTAAAAAATAGTCCGATTGCTTACTGTTGTGCGGATATAATAAATGATAATTATGGCAATCATTTGGGCATAAAAATAAAAGATATAAATAAATCTTTTGAGGAGTTATTTGAGACAAAACTAGAATATATCAATAATAAGAATATAATGAATATGTTATCTGATGAGCAAATAAAAGATTGGATAAGTACATATAAAGAAGTTGATATTAACTCTAAGAAAACGATAAGAAAATATAATAAATTTATGAATATTATCTATGAGATGGATATTTATAATAAAGAAGATAAAGAATTATATATGGTATTTAGGCAAGTAAGTAAAGTATCACCAGCAATATCACCAGCAATGAGTAAAGCACCATTTCTAGCATGGATTAAAGATATAGATGGTAAGTACACAGACGTTAATAATGCATTTCTCAAATCTATGGGTTTAAAAATTACTGATGTTATAGGAAAAACAGAGTATGATATAATGGAAAAAAATCAAGCTGAAGAATCAAATTTTTATGATAAATCCGTTTTAAAAAAAGATACGTTTCATACATATAGACAAGCAATTATTAAAGATAATAAAAAAGAATATTATGAAATAACAAAATGGCCATGTATAGATTATACAAATGGATGCACAATAGGTACTATGGGAATATCCGTTGAGATTACGAAAGAAGTTATATCAATAGAAGAATTAGAAAAGAATCAAGAAATATTATCTCAAATAACAAATAATATAGATGAAATAATAATAATTGAAAATGATAAAACCCCTGTATATATAAGTTCCGCATTTGAAAAAATGTTTGGTATAAGACCAGAAGATATGAACTTATATGATAGTTGTGAAAATTGGGACAAGTATTGGGATGATAGAATAGAATACGAAAAAAAATACAATGAATATGATAATGAAAAAGAAATAGGTATATCGAAATTTAAAAATGAGTATGGATATAAATGGCTGAAAAAGGAGTATATGCCAATAAGGAGTAATAGTGATGATGTAAAAAAAAGGGTAGGAATAATAAGAGATATAACTAAGGATGTAGAAGCAAATGAGAGTCTAGAAAAATTAAGAATGGATTTTTTTGCGAATTTGTCACATGAGCTGAGAACACCTATAAATATAATTTTAAGTTCATTACAGGTAATAAACTTAAGGTTAGATAAATTAAATCAAGATGACTATGAATATTTTACAAAATACTTAGGAATACTTAGGCAAAATGGGCTTAGGTTACTTAAGCTTGTTAATAACTTAATAGATACAACTAAGGTTGATTCTGGTCACTTTGATCATAGCCCACAGAATGGCAATATAATAAGTTTTATAGAAGATGTGTGTATGTCTGTAAGTGAATTTATAAAAAATCATAATTTAAATTTAATATTTGATACAGATTGTGAAGAAAAAATAATTGCATTTGATAAAGATAATATGGAGAGGATAATGCTGAATTTATTATCTAACGCAATTAAGTTTAGTAAAGATAAAGGTAATATAGAAGTAAGTATATATTGTGAAGAAAGTATAAAAATAAAAGTAAGAGATAATGGAATTGGTATTCCTAAAGATAAGTTAGATAGCATATTTGGTAGATTCGAACAAGTAAAAAGTAAGATGAAAAATGAAAGAGAAGGAAGTGGAATAGGTCTTTCATTAGTTAAATATTTAGTAGAAATGCATGACGGAAGTATCTCTGTAGATAGTGAGTTAGAAGTAGGTTCAGAGTTTATAATAAATTTACCTGATAAGTTGTGCGAAAATAACAAAAATAAAGTTGATAGAGTCAACAATGTTAATCTAACCAATATAAGCAATATGAATATAGAGTTTTCGGATATATATTAAAAATAGCCTTCAATTTTATGAAGGCTATTTTAATATATGCTTATTATAAGCAAAAACTTTTTCTAATTATTAACTCAGAATTTAAAAGAACAGTCTTTTTAATAGTTCTACCATCTATTATTTGTTCTGATAGTAATGATATTGATGTTTTACATAGTTCAGGTATATCAATATGGAATGTACTAAGCGGTGGAGATACATATTTTGAAATATCAATGTTATTAATACTTATAACGCTAACTCTTTGAGGAATAGATATATTATGCTCATTTAATGCTTGAAGAACACCTATAGCTATAGCATCTGATGCAATAAAAAATGCTGTAGGTAAGTTATCATTTAAAGTTTCAATAGCTTTTTTAGTCATTTTATATCCTGTCTCTACTGAAAATTTTTTATCTATAAAAATATTATTTTCATTTAGTAAATTTTTATTATATAAATATGTTCTAAAAGCAATTTCTCTTATATCTTTTTCATGAACATTTGTGTCATGATTTAAATATGTACCACCTATAAATCCTATATTTGTATGACCAGCATTAATAAAATAATCCAGAGCCTTATGTGTTATTCTAGAAGTATTTGGTTGTACTGAATCGTATAAATCTGGAGTAGGATTTGAATCTATAAAAACACCATTCTTAGTTATTTTGTTCAGTTCTAATATTTCACTTGTTGAGAATCCACCTACAGCAATAAATCCACTTATATCTTTAGGTATTTTGCTTATACCATCTTGCTTTTTTATAGTGATTAACTCCATATTTTTCTCATTAGCATATTTTTCTATTTGTAAACGCATTTCTTTAAAATAAACGTCTTCTAACTCCTCTGTATCAGTAATCCAAAATAGTAATGCAATTTTTTCTATAATAGTTTTAATATACTTTCTTTCATATCCTAGGGATAAAGCTGTATTTAAAATCTTACTTTTTGTTTTTGGTGAGACTGATAAAGAGGTATCATTATTTAATAACCTAGATACTGTAGAAGTAGAAAATCCAGATTTCTGAGCTATTTCTTTTATAGTAACCATTAAATAACCTCCAATTTATTTTATTTAAAATTATATTTTTAACAAATTAAATTATAAAAGAGCTGATGTTTTAATTTATCATATATACATTATAACCATAATTAATCTTTATAGTAAAGATATTTACTATTTATATTTAGTAAATAATTTTACTAATAATATAAATGTTAATACTATTTTTAGATTAAAATTACTATAAATAATATTTAAAATAGTGTTTTATTTAAAATGTTTAATTTATGAAAAGTTAATTATAGAACTATAGTTATATCATTTACTATTTATTAATATTTTTTTAGTAAATATATTTACAAAATCAATTTACTTAATTATAATTAAAAGTGTAAAAACGATTTCATGAAAATTAGGGGGAATTAAATATGTTTAAAAGAATTTGTTCACTAATATTATGTGGAGCATTAGTAGTAGGTATGACAGGTTGTGGACCTTCAGATAGTAAAGGAGATGCCTCAACTAGTTCAGGAAATAATTCTGATTATGATTTATTAGTTTGGGAAGATCAAAGTAAATCAGGTGGGATAGAAGATGCAATTAAGAAATTTGAAGAAGAAAAAAATGTAAAAATAAAAGTTGTTGAAAAAACTTATGCAAATCAAATAGAGGACTTAAGATTAGATGGTCCAGCAGGGACAGGTGCAGATGTAATAACAATACCTGGAGATCAAATAGGAACAGCAGTTACATCAGGATTACTTAAAGAATTAGAAATAGATGAGTCAACTAAAGAGATATATACAGACTCAGCTATGGAATCACAAATAGTTAATGGGAAGGTTTACGGACTTCCAAAGGCTGTAGAAACTCAAATTTTATATTATAACAAAGATATAATATCTGAAGAAGATTTACCACAAACTACAGATGAATGGCTAGAGTATTCAAAGTCTGTTACTAAAGATGGTAACTACGGATTATTAGCATTATGGGATCAAATATACTACGCACAAGGTGTTATGAGTGGATTTGGCGGATATATATTCGGTAAAAATGAAGATGGAAGTTTTAATGCTGAAGATATAGGTCTTAATAATGAGGGTGCAATAAAAGCAGGAGAATACATATCTAAGTTTTATGATAGTGGAGTATTTCCAAAAGGAATAGTTGGAGAACAAGGTATAAATACTTTAGATTCATTATTCACAGAAGGTAAAGCAGCTGCAGTAATATCAGGTCCTTGGAATATAGAACCATATAAGCAAGCTGGAATAAACTATGGTGTAGTAGAATTACCGACATTACCAAATGGAGAACATATGGGGTCATTAATAGGAGTAAAAAGCTACAATGTAAGTTCATATAGTAAGAACCCAGAATTAGCAGAAGAATTAGTTGAATTTTTAGCAAATGAAGAAAATTCAAAAGCTAGATATGAGGTAACTCAAGAAGTTCCAGCAATAAAAACATTAGCTGAGGATGAAAATGTACTTAGTACTGATAGTGCAAAAGCAGTTGCAGCTCAATCTCAATATGCAGAATTAACTCCTGGTATAACAGAAATGAACTCTGTATGGGAGCCAATAGATTCAGCTTTACAAACAATAGCTACAGGAAAAGCAAAGGCTAAAGATGCACTGGATAATGCTGTTACAACTATAAAAAATACAATAGCAGCAATTAATAAGTAATATAGTTTTATTTAAAGTAAAACAGTTACGATCAATAAGGGGGAATATAAATGGTAGAAGAAGTTACTAGTCAAGTATCACCAAAGATGAGTAATCAAAAAAAGTCTGACCATGGAAAAAAAGCAGCATTACTATCTTTAATACCTGGACTAGGTCAAATATATAACAAACAAATAGTAAAAGGATTGATATTTTTAGGTTTCTTTTTATCTTTCATCTTTGTATTTAAAGATTTATTTAATATGGGGTACTGGGGAATATTTACCCTAGGAGAGCAAGTACCTAGAGATAATTCAATATTCCTTTTAGCAGAAGGTTTAATTGCAATAATAGTAACAGCCTTTGGACTGCTATTTTACTATTTAAATATAAAAGATGCTTATGCTAATGGGAAAAGAAGAGATGATGGGTTCTCAGTTTACTCTGTAAGAGAACAATATCAAATACTTTTAGAAGAAGGATATCCATACTTTATAACAAGTCCAGCGTTTGTATTACTAGTATTTTCAGTAATATTCCCTATACTATTTAGTTTTGCTTTAGTATTTACAAATTATGATCTTTATCATAGTCCACCAGCTAGCTTAGTTAGCTGGGTAGGACTTGAAACATTAAAAGATATATTTACAGTAGAAATTTGGAGATCTACATTCTTTGATGTATTAGGATGGACTGTTGTATGGACGCTTGTAGCATCAACAATCCAAATTGCACTAGGTATATTTTTAGCAGTAGTAGTACATCAAAAAGGAATTAAATTTAAAAAGTTCTGGAGAACGATATTTGTATTACCTTGGGCAGTACCTGGTTTTGTAACAATACTTATATTTACAGGAATGTTTAATGATACATTTGGTGCTATGAATAATGTAATACTTCCTATGTTAGGTATTAGTGAAATACCATGGTTAACAGATGCTAACTTTACAAGACTTGCATTATTAATGGTTCAAGGTTGGTTAGGATTCCCATATATTTTTATAGTAACAACAGGTGTGCTTCAATCAATTCCAGAAGAATTATATGAAGCAGCAACAGTTGATGGAGCTACTTCTTTACAAAAATTTAAAAATATAACTTTACCTTTAGTTTTATACTCAATGGCTCCAATATTAATAACACAATACACATTTAACTTTAATAACTTTAATATTATATATCTATTCAATGCGGGTGGTCCAGCTGTACCTAACTCAACTGCAGGAGGAACTGATATATTAGTATCTTGGATATATAAACTAACAATGCAATCAGGTCAATATGCATTAGCAGCAGCACTTACTCTTTTATTATCAGTATTTGTTATAGGATTGGCTATATGGCAGTTTAGAAGAACAAATTCATTTAAGGAGGTAGAATAAATATGAATGTATTAAATTCAAAAAGTAAAAATAATATAAAAAAGGCATTAATATATTTACTATTAATTTCGGTATGTGTAATTATTATCTACCCACTTTTATGGACAATAGGAGCTAGCTTTAATCCAGGTAATAGTTTAGTGAGTACAAGCCTTATACCTGAAAATCCTACAACAGAACATTACTCACAGTTATTTGCGGGTGTAGGAACTCTACATTATAAACAATGGTATTTAAATTCATTAAAGATAAGTATATTTACAATGATATTCTCACTAATATCGGTATCATTTACAGCATATGCATTTTCTAGATTTAGATTTAAAGGAAGAAAAAATGGATTAATGGCGTTTATGCTTTTACAAATGATACCACAATTTTCAGCGCTAACAGCAATATTTGTTTTGGCACAAATGTTAGGATTAATAAATAGTCACTGGTTATTGATATTCATATATGTAGGAGGTCAAATTCCTATGAATGCATATCTTTTAAAAGGGTATATGGATTCAATTCCAAGAGATTTAGATGAAAGTGCAAGAATAGATGGTGCTAGTAGAACTAGAATATTTTGGCAAATAATAATGCCTTTATCAAGGCCTATGTTAGCAGTTGTAGCAATGAATGGATTTACAGGTCCTTTAGGAGATTTTGCTCTTTCATCAGTTATACTTAGAGAGCCTGAATCTTATACTTTACCAATAGGTCTTTACAAGCTAGTTAGTGATAAGATGGGAGCTAGTTACACAACATTTGCAGCGGGAGCAATATTAATTAGTATACCTATAGTAATAGCTTTCTTAGCATTACAAAAACACTTTGTATCAGGACTTGCAGCAGGTGGAACAAAAGGATAAAATGGGGGATATAAATATGGAATTTACATATAACAATGAGAAACGATTACTTCATGGAGGAGACTATAATCCAGATCAATGGCTAGATTATCCAGAAATTCTAGAAGATGATATGAGATTGATGAAATTAGCAAATGTAAATACTATGACAGTAGGTATATTTGCATGGAGTGCACTTGAGCCAACAGAAGGAAATTATAATTTTGAATGGCTAGATAAAATAATTGATGATATATATAAACAAGGTGGTAGGGTAATACTTGCCACTCCAAGTGGGGCAAGGCCAGCTTGGATGTCTAAAAAATATCCAGAAGTATTAAGAACAAATGAAAGAAGAGAAAAAATGCTTCATGGAGGAAGACATAATCATTGCTTTTCTTCACCGGTGTATAGAGAAAAAACACAATCTATAAATCGTAAATTAGCTAATAGATACAAAAATCATCCGGCATTAATAATGTGGCATATCTCAAATGAATTTAGTGGAGAATGTCATTGTGATTTATGCCAAGAAAATTTCAGAAATTGGCTTAAAAATAAATATAAGACCGTGGAGAATGTAAATAAAGCTTGGTGGGGACCATTTTGGAGTCATTCATACTCAGACTGGTCAGAGATAGAGTCACCTTCATCAATAGGAGAAGGTGCAGTTCATGGATTAAATTTAGATTGGAAGAGATTTGTAACTGATCAAACTATAGATTTTTATGAAAATGAAATTAAACCATTGAGAGAGTTAACACCTAATATAGCGATAACTACAAACTTTATGGCAGATACAAATGATTTAATACCATTTCAAAGCTTAGATTATGAAAAATTTTCAAAACATGTAGATATACTAAGTTGGGATTGTTATCCAGCTTGGCATAATGATTGGGAGAAAACTTCAGATTTAGCAAGTAAAGTTGGATTTATAAATGACTTATATAGAAGCTTAAAGCAACAGCCATTTTTAATAATGGAATGTACTCCAAGTGGAGTAAACTGGCATAATGTCAATAAATCAAAAAGACCAGGTATGCATAAATTATCAGCAATGCAACTTGTAGCACATGGATCAGACAGTGTACTTTACTTCCAATGGAGAAAATCAAGAGGTTCTTCTGAAAAATTCCATGGTGCAGTAATTGATCATGATAATTCAAGTGAAAATAGAGTATTTAAAGAAGTTTCTCAAGTTGGAGAAGCACTTGAAAATATAAAAGAAATAAAAGGAAGTATGAAAAACTCAAAAGTAGCTATTGTATATGATTGGGATAATGACTGGGCATTAAAAGATGCTCAAGGGTTTGGAATAGAATCAAGAAGATATCCTCAAACGCTACAAGAACATTACAAATATTTCTGGAATAAAAATATATCTGTAGATGTTATAACTCCAAGAGCTGATTTATCTAAGTATAAATTAGTAGTTGCACCAATGATGTACCTTATGACAAAGGAAACTATGGATAATTTTAAATCATATGTAAGCAATGGTGGAGTTTTAGTTGGTTCATATATAAGTGGATTAGTTAATGAAAATGATTTAACTTATATAGGTGGATGGGCAAATACTCTTAAAGAGATATATGGTATAGATATATTAGAGTTAGATACATTATATCCTAAGGATAAAAATAGTATTAATTATAATGAGAAAAATTTTGATGTAAAAGATTATTGTAATGTAATATCTACTATAAATGCAGAAGTTTTAGCTAATTATGAAAATGATTTTTATAAAGGTAGTCCAGCTATAACTATGAATAGATTTAATAAAGGTAAAGGGTACTATATAGGTGCTAGAACAAATCAAGATTTCCTAAGTGAATTTTATGATAATGTAATATGTGACTTAGATATTATAGAAACACATGATTTTGAAACCCCTCAAGGTGTTTCTATACAAATAAGAGAGAATGAAGAAAATAAATATTACTTCATGATGAATTTCACAGAAGAAAATCAAGATGTTATAATAGATAATTTATATGAAGATTTAATTACTAATAAAAAGGTTTTAGGAAGTATAGAACTTAAACCCTATGATACATTAGTATTAAAAAAATCTAAATAAAAGTTATCAACTCCTTTTCTTAGAAGCTGTATATAAATATATTTATATGCAGCTATTTTTTATTAATATAGTCAAAATTAGTAACACGATTACATTTTTTACATATAAATAAGAGTATAAAGATAAAAAGAATTGACTTTATTAAAAATTAAGAATATAATTACAATAATTAAAAATTTTTATAATCCTAAGAAAAGGGATAGTAACTAAATTTAGGTTCAAAATAGAGAGTTGAGGATGGTGGAAGCTCAACAAGAAGAAATTTAGTGAATGGGCCTTTGAGGAGTAAACTGAAATCATATTATATGAGAGTAGGCTTTACCGTAAATCGCACGTTATAGCGAATGGGATATGATAGTATCCTAAAATGAGAGATGTATAACTTGATTTTGTTATACATAAATTAGGTGGCAACGCGGATAAACTCCGTCCTATTAATTTAGGACGGAGTTTTTTATTTTATAAATTAAAGGTGGTGATAAGTATGATATGAAGAAGAAAACATAAAGAATGTGATTTAAATATATGGCAATTATTGATTAAAAAATATTTAAAAGATTTAGGAGGACAATATTATGAAATTAAATACAAAAAAAATGGTTTTAAATGCATTACTTTTAGCATTAGGTTTAATTATACATCAACTTACACCAGCTATAGGTTTACCAATACAACCTGATATATCTTTGATTATGTTATTTACAATAATGATTATAAATAAAGGAGATTATAAAACTTCTCTAATTTGTGGTATAGCATGTGGAATATTTGCAGGTTTAACATCTAAATTTCCAGGTGGACAGATACCAAATATAATAGATAAAGTGATAACAACTAATTTAGTTTATTTATTTATGTATGTAATTTATAAGCTTCCTTTTGTAAAAAAACTAAGTGAAAGAATTCAGGATTTTATAGTTTCAATGATTATACTTCCAATAGGAACTTTAATTAGTGGTACTACATTCTTACTAGCAGCATTAGCCTTAGTTGGATTACCAGGCAGTTTTAAAGCTTTATTTTTAGTAGCTGTAGTTCCAGCTATAGGAATTAACCTAGTATGTGGTATATTTTTAGTTAAAGTTGTGACATCTTCTGTAAATAGATTAGGATATAAAAACTTAAGTAGTTTTAATAAATAGAGAGTTATGAAAAATCATTATGCTAAATTTAGTATAGTGATTTTTTTAATTAAATTCATAATAGAAAATTTTATGATAAAAACTTTAAAGTTAGAAATTACGTATATTTTGACGGAAAATGTTTATATTAAAATGCGATTTTAGGTAGAAAATTACAATTTAATGTACTACTATTAACTTATCAGGGGATTAATGATATATGAACGAATGTGTCAAAAACATAATGAAGATATATATATTTATTTTAGTTATACTGTATATATTACTTGGAAAGTTTAGCTTTATACACATATATAGCGTATTACTTATATTAAATAGTACTATAGGGATTTGCGGATTTTTAGTAAATACATCTTATTCTGACTTAAATAAAGATAATATATATAAACACATATCCATGGTTTTTGCGTTTTCTGGAATTATCAACTTAGTTTATGCTTTTTCGATGCTAATGTATAAGCATGAATATCAACATATAAATACAATTACACACATTGGATTTTTAGGTATAGGTGTAGAGATTTTACTAACAATGTACATTTTAAATAAACATAAAAATGAGATAAATATAAAAAAAATTATAAATACATTAATAATACTTACAGTTTTATCATTATTAGTGCTATGTAGAACATCAGTTATTCCAATGGTTTATAGCAAAAGTGGAATTACTGTATATTCTTTTATAGTAGAAATAGTATACATTATAGGTGCTATTTATATAATAAAAATATAAAAAACTAGATAATAGAATATCAAAAAGGGCTATGAGAGATATTCAAATATACAATGTATCCAGATTAGTTTATTTAGCTTTCATGTTAATATATGGAGTCTTAAGCGCATATTTAAAAATATATAACACATACATTTTCTTAACATTACTTCTAATATGCTTAGTAAATAGTATATGTATATCAAAAATTTGTTATATGGATATTATAAGAAGGCCAAATCAATTATTATACAGAAATCTACTTAGGGAGAAGGAAAGATTAGAAGAGGTAAATAAAGGATTTAAAGACTATAAAAATAGATATGAAGAGATATTAATGTATCTTCCAGATGGAGTAATAGTTTGTGAAGATGGAGTAATAGTTTTTGCAAATGAAAAAATTAATGAATATTTTAATCTATATAGTAGTGATTATATTTTAGGAAGAACTCTTTTTGATATAGTTGATGAAAGTGAAAGAGAAAGCATAAAGAAAATTGATGATATCAAAAAACCTGTTAAATATCTAAACCTAAAGTATTCATTCCGTGGAACAGAGTTTTATGGAGAGCAAACTAATATAATTAAAAGACGTAAAAATAAAACATTATCTATATTTATAATAAAAAATATGGAAGATAGAATAAAGTTAGCTAAAATAAAAGAAGAATTAGAGTATAATAAAACATTAGACGAAATAAAAAACCAAGTTCTAGCAAATATATCTCATGATTTTAAAACGCCAGTAAATGTAATTTACTCAACCGTTCAAATGCAAGATTTAAATATTAAAAAGAAAAAGTATGATAATTTAATTGAATTTAATCAAATTATTAGACAAAATTGCAATAGATTAATAAAACAAATAAATAATTTTATAGATTCTATCAAATTAGAAAGTGATAAATTACATGTGGATTTAAAGTATGTAAATATAGTTAGTTTAGTAGAAGATATAACTGACTCTGTATTAACATACGCTACAGAGAGAAATATAAATTTAATTTTCGATACTGAACATGAAGAAGTATATACTTCTGTAGATACACAATTTATAGAAAAAATAATTTTAAATTTATTATCTAATGCTATTAAATATAATAAAGAAAATGGATCTGTAGATGTAAAAGTTGAAGATACGGATCAGTTAATAATAATTTCAGTAAAAGATACAGGAGTAGGAATTCCTAAACGTAAGTTGAAAAATATATTTAATAGATATGAACGAGCAGAACGCGATTCTATAGAAACTAAAGAAGGTAGCGGAATAGGGCTTAATATAGTAAAACAAATGATAGAAGCATTAAATGGAGCAATAGATATTAGTAGTGTAGAAGGAAAGGGAACAGTAGTAAAAGTTATATTGCAAAAAAATGATGATGCAAAATTAGAAGAAGATGAAGCAATAAAAGCATAGTAATAAATTTAATGCATAATAACAATATATGTATATTGCCAGATATGATAATTTTTATTTGAATAATACAAATACTATATTCAATATGATAAAACACTAGGAGAGTGAAGCATTATGATTAAATATCTGGCAACTAAATTTTTAGAGAAACAAGCAGAAAAAAGATGGGAAGAAAACAAAAAAATTATAATGTATACAGGAATAACCATTTTAACAGGGTTAGGTGCATATTTTTCTTATAAAAAGATAAAAAACTATATACTTGATAGAGAAATGTCTGATGAGTTAAATTATTTAGATTATCTAGAAGATGAAGAGTCTTATGATAAAGAATGTGATGAGATTTACAATAAAAAAGATGAAGATGAAGAATTAAAAGAAAAAATAGATGAGTTTAATTCTAGACGATTAAGTTATGAAAATGATGAAATAGTATCACCAAAAGAATTAAATCATTATATAGATCAGATAAAAGTAGATAAATGTGATATAGAGGAAGAAGAATTTGAAGAAGATAAATATGAAAAATATGACGAATAATTGAGTTGACAATATCAACGAAATAGAATATACTAAATGCAGATGTAAAATGCGATTTAATCATTGAATACCCTATTAGATTCAATGATTACTTTATTAAATAATAAAATAAACCTATTAAAAAAAGAGATTTAAAGGAATTGTGCTGAAATTATTTAGTTCATTTCTTTAAATCTCTTTTTTGTACATTATCATATTAAAGTGACTAATATGTAATTTTATAAGAAGTATTATATTATATTATTTTATATATTGTATAATAATTATAGGAAAATAAAATTAAATTGGAGGAAATTATGACAAATATTCTTATGATAGAAGATGATAGTACTATAGCATTTGGAGTAAAATATGCACTAGAACAAGAAGGCTTTAATATAGATATATGTAAAGATTTAGAAAGCAGTAGAAAAAATATTAATGAAAAAGAATATGGTATTATTCTCTTAGATGTAACCTTACCTGATGGAAATGGTTATGATTTTTGTGAAGAAGTTAGAAAGTCACAAGATATACCAATAATATTTTTAACTGCTTGTGATGAAGAAGTTAATATTGTAATGGGATTAGACATAGGAGCAGATGATTATATAACTAAGCCTTTTAGAGTAAGAGAGCTTGTATCTAGGATAAAAGCTGTGCTTAGAAGAAAAGGTAATAATAATGATAATAAAAAAATATTAAAGTTTAAAAATTTAAGTATACATACATTAGAAGCAAGAGTATTTAAAAATGGAGAAGAAATTTTTCTAACATCAGTTGAATATAAGTTATTGTTGATTTTAATACAAAATAACAATGTAGTTTTAAGTAGATCAAAAATTCTTGAAAAACTTTGGGATGTCACATATGACTTTGTAAATGATAATACTCTTACGGTTTATATAAAAAGACTTAGAGAAAAGATTGAAGATGATGCAACAGATCCTAAGTTTGTAATTACTGTAAGAGGTCTTGGTTACAAGTGGAATGGAAGTGAAGATAATGTTTCTATTTAATCCAGAGATGAAAAGATTTTTAAGAAATTGCTTTATTTTATTACTAATTAGTATAGGGTTATCTATAAGTATTACTTTTATGAATATAAATATAATAAAATTTAAGGTAGTTGAAAATAATCAAGCAATATTAGGAGAGATATTACATAAAAATCCAAATTTAGAATCACAAATAGTAGATATAATAACTCAAGGTGGTTCTAAGGAAAATATAGACTTAGGTAAAGATATCCTAGAAAATTATAATTATAATAAAAGTATAAGTTTTGGAAATGAACCTATTATAAGTGAGAGTATTAATGAACTTTTAAGTGTAAATATATTGTTTTTAGTATTTGTATTTGTTTTATTTTTAATATTATCTATATATTATTTTAAAAAGGTATATTCAGATATAACTGATATGACTGATTATGTTTATAATAGGTCAGAAGGAAGGATATTTGAAATGAAAAATTCCAATCAAGAAGGACAAATAGGTCTTTTAAAAACTGAGTTAATTAAGATGACGAATATTCTTAAAGAAAAAGTAGAGCTATTAAATAATGATAAAATATTTTTAAATGATACTATATCAGATATATCACATCAGCTAAAAACTCCTATGACATCGCTTATAATACTAAATGACCTTATGTATGAGGATATACCGAAGGAAACAAAGGTTGAATTTTTAGATAAAATAAAATCTCAGTTAACTAGGATGGAGTGGCTTATAAAAAGTATGTTAAAACTTTCTAAGGTAGAAGCTAAAGTTATAGATTTCAAAAAAGAAGAAGTGGATATTAAAGAGCTAGTAAGAAGAGCTCTTCAGCCAAGTTTAATTCCAATAGAGCTTAAAAATATAAATTTAGATATAAATGGAGATGATGATGCAACATATTATGGAGATATAGATTGGTCAACGGAAGCTTTATTAAATATAATAAAGAACTGTATAGAACATACTCCTAAAAATGGAAGTTTAACTATTATTTATGAGGAAAATCCATTATATTCAGAGATAATAATAAAAGACAGCGGAGAAGGAATAGATAAAAAAGACTTACCTCATATATTTAAGAGATTTTATAAGGGAAAGAATAGCTCAAAAGAGGATAGTGTAGGAATAGGGCTTGCAATGGCAAAATCTATAATAGAAGGTCAAAATGGAGATATATATGTTAAGAGTGAAATAAATAAGGGAACAGAGTTTCATATAGTTTTTCATAAAAGTTATAGTGACTAATATGTCACTTAAATCTTCACCTTAATGTAAGGCTTAAGTTCTAAACTATAAAGTATAGATTTGAGTTTGAATTTAAGAAGAAATTTAAATAAAGATATAACAATTATGGAGGATAATATGGAAATTTTGAAAGTAGAGAATCTAGCTAAAAGTTACGGCAAAGGCGAGGCAAAAGTAGATGCCTTAAAAAATGTAAATTTGTCAATAAATAAAGGTGAATTTATTGCAATAGTAGGACCAAGTGGTAGTGGAAAAAGTACATTATTACATTTATTAGGAGGAGTAGACAAGCCAACTAGTGGTAATGTTTATATAAATAATGTAGATATATATACTTTAAAAGAGAAAGATTTGTCTATATTTAGAAGAAGAAATGTAGGTCTTATATATCAATTTTATAATTTAATACCAGTACTTAGCGTAAAGGAAAATATATTACTTCCTGCAGAATTAGATAATAGAAAAATAGAAAAAGAATACTTAGATGACTTATTAAAAACTTTAGGACTAAAAGAAAGAGAAAATCATCTTCCGAACGAATTAAGTGGAGGGCAACAACAAAGAACATCTATAGGAAGAGCTTTGATTAATAGACCATCTATAGTTTTAGCAGATGAACCAACAGGAAACTTAGATAGTAAAAATTCTAAAGAAGTGCTTGAGCTATTAAAGCTATCAGTAAAGAAATATAATCAAACTTTAATAATGATAACTCATGATACTAATATTGCTTTACAAGCAGATAGAGTGATAACAATAGAAGATGGAATAATAAAACAAGATGAGGTGATATAAATGAACTTATATACATCTCTAACCATAAGATATTTAAAAGAAAATAAGAAGAGAACAATAGTTACTATAATAGGAATAATACTTTCAACTGCACTTATTTGTGGGATTGGAAATATATTTGAAAGTTTTATGGATTATCAAATTAGAGAGACTATATCTAATGATGGTGCATTCCATGCTACATTTTATGATATAAAAAAGGATGATATAGATACTATAACAAAGTCAGCAGGAATTTCTAAATCAGCTTTAAGTGATAATTTAGGATATTCTAAGATAAAAAATAATGATAATAGCTTAATTCGAGTTAAAAGTTATGATAATGAATCGTTTGAGGGATATCAAATTAATTTAAAAGAAGGTAAGCTTCCAATAAATGAAAATGAAATAGTACTTAGTGAATCGGCATATTCCTTAGTTAATAAAAATATAGGAGATACTATAAAACTTCAAATAGGAAAAAGAGAATCTAAAGATGGAGATAATGTATCAGGTTATTATTCACCAGAACAAGGGGAAAAATTAGTTGAATTAGAAAGTAAAAACTTTAAAATTGTTGGCATTATAGAAAGACCAGGATTTGAGTATAATGGAAATGGTGTAGTTACGGCAATAACTCACCTAGATATAAATAAGTTGCCTAAAAATAAAGATATAAATGTATCTATATGCGCTAATAAGCCTTCAGAAATATATGATATAGCCTCTAAAATATCTAAAAATTTAGGTTTTAAAGAAGATATCGTAAATGAAGAAAATGTATATGAAAGTGATTCATTATATTATTCTAGTGATAAAGGTGTATTTTATGAAAACTTATCATTTAATGAACATTTATTAAGAATACAAGGTGCAAGTGCATATACACATATAAATAACACTATATATATGATAATGTCAATTGTTACAATTCTAGTAGTTGTATGTACAATTGCAACTGTATATAATGCTTTTAGTATATCTATTAGCGAACGTAAAAAACAGTTTGGAGTACTTAACTCTATAGGTGCTACAAAATACCAGGTTATGAAATTAGTATTTATAGAAGCGCTTATAGTTAGTATAATAGCTATACCAATAGGGATAATTTGTGGTAGTTTAGCAATAGATTTAGTATTTAAATGTATACAAAGTTTATTTAAAAATTCATTTATAGCACAGATGAACTTAAGAGTGGTCTATAAACCATATATAATTATAGGAAGTTCAATTATAGTGATGATTACAATATTTGTATCAGCAATACTTCCAGCAATGAGTGCAGCAAAAACTTCTCCTCTTGAAGCTATAAAAAATAGTAGTAATTTGAAATTAGGAAAAGTTAAAGATTCCAAAATTATTAAACTATTATTTAAGGCTGAAGGAGTTCTTGCATATAAGAATTTAAGAAGAAATAAAAAGAAATTTAGAATAACTTTATTTTCTTTAATAATAAGTGTAGTTATATTTATATCATTTAGTGGATTTATGGAGTTATTTGTAAGATCAAATGAAATTCATACAGGTCAAATGAATTATGATATGAATCTATATAAAAATGGAGAAGTAGAAGATAATAATTTAATTAATGACTTAAGAAATATAAATGGAATTGAGAATTTTAGCATTAACAATTATTATACAGTGGGAACATATATAAAAGAAAGTAATATAGATGAAATTTATAAAGATTTAGTAAGTAAATATTTCGAATTTGAAGAGAAAAATAATGAATTTATATATGATTTCTTAAATAATCACATTATGTTCCCTGGAGATTATGCTATAGGTAAATTAAATCTTACTAGTGGAAGTATTGATAAAGAAAGAGCTATAAATGAAAATGGTATAATACTTAGAAATAAAAGTTATTATGAAGAACCAGGTAAAAAAGGTGATGTTTCTTTAACTAATTACAAAGTCGGTGATACTATAGATATTTATGAAGTAAGTTATGATGAAAATACTGGTGAAGAAATAAAAACACCAATTAAATTAAAAGTACTAGCTACTACAGAAGACTTACTTCCAGGAAATTTATCATCAACTCATATGGGAATTGATTTTATAACTTATGATGAAGTAGGAGAAAAATTAGGGTTTGATATAGATAAAAGTATGGTTTATATATCTACAAATAAAAATGAAGAAAGTAGAGATCTTATAAAAGCATTAGCAGAAAATAATGGATATAATGTTAACGATGAACTTGAATATGCTAAAGAGATGGAAGAGTCAGCAATGGCAATAAAAGTATTTGTATATGGATTTGTAGTTGTTATATCATTAGTAAGTATAACTAATATAGTAAATACAATAAGTACAAATATAAATTTAAGAAAAAGAGAACTGGCTATAATTAAATCAATAGGTGTAACACCTAGAGGATTTAACAAAATGATATATTTAGAAGGCTTACTGTATGGAGTATTAGCATTATTATATGGAGTTCCAATAGGGCTTGGAATAGATATACTTATGAATAAAACACTTGGAGATGTTATAGATGTTGGTATGATTCTTCCTTGGGGTGCTGTAGGTATATGCTTTGTAGGAATATTTGTTATAACATTTATTGCTTCTTATATACCAATGTCTAAGATAAACAAAGAAAATATAATAGAAAACATTAGGCAGGAAAGTATATAATTGAATAAAAAAAGGAGTATAAATTAATTTATACTCCTTTTTTTATATTAATGTCCAATTAAACCACTATCTGAAAGTTTATCATTAAACTTTTTAGTTACTCTATTTATAGGACCTTTGAAGATAACACTAAGTATAGTAAATATAGCAAAGAATATTAATAAAGCAATAATATCCTTATTTAAATTTGGCATATAAACACCAGCAACAGCTTCTCTTTGAGCTGATATTGCATAAGTAAATGGAAGTAATGGATTTACAGCTTGGAAAAACTTTGGTGTAACCTGAATAGGGAATGTTCCTCCAGAACCTGCAACTTGTATAACTAGTAAAATAACAGCTATAGCCTTACCAACATTTCCAAATAGAGAACACAATGAATAAACTATAAAAGTAAACACAAATGAAGTAAGTAATGAAACTAAAACAAATAACAATGGATTAGTCATAGTTACTTTTAAAATGAATATATCACCTAAACTTACTATAAGTGCTTGTAATAGTGCTATAGTAAGGAATGTAAGTCCTCTACCAAAGTAAACTTCATAAGGTTTATACTCACCATGTACTTCTGTTGAAAGTAAGGAGCAAAGTAATAATATTCCTACCCATAAAGAAAGTACAGTATAAAATGGTGTCATAGCAGATCCATAGTTTGCAACTGGATATAAACTGTTTGTTACTATTTCAACTGGTTCTTTTAAGAAATCTGAACGAGTTGTTATATCATTTTTCAATAAAGATATTAGTTCTTTCATATCCTCACTATTATTTACTTTAGATACAGCATCAACTAATTCATTTATAATATTTTTAGCCATTGGTATTTTTTCTTTTATAAAATCTACAGTTTCATCTGCACTTCCTGAGAATTCTAGAGCAGTTGATAGAATATTATTTACTTTAGGAAGCTTATTTTCAGCAGAATTTAAAACATCTAAAATATTATTAGCAACTGTAGTACCTTCATCAAATATATTATTTATAGGAGTAGTTATTTTTGAGTCAAAGTTATTTATTATATTTGATGTAATGCTATTAATATCTTTGACTACTTTTAATATACCATTTAAATTAGGTAAAGATGGAGTTTGTCCATTAGCTAACTGATCTTTTATAGCATTTAAGCTACTAGTAGCAGCATTTAATTTAGTATTAATACTTTCTAATTGAGTAATTACACCACCAAGTTGATTTCCAGGGACTAGTTTATTAAGTTTATTTAAGAAACTAGTCAAAGTACTTGTTGTAGAAGATAAATTTGAAAGTTTATTAGATAAACTATCTATTAATTCTGGAGCATTATCGTACCCTTTGTTTATTGCATCTATTATATCAGATACAGCAGATATTGCAGAGGATGATACGCTATTTATTATTTCTAGATCACTTTTTATAACTGGAGCAATGCTATTAACACTTGATTGTGTATCATTTAAAAATGATTTTACATCATCAGCTAATCCAACAGAATTAGTTAGTGTAGTTTGAATTAATGGCATATCTTTTTGAAGTTCTTTGACAATATCAGAAATTTGACTTGTAGCATCAGATGCTAAGTCAATAGTTTTATCAATATTTTTAAACTTATTTTGAACTTCAATAAGAGAAGTTTCAATTTTATTTAACTTTGGAAGTTCTGTCTCTAGTGTTACACCAATATCATTAAGAGCTTCAAACATTACTTCGCTTACTGTTTTTACAACTGTTTGATTTACCTCAAGTTGAATTGAGGTAGCTCCTTTATCTGTAATTTTTGGAGCAATAGCATTTATTTTCTCATTAACAGTATAGATTATTTCACCTTTTTTAACATCTTCCCTAACTAAAGAAGTTAAATTTTGTGAAAAATTAGATGGAATTTCTATTGATGCATAATACTTACCGGTTTCAACGCCTTTTAAAGCTGTAGCTTTGTCAACAAATTGCCATCCAAGTGCATCGTTATCTTTTAATTTTTCGACTACTTGATCACCTAAATTAACATCCTTATTTAATACAGAGCTACCCTTATCCTCATTGATAACAGCAACTTTTATATTACCTGTATTACCATAAGGATCCCAAGATGCTTTTATATTAAACCAAGCATATAAAGATGGTAAAATTGATAAGCCAACTATAACAATTAATAATGCAAAGTTGGTAAATACATTGCTAAAATCTTTTTTTAAGATTTTTAATATATTTTTCATATAGTTATACCTCCGACATATTATTATAAATTCAGAATGTTATTTAAAAATATAATATAACAATCATTTATTTTTGACAATAAAAGACAAGTGAAATATAGATAAAAGTAAAAAAGTGACGCAAATTCTTGTTATTTACATGATTTTATTTTATGTAAAAAGTAGACTTTTTATAGGGTCATAATTAATATTTAATTGATATGGTTAATATCCATTCAGATTGGGGGAAAAACATGAGTATTGTATTAAAAAATATTAGTAAAATTTATAAAAGTGGAGAAGTTGAAACCGTAGCATTGAAAAATATTAACCTAGAAATAAAAGATGGAGAGTTTGTAGTTATATTAGGTCCTAGTGGTAGTGGGAAAAGTACCTTATTAAATGTAATAAGCGGATTAGATAGTCCAAGTGAAGGTGAGATTTATTTTAATGATACTAAAATTAGTGATTATAATGAAAAGCAGTTGACTAAATTTAGAAGAGATTATTTAGGATTTATATTTCAGCAGTATAACTTATTACAAAATCTTACTGTAAGAGAAAATGTTGAAATAGGTAGTGCAGTTAGCAAAGATTCACTTGGGATTGATGAGGTACTAAAGTCAGTATCAATGTATGAAGACAAAGATAAATATCCATATCAATTATCAGGAGGAGAGCAACAGAGGGTATCTATAGCAAGAAGTATTGCTAAAAATCCAAAGATAATGTTTTGTGATGAACCAACAGGTGCACTAGATGAAAAAACAGGAAAACAAATATTAAATATTATTCAAGTTATGAATAATAACTTAAATACTACAACTATTTTAATAACCCATAATACAAACATATCATATATGGCCGATACAATAATAAAAATGAACTCAGGTAAGATTGTAGAGGTTATAAAGAATGAAGAAAAAAGAAAGGCAAGTGAAATATTATGGGCTTAAGAATCCTTTTAAAGAATACATTAAATATTTTTAAGAAAAAAAGATTACAGCTCTTAGCTATTGGAATTATAATTGGAATTAGTTCATTTTTATATACAACAATGTTTTACACATTAAATAGTATGAAGGATCCTTTTGAAAAGTTTGTAAAAGAATATAATCAAGAGGACTTTTCTATAAATATTGTAGATGGAATTACTAGCTCAGACATAGATTTATTAAATGAAAAAGAAAAATCTACTGTAAATAACATTCTTACATATAGCTTAAATGATATAAAAAATAAGAATAAACAACTATATAATAAAATTTTAGATAATAGAATTAAGAGATTTGAAGATACTTACAAAGACTTTGAATTAGAATTAAGAAAATATAAAGAGGTTAATTTTACATATAAAGGTGAAGGCAATAAAATTACATTCATTAAAGATGGAGAAAGTATAAATTTATCATACATAGAAGAAGGAGATAAACCTAAAAGTAACAATGAAATTGCAGTTAGTAAAATTTATGCAAATAAAAATAATTTAAATATAGGAGATAGTATACAAGTTAATAAAAATCTATACAAAATTACAGGATATGTTTTATTTCCAGATATGACATTACCAATAAATGGATCGGATTTTATAATAGATAACTCAAAAATTACACCGGCTCTTGTTGTTGATAATGAGTTTGAAAATATAAGTAGTAAAGAAGAGATTTATTTATCTGGTGTTGTGAAAAAAGAGTATAACAAAAACTATGGAAGTATAATGAATAAATTTGATAAAAAAGTAGTAGCTACATTTACTGAGAATAAAGATTTGGACTTTATAACAAATATAATATCAACTAAAAATCAAATAAGAAGTGGAGCGATATACGAAGAAGTTAAATCTGGTCAAGAAATAACTATCATACTAAGTGTAATTATGCTTATTATTGCTGTTATGATAGTCTTAATTTTAATTTATAAAATTATTAGAAATGAAAAATCTCAAATTGGATTATTAAAGTCAATAGGATATTCAGAAAATTGTATATTAATTCCATACTTAATTATACTTATAATAGTATCACTTCCAATGTTAATTATAGGTTATATTGGAGGAGTGTATGCATCTTCAAAAATGAAAGACTTTTATTTAGATTTTTATTTGATTCCAGATGCACCTATAAAAAGTAATTTGTTTATACTAGCTACATCAGTAATTATACCAATGTTAATAATTTTACTTCTTTCATACATTATAATAAAGAAATTGTTATCTAAAAAAGTTATAAATTTACTTAAAGAAAATAATATAGAAAAGGTAAGTAAATTAAATAAGATTAGTAATATATTACTTAAAAATTGTTCAGCAAAAAATAAGTTCAAATACTCTTTTATATTTAATAATACTAGCAAATTTGTAGTATTTTTTATAGGTATATTCTTATCATCAATGCTTATAATAATGAGCTTTATGATGATAGGATTTTTCGAAAAAATGACAACTGATTATTATAATGATGTAGATTATGTATATGAAGGATATGTAGATTTTACAAAGGGATTACCTTCTTTAAAAGAAGATGAAGAACAATTTATAAGTATAGAAAGTATAAAATATAAAGGCAATGTTATTAATATAAAAGGAATTTCACCAGATAATAAACTTCATAAGTTATATGATAAGAAATATAAGGATATAACGAAGGATTTAGATAAGGGAGTAATTATAAATAAAAGTTTCAGTAAAATTTACAATATAAAAAAGGATGACATAATAGAAATTGAAATAAATAACCAACGAATAAAAAGAATTGTATCAAATATATCAAAAGATTATGGTAATGAAACTATTTATTGGAGGCTAGAAGACATAGAGCATATTATTACCTACAAAAAAGATTTAAATTTAGGAATAAATAAAACTTACTTTAATGGGGTATACTCAAAATCTAATTTGGATGAATCCAATTATATAAGTGTAATAAATAAAAATGATATAATAAGTCAAAGTAAATTAATGCAAAAATATGTTGAGATTGCAGTTTATATAATGATTGGATTTGGTATTTTTATAGGAGTATTAGTTCTTTATATTCTTACTACCTTAACTACTGAAGACAATTATTATAATATTTCATTATTAAAAGTAATGGGATATTCTAAAAAAGAAGTTAACTCTATGATTTTAAACAGTTATCTATTGCATGCAATAATTTCATATTTTATAAGTACATATATTACTGTGGTAGGTTTTGACTATATCATAGGTTATATGGGCAAAGAATTTGGCATTGTTATGCCATTTGAATTTAAGATAAGCCACTTAGTATCAGGATTACTAGTTATAATAATTATATTTTTTTCTGGCACATTTGCAGCAAAGAAAAGAATAGATAAAGTTTCACTTCAAGAAGTATTAAAAGAATATAGAGAATAAGATAAATTATAAGAAATTAATGGCTATAATCAAAGAATTACGATTATAGCCATTTTAATTTTGAAGATTATACGAGTTATTAAATTTAAATGGTAGAATCACTTTAGTATAATTAGTAAAATTATTACTAATAATATAAGTATGATTTTTCTATTTAATTATATGAAATACATAAAGTAGATACATATTTTAAGGAGGTACTAATAAGATGAAAAAATGGGTTTGTACAGTATGTGGATACATTTATGAAGGAGATGCACCACCTACAAAATGTCCAGTATGTGGAGTTGGTCCAGATAAGTTTGAAGAAATGAAAGGTGAATTAAAATGGGCTGATGAACATAGAATAGGAGTTGGACAAGGGTTAGATGATGAAATACTAGAAGGATTAAGAGCTAATTTTATGGGTGAATGTACAGAAGTCGGAATGTATTTAGCTATGAGTAGACAAGCTGATAGAGAAGGCTATCCAGAAGTAGCTGAAGCATATTCAAGAATTGCTTATGAAGAAGCTGACCATGCAAGTAGATTTGCAGAAATGTTAGGTGAAGTAGTTGAAGCAAGTACTAGAAATAATTTAAAAGCTAGAGTAGAAGCAGAATATGGAGCAGCAGAAGGTAAGTTAAAGTTAGCTAAAAAGGCTAAGGAATTAGGACTTGATGCAATTCATGATTCTGTACATGAAATGTGTAAAGATGAAGCTAGACATGGTAAAGCGTTTTTAGGATTATTAAATAGATATTTTGAAAATAAATAAAAATAAAAAAGTAACATACTTATATTTATTGAGTATGTTACTTTTTTATTTTTAATTTTTGGACAAAAAATAACTATTTATACTTAAATAAAATATCATTGCATCCTTAAAATTTTTTAAATCTAAATCAAGTAATTCCTTAATTTTATCTAATCTATATATAAGTG
>UWOR01000014.1 GCA_900604495.1 Desulfovibrio sp. Marseille-P6017 | reverse complement strand
AGTGGAGCTAGTACAAGTTACTCTATAATAGGTAAAGTATATAGTGGAAATACTGTAGAGATAATAGGAAGCTCAAATGGATGGTATAACATAAAGCTATCAAGTGGAAAAACTGGATGGGTAAGTGGAGATTACGTAAATGTAGGTGGATCATCTAATGATACAAGTACGACAATTAAAACAGGAATAGTAAATACATCTGTACTAAATGTAAGAAGTGGAGCTAGTACAAGTTACTCTATAATAGGTAAAGTATATAGTGGAAATACTGTAGAGATAATAGGAAGCTCAAATGGATGGTATAACATAAAGCTATCAAGTGGAAAAACTGGATGGGTAAGTGCAGACTATGTAAATGTAGGTGGATCCTCTAGTAACTCTGGATCATCTAGCAACTCTGGATCAACTGTTACTAATAAAGCTCAAGCTATAGTTGACTTGGCTAATAAACAAATTGGAAAGCCATATGTATGGGGAGCGGAAGGTCCAAATGCATTCGACTGTTCAGGTCTTACTTACTATGTATATAAAACTGCTTTAGGAATAACATTGCCAAGAACTTCTACAGAGCAATCTAAAACTGGTACAACTGTAAGTAGATCAAATTTACAGCCAGGAGATTTAATATTCTCAAGTACTAATGGAAGTGGTAGTGTAAGTCATGTAGGTATATATATAGGTAATGGTCAAATGATTCATGCTCCGAAACCAGGTGATACAGTTAAAAAGACTAATATAAATACTACATATTGGAACAATGCATATCTTTGGGCTAAAAGATATATATAATAGAATTACTTAAAAGTTGTAAAAACACCTCAAGAAATAATTATTTCTTGAGGTGTTTTTATTTAAATATGATAAAATTATATTATGTGAAATAAAGATAATTATAAAATATAGGGGAGGAATATATGAAAATAAAGTCAAAATTATTATCTAATAACATAAGTATACCTTCAATAGGATTTGGAACATATAAATCTGGAAATGAAAAAGAAACTGCTATAGTAGTAAAAGAAGCTTTAAATTTAGGATATAAAATGATAGATACCGCATCGTTTTATAAAAATGAAGTTGGTATAGGAAATGGAATAAAGGAAAGTAAAATAAATAGAGAAGATATATTTTTAGTAACTAAGCTTTGGAATGATGATCATGGCTATGAAAATACTATTGAAGCATTTAATAAGTCAATAAATAACCTACAGGTAGATTATATAGATTTGTACCTAGTTCATTGGCCAAATAAATTAAATGCTGAAACTTGGAGAGCTTTTGAATATTTATATGAAAATAAAAAAGTAAAATCAATAGGTGTATGCAATTTTAAAATCGAGCATTTAGAAGAGTTAAAGAAAACAGCAAAAATAATGCCTATGGTAAATCAAATAGAAATACATCCATTTAGCACAAAAAATGATATAGTAAATTATTGTGAATATAATAATATTCAAGTTGTTGCATGGAGTCCAATTGCTAGAGGAAGAGTATTTACTAATGATTTAATGATTGAATTATCGAATAAATATAAAAAATCAATACCACAAATAGTATTAAGATGGCATATTCAAAGAAATATAATTCCAATACCAAAATCGTCAAATAAAGATAGAATAAAAGAGAATATAGATATATTTGATTTTGAAATTTCTAGCGAAGATATGAAGCGTATAAACTCTTTAAATGAAGGAGATAACATATCTGTGTCAACTCCTCCTGTAAACACAATATATTAAAAAAATAGATAAAAACTTAATTTAAAAGTGTAGTTATAAAGTCATTATGATTTTAAACTACACTTTTAACATTATAAATCTAATTTTAAATCCCCATAATTTATAAATCCTTTTTTTCTCATAAATTCAGAAATAATAAAAGTAATGACTGCAGGAAGTACAAAATGAAGAAGAATAATTCCTATCCAAGTTGATATAGAATTATCCATAGCATTTAAAGTTCCAAATTGACCTACAAAACCACTAGTACCCATTCCGGAGCCAATTGGAATATTTTCCATCTTAAATATAGTAGTAGACAATGGACCTACAATAATAGAAGTTAAAGTTGGAGGAATCCATATTTTATAGTTCTTAATAATATTAGGCATTTGTAACATTGAAGTACCTACTCCTTGTGCAATAAGACCTCCCATACCATTTTCTTTTAAACTCATTACAGCGAATCCTACCATTTGACAACAGCATCCAACTGTAGCAGCCCCACCAGCAAGGCCACTAAGACCTAGCATCATACAGATAGCTGCACTACTAATAGGAAGAGTAAGAGCTATTCCAACTAATGCAGAAACTAAAGCACCCATAATGAAAGGTTGCATATCGGTAGCATTCATTATTAAATTTCCAAAGGAGTTCATAAAAATAGAAATAGCAGGTCCAATGATCTGAGCAGCTAAAACACCAACTAATATAGTTATAGCGGGAGTAATTATTATATCTATTTTAGTTTCTTTAGAAATTATTTTTCCACATTCAACGGCTAATACAGCAGCAACAAATGCTCCTACTGGGCCACCTAGCTCATTACCACATGCACCAACTATAGCACATGAGAACATAACTAATGGAGGTGCTTGAAGACCATAAGCAATAGATATAGCTATACAAGGTCCTGTAACTTGTTTTGAAAGTGGATTTATTATTTCTGTAAATAATGTTATATTAAACATTTCTCCTAAGGTATTAAATATTGTACCTATAAGTAATGAAGAAAACAATCCTAGTGCCATATAACTAAGAGCATCTATAAGATAACGATTGATTGACACTTCTACATTTTTTCTTTTTAGAAAGGTATGTATATTTGACTGTTTATTAATTGTATTATTCATAATAACTCCCCTTTTATATAAATATATTTTAAATTTATTAACTTTATTGTACATAAAAGTTGGTGACAAGACAACTGTTTATGCATTATGTAATGAAATAAATATATAAAGATATAAAATTAAATACTTATTTAACTAATTTTTAGTTGTAAATTGAAGAACAATACTTAAATTAAGAACAGTCTATTATAATTAGATAATATATGTAAAAAATAATTAAAATGTTTATAAAATATATTATAGGAGTAGATAAAATAAAATAATAGATTTAAAATATAATTATAGAAAATGAAAATTATTATCAAATGATGTTAAATATTTTAAGGTGGTGAATTTTATGAATGTTTTAATTGGAATATTAATACCTTTTGTAGGAACTGCATTAGGATCATCATGTGTATTTATAATGAAGAAAGAAATGAATACGGTAGTAAATAAGGTGCTACTAGGGTTTGCATCTGGAGTAATGATTGCAGCATCTGTATGGTCATTAATTATACCATCTATTGATATGAGTAGTAATATGGGCAAGTTTTCGTTTATTCCTGCTGCAGTTGGAATTTTAGTAGGGGTATTGTTTATGCTTGCTTTGGATAGTGTTATTCCTCATCTTCATTATAATTATAGTAAACCAGAAGGAATGAAAAGTGATAAGATAAGAAAGACAACAATGCTTGTACTAGCAGTAGTTTTGCATAATATACCAGAAGGAATGGCAGTAGGAATTGTTTTTGCTGGAATTTTAAATAATGGAAACACTATAAGTATAGCAGCAGCATTTGCTCTTTCAATTGGAATTGCAATTCAAAATTTTCCTGAAGGCGCTATAATATCTATGCCATTAAGAAGTGAGGGGGTAACTAAATCAAAATCATTTTACTATGGATTATTATCAGGAATTGTTGAACCAATTGGCGCTGCTTTGACTATTATATTCTCAAGTTTTATAACTCCAGCTATGCCTTATTTTCTATCTTTTGCAGCAGGAGCTATGATATATGTTGTTGTTGAAGAATTAATACCAGAAGCATCGGAAGGAAAGCATTCTGATATAGGTACTATTGGTTTTGCTTTAGGATTTGTACTTATGATGATTTTAGATGTAGCATTAGCTTAAATTAAAAATTGTTAAATATTAATTATAGATGTAAATATAATATGGGATTAATATTATCTGTTTATTTATAAATATAGTATAAAACTTGAGCATATTGGATATAAATTAAATACCATTACCAAATAAATTTTTAACTTAATATTTAAATCTCTTATAAATGAAATAGTAAGCGTACGCTTACTATTTCATTTTATATGTTAAATATCATATATATAATAGAATTACTTATAACTTAAATATTATAAAAGATTTTAGAAAGAATAAAATATGGGTATTATAAATGTAGATTAAAAAATATTTTCATATATACATTGAAAAAAAGATTGATGTATTATACTATAAAAAGGTAAACATTGGTTTACTTTTAATCATAAGCTTGGAAGGAGTACTAAAATTATGTCACAACAATTAGTAAAAGAGAGAGTAATTAAATATTTAATGGAAGATTTATTAGTTCCACATGATATGATAGATACAGATGTACCTTTATCAGAATTTGAAGAAGGTGCAGAAGGTGTACTTGATATAATAGTAAATGTAAAAGATAATGAGGATTACTATGCGCCAGTTTTAATAGTAAAATGCTTAGATGAAGATGTTGCTATGGAAGGTGAAACTGTACAAAAGCAAATAGACTTCTTAGAAGATGTAGATAATATAACTATGGCTGGAAGAATGATATTAACTAATGGAAATGAAATGATGTATGCAGATTGGACTGGAGAAGAGTATGATACAGATGCAGAACTTCCTACATATGAAACAATGGTAAAAGAATTCTTTGAGATGGAAGAAAAAATAAAAGCTATGGAAGCTGAGCATCATCACGATGGATGTGGATGCGGACATGAACACGGACATCATGAAGATCATGAATGCGGATGTGGTGGACATGAAGATGGAGGATGCTGTGGAGGACATAACCATGATGAAAATCATGGATGTGGATGTGGACATCATCACGAATAATTAACAAGAAAACTTGACTATAATTTTTAATGATGTTATTATTAAATGGTTAAAATTCACTGATAAAACCGTAAGTGTTGGGGCAATAATACTAAGGATTTATTAATGGTGGGATTTATAACGTCGTTCGAAAATGAGAGACCACAGATTTGTGGTCTTTTATTTTGCCTAAAATACAATATTTATAGAAAAAAAGAGGAAATTTAGGGGTAATAGTAGAATAATATTTACAATAAAATAAGTGTATGAAAAATTTTGTATAAACATAATTTTTTATAAAGTGCGTATTTATAGTATATAAACAAAAAATATTATAAAAAAATTTAGTAAAATCTGAGATGATTAAAAAAAATAAAAGGGTTTTTTTATATATATGTAGAATTATTGTTTAATAAAATAATTGACTTTTTATAAAAACTCAATATGGTATAGCGGGTATCTGGTATTTTTTCATAATTACAATCATATTATATAGATAAATAGAGCTACAGACACTTTAATATTGAATTTAATAAACTATATGTATAGAAGGGGTTAGATTATGGGGGCTAAAAAAGAAAATACTTACGAGAACTATATTTACGGGGAATCATCGAATTCATCAAATGCAATGAAAATGTACTTAAAAGAAATTGAAGAGTACAAAATGTTGTCTGCAGTAGAGGAAGTAGAACTAGCAAAAGCAATCTGTGACTCTACACCTGATGCTAAAGAACAATTTATAAATGCAAATTACAGACTAGTAGTAAGTATAGCAAAAAAATATAGAAAAGAAAGCGTAGATATGCTTGATTTAATTCAAGCAGGAAATATTGGACTTATAAAAGCTGTAGAGAAATATGATTACACAAAAGGTTATAAATTTAGTACTTATGCAACTTGGTGGATAAAACAAAGTATAACAAGATATATTGATGATTGTGAAAATACTATAAGGATACCGGTGCATCTTCATCAAAGGATTAATTTTGTAAAAAGAAAAAAACAAGAACTAGCGAATGTACTTCAAAGAGAACCTTCTTTAGAAGAGCTTGCGGAAGTGTGTGATCTTGAAGTTGAAAAAGTTATAGATATATTAAAAAGAGATAAGAGTATAGTTTCATTAGATACACCTATCAAGGAAGATGAAGATAGTAGCTTAGTTGAATTTATACCATCGGATGCTAACTTTGCAGATGTTGTAATACATGAGGTAGAACAGCATAACTTAAGAGAAAAAATAGAAGAATTATTAACTGGACTTAGTGATCAAGAACAAAAAGTTTTAAGAATGAGATTTGGACTAGATGATGATGATCCAAAGACATTAGAGGAAATAGGAAAAGTATTTGGAGTTACAAGGGAAAGAATTAGACAAATAGAAGCTAAAGCGATACGTAAACTTAGACATCCTAGTCGATTAAAACAACTAAAGCATTTTTATTAAAACCTAGACACAATATGAATATGGAGTATTAATATATATTCCATATTCATAAATTGAGTTTAGGTTTTATTTTTAATTTTTGCTATATATAGCGGAATCTTTATAAGTTGATACTTCTACACTTACTAATTTTATATCTTCAAATGTTTCTTCAATAGAAACCTTCATTATATTGAATATATTTTCAGCTAAATTTATTAATGTTGGCTTAAATGGAACATCTTTATATGGAAGTGAAGGTAATGGAGCATGTGTTTTTGTTCTTTCTCCAATTTTTATTAATGTTTTATGAAACCAATTTTGATCTATTTCTAAATCGAATAGTTTTCTTAGACCTGAAGAGTCAAATGAACTTTCCTTGTTATCATCTCTGTTTAAAATTTCTACTATAAAAATTATATCAATGGATTCTGGTTTACCCACCTGATAAACATTTAAATATCTGGAGTAATAAGTTGGATAAGTGATTTTCATAAATTTTGACATAATGTTCCTCCTTATTAATACTATTATATTCTAATCTATTCTAATAAGTTATATAGAGTTACAAGGTTTCATATACTTTAGTAGATAATTTACTTAATTTAGAGGTTGGTATCTATGAGTTTTGTTAGTAGAGAAAAGGAGTTTTTAAAATTTAGTTCTATTCTTGAGAATTTAATAAGCATAATAGAAAATATAGAGATTAGTATAATTGAATCTGATGTAAATAGAACTTATAAAATGTTAAATGATATAAGATATGAAATTGAAGTTAGTTTAGAAAACTTAGTAGAATTATTACATCCTTTTTTATTGTTTATAGTAGGTTCAGGAAACTATGGAAAGTCTACACTTATAAATGCTCTTATAGAAGATAATTTAATAAAACTAAAGACTTACCAAATACTTGGAAGTTAGATTTATTTTGTAAATCTAATAATGAAAAAATAGAAATTATTTACAATGATAAAATTGTAGTATCAATGTCTTTAGAGGAAGGAGTAGATTTAATAAATAAAGAAGAAGATAAATTTAGAAAATCTAGAAAGAAAATATTTAATATATTAAGAGAGCATAAATTGAATAAAAATCTAAGTATAAAAGACTTAAAAAGATTAAAATTATCTTTGGAAGAACAATATCAATATATATCTGATATTGTAGAGGTAAAGTATTATTTTAATAAAAATGGTATATTAAATGATTTTATCATTGTAGATACTCCAGGATTAAATCAAATATTAAGTAAAAGTATGGTAAGTTCAATAAAAGATTACTACATTAAGTCTGATGGAATAATATGGATTATAGATGCTCAAAATATTATTTCTAAGAAAAGTAATGATCTTATTTCAGATATTAATAAATTAAATAAATTATATAATAGCAGAAAGAATATGATATTAGTAGTAAATAAAATGGATGTAATTGAAAGTAGCGATAAGGTTAATGTACATAAGGTTAAGGCAAAAGTTAAGGAGATTTATAGTGATATATTTGATGATATAGTATTTATTTCTGCAAAGAATGCAGTTAATGGCATTTTAAACAATGATACTGTCCTACTTAACAAAAGTAATATAAGTATTTTAAGAAGCTCTATAAATAGACACTTCAAAGAAACCTCACAAGAAAATCAAATAAAATCAAAACATAAAAACTTAATGTTAATGTCACAAAAAATCATGAAAATTATAGAAGAATATAAAAGAGAAGTATATAAAGATATATCTATATATAATAATTCAAACTTTCACTTAAATGAAAATATAAATATACATAAAAAATATATAATAGACTTATTATACGATATAAAAAATAAACCATATTATAAATTAATAGATATAAAAGAAATAGAAACAAGATTAAATGATATAGAAGAAATTTGTAAAAAAGAATTAAATAGGTTATATGAAAATAATTATAAAAGTTATAGTGGTAAAAAAAATATAGAAATAGAAAAGATAGATTTTCATATATCTTTTACTAAGAATAAGAACATTATAATAGATTATAATGCGTTAAAAGAGCTAAATAATGTAAAAAAAAAATCAAAAGATAAAGTTTTAGATTATATGAGAAGTAAAAGTTTTAAAAGAGTTTCTAGTGATGATCTAGATATAAAAAATCAAATCTATGGCAAGTTAAATACTTTGATTGATGAATGTATTTGTGATGTAGAAGCTAATTTTGAATTAATTAAAAATAAAGTGGAGTTAGTTAAATATAATACATTTAAAGAAAAATATTTGAGTAAAGAATATATAAATAGTCACATAGCAGAATTAGAAATAATTTATAATATTGTGAAAAATTTGAGGTGATATTATGAAAGAAATAAAAGAATCTATGTATAAAATAAAAGAAAAGCTTTTACAATCTCCTTTGAGAAGTATATTAAGTGAAGGAGATAATATACCTTTTAAAAGCATTGTTGAAGGTAACTTAAATGATAACATAGAGAGTATAGAAATTTTACAAAACAACGAATCTAAGCCGTTAAATATAGTAATAGTAGGGGAGGTTAAATCAGGTAAATCAACTTTTTTTAACACTTTACTAAAAAAAGATATAAGTGAGGTTGATGTACTTGAGTCAACATCATCAATAATAGAAGCTAGTTATGGAGAAAAATATGAAAATAACTTTGAGGATGGAATTTATAAAATTAAATTAAATTTAGATTTATTAAAAAAAATAAATATAGTTGACACCCCAGGTTTAAGAAGTATGACTACAAAAAATGAAAATAGAACTTTAAGCTATATACAAAATGCTGATATTATTTTATTTGTAATAGATGGTACTCATATAGGACAAGAAGATATAATAAATTCTTTAGATTTGATAGAGACACTTAAAAAGTCTATTGTAGGAATAGTAAATAAAGGAGATTTATTAGAAGATAATAAAGAAGAAGTTTTAGAGTACATACAAGAAGAGTATGGACTTTATATTGATAAGTTCTTCTTAATATCTTCTTATAAAGAGTATAAGAATGAAGATGATGAAACTGAGCGTAGTGAACTAAATAATAATTTTTATGATTTATTAAAATATATAGATGAATTATATAATAGCTCAATAGATATAAAAGAAAGTAGCACTGAAAATTCTCTTAAAGGAATTATTCAAAGAGAAATAATAACTAACTATGATTACTTTAAAAGTATAACAATGTTATATGAAGAAGTGAAAAAATATGAACAAATGCTTAGAAAAAAGCTAGATTATATAACTTCTAAGATGAATTTTGAAATAGACGATTGGATAGATAGATTGTTTTTTTATGATGAACTTGAAAAGATTAAGGAAAATTTAGAATATGCTAAAGACTATATAAATGAAGGATATATAAATAAGTGTTTAAATGGAAGAAAAGAAGAACTAGATGATTTATTTTTTAATGAATGGGATGAATGTTTAAAAGAAATTCAAAAAGAAATAGATAGTAATATAAATAAGTGTGTAGAAAGTATATACTATAAAGATGAGTTTTTAAATAAAAGTCCATATAAAATGGATAAAGATGATTTAAATATAAATGAAATGCTTGCCACAGTAGGTACAGGTGCTCTTTTAGGAATAACATCAGGAGGGATTGTTTCAGTATATAGTGCAGCAGTTGGTTCAAGTGCTGCATCTATGACTATAGGATCAGCTCTTATGATGTATTGTCCACCATTATTTATAGCAGGAACAATTAGTGGAGCTTTAGGTAAAATAATTTATGATAAGGTAAGATATGAGAATCAAAATAAGAGTAGTTTAAATGAAATAGAGGAATTTATTAAAAAGCTTAAAGAAAATGTAAAGGTTGATCTTAAATCAAATTATTATAAATGTAGTGAGGACATAGTTTTAACTAGTAGTGATATATTTAAAAAAGAAAAAGGCATAAATATGAATAGATATGAATTAGATAAATTTATAAATCAAATAGAATATTATGTTGAAGAATTAAAAGAATATTTAATAGAATAAATCATTTATTTAACAAAAAATGACATTCTAACATATATTATGGTATGACTATAAATTAAGGAGAATGTCATAATGATAAGCTTAAGTTTATGTATGATAGTTAGAGATGAAGAAGATGTAATAAAAAGATGTTTAAATAGCGTAGCGGGAGTAGTAGACGAAATTATAATTGTAGATACAGGATCTATTGATAAAACAAAAGAAATAGCTATGGATTTTACAGATAAGATATTCGATTTTAAGTGGAATGATGATTTTTCTGAAGCTAGAAATTTTTCATTTAGCAAATCTAGCAAAGATTATATATTATGGCTGGATGCAGATGAATATTTTGATAAAGAAAATAAGAATAAACTGAAAACTTTAAAAGAAAGTTTAAGTGATGATATAGATGTAGTAACACTTGAAACGAATATGTTAAAGAAAAATAATAATTGTATTTCTTTTATAGGGAGAAGAAATCGAATTGTAAAAAGAATAAAAAATTTTAGGTGGATAGGATTTGTCCATGAATATATAGATGTAGAAGGTGAAGTTTTTGATAGTGATATATCTATAATTCATAATAAATTGAAAACTGTAACAGATAGGAATCTGATTTTATATGAAAAAAATATAGAAAGTGGAAATACTTTAAGTGATAGAGATCTGTATTATTACGGAAAAGAATTGTATTGTAATAAATATTATGAAAAAGCGATATCTATATTAGAAGAATTTATAAAAAAATGTATATGGGTGGAAGAGTTAGTTGATTCTTTACGTAAGATTGGAAAGTGTTATTTATATTTAAATGATCATGAAAAGGCTAGAACTTACTTTTATAAATGTTTTGAATATATTTCACCTAATATTGGGGTTTTATATGATATAGCAGAGTCTTTTGAAATTCAAAAAGAGTATAGAAAAGCAATATCATGGTATGAAATTATATTAAAATTAGAGAATTTTAGTGAGTTTAATTTATGTGAATGTGAGTGTATAGGATGTATAGACTTTAATGTAAACTTGAGCCTTTGTGTATGTAATTTTGAAATTGGAAATATAAATAAATCATATTATCATCATCTTAAGTGTAAAGAAATAGACCCTCAAAATGCATGTGTAACTAAAAATGATGAAATATTTAATAATATGAAAGCCTAGGCATTAATCCTAGGCTTTTAAATATGTTTTTTAATTTTATCTACAGTTTTATAAAGAAACATAGCCGAATTATTTATTAATGAATCAATGTAGTCTTTATTATCATTAAAATCATCATCGGAATACAATTTAGTAACATCCATTCCTAGTAATAAATTTATACTCATAATACGATTTAATTGAATACAAACCATAGATAGAAAATAAATTATACAAAGACTAATCATAGATAAACTAATAAGAGTGAAAACAACCATTCATATCCCCCCAGTTAGAACATAAGTACATGTCCTTTAATTTAATTCTACTATATTAGAGGTATTATATCATCTTAAAAAAAAGTATAAAATTTATCAAATAACTACAATATAATACACAAAAAAACATATTTATGGAGTAAACACAAAAATCTATTAGTGGCAAAAAAGTAAAATGTTATTTATTGTATAAAACTTTTATCAAAGGTTAAATAAAATTTGGAAAATATTATTGACTAATTAAAGCTTAATATAGTAGATTATTTACTAACTGTTAGTTTACTAAATAATCTAACTAAATAAGTGGAGGAAAATGACGTGAGTAAAGAAGCAGCAAAGAAGAAATCTTCTTTCAGCATAGTAGAAACTATAATAATAAATCCTAAAGTAAATGGAGAAACAGTTCATTTACAATTTGAATTAAGAGAAAATAAAGAAATAACTGTTATAGGTGGAATTGATACTATAACTAATTTCTTTGAATTAGATATTGTGGAAAAGATTGATAATGGGTATAAGTTAGGCATAAGAAAATCAGATGATGTAAAAAGAAATCCAAAGTCTTATAAATATTTTACTAACATATGTAAATATAAAAAAGAAGTTGTATATGCACTTAAAAAACATTTTAAGTTACCACAAGATGAATTTATATATTTTTATAGACCAGATATATTATTGATGAATGAAAAAGAAACAATACAATTTATAAAAGAAAGGAAAAAATATAATAATTTTAAGAAGTTTGTTAGAAATACTATTAATAGACAGAGGTTATATCATCAAATGCTAAATATACCATATAAGCTTAACTATAATTTATTAACTTTATTAAAAATAAAACTAGGTTAATAAAATACTAATACTAAAGTAATAATTATTAAAGATTATATATCAAAGTAATTATAAATTTATACTTTGATATATAATCTTTTTTATATAAAATTATTATATAATATTTAAATTTATATTTATTCAAAAAAATTCAATAAGATTAAAAGGTAAACTTATATATAAGATGAAAGCTGTTACATCAATTATTAAACATAATTTATATACTCAGTATATATTAGATAAAGATTTAAGAATAGTTTTAGGAAATATAAATGAGATATTTATGCCGGAAGATTTATTTGATCAAATAGCCAAAGAAATATATGGTGAAAATAAAGTAACCTTAAGCTTAAATCAAATAGAAAAACATATAGAATATAAGATAAATATAATAAGAGAAAATCATCATTATATTTATCTAAAAATACTAAATTAGTACCTATTTATAGTGATAATATAAATGAATATGGAATTATAATAGATAATAAATTTAAAGATATGTGTGATAACATGTTTGAAGAAATATGGAATAATAAGAATAATTTGGTTATTGATAATAAAGATGAAATAATAGATATTATAATTGAATTTTTAGGGTATACAAAAATAATTAATAAAAAACTCTATCAATAGAAATAATAATTATAGTTTATGAATAATTTGAATTTACAGCTATATTTAAAGATATGAACATTGACTATAAACTAAATTATAAATAAACTAAGTCTTGTAAACAGCAAAGTTAAATATAGCTGTTTTAAAATTATATTTAGACTAATCGTATACACTAGGAGGAAATAAAATGCAAAGAACTATTTACTTTAATGGTAAGGTTATAACAGTAGATGATAAAAATACAATTGCTGAAGCTGTTTTAGTTGAGAATGGTAAGATAGCAAAAGTTGGATCAAATGAAGATATTTTATCAAATAAAGATGAAAACACTAAGTTAATAGATTTAGAGGGAAAAACTATGGTTCCAGGATTTTATGATCCACATGGACATTTAGTTGCTCAAGCTCAAGTATTAATGATAGTTCCTCTAAGTGAAGTTAAATCAAAAGAAGAAATTATTCAAAGCTTAAAAGAATATTATAAGATGAACAAAGATAGTATGAAAAAAGGAGATTGGATAATTGGATTTGGGTATGATAACTCTAAGTTCCCAGATGGTCAACATCCAACTAAGTTTGATTTAGATCAAGTTACTACAGAATATCCTATAACTATAAGTCATGCTTCAGGACATATAGCAGTTGTTAACAGTTTAGGATTAGAAAAGTATGGATATGGTGGTGTAGATTATGTAGTTCCAGAAGGTGGAGTTGTAAGAACTGTTGAAGGAAGTAGAGAAGCTAACGGTGTCTTAGAAGAAAATGCTATCTTGGATGAAGAAAAGAAAAAAGTAACACCTGAGTTTGGAATGGAAAAAGTACTAGAAAGTATAATTAAATGTGAAAAATTATATGCATCTATGGGTATAACAACAACTCAAGATGCATCTGTTGATGAGAATAATCATTATAATGAATTATTATTAGCACTAGCAAATAAAAATCAGCATATAATTGATATTGTTGGACTATCTACACAATTTTCAACATTTAATCAAATGAAAAATGAAGGAACTCCAAAGAGAGAATACTTTAATCACTATAAATTAGCAGGAGCTAAAACATGGTTAGATGGTTCTCCACAAGGTAAGACAGCTTGGTTAAGTGAGCCTTATTATGAAGTTCCAGAAGGTCAACCAAGTGATTATTCTGGTTATGGAACTCAAACTGATGAAGTAGTAACAGAATATTTTGTAAATTGTATAAATAATAACTTACAAGTTAATGTTCATACAAATGGTGATTTAGCTTGTGAGCAATTCTTAAGATGCTATGAAAAAGCTATGGAGATAACAGGACATGGTTCTGAATTAAGACCAGTTATGGTACATTGTCAAGCATTAAGAAAAGACCAAATGGATAGAGTAAAAAAAGTTGGAGCAGTGCCTACATTCTTTAATGACCATGTTTGGTATTGGGGTGATTATCACTATGAGTCAGTATTTGGTCCACAAAGAGCTCAAAATATATCACCTCTTGGATGGGCATTAAAGATGGGGATTAAATTTACACTACACCAAGATCCACCAGTAAAATTACCAAATCAATTACTAGGAATACACAATGCTGTAAATAGAAAAACACAATCAGGCAGAGTATTAGGTGAAGAACATAAAATACCAGTTATAGAAGCCTTAAAAGCTGTAACAATAAATGCAGCTTATCAATACTTTGAAGAAGATATAAAAGGAAGTATAGAAGAAGGAAAATATGCTGACTTTGTAATTCTTGATAAAAATATTTTAGAAGTAGATCCACAAGAAATAAAAAATATAAATGTAGTTGAAACAATAAAAGAAGGAAATACAATATTTAAAGCATAAGATTTATAATATGATATATAATAAAAGTCTGGGTAATTCCAGACTTTTATTATATAAATAAATTATACACACTAGTTGTTATAAAACAAACAACAAAAGCTATACAAGTAGGTAATAAAAAACCAATTGCAGTCCATTTTAAACTACCAGTTTCTCTTTTTATAGTTAATAAAGTAGTTGCACATGGCCAATGAAGTAAACTAAATAACATAACATTAAGAGCTGTCAAATATGTCCATCCATGTTCAACTAAAACGTTACCTAGAGCAAATGTATCAAGATCAATCATTGATCCAGTAGATAAATAAGCCATTAATAGTATTGGTATTACTATTTCATTTGCAGGAAAACCTAGTATAAATGCTAGCAATATAAATCCATCTAACCCTATTACTTTAGCTAAAGGATCTAAGAAGTTTGCTACATGAACCAATATACTAGTGTCTCCAATATATATATTTGCACATAGCCAAATAATTATGCCTGCAGGTATAGCAATTGTTATAGCTCTACCTAACACGAATATAGTTCTATCGACTATAGATGTATAAATAACTCTACCGATTTGAGGTGCTCTATAAGGTGGTAGTTCTAATGTGAAAGTAGAAGTAACACCTTTAAGCAAAGTTTTAGATAAAATATAAGATACAAGAAGTGTTATAAGAACACCAAATATTATAAGTAGAGTAATACATAAAGCAGTAGATATGCTAGATAATGCAGAGTTAGTAATTATAGATGTAAAGAAAATAGTAGATATAGCTATTAAAGTAGGAAATCTACCGTTACATGGCACAAAATTATTAGTAAGTATAGCTATAAGTCTTTCTCTAGGAGAATCTATGATTCTACAACCAATAACTCCAGCGGCATTACATCCAAACCCCATACACATAGTTAAACATTGTTTACCGTGACAGCAAGCTTTTTTAAATAAATGGTCTAAATTAAATGCAACTCTAGGCAAATAACCAAAATCTTCTAATAATGTGAATAATGGGAAGAATATAGCCATAGGTGGTAGCATAACAGATACAACCCATGCTAAAGTTTTATAAAGACCATCTACAAGCATTCCATTTAGCCAAGTAGGCGCATTAATTGAATTTAAAGCGCCTGTAAGTTTAGGCTGCAAGCCAAATAAGAAGTTTGATAATAACTCTGATGGATAGTTAGCACCTTCTATAGTTAGCCAAAGTATAAAGGCAAGCAATAAAAGCATTATAGGCATTCCAAAATACTTTGAAGTAAGTATTTTATCTATTCTTTCATCTCTATCTAATTTATTTTTAGATTCTACTATAGTGGATTTAGAGCTTAAAATATTAGCCATATCATAATTAGTTTTGCTAAACTGATCCCTTATATTTTTATCAGAATTTATCTTAGGTATTTTATCTTTTATTTTATTAAGCGAACCTTTATAATCAAAAGTTATATATTTATCCATAGACTCTAAAATGCTCTTATCACCATCTATAAGTCTAAGTCCTAGCCATCTAGGATTAAGTTGTGGGATCAACTCGTGTAATTCATCTTTTATTAAATTTACATTATTTTCTATATTCTCCCCATAAGTTATATATTTATTTTTAAAATTATATTTTTCAGATGAAACTTTATCTATAGCTTCTAACAAATCATTCATGCCATAACCAGAACGAGCTGCAGTTAAAACAACTGGAATACCAAGTTCTTCTTCTAATATATTTCTATTAATCAAAATGCCTTTCTTTTTGGCTTCATCTATTAAATTAATACATAAAATAACCTTATTAGTAAGTTCCATTACCTGGAAAACTAAGTTTAGATTTCTTTCTAAACAGTTAGCATCACATACAACTATAACTGCATCTGGATTACCAAAGCAAATAAAATCTCTTGCAACAATTTCTTCTTGAGATAATGCAAATAATGAGTATGTTCCAGGTAAGTCTATTAAAGCATAGTCTTTATTTTTATGATTAAAATCACCACGGGCTGTAGCTACAGTTTTACCAGGCCAGTTACCAGTATGTTGTTTAAGTCCTGTTAAATAATTGAATACGGTACTTTTCCCTGTATTTGGATTGCCAGCTAAAGCTATTACATATTGATCTTCTTTTTTTTCAATATCAAACATGTCTTTTAAAGATTTTGTTTTAGTACTCTGATGAGTTAATCCCATTTTTAATCCCCCTTTAAATATAATGATAAGTTAAAGTGTTGATACTAAAATCAAATTACTTTCTTCATTTCTTAAAGCTATTTTAGTTCCCCTAATGTTGTAAACTGTTAAATTATTTTTTGGACCTTTTCTAACTACATCTATTAAAGCACCTTCAGTTAAGCCAAGTGCTAGCATTCTTTCTCTTAAATTTCCATTAGATAAAAGTCTTTCGACTTTAACTGTATTTTTAACCTGAATATCAGCAAGCTTCTTCATGATACACCTCCAAGTAAATTTTTAGCCTAAGCTAACATTCTTAATTTAAGTTATGCACAGATATATATGATTGTTACTTAAAAAAATCAAATTATAGTAATTAATGTAATTTTTTTTAATATAAATTAATATAAGTCCATATAGTGGGGTGATTCTATGAAGAGTAGAGAAGATTATTATACATTTAATGAATACATGAAATATAACTCGCTTACGCCAAGTGAAGAAGATTATATAGAAATGATTTATAGATTATCTTTGCAAGAAGAGAAAATAAAACTAAAAGAAATTGCAACATCATTAAATATAAAGCCACCATCTGTAACTAAGATGATAAAAAAGTTAGAATCTAAAAAATTATTAATATATAGAAAATATGGCTATATACAATTAACAGGTATAGGTACTATAGTTGGTAAAAGATTATTTGATAGACATAATATTATTTATACATTTTTAAAAACTATTGGACTTAGTAATTACATACATGAAGAAACAGAAAAGATAGAACATACGATTAATATAGAAACACTTATAAGAATAGAGGAAGTTACAAATTTTTTAAAAGAAAATGAAGATATATTAAATAAGTTGAGGACTTATCAAAATAAATAAAAGATGGAATAAATCTATTTCTAAAGATAGTATTATTCTATCTTTTATTGGAAGTAGAATAAATATTATAATTTATATAGTAAAGCAACTTAAAAAGTACAAGTTTTCAAATTATATGCATATCTATAATTATATAGAATTTAGATAGGTGGTGTATTATGAAGTTATATAAGATTATTGAAAACATAGATATAATAAGCACATATGGTAACTGTAATATAGATATTGAAAATATAGAATATGACTCTAGAAATATTAAAAAAAATGGCTTATTCATATGTGTAAATGGATTAAATGTAAATGGACATAAGTTTATTAAAAGTGCTAAAGATAATGGTGCAATAGCATTTTTAATAAATGAAGATGTAGATATGATAAGTGGATATACATACATAAAGGTAAAAAATACAAAAGACGCAATGGCAAAGCTAGCTAGCAATTTTTACAATAATCCAAGTGAAAAAATTAATATAATAGGTATAACCGGAACTAATGGAAAAACAAGCATTTCAACATTTTTAAGTCAGGTCTTAAATGTTAAAAGAAAATGTGGATTAATAGGTACTATAAAAATTGATGATGGAAAGAATGAGATAACTTCTAAAAATACAACTCCAGAATCTTTAGATTTACAAAGAAGCTTTTTCAATATGTTAAATAATAACTGTGAATATTGTGCAATGGAAGTATCATCTCATTCATTGGCATTAAATAGAATTGAAGGTATAAATATTAATTTAGGGATATTTACGAATTTAACTGAGGATCATTTGGATTTTCATAAAGACTTAAATGAATATAGAGATGTAAAAGAAAGATTATTTCATAAAACCCAAAATGCTAATATTATAAATATAGATGATGAATCAGGTAGAATAATATTAAATCATATAAAAAATATAAAGACACCATATTATACATATTCAATAGAAAATAAAGCTGATTTTGTAGCTAAAGATATAAAAATGAATTCAAAGGGAGTTTCATATACTGTAGTTACACCTACATATGAAGCAAAAATAATTGTTCCAGTACCTGGAAAATTTACAATATACAATACCTTAGCAGTGATAAGCGCCTGTTATATACTAAATATACCAATTGATATTATACAAAAAGGTCTTAAAACATCTAAGGGAATAGAAGGTAGATTTGAAATTGTACAAAATAATAAGGGTATAAATGTAATAGTAGATTATGCTCATACGCCAGATGCATTAGAAAATATATTAAGTACAATAAAAGAATTTTCTAAAGGAAAAGTAATTACAGTTTTTGGGTGTGGTGGAGATAGAGATAAACAAAAACGACCAATTATGGGTAAAATAGCTCAGGATAACTCAGATATAACAATAATAACTTCAGATAATCCAAGAAAAGAAAAACCTTTAGATATAATTGATGATATATTATTAGGAATAGATAAAAGTATAAATAACTTTTTAGTAATAGAAGATAGAAAGCAAGCGATAGAAAAGGCAATAAGATTATCAAATAAAAATGATATTATATTAATAGCAGGAAAAGGACATGAAACCTATCAAATTATAGGTAATATTAAATATGATTTTGATGATAGAAAAATAGCTAAGGATATTATTAATAGTATATAAATAGAATACCTTTTATACTATCATTTTAGGAAGTATCTAACATAAATGTGCGTACTTTACCATATAAATAGAGTTGTATACAATAAATATATACAAAACTTATATAGGGGTGAAATTATGAAAGTATTAATGATAAATGGAAGTCCAAATAAATATGGATGTACTTATACAGCTCTTCATGAAGTAGAAAAAATATTAAATAAACATAATATAGAAACGGAGATACTTTATCTTGGAAATAAGCCTATTTCAGGATGTATAGCATGTGGAAGTTGTAAAAAAACTGGAAAATGTGTATGGAATGATAAAGTAAATGAAATAGTAGAGCAACTTGATAGTATTGATGGTATTATTGCAGGGTCACCAGTATATTATGCAGGTGCTAGTGGCCAGATAACTTCATTTCTTGATAGATTATTTTACACAGGTGGAAGTAAAATGGCTACTAAACTTGGAGCATCAGTAGTATCCTGTAGACGTGGAGGAGCTAGTGCAACCTTTGACCAATTAAATAAGTATTTTACTATAAGTAATATGCCTATAGTATCATCTCAGTACTGGAATCAAGTTCATGGATTTACTCCAGAGGATGTATTAAAGGATGAGGAAGGCCTACAAACAATGAGAACTTTAGGAGAGAATATGGCTTGGCTTTTAAAATGTATAGAAGCAGGAAGAAAGCTAGAAGTTAATAAACCTGTTTATGAAAATAAAATAATGACTAATTTTATATAAAATTTAGTTATTTATATAATTACATATAATAAAAATTGGCAGATTATTTTGTTATCTGCCAATTTTTATTATTCTATTTATTAGAGCTTCATTTTGATATGAGGAATATTAGCTTCAATGTAAGGATCAGATATCTCTTTAAACCCGCAAGATATATAAAGATCTTTTATGTATTCTTGTGATGATAAAATAATATGACTTTCGTTTAGTATATTTTGAATAAACTCAATAGATGTTAAAATCATCTTCTTAGCGATGCCATTATTTCTAAAGTCAGATAAAACTAGTACCCTACCTATTGAAGCTTCTCCATAAGAGCTAAACTTTTTAGGAATTATTCTGGCATAAGATATAACCTTGTCTTCTTCTTCTAAAAATATATGATAACAATTTTTATCAAGATTATCAAAGTCATTTTCACAAAAAATTTGTTGTTCACAAGCAAAAACTTCATACCTAGATTTAGCTATTTCATACATATCATTAGCTGTAAGTTCATTGAAATGTTTTATTTTAAACATACTCTACCTCCAATTCATTTTTGTTTATTATAACAAAAATAATAGAAGTTGAAATTATTAAATGTGTATTATCTTGGAAAAAGTGATATACTTTAAACTAAATGATATAAAAATTTATAAATAAGGTATGGAGGTTTATAAATTGAATTCTACGAAAAAATTAACTGAAGCAGCGTTATTAACATCCTTGTTTATTGTTATTACGATTATAGCTATAGGAACAGGTATTGGGTATGCAGCTTATTTAGATTTTGTAATTCCTGTATTTTTTTGTATAATATATTTAAAATGTGGCTTTAAATATACAGTTTTATCAAGTATAAGTTCATTGGTTATAGTTTCTTTAGTTTTAGGTAATATAGGAACTGCGATATGGATGAGTCAGAGTATTATACTTGGAATACTATGTGGGATACTATTGACAAAGACTACAACTATAGTAGATGATTTTGTGTATGGATCTATAGTTGGAGTTATACTTATGGTATTTATAGATATATATGCATCAGCTTTAATAGGATATAGCTTTATGAATGAGTTTCAAGGATATGCAAATATGTTACATATAAAAAAATATGCAAACTTAGTTTATTATATGTGTATAGCCCTACTTCCAATGGGAACTATATTTAGCATTTATTGTTTATCATTATTTTTAGGTAAAAAGCTAAATATACTAAAAGATAATTCTAAGAAAAAGCTTTATATGATTAAAAATTTTAAGGCTTGTGGAAGATATATATGTTGTTCTAAGAATGTATTTTATTATTGCTCAATATATATAGTATTAATAGAAGTTTTAAATATTATTGGGATAAAAGTAGATCAAACATATATAAAAACTATTTTAATATCTTCAGAGTATGTATGTTTTTATTTTGTAATAAGAGATGCTTTTACACTGATTCAAAACTATTTAATATTAAAAAATAAAAAGCCATCATACATAAGAATTTTTTCAATAATAACAGTGTTGTGTATAGTATTTTATTTAAAATAACAACATTTATATTAATTGCTAGTAATATAATTTTAGATAAAAAAATAAATATAAGAATAAAACAAATAGGATTAGTAAATAATTATGTAGATAAATTAATATATAGTTAACAATATTACATAATTATAGAAAAAATTATATATAATAATAAAAAAGGTTGACAAAACTTAAAAATCCACATATATTAGAATTAACAATTTTAAAAATTAAAGCTAAGAAAAGAAGAAGTAGATTGATGTAGTTTTTCAGAGAGTTTCCGGTTGGTGAGAGGAAATAAACAAGTTTTTCGAAATACATCTTGGAGCAGTACCCTTGAAATGAATTTTAGTAGGGGGATATCGTAGTAGCACACGTTACAGTGCTAAGGTATACACTTAGTGTACTTATTGAGGTTAATATTGCGAAATATTAATAAATTAAGGTGGTAACACGTAAGCATAGCTTTCGTCCTTTTATAGGATGAGAGCTTTTTTTATACTTAAAAAAGTAAATTATTAAAATAATATGTAAGGAGAGAATGGAAATGACTATGACAGTATATGATGAATTAGTTGCAAGAGGATTAGTAGCTCAAATAACTGATGAAGATGAATTAAAAGAACTTATAAACACAGGTAAAGCAACATTTTATATAGGATTTGATGCTACTGCAGATAGTTTACATGTTGGTCACTTTATGGCTTTATGCTTAATGAAGAGATTACAAATGGCAGGAAATAAACCTATAGCTCTTGTAGGTGGAGGAACAACTATGGTAGGTGATCCATCTGGAAGAACAGATATGAGACAAATGATGACTGCAGAGCAAATAAACTACAACTGTGAATGCTTTAAAAAACAAATGAGTAAATTCATAGATTTTGGAGAAGATAAAGCTTTATTAGTTAATAATGCAGATTGGTTATTAGATTTAAATTATGTAGAATTATTGAGAGAAGTTGGAGCTAATTTCAGTGTTAATAGAATGCTTACAGCTGAATGCTATAAAAATAGAATGGAAAGAGGTCTTAGCTTCTTAGAATTTAATTACATGATAATGCAAGCTTATGATTTCTATCATTTATATGAAAAATATGGATGCCAAATGCAATTAGGTGGAAATGACCAATGGAGTAATATGCTTGCTGGTACTGACTTAATAAGACGTAAGTTAGGAGAAAATGCATATGCAATGACTATAACATTACTTCTTAACTCAGAAGGAAACAAAATGGGTAAAACAGCAAATGGTGCTGTGTGGCTAGATCCTAATAAAACCACTCCATTCGAATTCTATCAATACTGGAGAAATGTTTCAGATGCAGATGTATTTAAATGTATGCGTATGTTAACATTCTTACCGATTGAAAAAATAGAAGAAATAGAGAAGTGGGAAGGTAATAGAATAAACGAAGCTAAGGAAGTTTTAGCATTTGAATTAACTAAACTTGTTCATAGTGAAGAAGAGGCTATGAAAGCTCAGGAAAGTTCAAGAGCATTATTCTCTGGTGCATCTCATGAAAATATGCCAACAACTGAAATAGAGGAATCTGATTTAACTGATGGAAAAGTAGATTTAATAACATTATTAGTTAAAGCAGAGCTTGCTCCTACTAGATCAGAAGCTAGAAGAAATATAGAGCAAGGTGGAGTAACTGTAGATGGGGAAAAAGTAACAGATGTAAAAGCTACATTTACTAAAGATGATTTAGCTGATGAAGGTTTAGTATTAAAACGTGGAAAGAAAAAATTCAAGAAAATAGTTTTAAAATAAAGTTATAAAACAAAAGGCGCTTAGTTTTACTAAGGGCCTTTTATTTTATAACAGCATTTTTATACCTGGTATATACATTTAATTAAAAAAATAGAGCTATCATTAGGATAAATTTTATCTAAGATAGCTCATTTTATATTTTATATTAAATCTCTCTTTTTTTATTGAAAGTAATAAATTTATTATTAACTAGTATATTAAAGAATGTGATTAATCTATCTAATAATGGTTCAGCTTCATTTCCGAAATGCTCTTTTACTTCTTTAGAAATTTCAAAAACAGATTTTTTACCATTTATACATTTCCATATAAAGCTTCCAAATTTATCTAATTTTATTTCGCTTTTAGGTGGAGCATGAAATATTTTTTGGGCTACTTTATCAAAAAAGCCAGTTCTTTTTACTTCTAATACAACTATATTTTTATCATTTACATACCAACTTATTTTAGGATTTATAATTGGTATAAAGTCTAAATAATTTTTATTCTTTTTACTAAATTTTTTCATCTGAATACTCCTAGATTATTTATAGGTATTTTTAAGCTGATTTACTTTTTTCTTTATACCAAATAGTAGCTTTAAGTAAAGTAAGTATTAAAACTATAAAGAATATTATCGATCCAATTTTACCTAAGCTAAATCTAGATAAATCTAAAAAATCAGCAAGGCTACCATTACTAAGCGGTATTATAGCAAAGATTGCAAGTAATACACCGACTAATCCTTCACCAGCGATAAGTCCAGATGTATATAATATACCTCTATTGATCTCTTCTTTTTTACAATCCTCAGATTTAGATTTTCTTTTTTCAAGGAATAATCTAATTAATCCACCAGACATTATACCTGCACTTAAATGTATTGGAAGATATAAACCTATTGCAAATGGAAGCACAGGTATACCTAATATTTCTACAGCTAAAGCTATAGCAGCGCCAGCAAATATAAATGCCCAAGGTAAATTACCATCCATAACACCTTCAACAACTAATTGCATTAATGTAGCTTGAGGAGCAGGAATTTCTTTTGATCCAAACCCCCACGCTGCATTTAATAAATATAATACAGCACCTATTGTAAGAGCAGAAATTATAACACCTATAATTTCGCCTATTTGTTGTTTTTTAGGAGTAGAACCTACTAAAAAACCTGTTTTTAAATCTTGAGAAGTATCTCCTGCTATTGCAGCTATTATACATATAACAGATCCTATAGATATAGCTCCTATCATACCTTCATGTCCTGTAAGACCAGAAGATTTAAGTATAATAGTACATATAAGTAAAGTAGCTATAGCCATACCAGACACAGGGTTGTTGCTACTACCAACTATACCAACTATTCTAGATGATACTGTTGCGAAGAAGAAACCAAATACAGCTATAAGTAATGCACCTATAAAATTAACAGGAATAGATGGTAAAAGCCATATAGCAACAACGACTAATAGTATGCCTATTAAAACTATATTCATAGGTAAGTCTCTATCAGTTCTTAATGAATTGCTAGATGAGTCTCTATTAGAATAGTCCTTCATTGCTTTAGCAAATGTATTTATTATAAGTGGAAGAGATTTTATAAGGCTTAAAATACCGCCAAAAGCAACAGCGCCAGCTCCCATATATTTTATATAGTTACTCCAAATTCCCCAATATCCTAGTTCACTTATAGGAACAGCTGCAGGGAAGATTGTAGCATTGGCACCGAATAAACCTATTAATGGAATTAAAACTAACCATCCTATTATAGCTCCAGCAAACATATATCCTGATATTTTATATCCGCATATATAACCAACACCTAAAAGAGCAGGAAGTACATCTATACCAAATGCAGCATTTTTATAGCCTGGAATTTCCCATTCAATTTCACTTGGAAATAACTTTAGACCATCAGTAATAAATTTATATAGCATAGAAATTCCAAGTCCAGCAAAAACTACTGAAGCTTTAGAACCACCTTCTTCTCCAGCAAGTAAGACTTCAGCACAAGCTGTTCCTTCTGGATAAGGTAGCACACCATGTTCTTTAACTATTAAAGCTTTTCTTAGAGGAATCATAAATAAAACACCAAGTAAACCACCACATAAAGCAATAAGGGCAATTTTTAATAAACTAGGGCTTGGCATTGACCACTCTTTCATCCATATAAATAAAGCAGGTAAAGTAAATATAGCGCCAGCAGCTAAAGACTCACCTGCAGAACCTATAGTCTGAACTATATTATTTTCAAGTATAGAGTCTTTTCTTAATATAACTCTTATAACTCCCATTGATATAACAGCAGCAGGTATAGAAGCACTGACAGTCATACCAACCCTAAGTCCTAAATACGCATTTGCAGCTCCGAATACTACAGCTAATATACATCCTAATACAATAGATGTAATTGTAAACTCAGGAAGAACTTTATCAGCTGATATAAATGGTTTAAATTCTTTTTCCTTAGAATTTGATTTACCATTACTCATTTTGTTACCCCCTATAATATTAAATTTTAAAATTTTAAGTAAACTATTAATAAAGATATAATTACAGATAATTTTGATTAAATAAAAAGCCTATATATTATAAATACATATAAGCAAATAATTAGTTATTTAGAACTTTTTATTATATGATATTTATTATATATAATTTATCATATAAAAATTATATATAATAAGTAGATCTATTGCAAATTAAATATATTTAGAAAATTCTGAAAAATATTTTAATATACAAAAGTTATGCTATTATTAAAATAAAACATAAAACTAAAGTATTTATATATCTACGTTTTATAATTTATTCCAAACTAGTAGTTACATCAAAAATTATAATTTAATAAAGCTAATTCGTAGATTGTGAGTATTAAAGGTTAAGGGGAATGAATTATGGATTTTGTAGATAAAATGGGAGTATTTGTTAAGAAATACATGTCTTTAATGGTATTAATAGCATCAATAATAGCTTATTTTAACCCAAATATATTTTTAGGCGTAGTACCTAATATGAACACTATATTAGGTTTTATAATGTTTGGTATGGGAATGACCTTAAAGAAAGAAGATTTTACTTTAATTGTAAAAAGACCTAAGGATGTAGTATTGGGAACATTAGCACAATATATAATAATGCCATTAAGTGCATTTATAATTGCAAAACTATTTAATTTGTCAGGGGAACTTGCAGTAGGACTTATATTGTTAGGCTCATGTCCTGGTGGAGTAACATCAAATGTAATGAGCTTTATAGCAAAAGGGGATGTTGCTTTATCTGTAACGTTTACAACGATAGCTACAATACTAGCACCTATAATAACACCGGCATTTATTCTTTTATTTGCAGGTCAGTGGGTTCAAATTAACGTAGTTGGAATGTTTATATCAATAACAAAAGTTGTTATATTACCTATACTATTAGGTTATATATGTCATAGATTTTTTAGCAAGCTTACACAAAAATGTGTAAGAATATTACCATCAATATCAGGATTAGCTATGGTAGTTTTAGTAGGGGAATAGTTAGTGCTAATGTAAATAAATTAACTATATCAGTTATATTTGTAGCATTAGCAGTTATAGTTCATAATTTACTAGGTTATATTGGAGGATATATAGTAGCTAGTAAAATAGGATTTAGTGAAGAAAAAAGAAGAGTACTTTCAATAGAAACAGGTATGAAGAATGCAACTTTAGCAACAACCATTGCTATGGCTCACTTTGCACCACAGGCAGCAATTGCACCAGCAATAGCAGGTATATGGCATGCTTTTTCAGTATCCGTACTTGCAAATTATTGGGCAAATAAAAATAGTGAAGTTAAAAAAAGTTCTACAGTAGAATTAGCTGATTAGAGAATAAACCTAATGAAGTTTTTTAATAAACTTTTATTAGGTTTATTTATATGTGTAAATTTAAATAAACAGAGTCCAAAAAAATTAAAAAGAGTATAATATAAGTAAGAGGTAGGGCAAAATATTTGAAGAGGAGGCAATCTAAATGACTAATGTTATAGGACTTATAGAAACAAAAGGATTTATAAGCTCATTACAAGCAATAACTGTTATGTTAAAGTCCTTTGATGTAAAGCTAGTTGGAGTAAAAGAGATTGGTCTTGCTTTAGTTACTGTAGCTATAACTGGTGAAGAGCAAGAAGTTAAGAATGCCCTAGATTTAGCTGCTGAAGAAGCAGGATGTTTAGGAGAAGTATATGCAGTTAATATTATAAAAGATGCACCAAGAGAAATTATAGAATTTATAAAAAAAAATAATAATAATATATAGTAAAAAAGGCATGCTAAAATTTTATTTTGAAGCATGTCTTTTTTATATTTACACTTATTTACAAATATTGATATTTATAATAATGTATATAGTAAATATATAGGATTATAATGGGGGGAGAAAAAATGAAGAAGTATTTACCAGAGTTAGGTTTAGGGTTAGTTGCTATAATTTGGGGAACTGGATTTATAGGATCTCAATTATGTCTAAATGGTGGCTTTACACCTTTACAAATACTAACAATAAGATTTTTTGTAGCGGCTATATTATTAAATATTATTTTTTATAAAAATTTAAAGAGTAATGCTGATAAACATAGTATAAAAGCAGGGGTAATTTTAGGAACTATTTTGTTTATAGCTTTTGAATTTCAAACTGTAGGTCTATCTTTTACTACACCATCAAAAAATGCTTTTATAACTGCAGCAAATGTTGTTATAGTACCTTTTATAGGTTATTTAATATACAAAAGGAAAATTGATAACTGGGGGATAATAAGTAGTATTGTAGCTTTAGTTGGAATTGGGATATTATCTTTACAAAAGGATTTATCCATAAATCGAGGTGATTTTTTAACATTTATATCAGCTGTAGGATTTGCATTTCATATTTTTTATACAAGTGAATTTGCAAAAAAGTATAATCCATTTGTATTAACTTCTGTTCAATTCAGTATTGCATTTTTTCTTTCATTTATAGTTCAAGTTATTTCTAATCAAATGACTATAAGTGTAGACAGTAGTGCATACATAGGTGCAATTTATTTAGGTTTATTTAGTACAACATTATGTTTTTTATTACAGACTATATGCCAACGCAAAACTAGCGAAACGAAAACTGCCATAATTTTATCAACAGAGTCTGTATTTGGAACAATATTTTCTATAATTATATTTAAAGAGATAATTACAATTAAGTTAATTATAGGATGTGTGATGATTTTCATAGCAATAATTATTTCGGAAACGAAGTTGTCATTTCTTTTTAAAAAAGATAAAGAAGTTATTGAAGAAGATGAAAATATAACCTTAGGTTAAATAATAATTTCTAGTATTAAAAAATATATTTGTTAAATAATAAATATAAAACAAATCTTAAAAGGAAGTGACAATATAGCTAAACATCCTAATAGAGTACCTAAGTACAATAAAAAACCAAATGCTATGAAAATAGAAGCATCAAGAGAGCTTGGAATAAATCATCTAACTGGTGCAGAGGTTAATGTAGATTTAGCAGCTAATAAAGAAAGTAAGTATAGTAAAGATACAACAAGAAGAATGCATGATCAAAGAAGACAATTAGCTGATAAAAGTAAAGGTAAATAAAGCGTAAAAATTATTAAATAAAATATAATAAAAATAGGGTGAATAAATACATATTTATGCACCCTATTTTTATGCGAAATATTAGTTAATATGTTAATATTAAAATAAGAAGAAGCATATTAAAAGGGGGATAATATGGGGATATACTTAGACAATGCAGCTACATCTTATCCAAAGCCAAAGGTAGTAGCAAATGCAGTTTATGATTTTATGATAAATAATGGTACGAGTTCAGGTAGGGGATCATATCAAAAAGCAATGGAATCAGATTTTCTAGTTTATAACGCAAGAAAAGAAATTGCATCTTTATTTAACTTTGATGATCCTAAAAGAGTCATTTTTACATCAAATGTGACGGAGTCTTTAAATTTAGCTATAAGAGGGATATTAAAAGAAGGTGACCATGTAGTAACAAGTAGTTTAGAACATAATGCAGTTTGGAGATGCCTAAAAACTTTAGAAAAAGAAAGAAAAATAAGTATAACAAAAATAGATGCTACTAAAGAAGGTCACACAAATATAGAAGAGATAAATAAAAGTATTAGAGATAATACAGCATTAATAATTTTTACTCATGCATCGAATGTATTAGGAACAATACAACCGATAAAAGAAATAGGAAGAATATCAAGAATTAGAAAAATACCATTCTTAGTTGATGCAGCTCAAACCGCAGGTGTACTTCCTATTGATGTTAAAGAAGATAATATAGATTTATTAGCATTCACAGGACATAAGAGCTTATTAGGACCAATGGGAACTGGTGGACTATTAATAAATTGTGAGTATAATATAGAACCTTTAAAGAGCGGAGGTACGGGAGGAGATTCAGCTTATGAATATCAGCCTGATTATTATCCTAACAAATTGGAAACAGGAACTTTAAATGTAGGTGGTATAGCAGGCCTTTTAGAGTCTGTTAAATATATAAAATCTGAAGGAATTGATAAAATCCACAAAAAAGAAACTGAGATCACAAAGTATGCTTTGGAAAAGCTTCGATTTGTAAAAAATATGGAAATATATGGGCCTAAAAAAAGTGATGATATTTTAGGTGTAATATCATTTAATATAAAAGGTATGAGAGCTGAGGATGTTGCTTATGTTCTTGATAGTAAATATGATATTATGGTAAGAGCAGGATTACATTGTGCTCCAAGTGCTCATGACTTAATAGGAACTAAAGATATAGGAACACTAAGAGTAGGTATTGGATATTTTAATGAAAAAGAAGATATTGATAAATTAGTATATGCTTTAAATAAAATTCAAAAATAAAAAGGGGAATATATATGTATTTAGATAAATTAACTTTAAGCTTTATTCAGCCATGTACTACAGATTCGCTTAGGATAAGAATAAAGGCTATACCAAGTAGAAATATAAGTGGAATATTTCCATATTTAAACACATATTGTAAATCAGGTATTTATAATAAAAAAGCAAATACATTTACGTTAAATTATGGTCCTAAAATTATTATCATGTATGATGAAGCTATAAATGTATCAAAATTGCTTAATGAAACTGATGCATTTGAGACTTTGGATTATATAAAAAATCTTATAAATAAAGTGAATGAAAATAAAGATGAAATAAAACCTTCATATGAAATGAGGAAACTTCCCAGTCCGATAGAAGTTTATAAATATCTTCCTAAGATAAATTGTGGAAAGTGTAATGAAGTTACTTGTTTATCATTTGCAAATAAATTAATAAACAATAAAACTAAACCTAGAAACTGCGTACACTTATACGAAAAAGGAAATGAGGAAAATAAAGATAAAATAGAATCAATCTATATGATGTTAGGAAATGATTTATAAAATAATAATTAATCTTGATATTTTTATACATAAAATGGTAATATATAAGAGTATAAGTCAAAAAAATTATAAAAAATTCATATTATTTGTTTAAAACCAAAAAATGGGGGTAAAAACATATTATAATAAATATGATTTTGTAATTTAATACATCAAATGGAGGAGAGAAAATATGAAAAAATTCGTATGTACAGTATGTGGATACATCCACGAAGCAGATTCTATAGAAGGTGTTGTATGTCCAGTATGTAAAGTTGGAGCTGACAAATTCGAAGAAATGTCAGGAGAATTAAAGTGGGCTGATGAACACAGAATAGGTGTAGCTCAAGGAGTAGACGAAGAAGTTATAGAAGGATTAAGAGCTAACTTTGTTGGAGAATGTACAGAAGTAGGAATGTACTTAGCAATGAGTAGACAAGCTGATAGAGAAGGATATCCAGAAGTAGCAGAAGCTTACAAGAGAATAGCATTTGAAGAAGCAGAACATGCTGCTAAATTTGCTGAATTATTAGGAGAAGTAGTTGTTGCTGATACTAAAGAAAACTTAAGAGTAAGAGTTGAAGCTGAATACGGTGCAACTGATGGAAAATTAAAATTAGCTAAGAGAGCTAAAGAGTTAGGATTAGATGCTATACATGATACAGTTCATGAAATGTGTAAAGATGAAGCTAGACATGGTAAAGCATTCTTAGGATTATTAGAAAGACATTTCGGTAAGCAAAATTAATATATAATTTAGTTTATTAATAAAAATACCTTAGCGGTTTTACATGCTAAGGTATTTTTTTACTTTTATCCAAACTCTGGTTGATGAGTATCTTTTAGTTCAAATGGTAGTGTGATTACATCTGTACCCTTTGGTTTTAAAGATCCTTCTTCTGTCCATGTTAACCAAACTGTAGTTGTTTCATTATCTGCACCTAAAAAAGATAGCTCTTCTAATTCCAATCTGACTGTTGAATTAGCAGGAACAGAAATATCTCCTTGAAATGCATCTCCATAGGCTCCCCATTCAACTGTTATATCTTTACTACTATGATTAGTAATTTTTATCACAGGATAATGTTTCTCATAAGTTTCTTCATAACTATTTTCGCCTGTTATTGAAGAATAATCACCATATGATACCACTGTAAATAAAAATAATAAACATATTACAGATAAAATAAATTTAAATTTTTTCATATAAACAACTCCTAGAAAACTTAAATGTAAATCAATTTTCTATATTAGTATCTTCTATAGAAAATTTAAATATACATGGATGTTTATATGAATATAATTTTATTTATAAATAGCTTTTATAGGATCTAATCTAGATGCTTTAAAAGCAGGTACAATTCCAAATATAACACCAACTAATATTGTAATTATACTAGCAAATAAAATACTATTAACACTCGGTATTGCCTTAAAAGGAATATAGTTTGCTGCATAATTAGTTGCAAATAGACCAACAATTATACCTAGTACTCCTCCTAATATGGTTATACAAATACTTTCAACTAAAAACTGTATTAGTATAGCTCTAGGTTTTGCACCAATAGCTCTTCTTATACCTATTTCTCTTTGTCTTTCCATTACAGATACATACATGACATTCATAACGCCAATGCCACCAACAAATAGAGATATAAAAGTTATAAGAATGACAACTTTATTTATACTTGAAGTCATAGACTCTAGTTCGTACATTTGAGACTCAGCTAAATAAGATAAATCTTCTGTCATATAAGTACCTTCTATACTTGGATGTAAGTTATATAATCTTTCAATGACTTTATTGGCAACTTCAAAAACATCATAATTTTTTGAAGCGACTAGATCTAATCCATAAATTTCAGTAGAGTAATCGTATTGCTTAACCAAATTTTCAAATGATTTATTTGGCACATAAGCAGTTGGCATATTATAGTATTCGTCATAATTATAAGAAGTATCATACATATCAGAAGCGTAATTTTCATCAAGAACTCCGATAACTTCAAATATATATCCGTTTATAGTAATACCCTTACCAATTGCATCCTCAGGAGAATTAAATAAGTCTGTAGCATTTTGCATAGTAATCATAATTACATTTCTATCCTCATCATCTAATGAGAAACTTCTACCATATAAGGTGTTCGTGTTAGAATCTTCCTTAAGAGGAGATAGATCTATGTATGTTGTTTTTTTATCAAAAGAAGCATCGAATGAATATATAGAGCTTTCATCTATACCAGAGTTAGTAGGACCTATTTTCTCAACACCATCTATAAATGATAATTCCTCTATATCTGAATAAGTAAAAGGTGATAAAAATATATTATAGTCATTCATATATGCATTTTCAGATTCAAAATATATACTAGTTTTATTTGGGCCAACATTAGTAACAGTTTTGCTAACTTCCTCTTTTAAGCCATTACCTATTGAGCTTATTAATATAACTGATGTGATACCAATAATTATCCATATAAGAGCCATAAAAACACGAAGTTTATGACCTTTTATATTTACTAAAGCATTTTTTATTAAGTCCATAGGGGCACCTCCAATGAAGTAAAAGCACCATCTTTTAAAGTTATGACTTTAGTAGCATACTTAGTTAAATCTTGATCATGAGTGACCATAATGATAGTTTTACCATTATAATTAAGTTCTCTTAATAATTCCATTATCTCTTTGCTAGTTTCACTATCTAAAGCTCCTGTAGGTTCATCTGCGAATATTATTTGAGGATCATTAACTAACGCTCTAGCAATAGCTATACGTTGTTGTTGACCTCCAGATAATTGTTTAGGAAATTGATTTATTTTTTCTAAAAGACCTACATCAGATAAACATTTTTCTACTATATTTCTATTTTCTTTTTTATTTGATTTATTGTAAATCAGTGGAAGCTCAACATTTTGATATATATTTAAACTATCTATTAAATTAAATTGCTGGAATATAAATCCTATATTTTTATTTCTAAAAACGGAACGTTGGTTTTCGTTAAGTTTACTTACATTCTCATTATTGAATAAATAGTCACCTTCATCAAATTTATCCAAAAATCCTAAAATATTAAGTAAGGTTGTCTTTCCACTACCTGATTTTCCCATAATCATAACAAATTCACCTTTTTGAATATTTAAATCTAGACTTTTTAATATTTGAACTTTTTCTTTCCCTACCTTATAGTATTTTTTTATATTTTGTAACTTTATTAGACTACTCAACTTCAGACTCCTCATTTGTTATATCTTTAGATGTATTTTGTATATTTTCTGGATTTTCATATAAAGTTAAAGATTGTCCTTCTTGCATTTCTTCAGTAGGGTTTTTTAATATAACATCATTTTCACTTAAACCAGATTTGACTACAGCAAATTCTTCTGTTTTGCTATCTATTTCAACAACTTGTTTTTTTAATATACCGTCTAAGTCTTTAAACACGTAGTAATCACCCTCAGAACCTAGAATAGATGATACAGGAACCTTAGTATAAGCATCATCTAATATAACTGATGCTTGAACATGAAATCCATTTACTAACCCATCTTGGCTATCAAATGAAATATTTATGTCATAGTAAGATAAGTTAGATTGTTGCTGATAGTCATTTGATGAAGAACTTTTAGGCCTTTGAGATATAAAGCTTATTCTTCCCATCAATTCTTGATTAGTAGAGAACACTAAAACTTTTGCAGTTTGATCTATTTTTATTTTTGCTAAATCTTGTTCACTAGCTTGACCTTGCATATAGAATTCATTACTTTGAACCGTTATATATGAGTTTGCAACTTCTGAATCTTTACTAACTTCGTTTAAATGTACATTTCCATCAAATGGAGCGTAATATGTAACTGATGCTTTTTCACTTAATGACTTTATTTGAGCATTTAACTTATTAATCTCAATATTAAGTGAATTGTCGTTAGGATCCTGAGATGACTGTAATTGAGATATTTGAGCTTTAAGCTCACTTATTTCGTTTAAAATAGATTGATTTTTACAAGTAAAAAGTGTATCCCCTTTTTTTACAGATTGACCATTTTCTACTTTTAAACTATCAACTTCTTCGCCTTCTGACAAGTTTATATCCTGAGATTGTTTAGGCATAACTATACCATTTATATAAACTTTTTCATTTTCTGGAATAACATAAGTTTCTATATAAGGAATATCATCTTCACTACTTACCTCAACATCTTTTCCTCTATTAAAAGCGTAAGTAATACCTATAGTTAAACATAATGCAGTAGTAATACCTATAATGATTTTAGACTTTTTGTTTTTAAATTTATCTTTAAATAACATATACCCACTCCTTTAAAAAAATAATACCTCTATAAAATTATAGAGGTAAATGGTACAATAAGTCAAAACTAATTATAAAAATTACTAAATTGTAACTTTTGAAAGAAATATTAAAGTATATATATTAAGCTGTAATCTCAATTGATTTACTTCTTAGGTTATCTAAATTTTTATGAAGAACATATCTTATAGATCCAATTTCATTTTGTTTTTCTAATTTTAATTCAAATCCTAAGCTTAAAATTGTATTTAAGCTAAATATATTTTGAGAGTTAACAACAGTAACGATATTTCTCATATCTCTTTCTATTGATAAATCAATTCTAGTTTCTAGTAATATGCGATGAAGAGCATTTCCACGATAAATTGGATCAACCATAACAAATCCAGAGATATAAGTAGTATCTATATCATCATTGCTCATTCCAATTTCAAAAAGCATATCTTTATATTCTCCTCTAGGTGCTTCACATAATGCAGAAGCAACTAAGTTATCTTCTATATAGCATCCAACTATGAAACCTCCATTATCTAATACATCTTCTAAATAAGATATATCACGAGATTTAAGCCAGCTTTTATTTTCCATAGAATGGTTTACTTTATTGTATAAGTTAATAACGTCCTTAAATTTATCTTTAGTTATATAGCAAATATTACCGTATAAATTTTCGCAAGGGTTCCCGTTAAATTTTGATAATTGTATTGTTTTTATCAATTAAGTACCTCCGAATCTTATAGGATAGACCTATAAAGTAATTTATAAATTTCATATCGAATAATAGGTAGAAAATATGTTTTCTCCAAAGTGAATTTGTAAATATAAAATAGGTATGTAACCTAGTCACAGACTATATTATAGTCTGTATATTGTAACTTAAAAATAAGTATAAGATATTATAACATAAACTTAAAAAAATTAAAGTGAAAAAAGTCGATTTTTATCGAAAAAAATAAGAAATCTGAAGAAATGATATAATAATTAGGAAAACGATTAAGATAAGACAATAGAAAAGACTTAGAAATCTAAGTCTTAAAAATTTTTTGATAATTATATAAATTAATCTTGGTAATTTGCTAAGGCGTTGCTAGCTGCAAACACAGCTTCTTTTACATATGTTATTGTATTTTCTATTTGATGTTTATTATTTTGTTTTTCTACAGTTTTTAATGCATGATTTAAGCAACTTTGTGCGCTTTGAAGTTGGGCAAATGCGTCTTTTAATTCATCTTTTGAATTTTTCATAATTAACCTCCATGAAAATAAAAATATTTATTAAAAGTATTAGCATAAAAAAAATATATATTCATATTTTGAATGACATGTATCAGAATATAAAATTGTTTATGGGAAAATATAAAGATATAATTTCAAACTAAGGAGCACAATATGGTTAGATATAAAAGATTAACTTATTTATTTTTCACTTTAATATTAAGCATTTTTTTATTAGGTATGAATAAATTAGAAAATATTGAAGATAAAAAGATATTTAACAATATAAGTATACAAAATGTAGATGTAGGAGGATTGAGATATAAAGAAGCTTTAAATAAAATTAATGACAAGTATAAAATAAAGCCTATAAAAATTACCTATGAGGAAAAAACATGGATATTACAACCGTCTAAAATTAATTTGAGCTATAATGTAGAAGATGCTTTAAATAAAGCCTACTTATATACCAATACAGATGATAATTTAGAAAATACAAAAAGAAAAATAGGGCTTTTGTTTAATAAAAATTACAATATAAATCTTAATGCAACTTATGATGAAAGTAAATTAAGTGAGTTTATAGAATATATAAGAAAAGAAATTGATGTAGATGTAACAGAGGCAAACTTTGAAATTAAAGGTTATGGAGAAATAGTAAGAACAGAATCTAAAGTAGGAAAAGAAGTAGAAGTAATAAAGTTAAAAGAAAAAATATATAATATGTTGGTAAATAAAGAAATAGAAGATATAAAGCTTCCTGTAAAAATAGTAAAGCCAAGCATAACAACAGAAGATATAAATTCTATTGATACTATATTAGGTCAATTTAGCACATCCTTCAATGATAGTACGTCTAGAGGGAGTAATATACATGTTGCAGGAGAGAGTACAAGTAATAAGTTAATAATGCCTAATGAGGTTTTTTCTTATAATAAAGCAACAGGAGCTAGAAACTGGGTCAATGGATACAAAACTGCTAAAGTCATAGTTGGAGGTAAATACGTAGATGGAGAAGGTGGTGGTGTATGTCAAGTATCTACTACTATATATAATGCAGCACTATTATCTGGTGTTGGCATAGAAGAAGTACACAATCATACATTCCAATCTAGATATGTTCCAAGAGGTAGAGATGCAAGTGTATCTTATGGATATACAGATTTAAAGTTAAAAAATAATTTTACACATCCTATATATATTTATAATATAGTAGGTAATGGATGTATAACATCTAGAATATATGGATGTAAAGAGGATAAACAAAAACTTTATATAAAAACAGAGGAAGAACATAAGAAAGATAATATTATAGTAAAAACATATAGGATATATTTAGATGAAGAAAGTAATAAAATAATAGAAGAACTTATATCTACTAGTAAATATAAGATAAAATAGTAAGACTTACCATATATGGTAGGTCTTTTTTATAGAGAAATTAATGGATAAAAGTACGAATTTTATGAAAATATAAACAAATTTTATATAATCATGTTTAGATTAGAAACACAAGGGTATAAGTTAAGTATAATAAAATTAAAAGTGAATTTTAAATAAATTAATATAAATAAATTAATATAAGGAGGAAAAAATTATGAAAAAATTTGTATGTACAGTGTGTGGATATATATATGAAGGAGATGAAGCTCCTAGTTTATGTCCAGTTTGTAAGGTTGGTTCAGAAAAATTTGAAGAAATGTCAGGGGAAATGAAATGGGCAGATGAACATAGAATCGGATTAGCAAAGGGAGTAGATGAAGAGATAGTGGAAGGATTAAGAGATAACTTTATAGGTGAATGTACTGAGGTTGGAATGTATATAGCTATGAGTCGTCAAGCAGATAGAGAAGGATATCCAGAAGTAGCAGAAGCATATAGAAGAATAGCTTATGAAGAAGCAGAACATGCAGCTAAATTTGCTGAACTTCTTGGAGAGGTAGTTGTTGCTGATACTAAAGAAAACTTATCTGTAAGAGTTGAAGCTGAATATGGAGCAACAGATGGAAAATTAAAACTAGCTAAAAAAGCTAAAGAGCTAGGTTTAGATGCAATTCATGATACAGTACATGAAATGTGCAAAGATGAAGCAAGACATGGTAAGGCATTCTTAGGACTTCTTAAAAGACATTTTGAAAAATAATAAATTATAAAAAAGAAACTATTATATAAAATATAGTTTCTTTTTTTATATAATAATTAAGTTGTGAATTTAACAACATAATTTTGTATACATAATATTATTATAAATTAAAATTATTATAAAAAAACTAGATATAATAGTAAAATTTTATGTTTAAATTAGTAGTAAATTATTACAAAACATATAAAATATAGTATACTTTATGTATACATAACACTATAAAAAGTTAAAAAAATAACAAAAGTTATTTGAAGTACATAAATAAAATTGGGGAAACTATAAAGACAGGATGGGGAAAATTATTATGGGAAATAGAATTATAAGTAAAAGAGTATTAGCAGATAATATTTATTTAATGGAAATTGAATCAAAGAGGATTTCAAAATCGGCACAACCTGGCCAATTTGTTATAGTAAAAATGGATGAAAAAGGCGAGAGAATACCTCTTACTATTGCTGATTATGACAGAAATCAAAATACTGTTACAATTGTTTTTCAAATAGTTGGCGCCTCAACTAAGTTATTAGCAAACCTTAATGAAGGGGATTACATAACAGATTTTGTTGGACCATTAGGTCAACCAAGTGAGTTTATACATGAAGATATAGAAAATCTTAAGAAAAAAAAGATTATATTTATAGCAGGCGGAGTTGGTGCAGCACCAGTATATCCGCAAGTTAAATGGTTTAAAGAGAATAATCTAGATGTTGATGTAATAATTGGATCTAGAAACAGAGAGTTACTTATTTTAGAAGATGAAATGAAAGCAGTTGCTAAAAGTTTATATATTTCAACTGATGATGGTTCATATGGATATAATGGAAGAGTTACTGAGTTATTAAGAGATTTAGTTCAAAATAAAGGCAAAAAATATGATCATGCAGTTGTAATCGGCCCTATGATAATGATGAAGTTTACAAGCATGTTAACTAAAGAGTTAGAAATACCTACTACAGTAAGCCTAAATCCTATAATGGTTGATGGAACTGGAATGTGTGGAGCATGTAGAGTAAGTTTAGGAGATAAAATTAAATTTGCTTGTGTAGATGGTCCAGAATTTGATGGTCACTTAGTTGATTTTGATGAAGCTATGAGAAGACAATCCATGTATAAGACAGAAGAGGGAAGAGCAATCTTAGAATTAGAGGAAGATGGAACATCTCATCATAGTAATTGTGGATGTGGGGGTAGATAATATGGGAATGAATAAAATGGAAAGAGTTCCAGTTAAAGAACAAGATGCAGAAAAAAGAAGAACTAATTTTGATGAAGTATGCTTAGGATATAATATGGAAGAAGCTATATGTGAAGCAAATAGATGCTTAGGTTGCAAAAAGCCTCAATGTGTATCAGCTTGTCCTGTAGGAGTAGATATACCTGGATTTATAGGAAAGATAAAAGAGAATGATATAGAAGGTGCGGCAAAGATAATAGCTAAGAGTAGTTCACTACCGGCTGTATGCGGTAGAGTATGCCCACAAGAAAATCAATGTGAAGGCAAATGTGTATTTGCTAGAAAATCTGCATCAATTGCTGTAGGAAAGTTAGAAAAATTTGTAGCAGACTGGTCAAGAGCCAATAATATAGATTTAACAGAAACAAAACCTAAAAATAATAAAAAGATAGCTGTAATTGGAAGTGGACCAGCAGGCCTTGCATGTGCAGGAGACTTAGCTAAGAATGGGTATGATGTAACTATATTCGAAGCTATGCACGAAGCAGGTGGTGTTTTAACTTACGGAATACCAGAATTTAGATTACCTAAAAAAGAAATCGTCAATGCTGAAATAGATAGTATTAAAAAATTAGGTGTGAAAATAGAAACTAATGTAGTTATAGGAAGAACTATAACTATAGATGAATTAATAGAAGAAGAAAAATTTGAAGCTATATTTATAGGATCTGGAGCAGGTCTACCTAAGTTTATGGGAATAAAGGGCGAAAATGCAAATGGTGTATTCTCTGCAAATGAATTTTTAACTAGGGTAAACTTAATGAAAGCGTATAAAGATGATTATGCAACTCCAATAAGAGTTGGTAAGTCTGTAGCAGTTGTAGGTGGAGGAAATGTTGCTATGGATGCAGCAAGAACGGCTCTTAGATTAGGAGCAAAAACTCATATAGTATATAGACGAGGTGAATCAGAGTTACCTGCAAGGAAAGAAGAAATACATCATGCAAAAGAAGAAGGTGTAATATTTGATACATTAACTAATCCAGTAGAAATTTTGCTTGATGAGAGTGGAAATGTTAAAGGTATGCTGTGTGTGAAGATGGAATTAGGAGAACCTGATGAATCAGGAAGAAGAAGACCTATAGTGGTAAGTGGATCAGAATTTATTATAGATGTAGATACAGTTATAATGTCACTTGGAACAAGCCCTAATCCACTTATAAGCTCAACTACAGAAGGTTTAGAAATTAATAAAAGAGAATGTATAGTAACAGATGAAAATGGTCTTACATCAAGAAAAAGTGTTTATGCTGGAGGAGATGCAGTAACTGGAGCGGCTACAGTAATATCTGCAATGGGGGCAGGTAAAAAGGCAGCTAAGGCAATTGATGAATATATACAAGAAAAATCCTTATCAGAAGAAAAAATTCAACTTGCATAAAATAATATAAATAAAAATTTTACTATGATGATATAGATTATATAATAAGGTTTAATACATAGAAATTAAGTTGATTTTTAGAAGAAATCTAAATAAGAATATAATAGTTAACTTGAGTAAATAATAATAAATGAATAAAATAAGATTTCTCTTAGAGGTGAACTAATGGAAAAGAAATTATTATATATAAGTGTCAATTCAAAGCCTGAGGATTTATCTTCTAGCAAAACTGTAGCTAGAGAGTTTATAAACAAATTTTTAGAAAAAAACAAAGATTTTAAAGTTGAGGAAGTTGATTTATATAAAGATCATATACCAAGACTTGAATATCAATATTTTGAAGGTAGAAATGCCATAATAAAAGAGGACGATGCTAAAAAATTAGATGACAAGGATCAAAGAGAAATACAAAAAATTAGAGATTTATGCGATCAGTTTGCAAGTGCTCAAGTTTATGTAATAGCATCTCCTATGTGGAGTTTAGGATTTCCTGCTCCCCTTAAAGAATATATGGATTGTATAATACAAGTTGGAAAAACAATTAAATTTGAGAATAATAAACCTAAGGGATTACTAGGAGATCAAAATAGAGCATTAGTATATATTCAATCTAGTGGAGGAAATATTCCTTGGATATTGGACCCAATACTTGATAAAGGTGAAAATTATATTGCTAGTATAATGAAGATATTAGGAATTAAAAAGATTGAAGAACTTATGGTATCAGGTACTGGAAATACAGAAGAAGAAAGGTTAGAAGCTATAAAAAAAGCAAGTGAAAAAATAGATAAGATTATAGAAAAAATAAGTATATAGGGTATTACCCTATATACTTATTTTTTATTAATAAATTAAGTATATTGATATTAATCTAATAAATTTTAGAATAATTACATAAAAAAGTTATAAAAATTTTGAAATGAGCATAAATTATATAATTGAGAAAAATATATCTTAAGGAGGTATTAGAATTATGCTTACAAAAAGGATAATACCGTGCCTAGATGTTATAAATGGTAGAGTCGTAAAAGGGAGGAAATTTAAAGATATAATAGATGTAGATTCACCAGAAGTATTGGCTAAATTATACAACGATAGTGGAGCTGATGAACTTATATTTTATGATATAACAGCATCATATGAAGACAGAAAAACATCTCTAAATTTTATCAAAAGAGTAGCAGAGTATATAGATATCCCATTTTGTGTAGGTGGAGGGGTAAGTAGCTTATATGATTTTAGCAATATACTTAGGCAAGGAGCTAATAAAGTATCAATAAATTCTTCAGCCGTAAAAAATCCAGGATTAATTAAACAAGCATCACTAGAGTTTGGAACTAAAAGCGTAGTATTATCAATAGATGCTAAAAAAAATTGTGAGGGATCTTGGAATGTATATATAAAAGGTGGTAGAGAAAAAACAGATATAAATGTAATAGAATGGGCAAAAAAGGGTGCAAATCTAGGTGCAGGAGAAATAGTTATAAGTAGTATAGATGAAGATGGAATGAAATGTGGATATGATATAGAGCTTTTATCTAAGATTACAGAAGTTGTAAATATACCAGTTATAGCATCCAGGGGTGCAGGAAGTATGGATGATTTTTGTAAGGTTATAAAAGAAGCTAATGTAGATGGTGTGCTTGCTGCATCAGTATTTCACTTTGGAGAAATAAATATAAGAGAGTTAAAGGACTATATGGTATGTAATGGTATTTCAATTAGTTGATTAAAAAACAAATGGAAAAAAACATACTAGTATGAAACATTTTACTAGTATGTTTTTTTATATTTAATAAATGTAAAAAAATTAAAGAATATACAATATTTAAAAATAACAAAAATTCAATATCGTTTATAAAAGATAAAATTTTACTAATAATATATATAAATAAAAAATCAATTAAAGTTTTTGTTTATCAAAATGCCTAAGTTTAGACAATCTAGGTATTTAAGGAAGGGGAGGCGATGCGATGAGCAAAAACAAAAAATACAAATACAGTTTTTTTGTTATACTTTGTATATCACTTTTTGGAGCCGGATTAATGGTTGGATTTAGTTATGCCAATAATAATCCGCTAATAAGAGATGATAAACTATATAATACAACAATAACTAATATAATTTACAAATCTACAAATGAAATCAATAAAGGACCATCAAAGAGTGTTGGTAAAGTAGCATATATAACAATAGACGATGGACCTTCTAAATATACAAATGAAATCCTAAATGTATTAAATAAGTATAATGCTAGAGCTACCTTTTTCATGATAGATTCTAATATGAAATCATATCCAAATGAAGTTAAAGCTATTATTGAAAATGGAAATACACCAGGATTTCATAGTGTATCTCATGATATTCATAAGTTATATAAAACTAGTAAGTCAGCAAAAGAAGAGTTTGATATAAATAAACAAACTTTACTAGATTTAGTTGGAGTTGAGTCTAATATAGTTAGGCTACCATATGGTAGTAAACCATATACACCATATGAATGTTATGAAAGTTTAGTAGAAGCTGGATATAAGATGTGGGATTGGGATATCGATACAGAAGATTGGAAGGTTAATTCTGAAAAAGTTTTAGAAAATGTAAAAACATATTCTAGGGGAAAAGATAATATAGTGATACTTATGCATGAAAGAAAGCAAACTGCAAACTCATTAGATTCAATATTAAGTTATTTAAGTAATGAAGGTTATATATTTGTACCAATAGAAGAAGATGAAACGCCACAAAACTATTGGTTAAGAAATTTAAAATAAAAGACTAAAAATGGAGCGCATAACTATGAATAAAGTATTATATATTGGATTAATAAGTTTAGCATGTTTGCAAATTAGTGGTTGTAGCAATAATATAGCTACTGTAAATGGAGTGAAAATAAGTAAAGATGAATATGAAAAAACAAAAAACATTATAGAAGCAACAAGTAACTATATAAATTATAATTACAATTATAATGAAGATAATGATCTAAAAAATGTAATAGTAGGTTTTATGGTAGATAATGAAGTTGTATATCAACAAGCAAAGTTAAATGGATTTGAACCCACAAAACAAGAAGTAGAAATAAAATATAAGGAATTAGAAAAAGCAATTGCATCTAATCCATCGTATAAAAAGGCAATTGAAAGTACTAATATAGATGAAGAATATTTGTATAATATAGTAAAAAAAGATATAGCAATAGAAAAATATAAACAAAAATACAAAAGCAATTTAGAAGTAAGAGATGATGAAATTAAAGACTATTATTTTAAGCATAAAAATAAATTTTTTATAGAAGAAGTTAATGCATCTCAAATTTTAATTTCTACTTTAGATGAAAATAATATTGAAGTAAGTAGTGACAAAAAAGTTAGATTAAAAGAAAAAGCAGAAAATATCTCTCAAATGATTAAAGAAAAACAAAGCTTTGAAGAATTAGCAAAAAAATATTCTGATGATAGACTAACTGGTAAAAATGGTGGAAATCTTGGATACTTTACTAAAGATGATAAAAATATTGAATTTACAAGTGTAGTATTTAGTTTAGATAAAAGTGAAGTATCAGAAGTATTTGAAACTTCATATGGATATCACATAGTTAAAATAAATGATATAAGAAATACTATGAAAAAATATGATGACTGTAAGGATGAAATAAGGGAAATTATATTAAATGAAAAATATATGAATCATATAGAAGAATTAAATAAAAAGTCAAAAATAAAATCATAAATATTGTAAAAAGGAATGAGTTAAATAAAATTTATATCATTCCTTTTTTCTATAAATAAAATGATATAATTATAAGAGAGCTATAAAGAATTATTAGGAGGAAATATGAAAGATAGAACAGATTTAACTAGTGGCAGTATAAGTGATAAACTAATTAAACTAGCATTACCCATTATGGGAACATCTTTTATACAAATGGCATATAATCTAACAGATATGATGTGGGTTGGTAAAATTGGAAGTAAAGCAGTAGCAGCAGTTGGAACTGCAGGATTTTATCCTTGGTTAGCTATGGCTTTTATAATTATATCTAGAGTTGGTGGAGAAGTAAAGGTTTCCCAAAGTATAGGAGAAAATAACTTTAAAAATACAATATCGTATATAAAATCTGCAATAGAAATAAATATTATATTAGCAATTTTATATTCATTAACAATAATTATGTTTAATAAATTTTTTGTAGATATTTTTCAATTAGGAGATAATCAAGTTATATTAATGTCTAGAGAATATCTAATAATAGTAGCATGTGGATTTGTATTTTATTTTATTAACCCAGTATTTACTGCAATTTTCAATGGACTTGGAAATAGTAAAACACCATTTAGAATAAATACTATAGGATTAATAGCAAATATAATATTAGATCCAATATTAATATTTGGACTGTTAGGTTTTCCAAGTCTTGGGGTAATAGGAGCAGCTATAGCAACAGTAGCATCTCAAGTTATAGTTACTATAACATTTTTATTGAAAATAATAATAAGTAAAAATGAGTATTTTAGAATTAAGTTATTCAGAAGAATAGAATTAAATTACTACAAAGAACTATTTAAGCTTGGATTACCAGTAGCAATACAAAATGGTATGTTTACATTATTCTCAATGGCAATTGGAATTATAGTTGCATCATTTGGTCCTGTAGCCATAGCGGTTCAGAAAGTAGGATCTCAAATTGAATCTATCTCTTGGATGAGTACGGATGGGTTAGCAGTTGCCTTATCTAGCTTTGTAGGGCAAAACTATGGAGCTAAAAATTACGATAGAGTTACTAAAGGATGTAAAATAGGTATAATTACTTCAATAATATTGGGTATTATAACTACACTGGTATTAGTATTTTTAGGAGAAAAAATATTTTCTTTATTTATAAATGAAAGTGATGCTATATCAAAAGGAGGAATGTATTTAAAAATTTTAGGATACTCTCAGTTATTTATGTGTTTAGAAATAATAATAAGTGGAGCGCTGAAGGGTATAGGAAGAACTTACATACCATCTATAATAATTACAATTTTTACAGGAGCTAGAATCCCAATGGCATATTTTTTATCTAAGCCTGAAATTTTAGGGATTGATGGAATATGGTGGAGTATAAGTTTAAGTAGTATATTTAAGGGGATTTTATTATTAAGTATATTTGAATTTTTACTAAAAAGTAATAAACTTTATTCAAAAATAAATAATAATTTTAGTTTTAGAGAAGAAGTTGCATCATCTTCAGACAAAAAATAAATACTATTTTGATAGTTGAGGGGATAGTTTATGAAAAATATAAAAATATGCATAGGAAGTTCGTGTCATTTAAAGGGTTCAGATGAGGTTATAAAAAAGTTTCAAGAATTAATAAATGAATTTAAATTAGAAGATAATATAGAGTTATATGGTTCATTTTGTTTAGATAGATGCACTAATGGTGTATCTGTTATGAGATGGGATGGAGAAATTTTATCTGTTTCAAGAGATAATGTAAGGGAAATTTTTGAAAAAGAGATAATACCATATATATAAAAGAAGGGGGATAACATGTGGTATACAAATTTTAATAAAAATCACTGTAGAAGCTGTTACGCATGTGTAAGAGTATGTCCTGTAAATGCAATTAAAGTAAAAAATGGGCAAGCGCAAATTATGGAAGAGAGATGTATAGTGTGTGGCGAATGTTCTAAAGTATGTCCACAAAAAAATAAACTTATAAAATCAGAATTATCTAAAGTAAAGCAATATATAAAAAGCGATAGTAAGGTAGTAGCTTCAGTAGCTCCAAGTTTTTCATCAATATTTGGAAATGATAGTAAAAAGATACCTAAATTATTAAGAAGACTAGGTTTTGACTATATAGAAGAAACTGTTGTATCAATTGATCCAATTATAGAAAAATATAAAATATATGCCAATAAAGATGATAAAAATAACTATATAACTAGCTTTTGTCCAGCAATGAATAATCTTATTCAAAAGCACTATCCACTTATTAAAGAAAATTTAATACCTGTAATTTCACCATTTATATATCATGGAAGAATACTGAAAAAGAAATATGGTGAAGATGCTAAAGTGGTTTTTATAGGTCCATGTTTAGCAAAGAAAGCAGAAGCTTATTATGAAAATTCTGTTGATGCTGTAATTACATTTGGAGAGTTAAAAAAATGGATTAAATCAAGTAATGTAAAATTGGAAAGTTTAAGTGAAGAAGATTTTGATGAAACGTATAAAGAAAAATTACTAGTATCTATAGTTGGAGAAACTAGTAATTTTATAAAGGATAACTATACTAAAAAGGAAATAATAGCAGTAGATGGAATAGAAGATAGCATTAAAATTCTAGATGCAATCCAAGACAAAAGATTTACAAATACATTATTTGAGCTAAATGTATGTAGACATGGGTGTTTAGGGGGGTCAGGCATGCCTACAGATGGAGTTACATACTATGAAAGAAAAATAAATTTAATTAATTATGCAAAATCAATTAAAGAAAAAAATTATGATTATAGCAAACCATCAACAGAAATATTGGAATATAAAATAAATTTAGATAAAGAATTTGAAAATCTAAGCTGTCCACTTAAAGAGCCAAATGAAAGTGAAATAATGCAAATATTAAACTCTATGGGGAAGAATAAAAAAAGTGATGAATTAAATTGTGGTGTATGTGGTTATTCCACATGTAGAGAAAAAGCAGTTGCTGTTTATAACAAAATAGCAGAAGTTGATATGTGCCTACCATTTATGAGACAAAAGGCTGAAAATCTATCGGATGTAATTTTTGACTCAACTCCAAATCTAATAGGATTAATAGATGAAAACTTAGATATAATACAGTTCAACCCAGCTGCAGAAAAATTTTTCTCAATACAAAGAGGTTTTAGTAAAGGAATGCCAATTATAATGTATTTAGATGAAGATACATTTAAAAATGTAAAAGACAAAAAGACTAATATTATAAGAGAAAAAATTACTTTAGAAAATAACAGAACTCTTATTCAAACAATAATATGGTTAGAAGAAAATAATGTAATAATATGGATTGCAGATGATATAACAAAAGATGAAAATATCGAAAAAAAGCTTCAAAAAATGAAAGTAGATTCTATAAATATGGCTCAAGAAGTTATAAATAAGCAAATGATGGTAGCGCAGGAAATAGCAAGCTTACTAGGTGAAACTACAGCTGAAACAAAGGTAACTTTAACGAAACTAAAAAAGCTTATATTAGAAAAGGAAGGAATTAATTAATGAGGTTTTTTATAGACTTTGCATCAGGGAGCTTAAATAAATATAAAGAAGAGTTATGCGGAGATAGAGTAGAATTTTATAATGGTGATGATAAATTTATAGCTGTTATGTCAGATGGTTTAGGTAGTGGAGTAAAAGCCAATATTTTAGCAACCTTAACTGCTAAAATAGCTTTAACTATGTTAAAAGAAGGTTTAGATATAGAAGAGGTTGTAGATACTATTATAAATACTTTACCAATATGCAAAGTAAGACAAGTATCTTATTCCACATTTACTATTATTAGTGTAGATACAAATGGAATAGCATATATTGCAGAGTTTGATAATCCAAGTGTATTTTTTTTAAGAAATGGAGATACCAGACCTATAAATTGGAATGAAAAAATAATTGATAACCGTAAAATAAGAGAATGTAAATTTGAGTTAAAAGAAAATGATCTTTTAGTAGTAGTAAGTGATGGTGCTATTTATGCTGGTGTAGGTGAAATCTTAAATTTAGGATGGGGATGGAAAGATATAGCAGTTTATCTAAGAAGATTCACTAATAGTGGAATGAGTGCTAAGAAGGTAAATAACAATTTATTAGGGGCATGTAATCAATTATATATGGAAAAGCCAGGTGATGATACAACTGTAATGACTATAAAAGCAGTTTCTTCAAATAAAGCTGTATTATTTTCAGGTCCTCCAATAGATAAAAATAAAGATAGAGAAATAGTACAAGAAATTATGGCTACCCACGGAAAAAGAATAGTATGTGGAGGAACTGCAGGTAATATAGTTGCTAGAGAGTTAGGTGTTCAAGTAAAAACAAGTTTTAGATTTATAGACAAAGATGTACCACCAATTGGCTACATAGATAGAATTGATTTAGTTACAGAGGGCGTTCTTACATTAAGAAAAGCTATAGAAAAATTAAATAAAATAAAATCATCCAACGAGTTAAGTTTTATTTATAAAGAAGATGGGGCATCACAGTTAGCTAGAATACTATATGAAGATTGTACTCATATTAAAATGATTATAGGAAGAGCAATAAATCCAGCACATCAAAACCCCGATTTTCCAAATGAATTAAGCATTAAATTATACCTATTAAATGAACTTAAAAATATTTTAATAGAATTGGGAAAAATAGTAGAGGTTGAATACTATTGACATGTACTAGTATTGTACTGATTTTGCCATAAAAATGACACAATTAATATATATAATGTAATTAGAAACAGAATCAAACCCTTAACCTAATTTTAAATGAAATAAATAACCCTTAACTTATTTAAAAAGCCTTAGAATTCCTCCAAAATTCTAAGGCTAATTTTTTTATAATTTTAAATTATTATTGAAATTATAATTAAAGAATCCTACAATTACATCTAAGTTGAATACAACACAACATATATGTAAATAATTAAGTAACATATAAAAAGGAGGTAAACTCATGGGTAAATTTCCAAATAGAGAAGAATCATTAAAATTACTTAATGAATATAACAAAGAAGATCATTTAATAAAGCATGCCCTTAGTGTAGAAGGAGTTATGAAGTACTTTGCAAGACTATATGGTGAAGATGAAGAAAAATGGGGTGTAGTTGGACTACTTCATGACTTAGATTATGAGATGTATCCTAATGAACATTGTAAAAAAGTTGTAGATATAATGGAAGATAAAGGATTAGATCAAGAATTAATTAGGGCAGTAGTTAGTCATGGATATGGATTAGTATGTGATGTAAAGCCTAAAAGCAATATGGAAAAAGTATTATATACTATAGATGAACTAACAGGACTTATAAGTGCGACAGCTATAATGAGACCATCTAAAAGTATTATGGATTTAGAGTTAAAATCGGTTAAAAAGAAATTTAAATCTAAGGGATTTGCTGAAGGTGTAAATAGAGAAGTTATAAAAAATGGAGCAGAAATGCTTGGTATGAGCTTAGATGATGTAATAAATAATTCCATACTTGGAATGCGTGAAGTAGCAGAGGATATTGGATTAAAAGGTGAATTATAGAAAATTAAGGGAATACTTTAAAGTAATCCCTTAATTTTTTTGTTAAATTTTTTATAAACTTCGATCATATAAGGTTCAGTTGAATACTTATCAACTTCATTTATTGGAATCCACATAACACCTTTAGTTTCATCTTCATTGATTATAAGTTCTTCATCTTCATCAGCTTCTAGTAAATACGCAACTGATAAATGTAAATGGGATGATATGTAATTACCCTTTTTCACATGACCATCTACAGTAAGTACATCTAATGATAAAATATCTTCAATAATAGGAATTACATTTTTTAGGCCAGTTTCTTCTTTAGCTTCTTTAATCGCAACCTTAAGCAAGTCACTATCTCCATCAGCATGTCCACCAGTCCAAGACCAAGAGTTATAGATTTTATGAAATATTATAAGTGTTTTATCTCTATTTTTATTAACTATATATCCAGAACTAGTTATATGAGCTACCGTATTTTCTCTAGTTAAAATATCAGAAAAATTATTTAAACAACTTAAAATAAGTTCTTTATCACGTGATTCTTGTTCATTATAAGGTTTATAATTTTGAATACTTTTTATATAATCCATATTCTACTCCTTTTAAAATAAGTTGATATATTTATATTACCATAGATTATAAAGATATGTATAATTAAGTATAGAATAAATATTAGTATAAAAATAATACTATAAATAGTTATATAATTATTAAAGTTTAAGGAGAAATACTATGTTTTCAAACTTTTTAGTAAAAAAACTTATATCTAATAGCGAAGATATAGAAAATGAGGTTGTAAGAAATAAGTACGTATATTTTGCAGGTCTTATTGGGGTAATTTCTAATTTGATATTAACCATTATAAAATTAGGGGTAGGATTTATAACCAATAGTGTATCGATTACTGCAGATGGATTTAACAATTTATCAGATATGGCATCTTCAATAATAACTATAATTGGAGTGAAATTAGCAAATAGACCACCTGATAAAGAGCATCCATTTGGTCATGGAAGAATGGAGTATTTATCAGCTCTTGTGGTTGCATTTATGGTAATGATTGTAGGATTTCAATTTGTAAAGTCATCAATAGAAAGGATAATAAATCCAGTAGAAATAACATTTGAATTTATACCATTTATATTACTTTTATTATCTGTTTTAATTAAAATATGGTTAAGTATATTTAATAAAACTATAGGTAATAAAATAAACTCAAATGCATTAAAAGCAACTTCACTTGATGCACTTGGAGATGTATTTACATCAAGCTGTGTATTAATATCTTTTGTAGCAGCTAGATTTACATCTATACCAATAGATGGTTATGTAGGATTAATAGTATCAGCTGCCATTCTTTATGCTGGTTTCTCTTTAGTAAAAGATACAGTTAGTCCTCTTCTTGGAGAAGCCCCAGATGAAAATATGGTCAAATCTATTACTGAAGGGGTATTATCCTATGAAAATATAATTGGAGTACATGATTTAATAATACATAATTATGGAGTTGGAAAATGTATGGCATCTATTCATGCAGAAATTCCATCAAATTTAGATATAGTTACAATTCACAATATTATTGATAGAGCAGAGCGTGAGATTTCAGAGAAGTTAAATATATACTTAGTAATTCATATGGATCCGATGTGTATACATTGTGATAAGGTTAAAAAAGAGAAAGATATGGTTGAAAAAATAATTAGTAAATATGATTATATAAAATCTATGCATGATTTTAGAATTACTGAGGGTGAAGAAGAAATAAACTTAATTTTTGATATAGTAGTTGATGCAAGTTATTTAAAGGATAAAGAAAATGAAGATAAAATAAAAAATAATATAACCGAAGAAATAATAAATTTAAATCCGAAATATAACTGTATAATCACTATAGACAAAGAATTTTAAACTAAAATGATTATATATTGAAAATATTACAAAGATTACAATTTGAAAATAAAGGTACCATTTTATGGATTTATCATGTATAATGTAAAAATATTTAAAAATTCATCAAAGGAAAGGTGTTGAAATGATATGAATATATGTATAATTGGAGCGGGAAACATAGGAACGTACCTTGCAGCTTATATATCAATGAAGGAAGATTGTAAGGTATGGATACATACTTCAAAACCACACTTATTTAAGGATGAACTAATTCTAATTGAGGAAGAAAAGAACTTAAGTCACAATGTAAAGTTACACTGCGTTACTTCAAGTTTAGAAGAAGCAGTTAAAGATGCGGATTATATTTTAATAACGCATCCATCATTCTTAATTGAAAAAACAATTAATGAAATAAGTAATTTTGTAAAACCAAATGCTGTTGTAGGGATTATACCGGGATTTGGAGGAAAAGAGTATTTTGCTAAAAAATTAATAGAAAAAGGTGCTATATTCTTTGGAACGCAAAGAGTACCATCAATAATAAGATTAGAAAAATATGGAGAATGTGTTGTACTTAAAGAAAAAAATCCATTTATGAAAATCGGAGCAATACCAAGTAAATATACAGAAAAAATATGTGAAGATATGACCAAGTTAATAGACATTACATGTAAGCCAGTAAGCAATTATTTAGCTATAACATTATCTCCATCAAATCCAATAATGCATCCATCAAGATTGTATGAATTATTTAAAGATTATAAACATGGAGAAACTGTATACAAAAGAAGTCCTCTATTCTATGAAGAATGGGGAGATGAAGCATCTAAAACATTATTAGAATTAGATGAAGAGCTATATACTATATTTGAATCATTAAATGAAAATAATAACTTTAATTCAAAATGTATTGAGCAAATAAAAACTAGATTTGAAACAGAAGACCCAAGCGTTTTAAGCCATAAAATAAATACAGCACCAGGTTTTCAAGGCATAGGTTCACCAATAGTTAAGTGTATAGATGGATTTATTCCAGATTTAAGTTCTCGATACTTTATAGAAGATGTTGAGTTTGGATTATGTATTATAAAGGCATTTGCAGAGCTTTGTGAGTTAGATACTCCTAAGTTAGATGAGATTATAAGATGGTCAGAATACTTATTAAATAAAGAGTATTTAGTAGGAACTCAATTAAAAGGTAGAGATTCTAAGGAATTATTAATTCCTCAAAACAAAGGTATTAAAACGAAAAAAGAATTAATAGAGTTTTATACAAGTTTATAAATTCAAATAATAAAAGGGATGTCTTATATATATAAGATATCCCTTTTATTATTTGAATGAATTAATTTTTTTATGGGAATTTTATATTTAAGTATATTAGTTTAAATACAAAAAGGAGAGCTTAAATGAAAGAAGATAAAATAATAGAAGATCCTAGATTCAAACAATGTAATAGAGAAGCAATAATGGGTTTATTACTTGGATTATTAAATTTAATATGGTGGTTTGCATGGGGATATGGATTAGGGTCTAAGCCTGTAAGTGAATATACATATATATTAGGATTTCCAACCTGGTTTTTTATGAGTTGTATAATAGGAGGAATATTATTTTCAATATTGACTGTAGTTATGATAAATAAATTATTTAAAAATATGTCATTAGAAGGGCTTACAAAAGAAGAATTTGAAAAATATAAAAAGGAGTTTGATTAATGAATGATATTAATTATGGAGTTTTAATTCCAATATTAATTTACTTTTTAGTAGTTTTTGCTGTAGGATTTTACTCCATGAGATATGTAAATGCAGCTAGAAATTCACAAAGTGAAAATGGATTTATGGATGAATATATGACTGGTAATAGAGGGCTTGGTGGATTTGTTTTAGCAATGACCTTAGTTACTACTTATCTTAGTGCAGGGAGCTTTATAGGAGGACCTGGAACAGCTTATACACAAGGATTAGGATGGGTGTTTTTAGCCATGGCTCAAATGCCGACTGGATATTTTACGCTAGCAGTTTTAGGTAAGAAGTTTGCTATAATAGCAAGAAGAATAAATGCAGTAACAATTACAGATTTTTTAAGAGCTAGGTATAAATCAGATATAGTCGTGGTAATTACATCATTATCAATAGTAGCATTTTTTGTAGCAGCTATGGCAGCACAATGGGTAGGTGCTTCAAGACTATTACAAGGAGCAGTTGGACTTGATTACAATGTAGCCTTAGCAGCTTTTGGAATAACAGTAATAGTACATACTGTAATAGGTGGATTTAGAGCAGTTACTGTTTCAGATACTGTTCAAGGAATAATAATGACAATTGCAACAATAACTATATTTGTAGGGACAGTAATTGCTGGTGGTGGAATTGAAAATATAATTTCTAATATGGAACTAATAAATGAAGGTATGATAACTCCATTTGGTATAAGTGAGGGGCATATGACAATACTTTGGGTTACATCATTTTGGATCTTAGTTGGATTTGCAGTTGTTGGAATACCATCAGTATCTCAAAGAGCTATGAGTTATAAAGATACTAAAAGTTTACATCAAGGTATAAAATATGGAACTATAGTTTCTATGATATTACTTTTAGGAATGCATTTAGTGGGAGCTTTTGGAGTTACTTTAATAAGTGGAATAGAATCAGGTGACCTGGTAATTCCGACTCTTACAACAAAGCTGTTCCCATCAATAATTGCAGGTATACTTCTAGCAGGACCGCTTGCTTCTATAATGTCAACGGTTGACTCACAATTACTAGTTGCATCTGGAACGATAGTAAATGACCTATATATAAATTACATTAATCCAAAATTAAAAAATAATTCTAAAAAAACTGGTATGATTAGTATAATTGCTACAGCTATTATTGGAGTAGCTATATACTTAGTTGTTTTTAATCCACCAGATTTAATTGTTTGGCTTAATTTATACGCTAATGCAGGAATAATATCTACTTTCTTATGGCCTATTATATTAGGTTTATACTGGAAGGGAGCAAATTCTTATGGTGCTATTGCATCTATTGTTTCTGGAATAGGTACATATGTATTATTTAGCAAAATTTGGCCAAGACCCTTTGGTTTACATACGATTGTACTTCCACTATTTATATCATTAATGCTATTTGTGTTAGTATCAAGTATAACTAAAAAAACAGATAAAGAAATTATTGAAACTTTTTGGGGAGTATATTATAAAAAATAATATAAATTTAAGAATATTAAAAAGTTAAAGTAAAATAATTTAGGTTATTACTATTTATATTATTTTAATAAATTAATATATTTAATTATACTAAATAGAAAATAAAAGATATACTTTTAGTAGGGCACAATAAGGAGGGAAAGTTATGGGATATAAACAAGACTGGTTACTTAATCAAATAGAAGATTTAGTTAGATTTGTAGCTAAAATAATATTTAACAAAGATACAATTACTTATGAAATAGAAAATGATAGTAATTTAACAGAGTGTGATCTTTTATATAAAAAAATAAAGTCATTATTACAAGAAGATAAAATATGTGAAAGCGAAGATTTAATTTTCAAAAATCTAGATAAAGATAATAATGATTACTTAAAATTAGCAATTGATTTCTATAGTACTATTAATAAATATGATGATAAAAAATTAGAAGTATATAATTTTTCAAGAGAAGAAATAATAGATGGATTGAAAGATGTTTTAAATATTTATAATATACCAACCATAGTAATATAATAAAGTATGTTATAAAGTCGCTAAAGCGTATAGAAGGGGGAAATATTATGAAGTACTATATTGTAGATGCTTTTACAGAAAAAACTTTTGGTGGGAATCCAGCAGGTGTATGTATACTAGATAACTCAATTGAACATAGTATAATGCAAAAAATTGCATCTGAAAATAATTTATCAGAAACAGCTTTTGTCACAAAAAATAAAAACTGTGAAGATTGTTATGATTTAAAATGGTTCACACCAAAAGCTGAGATAGATTTATGTGGACATGCAACGCTTGCATCAGCATTTGTAATATTTAACTATATAGATAAAAATATTGATAAAATAAAATTTTCAACATTAAGTGGGGTATTAGAAGTTACTAAGGACAAAGAATCTTATACAATGAATTTTCCAAATAGGATGCCTAAAAAAGTAAATATAAGTAATGACATAATAGAAGCAATTGGAAAGGCACCATTAGAAGCATACTTATCAAGGGATTTAATTCTTATTTACAATAAAGAAGATGATATTAAATCATTAAATCCCGATTTTTCAAAATTAGAGTTATTAACAGATGGTATAGGTATAGTTGTTACATCAATTGGAAAAAATGAAGATTTTATATCACGTTGCTTTTTTCCAAAATTAGAAGTGAATGAAGATCTTGTAACTGGTTCATCTCACAGTAGTTTGATACCTCTTTGGTCTGCAAAATTAAAAAAGAATAAGATGATTACAAAACAATTATCAGATAGAGAAGGTATTTTAGTTTGTGAAGTAGACGGAGATAGAGTCAAAATAAGTGGAAAAGCAAGATTATACTTAAAGGGTGAAATTTATATATAAATAATATAAAAAAGAGCAAATTTAAAGTTAAATTTGCTCTTTTTTGTATACATGAAAAATATGTGACATATATCACAGAAATAAATATGAATATATTATAATATTATATTGTATAAAAATTAACAATAAACGACATGAATATTTGTTAAAAAAATAACTTGAAAAGTAATGAGGGGGATATTCTATGGAGAATGTTACATTAAAGGAAATAAATGGAATTATGGAGAAAACTTCATTTATTGAGAAAGTTAGGAATATGCCAATTGCGGTTATGCCAACATTTGTAGGAGCATTAACTCTTTCAAATATATATTTACCGCTTGGATATAATGGAATAAGGCATATAACTGCATTGGCAGCAACAATAACTTTAATAGCATATATAATAAAAATAATATGTTGTTTTGACACAGTAAAAAAAGAATACTCTAATACAGTTCCAGCAAGTTTATATGCAGGAATAACAATGGTTATTATGATTTTAGGAAGTTATGTTTTTACTTTTAACTCAATATTAGGAAAATGTTTGTGGTTTGTAGGTCTTATAATTCATGCTATACATATAGTTATATTTACTTATAGGAATGTTATAAAAGGATTTAATATGAATACTTTTTTACCGAGCTGGTTTGTCACTTACAATGGAATAATGGTATCAACAGTAGTTGGTGGAGTCATGAATGAGCCGGAAATATGCAAAATAGTAGTGTATTATGGAATAACTGTTTTATGTATAATAATGCCATTTATGATTTATAGATTAGTAAAATATGATGTAAAAGATCCGATGTATCATACTCAAGCGATAATATTAGCACCATCAAGTCTTTGCTTGGTAAGTTATTTTAACTTTATACAAAATCCAAACTCAGCAATAGTTTATGGATTATACATTGTAGTTTTATTATCATTAGTATTTGTTTTATACAAAATGCCAAAATTCTTTAGTTTTAAGTTTAATCCTGGATTTGCAGGACTTACTTTCCCAATGGCTATAGGAATTGTAGCATCCGTAAAAATGAGTGGTTTTTTAGAAGCTAATGGATATACTACTTTATCAATAATTGTAAAAGAATTATCAGGTGTTCAAATTTATATAACAACGGCAATAATATCATTTGTTTTATTTAATTTTATGAAAATGTTAGTGAATAGTTATAAAAAATAAGTAAACTAAAAATAATTGTTAAAACTTAACCGAATAGGAGAATAAATATATGAAGAAAATTCAATCTACTTGTAACTTATGTGCATTAGCTTGTAACATAGATTTTTATGTTGAAGGTGAAAAAATAATAAAAGTAAGTCCAACAAAGCATTATCCTGTTAATAAAGGTTTTTGCTGTATAAAAGGATTAAATTTAGATAAACAACAAACTAAAGTTAAAAAAAGCATATATCCTCTTTTAAAAGATGAAAATGGAAATATAAAAGAAATATCTTGGGAAGAAGGATTTAAAGTATTTGTAAAGAAAATGACTGATATTCAAGAAAAGTACGGGAAAGAAAGTGTAGCTTATATAAGCACAGGTCAGATGACAACAGAAGACATGGCTATACTTGGCCATGTAGGTAGAAATTATATGAAGATAAATGGTGATGGAAATACGAGATTATGTATGGCAACATCAGTTGTAGCTCACAAGCAAACCTTTGGATTTGATGCACCTCCATATACTTTAAAAGATGCTGAGCTTTCAGATACATTAATATTTATAGGAGCAAATCCAGTAATAGCTCATCCAGTATTCTGGGGGCGTATAATGGAACATAATAAAGACGCAAATATAATAGTCATAGATCCAAGAAAGTCGGAAACTGCTATGATGGCTAATGAATGGATAGATATAAATCCTAAAGGGGATTTAAGTCTTTTATATACCGTTGCCAATGTATTAATAGAAAATGAATGGATAAATAAAAATTATATAGAAGATAACACTGAAGGCTTCGAAGAATTTAAGGAACATGTAAGTAAATTTACTTTAGATACTGTTTATGAAAAAACTGGTATATCTAAAGAGAGAGTATATAATTTAGCTAAAACAATATATGAAGGAAAAAGAGTTTCGTTATGGTGGACTATGGGAGTTAACCAAAGCTATGAGGGGGTAAGAACAGCTCAAGCAATAATAAACATAGCTTTAATGACCGGAAATATGGGCAAACCAGGCACAGGAGCAAATTCATTAACAGGACAATGTAATGCCATGGGATCAAGAGCATTTAGCAATACTTCAGGATTATATGGCGGAGGAGATTTTGATAATCCAATCAGAAGAAAAGCAGTATCAGAGGCTTTAGAGGTAGATGAAAGTATACTTGCTACAAAACCAACTATTCCATACAATGCAATAATAGAAAAAGCTATAGCTGGAGAAATAAAAGGGTTATGGATACTATGTACTAATCCAAGACATTCTTGGGCAAATAATGACGAATTTAGAAAGGCGGCACAGAATCTTGAATTCCTAGTTGTTCAAGACATATATTCAGATACACATACAGCACAGTTGGCTGATTTATTTTTACCATCAGTGCCTGCAATTAAAAAAGAAGGAGTACTAATAAATACGGAACGAAGATTATCTAAAGTTAATCCAGTTTTACAAAAAGAAGAAGGCGAGCTAAGTGATTATGAAATAATATACAACATAGGTAAACATTTAGGAATGGGAAGCTTACTAGATAATTGGAAAACTCCAAGAGATGCCTTTGAATTATTAAAAAAATGTTCAAAGGGAATGCCTTGTGATATAACAGGTGTTACTTATGAATTACTAGAAGGTCCAAATAAAGAAGGCTCAAAAGGAGTTCAATGGCCATTTAAAGAAGGGGACATTATAAGTGAGGATGAAAGAAGACTCTATGAAGATTGTAAATATTATACACCTTCTAAAAAAGCTAAGTTCCACTTTGAAGATGTAAGAGAAAATCCTATGAAAACAAATGAAGAGTATCCATATATTTTTAACTCAGGAAGAGGAACAGTAGGACAATGGCATACAAATGTAAGAACTAGAGAGATTGATGAAAGTATAAAAATATACTCTGAAAAATCTTATATGTTTATGAATCCAGAATTAGCTAAAGAGTTAAATATAAGCGAAAATGAAAGAGTAAAGGTGAAGTCAATGAATGGAGTTTGTAGTGAATTTGATGTAAAAATAAGTGATACAGTAAAAAAAGATCACTTATATGCACCAATACACTATATAGAAACAAATGCACTTACACCATCTATTTACGATCCATATTCAAAAGAACCATCATTTAAAACAGTACCAGTAAAAATAATGAAAAAGTAAGAGGTAGTAAATATGAAGAGAATAAAAATTGATAGATCTAAATGTGTTGGATGTTTAACTTGTACTACAGCCTGTATCGTATCGCATAATTCTGAAGAAAGTAGAAGTAGAATAACAATAGATTCTAATGGGATATATGCTCCAATTTTCTGTAGACACTGTGATAAACCAGAATGTGTATATACTTGTATGACAGGTGCTATGAGTAAAGATAATGAAGCTGGTCTTGTAAAATATGATAAAGATAAATGTGCTAGTTGCTATATGTGTATAATGGCCTGTCCATATGGTGTATTAAAAGCAGAGAGTACGCTTCACAAAGAGATCATGAAATGTGATGGATGTAAAAGTACAGAAAAAGGTACACCTCAGTGTGTAGAGAAATGCCTTATGAGAGCTATTACATTAGAGGAGGTATAATATTATGAGATTTATAGTTATAGGTGCTTCAGCATCAGGAATTAGTGCAGCAAAAACATTAAGAGAGTTTGATAAAAACTGTGAAATAACATTAATATCAAAGGATGAGTATGTTTATTCAAGATGTATACTACATCATTATATATCTGAACATAGAGATATAGAACAACTTAATTTTACAGATGAAAAATTCTTTGAAAATTATAATATAAACTGGATAAAAGGTGTAGAAGTAAAGAAAGTTATTGATACTGAAAATAAAGTAGTTTTATCTAATAATAAAGTAATTGATTATGATAATTTAATAATAGCTAGTGGAGCATCATCTTTTATACCACCAATAGAAAATTTAAGAGAAGCTAATAATGTTGTAGGACTTAGAAACTTAGATGATGCTATACTTATAAAAGAAAAGGCAAGTAAGGTACAAAGTGTAGTAGTTTTAGGAGCTGGTCTTGTAGGTATAGACGCATTGAGTGGACTACTTCATTATAATATTGAATTAACATTAGTTGAAATGGGTAATAAGATACTTCCCCTTCAATTAGATAACTATACATCAAAAGTATATGAAGATAAATTTAAGGCAAACAATGTACGTATAAAATTAGGAGTAAAAGCTGAAAAGTTACTTATTGATAAAAATAACAATCCAAAAGCATTACTTTTAAATACTGGTGAAAAAATACCATGCGAATTAGTAGTAGTAGCTACAGGGGTAAGGTCTAATTTAACTTTTTTAGAAAATAGCAATGTAGAGTGTGATAGATTTGGATTAATAATAGATACTTTTGGTAAAACCTCTGTAGATAATATATATGGTGCAGGAGATGTTACTGGAAGAAATCCAATATGGCCAACAGCAGTAAAAGAAGGCATAATAGCAGCTAAGAATGCTTTAGGTATAAGTGCGGAGATGACTGACTTTTTTGGAAGTAAAAATACAATGAATTTTTTAGGAATACCGACATTATCATTAGGTATGGTAGAAGTAGAAGATAAAAGTTATAATATAGAGATACAACAATGTGATGGTAATTATAAAAAGATAATTCACAAGAATGGAAAAATATATGGAGCTATAATTCAAGGTGATTTATCTTACGCTGGAGTTTTAACTCAGCTGATAAAAGAAAATATAGATATATCAAGAGTTAAGAAAAATATATTTGATATAGATTATGCAGATTTCTTTAACCTAGAAAAAAACTTAGAATTTAGTTACAATTAATATTTTTATAGTTATACGGGTATGATTTTAGGAGGTAAGAAGTGGCAAAAGTAATTAATATAGTAGGCAGCTGCTCTAATGTTGGAAAAACCTTTGTAATGGAAGGCATTATAAAAGAACTTAAAGCTAGAAATTATAAAATAGCCACAATAAAACATGATGTACATGGATTTGATATAGATCATGAAGGAAAAGATACATATAAACATAGACAAGCGGGAGCAGATACTGTTATAATATCTTCAAAAAATAGATATGCAAAAATAAAAGAATTAAAAGAAGAAATGAATTTAAATGAAATTATAAAAGATATACATAGTGAAAATGATATTATATTAGTTGAAGGTTATAAGAGGAGTTCACTTAGAAAAATAGAAATTTATAGAGATAAAATAAGTAAATCTATAATTTCACCGAAGGAAAAATTAGTAGCTATAGCTAGTGATATACCATTTAATTATGGGGATATAGCTGTAATAAACAAAAGCAACTTTAAAGAGCTAGCTGACTTAATAGAAAAAGAAGAAGATTATAAAATTGAAAATTAATTGATTATATTTTCTTGAGCATAGTAACCTAAAGATAATACTATGGACGCTATGCCTGAATTAATTTAATTCACAGGGTAATTTTTGAAAAGAAATTATCTCCACATTTTGGGAAGGAAAATAAGCATCAAATTATTATAAATGCTGTATTAATTTGAATGATAAGGCTTATTACTTGTACAAAAAAGTAATAAGTTTTTATTTTTTAGGGGGATTTTCACTTGAAGAAAGCGAATTTTTACATATAATTAAATATTTTGATATATAAATTAAAATTATGTGAAAAGAGGATAAAAATGAAATCATTTATAAGTTTAGAAGAAAGTTTAGAAATACTCAATTCTAATATTGAAAAGTGTGAAAAAGAAAAAGTATTCATACTTGATGGCATAGGTAACATAATTGCAGAAGATATTTACTCAAAAATCAATAATCCACCTTTTGATAAATCAGCTATGGATGGATATGCTATAAATATTAAAAATATTAATGAAAACTCTAGATATAAGGTAATAGGGGAAGTTTTTGCAGGAGATGTATTTAAAGGTGAAGTAAGAGAACATGAAGCTGTGAAAATTATGACTGGAGCACCAATACCTAAGGGATGCAATGGTGTAATAAAAAAGGAAGATGTATTAAGTGAAAATGAATATATAACACTCCTAAAAGATATAGAAAAAGATGCAAATATATGTTTTAAGGGAGAAGATATAAAGGAAAATCAAATTTTGATAAGATGTGGAAAGAAGTTAGAGTATTCAGATATAGGAATACTTTCAAGTTCTGGTATAAAAGAAATTACAGTTTATAAAAAACCTAAAATAGCTTTTTTGACCACAGGAAATGAAGTATTTGATATAGATAAAGAATTAGAAGAAGGAAAGATATATAATAGCAACAAGTATAGCATATTAGCAAGGATTTTAGAATTAGGTTTTAATTGTGAGTATATAGAGCACTCTGACGATAATGCTTATGATATAGGAAGTAGAATAAAAGAGTTATCTAACAAAGTAGATTTAATAATAACAACAGGGGGAGCTTCTGTAGGAGATAAAGATTTATTAAAAGAGGCTATTGATATGATAAATGGCGAAAAGTTATTTTGGAAAATAACGATAAAGCCAGGTTCAGCCGTATTAGCTAGTAAATTTAATCAAACACCTATAATAAGTTTATCTGGAAATCCAACAGCAGCTTTAACAACTTTTGAACTTTTAGTTAAACCCATATTAGAAAAGCTTAGTGGAAAAGATGAAATATCTATAAATAGAGAAAAAGCTGTACTTAGTGATTATTATAATAAATGTAGTAAACAAAGACGATTTTTAAGAGGTAAAGTATTTCATATAGATGAAAAGCAATATGTATCTATAACTCAAGTTAAAAGTGGAAATGGTATTTTATCATCTACTTTGGATTCAAATTGCTTAATTGAGATAGAAAAGGGAAATATAGGGTTAAAAAAAGGAGAAATAGCAACGATTATTAAGTTATAGGAGGAGTGTTATGTTATATAAATAACACTAAAGACGATGATAGACCAATTTGGAAGAAATATAGATTACTTAAGAATATCAGTTACAGATAATTGTAATTTAAGATGTATTTATTGCATAGATGAAAATAATATTTCTTTTTTAAAAGAAGATAAAAAGCTTACCCATGATGAAATATATAAAGTAGCTAAAGAATGTTCAAATCTAGGAATTAGAAAAATTAGGATAACAGGAGGAGAACCTTTAGTAAGAAAAGATATAAATGACTTATTATATAAATTAAATAGTATAGATGGAATAGATGAAATATATATAACAACTAATGGAGTATTATTAGGTGAAAAAATAGAAGAATTATATAAAAATGGACTTAAAGGTGTTAATATAAGTTTAGATTCATTAAAAGAAGATAGATTTGAAAATTAACTAAATTTAATAAGTTAAATGATGTGTTAATATCAATAGATAAGGCTATAAGTCTTGGTATAAAGGTTAAAATAAATACAGTAATAGTTGATGAAATAAATAAAGATGAAATACTAGATTTTGTTAATTTAACAAAGTATATGGATATAGATATTAGATTTATTGAACTTATGCCAATAGGTGAAGGTAAAAAGCATAAAGGCATAAAAAATGATGAAATTATAGAAATAATAAAATCTAATTTTAAAAACATTCACGAAGAAAAAAGAGTAAAGAGTAGCGGGCCTGCTTTTTACTTAAAAATAAATAACTATAAAGGTAAAATAGGATTTATTAGTCCAATATCGAATTGTTTTTGTGATCAGTGCAATAGAATTAGATTAACATCAGAAGGTTTTTTAAAGAAATGTCTTCATTATAATTATGGAGTAGATTTAAGAAAGCATTTGAGATCTGATATTTCTGAAAATGAACTTAGAAAAATAATACAAAAGACTATATTTGATAAACCAGAAAAGCATTTATTTATGGATCTATGTGATGATAAAGAAAATAAGTATATGAATAGCATTGGAGGATAACATTATGGGTGAGATATTAGCAATTTGTATAAGTGAGAAAAAGGGTACATTAAAAAATGAAATTAATGAAGCTAATTTTATAGAGGATTTTGGAATTGAAAATGATGCTCATGCTGGTAAATGGCATAGACAAGTTAGCTTATTAGGGTTTGAAAAAATTGATGCATTTAGAAAAAAAGGTGCTAATGTAGATTTTGGTGCTTTTGGAGAAAATTTAGTTGTTGAAGGAATAGAGCTTGAAAAACTTCCTATAGGTCAAAAGATACAAATAGGAGAGGTGCTTTTAGAGGTTACTCAAATAGGTAAAAAGTGCCATGACAAATGTCAGATATATTATCAAGTAGGAGAATGTATAATGCCTAGAAATGGTATATTCACAAAGATATTATCTGGAGGAAGAGTTAAAGTTGGAGATAAGTGTGAATTAGTTTAGATAAAGTGAATAATACCCCATATTAAATAGAATAATAAAAGTATTAAGTTTTAAATAAAAGGAGAATTAATATGGGATTAGAAAAAGAAAAATATTTAAAAATTAGAAAAGCTCAAGCACAAGGTGTTAGAACAGTTGAAGAACTTAAAGAAATAGAATCATTATTAAGAAATGCCTGTGCATGTAAAAATGTAACCATAGATGAAGTTGTAAAAGCGGTTGAAAATGGTGCAGATACTGTTGAAAAAGTTGGTGAAGCTACTAAAGCAGGTACTGGATGCGGTAGATGTAAAGGAATAATATCTGACATTATAGAAAATAAAAGATAATTAATATAATAAAAATCCTTATGAAAATATATGTAATCATAAGGATTTTTATTATTTTATTTACGAAAAATGATGAGTTTTAAATAATTATATGAAAATAAGGGATAATAATCATATAGATTTATAGAATTTTTGAAAATATATATATAGTTTTGAAAAGGAGAAACATATGAAGCAATACACTTTTAAAAATAGAGACGACGTTGTAGAATTTTTAGATAATCATAATTTTAAATACTATATTCCAAGATTAAGAGAATATATGAGTAACATTAAAGATGAACTTAAATATTATTATATAGAAGTATCAAACTCTGAAGAAGTAGAAAATTGTTATATTGTATCTATTTCAGGAGAAAGAGAATTTAAAGAAAACTTTTTTGATATTAATAAAGTTGATGAGTTTAAAGATACTGCTTACAACATAGAATATAGAGATAGTAAATATAAAGAAGGAATAGAGCATGACTACTTTTAAAATATGTAATGTAAAATGTTACTTTTACAATTCAATAAACTGTATTTTATTATACTTAAATTGAATGTAATTAAGATTAGTAGTACTTAAATATAAAAATAGAATCAGCATAATCAGGTACTGATTCTATTTTGTAATATGATAATTTTTATATAACTTACTTAAATATTACATGCAACAAATAAAGCAACTATGAGTATTATCTTTTTTATAGTTCTTATATTTAGACTCCAACCTACACAATAACATCTTTATATTTATCTTATGACTCATAATATAAGTATGTTTTATAACATATAATCTATTATAATTAATAATATAGTAGAAGCTGGTTTATATCACTTGCATTGGCTGTTGTAATTAATATATTAATAAATAAAATTTAACATCCTATATTTTTTATATTAAGAGTGAAATATCAATTCATATACACATAAATACATTACTAAAAACACTTATGAATGACTTTTGTGAAAATGTATCTGTTTTATTAGGAAATCACTAATGAGTAGATATTACGTCAGTAATTTAGTTATACTTAGCATGAAACTAATATTGTGACTATATAAAATATATGTTATTTAATTCCCAGTAGAATGTATTCTATATTATAAATTAAATTTCAAAAATTACATAAAAAAGACAAATAACGACATAAAAAAATAGATTTATATGATAAAATTTATATAAAAGTAGGGGGGTATATATGTATATGATAGGCAAAAAACATACAAAAAATGAAAATACGTTACTAATTTATATTATTTTAAGTATGATACTATTATCAATTACTCTTATTGTAAATGTATTTTTTAAAGATAATATTGAAATTGATTATTTAAGTTCGACATTACAATTCATAAAGCTATTCAACGTTATAATTTCTATACTAGGTGTAGTTAGCTGTTTAGTATCATATAATAGAAGTAAATATAATGATATGTTTATTACATCATTAATGTATATAGGACTAGCAGTTGGAATATTATTTGGCCAGATAGATTATTTACCGTTTTATCATGATGAATTAAAACTGTCTACATATATAGTTGTTTCATCTTCTTTACTTAGAATTTTTTTACTTACACTTTCTGTATTACCAGAAAATAAATTGAAAAATAAAATAAATAATAATAAACTTATTTCAGTTTTAATTACTATATTTTTAACTATAATACTTGGAACATTTGAAAGAAAGATAACTACGATATATAGTTCACAATACAGTAATAATTTTTTGATAGTATATAATATTTTTTTAATAATCATTTATACTACCTGCTCAATAAAATTACTTACTGAATTGAAGAAAATGAGTATATGTTTGTAGTTTTAAGCTCAAGTATATTTATCCTGCTATAAAAGCTGCTTATGCTATATACATATCAAATAAGTTAACATTTTATACTAAATTAATATCAGTATCGCTAACATATATATGTTTTTTTATTATTATCATAGGAGCATTAATTGAATTATTTATGTATATATCTAGAACTAATGCACTGAATGATAGATTAAGGATATTTCACAGTTTAGCAGAGAATAATAATCACAGTTTTACTCTAATATTCGATGAGGATACAAACTTATTCTATGTTAATGATAAAGTAAAAGAGTATTACGAATGTAATAATGATATTAATAAATTAGAATTAATTTTTAAAGAAAAAATTAACTCTATTGATAAGCAAAGAGATATTATAGAAGCATTAGAGCTAAATAACTCATGGAGAGGGATAATAAAGAGTAGAAAATATGATAAAACTATAGATTGTTGTGTTCAGCCAATTAACTTAGCAAAAAATAAAAAATATATAGCTGTTACATATATAGATATAACAGAAGCTGTTAAAAATGAGTTAGAAGTAGAAAAACTTAGACTGTATGATAAAGAAAAAAGTGAATTTATAGCTAATATTTCTCATGAACTAAAAACACCATTAAATTTATTTTATTCATCTATTCAATTATTAGATAAATTTATTGAAATAGATGAAATAGACTTTAAGCTTATTTACAAAAAATATAATAAAGTATTACATACAAATTGTGATCGAATGACAAGGTTAGTAAACAATATTATGGATTTATCTAAGATAGATATAGGTGTTTTAAAAGCTGATTTTAAAAATTATAATATAATATCTATTGTAGAAGATGTAACTTTATCTGTTGTAGAATATGCATCACTAAAGAATATAAATATACAATTTGATACAGATGAAGAAGAGCAAATAATAAAATGTGATGCTTATATGATAGAGAGAGTTATGCTTAACCTATTGTCAAATGCAATTAAATTTTCTAGTGAAAATGCAAATATTTTTGTAAATATACTAACAAATAAAAAATGGATTGAAATAAATGTAACAGATGAAGGAATAGGAATCTCTAAAGAAAATCAAAATATAATATTTAATAAATTTGTGCAAATAGATAAATCATTTACAAGAGCAAATGAAGGAAGTGGCATAGGTTTAAGTATAGTACAGTCTATAATAAATCTTCATGAAGGAATTATAAATGTAGAGAGTGAGCTAAATAAAGGTACAGTATTTAGAATAGTATTACCGAATAAATGCATAGAAAATAAAAGTTCAACTATATACAATGTTGATAATTATAAAGTAAAATTGGAATTATCAGATATATATGAGGTTAGTATATAGTAGATATTTAAAATAATAAAAAATATGAAGGATATATCACTTTTATAAGTGCTAAATTCTTCATATTTTTTATTCTAACATATACGAGAGTATTTACATTTATAATAAAGTAAATTATTATATGAGTAAAATCAATTTGATATAAGAGATTATAAAATGGAACTAATGAAAATAAAGGCATTATGTGATGAAACCCGAATTAGGATTATAAATATTTTAAGCGATGGTACGCTTTGCGTATGTGAAATAGAGTCAATATTAGAAATAAGTTAATTAAGTGTATCAAGATATTTAAATAAATTGATGAATGCAAACTTAGTAACTTATTATAAAATAAATGATGATATATTAAAGAATCATGAATTTATAAATTTTATACTAGAGGAAGAATTGAAACAAGATGAAAAGTTAAAAAAATGACTATAAAATACTTCAATGCTATAACAATGCTGGACTTAACTGTGAAAATATAGAAAAAGTATATAAAGAAGAGAAATAGATTGGACTTAAAAGAAGATTACAGTTTGGAGGAAATAATATGGTCTATAAATTTAAAGCAATAATACAAAATAGGCAAGATAAAGATGCTACTTATATAGAAATACCATTTGATGTAGAAAAAGAATTTGGATCAAAAAGAGTAAAGGTAAAAGCGACTTTCGATGGAATAAAATATAGAGGATCTATTGTAAAAATGGGTACCCCTTGTTACATTATAGGTATTACTAAAGATATAAGAAAGCAAATTAGTAAAGATGCAGGAGACAACGTATTTGTTGAAATAGAAAAAGATGAAGAAATTAGAGTAGTTGAATTACCAGATGATTTTAAATATGCTCTTATTGAAAATGAATTTGCTATGAAATTTTATGATAGTTTATCATATTCATCCAAAAGAAAATATGTACAATGGATAGATAGTGCTAAAAAAGTTGAAACAAGAGAGAAGAGAATAGTTGAAGCAGTTTCAAAATTAGAAAATAAAATTAAACTTTAAATAATATATAAAGTACTAAAGGTTTATTTATAACCTTTAGTACTTTATAATATTTCTTTTTATAAGTTCTTTTTTTACACTTGGATAAGAATCTAAGTTAGTATGTGGTAGAAAGCTTGCAGCTCTCATTTTTCCAACAAAGTCTGTAGCATTACTAAGTTGTAAATACTCTATATTATTTTTTATTTCATAAATATCATTTAATAAATATCTATTAGTAAGTAAATTATATGCACCTTTTAAAGATGTATTTCCTGGGCAAATTATTTTATTGGATTCTAAATCAGGATATATACCGATTGTTATAGCAGCGTTTAGATTTAAATGCGTTCCAAAAGCACCAGCTATATAAAATAAATCTAAATCATTTATATCTAGGCCTATCTCCTCTAATAAATAAGCTACCATTGTATTTGCAGCTGCTTTAGTTTTTAAAAACTGCTTTATATCATTTTGAGTAAAAGTTAGACTTATACCATTGAAACTCTCTTCCTGAGATACATATTCAACAGCATAATCATTTTCAAATTTAATTATTGATGGTGAATTATTAGGAAGTAAAGTTCCTGCAAAATCAATACATTTATTTAAAAATAGTTCTGAAATTAAATCAACTATTCCTGAACCACAAATTCCTTTAGGCTTTTCATTATTAATAGTCGTATATATAATTTTATTATTTATGATTTTTATACTATCAATAGCTCCAGTAGTAGCTCTCATACCATACTTACTAATTCCACCTTCTAGTGCAGGTCCAGCAGCACCTGCAGCTGCAACAAGAAAATCTTTATTTCCTATAACTAACTCACCATTTGTGCCTATATCTATAAAAGCTGATAATTTATCTTTTTTATGAATACCAGTATATAAGAGTCCGCTTATAATATCTCCACCTAGATAATTTGCTACAGATGGAAAACAGTAAACATATCCATTTATGGGCAAATCTAAATCTTTTCCATAAATAAATCCACAGTCATTGAGTACAGGTGTAAATGGATATTGGAAAATTGTCCATGGATCGAGTCCTAATAAGAAATGTATCATAGTTGTATTTCCTGCAATAGTCATTATAGGACACTCTCTTACATGTATATTAGTCTTATTTTCTAGTGAACTTAGTAATTCTTTTAGGCTTTCTATAGTTATATTTTTAATTTCTTCTAATCCATATTTATTTTCCTTTGTATAAAATATTCTACTTAAGATATCATCACCATATTTAATTTGTTTATTAAATACACTTTCTTCTGCAATTATATATCCATTATTTAAGTTAATTAATTGCATTATTATTGTTGTACTTCCCAAATCTACAGCCAGTCCATAATGTTCATTTGTTGTATCGTTTTCTTCTATTCTTGTAATTATCCAGTCATTTTCTCTTTTAACCATAGTAACTGTGATTTTAAAATTATTATTACGACACAATGGATATAAGGATTTTGTTATATTGTATGGCATTATAACATTTTTATATTTAGCATTTAAAAAATTTAATATCCTATCCTTATCTCCAGTTGTATCATTACTATCAGGGATATTTAGTTCTAGGTATATCTTTTCACTTAATGATTTCAATATTTTCACCTCTATTAATTTTAGTTCACATTATAAATAATAGTATAAAATTTATAATATCTCAGTAATTTTGTTATTAATAAGTTTTTGTAATTGTTTTGATATAAATTTAATAATGCTCATATGTTAGAATTTAATTAGAAAAAAATAAAAATTTGTGGAATAGTAAAAGAATATGTATAAATATCGTATTAAGATGAAAAGGTGGTGATTATAATGGGAGGTTTTACTAGAATATCAATGATAGCAATGACGATATAAGCAACTTTTTAGTTTTTTATATCTGTAGTAATTATAAAGTTAAGGTGGAAAAAGGAATAGAAAAATATCAAATAAATTTAACATATATATGTAATTAATGGATATAGGTAAGTTTTTATAAAAAACTAACTATACCTTTAGAAATTATTATTTAATAGATTCATAATCTATTTTAGATTCTTCATCAGTTACCTCAATTTTAAATATAACAGGTCTAATACCATCGTTATATGAGCAGATTGCAATTCATTTATTGTCTATCCAATCATCATAGTAAAACTCTTCACTACCATGAGATAAAGCAAATACATATTGATACATCACCTTCTATGCTTCATCACATGATCCTTCAGGATTTGCATAGTCCCCGTAAAGTATATCTCCAACTTTATATATAGGGCAGTTTCCTAGATTCTTATATCCATACTTTTTTGATAAATCTTCGTGAAATGTTGTTTTTAAAACTTCTATTTTACACTTTTTCATAAAAAAAGCCTCCTAATAAATATTAAAAAATGAGCATGAAAAAATATAATAAATCTGATTTAATTAATGTTAAGTGATAAGATTCTTAATAATCAACTACAAGACTTAGAAAGAGATGGGATTATTATACGAAAAGAATACCTTCAAATTCCTTCTAAGGTTGAGTATTCACTTTCAAAAAGATGTTTATCATTAATGCCTATTTTAGAGTAAATGTGTAAATGGGGTGAAAATAATAGAGATAATAGTTATTAAAAATATAAGTTTTTTTATTGAACTTTAGGTATATAATAAATATTAGTAAATTAAAATATAAGTATATTATATACTTAAAGGAGAAAAGCATAATGAATAGTGGACAAGAGAAATTCTTTAATTTTATAATTGAAAGAGTTGATGTACAAAATCAAAATAAAGCAAAAAAATTATTAAATGAAAGCTTCTCAAAGCAAGATTAAGGAACTTTTAACAAAGAATATATGATAAGCTTTATTCCAAGAATGTTACAGTTAATCAAACCTGAATGTATAGAAGAAGTAAAAAATATAATGACTAATCATAAAGCTTAAAATGGTAAAAAGTATATATAAGTTATTATCTAGTTTTTGTACATAGTAAAGTAAATTTAAAATAAAAAAATCCTACAAAATACTTGTTGGATTTTTTTATTTTAATTATAATATACAATGCTATTTAAATAATTGTTAAAATTACTCATAAAGTAGTTTATAAAACTTATTTAAGGGTATTATCAAATTTATATAATAATGGAAGGAAATTATAGTATGAAAAAATTATTGAAATTATTAAGTTTGTCAATATGTACAATAATTGTTGCTACATCTTTTGTAGGATGCAGTAAAAATTATACAGAAGAAATAAACTTTTTCAACTATGGAGAAAACATAGACGATGAAACAATAAAAGAATTCGAAAAAGAGTACGGCATAAAAGTAAATATGGAAACTTTTGATGATATGGAAGCAATGTATCAAAAAGTTAGCAGTGGAGCAGTTAAATATGATGTTATATTAGTATCAGATGCATTAATGCCAAGAATGATTTCTAAAAATCTTATACAGAAGTTAAATAAGGATAACATACCTAATATATCTCAAATGGATGAAAATTATTTAGATTTAGATATAGACCCAGGTAATAAGTACTCAGTTCCATATATGTTTGGAACAGTAGGCCTTATATATAACAAAGATGTAGTAAAAGAAGAAGTAAATAGTTGGGACATATTGTGGAATGAAAAATATAAAGGCAAAATATTTATGTTTGATACATATAGAGATACAATAGGAGTAGCGTTAAAGAAACTTGGATATTCTTTAAATTCAACTAACCCAGAAGAATTAAAAGAAGCAGAAACATTATTATTAGAGCAAAGAAAACTAGTTGATCCAATATATGGTGTAGATAATGGAACAGTAATGATTCCAGCTGGAGAAAGTGATATAAATATGATATGGTCTGGAGAAGGATTAAATCTTCAAGAAGAAAATCCAAACCTAGTTTATGTAGTCCCAGAGGAAGGAGCAAACTTCTGGATTGATAGTTTATGTATACCATCAAATGCTAAAAATGTAGAAGCTGCGGAGAAGTTTATAAATTTTGTAAGTGATAAAGAAAGTGCATTGAGAATAGCAGATGAGATAGGATATACAACACCAAATAAGGAAGCTAGAGAAATGCAACCAGAAGAAGTAAAGAATAATCCAAATGCATATATGACTTCAGAAATAATGGATAGATGTGAAATTTATGCAGATTTTACATTAGATGTTAAAAAGATGTATGATGAAGTTTGGTTAAATATAAAATCAAATGATTAATATATGTGAGGGAAGATTAAATATCTTTCCTTATTTTTATGCTATAATTTAATTCAAATGAGCTTAGGAAACTAGAGATAAAAAAGGGGGAAGGCTTATATGCCAATAAGAATACCAAAAGAACTACCAGCATTTGAAGTTCTATCAAATGAAAATATATTTGTAATGAATACACAAAGGGCTAACACACAAGACATTAGGCCTTTAAAAATAGGAATATTAAATCTTATGCCTATAAAAATTCAAGCAGAAAATCAACTTTTAAGGTATTTATCAAATACACCACTTCAAGTAGAAATAACATTACTTCAAACTAGAACTTATAAGTGTAGCCATACACCAATAGAACACTTAGAAAAATTTTATAGATATATAGATGATGTAAAAGATCAAAAGTTTGATGGGCTAATTATAACTGGAGCACCAGTAGAGAAAATGGAATTTGAAGATGTTGAATATTGGGATGAGTTAAAAGAAATAATGGAGTGGACTAAGAGCAATGTATTTTCAACAATGCATATATGTTGGGGGGCTCAAGCTGCACTTTACTATCATTATAATATTGAAAAATATACTTTAGATAAAAAATTATTTGGAGTATATAAACATTGGAATAACTGCCAGTATGAAAATTTGACAAGAGGATTAAATGATATATTTTATGCTCCACACTCAAGACACACATCAATAAAAAGAGAAGATATAGAAAATATAAAAGAATTAGATATATTGTCAGAATCTGAGGAAGCTGGAGTATTTATAGTAGCAAGTAATGATAGAAGGCAAATATTTATAACGGGTCATTTAGAGTATGATAGAGATACTTTAAAAAATGAATACTTTAGAGATTTAAATAAAGGTCTTGAAATAGAAATTCCTATGTACTACTTTGAAAATGACGATGTAAACTCTATACCTAGAGTTAATTGGAGGGAAAGTGCTAATATAGTATTTGGAAATTGGCTAAACTACTGTGTATATCAAGATACACCTTATAATATTAATGACATAGGAATTAATTTGGTTAAAGTAAAATAAATTTTATATAAATAAAATAAATAAGTTTGTTGCATGATGATATAATGTAAAATACAATATACTTAATTAAATAAACTTAAATGAAATCTTATTTAGAGAGGTGGAGGGATAGGCCCTATGAAACCCAGCAACCAGTATTAAAAATATATGGTGCTAATTCCTACTTATGTATTATTCATAAGAAAGATAAGAGAGTATGCTTTGGAAATTAGGCCCTCTTTTATAAAAGAGGGTTTTATTATTTTTTTTATATATTATAGGGGGCATTAAGAATGGGAAATAGAAAATTAGGATTTGATACAATACAAGTTCACGGAGGACAAAATCCAGATCCAACAACAGGTTCTAGAGCTGTGCCAATATATCAAACTACATCTTATGTATTTAACAGTGTTGAACACGGAGCAAACTTATTTTCACTTAAAGAAGAAGGTAATATTTATACAAGGATTATGAATCCGACAACAGATGTTTTTGAACAAAGAATGGCACTATTAGAAGGCGGAGTAGGTGCAGTTGCGGTAGCATCAGGTTCAGCAGCTATAACTTATGCTATTTTAAATATATTAGGATCAGGAGATGAAATAGTATCAGCAGGAACTTTATATGGAGGTACTTTTAACTTATTTTCTACAACGCTGCCAAGACTTGGAATCAAGACCACATTTGTAGACTGCGATAATCCTGAAAATTTTAAGCATGCTATTAATGAAAATACTAAAGCTTTATACATTGAAACTATAGGTAATCCGGTAATAAATATAGCGGATATAGAAGCTATTGCAAAAATTGCACATGAAAATAATATACCACTTATAGTTGATAATACTTTTGGAACACCATATTTAGTTAAGCCCTTTGAATTTGGTGCAGATATAGTAGTTCACTCAGCTACAAAGTTTATAGGTGGTCATGGAACGTCTATAGGAGGGGTTGTAATTGATTCTGGGAATTTTGATTGGGAAGGTAGTGGTAAATTTGATGTCCTTGTGGAGCCAGATTCAAGTTATCATGGTATGAGCTACACAAAAGATGCATGTAAAGCAGCCTACATTACTAAATTAAGAGTCCAACTTTTAAGGGATACAGGTGCTTGTATAAGTCCATTTAATTCATTTTTATTATTACAGGGGCTTGAAACCTTATCACTAAGACTTGATAGACATGTTAGTAATACTAAAAAAATAACAGAATATCTAATTAATCACTCACAAGTATCATGGGTAAATTATCCTGGCCTTAAAGATAACAAATATTATGAGCTAGCTAGTAAATATTGTCCTAAGGGACCAGGTTCTATATTTACATTTGGAATAAAAGGTGGAGTCAAGGCTGGTAAAGTATTTATAGAGTCATTAAAAATTTTCTCCCACCTGGCAAATGTTGCCGATGCAAAATCTCTTGTTATACATCCAGCAAGTACAACTCATGCTCAATTAAATGAAGAAGAACAAAAACTAGCAGGTGTTTCACCAGATATGATAAGGGTATCTGTTGGTATAGAAGACGTAGAGGATTTAATTGCTGACTTAGAAAATGGTTTAAAAAAAGCAAGCGAAATTTGTTTAGAAAAAATTGCTGATTAAAAAATAGTCAAATATAAGTTTACCATTAAAAATAGTAACTATACTAGATATTAAACTTCTAGAGTAGTTAATATTTTTATAAATTATATAAGAAGATGATATTGAAGGAAATCATAAAAAGAAACATTGAAAATAAAACGTAGATAAAAAACTAAATATGTTTAAGAATATTAGATAAAGTATATATAAATACTAAATATAAAACTATTAAAGATAAAAGGAATAAGGATTATGACTAAGGAAAAAAGACGTATAATAATAGATTTTGAAGTATTATCCAAAGGTGGGTTTTGGATGTGTTGTATGAAAGATTATAAGACAAAAAAGGAACATACAATAATAAACAATAGGGATGAACTTATAAGAGTTTATAATAAAAATAAAAATTCAATTTGGGTTGGATATAATATAAAAGGATATGATCAATGGATACTAAAGGCAATTATAGCAGGATTGAATCCTTGTGAAGTATCAGATAAGCTTATAGAACAAAAAATATCAGGATGGCAAATTGATAGAAACTTACATAAAATCCCATTATATATTTTTGAAATAAATGATAATTTTAGAAGTTTAAAAGAGCTTGAATTATTTATGGGAGAAGATATAAGGGAAAGTACAGTATCTTTTGATTTAAATAGATATCCAAATGAAGAAGAAATTAAAGAACTTACTACATATTGTCTACATGATGTTAGAATGACTACAAAAGTATTTGAAGAAGTTTATTATAAATATGAAGCTCAGCGTGGTCTTATAGAGTATTTTAATTTAGATGAAATTATGTTTAATAAAACAGAGGCTCAGCTAAGTGCATACATATTAGGAGCAAAAAGGCCTAACTACGACAGAAATGATACTAATGAGTTTGAGATAATAGATACAATAAGGCTTAGTAAATACAATGATATAAAGAAGTGGTATGAAGATTATAATAATAGAGATTTGAAAAAGTATCTAAGAACCACTGTATATGGAATAGAAACCGATTTTGGATGGGGAGGACTTCATTCTGCTAGAAAAAAATATGAGGCTAAAGATTATATTGTTAATTCTGATGTAAGTTCTTTTTATCCATCTATAATGATAGAATATAACCTTAATAGTAGGAATGTAAAAAATCCAGATAAATATAAGGAAATAAGAGATACAAGATTTAATTTAAAAAAAGAGAAAAATCCAATAGAGAAGTCTTTGAAAATAGTTTTAAATAGTGCATATGGAGCTTGTATGGATGCAACTAATGATCTTTATGACCCAAGACAAGGAACAGCTATTTGTGTAAATGGTCAACTTTTATTATTAGATCTTATAGAAAAAGTTGAATTAGAATTTAAGGATAATGCTCAGTTTATACAAGGAAATACAGATGGTGTTATGTTTAAGTTTAATTCTAAAGAAGATGTTAATAGATATTTAGAAATATGTAAAACTTGGTGTGAAAGAACTAAAATGGAACTTGAACACGATTTTATTAAAAAAATAATACAAAAAGACGTTAATAATTATGTATACATCAAAGAAAATGGAGAGGTAAAGAGCAAAGGTGCTTATGTAAAAAAATTGAGCATAATAGATAATGATTTACCAATAGTTAATAAAGCTATAAAAGAAAAATTAATTAATAATATTGATATTGAAGATACAATTAATAATTGTAATAAGCTTATAGAGTTTCAAAAGTGCGTAAAAATAACGGGAAAATATAGCCATGCAGTACATGGAGATGAAAATATAAATTTAAAAGTACTTAGGGTATTTGCTAGTAAAAGATACTTTGATTATCCTATTATGAAGATGAAGGGTGATAATAAGTTAGAAAAAATAAGTTATACTCCAGATAGAGTATTTATAGATAATAGTAATATTAAAGATAAAGAAGTACCTGAAAATCTTGATAAATCATGGTATATATCATTAGCAAAGGAAAGACTTGATAGCTTTGTTCCAGAAAATACTATTACCTTATTTGATTTTTTAGATATGACTCAAAATTAAAAGTTAAAATGATAGGGGTATAAATATGGTATTTTAATGAATATTTATTTAATATTATATTTTATAAAGGGGAGTGAGTTATGTCAAATAAAAGTAGAATATTAATAAATAGGGATGGATTTACATCTAAGTTAGGATTTATACTTGCGTGTGTAGGTTCAGCGGTAGGTATGGGTAATATATGGATGTTTCCATATAGAGTAGGTCAATTTGGAGGAGCAACATTTCTTATACCGTATTTATTATTTGTTGTATTATTAGGATATACAGGTCTTATAGAAGAGTTTGCATTTGGGAGAATGACTCAAACTGGTCCTATAGGATCTTTTGATTATGCAATGAAATCTAGAGGATATAAAGGAGGAAGTGTATTTGGAATAATTCCAGTTCTAGGAGCATTTGGTATAGCTGTAGGATACGCAGTAGTCGTGGGATGGTTTATTAAATTTTTAGTAGGTTCTATAACTGGTGATATGCTAAGAACTCTAGATTCTGGAGTTTATTTTGGAGAAATATCCGGAAATTTTGGGCATCTATAACATCACTTATAAATTTACTTGAAGTTCCAATAGAAGCTTTAGAAAATAAGTTAAATTTAAAAAGAAATACATCTGTTTTTTTAGTTTGTATAGTGACATTTTTAATTGGTATATTTATAGAAAATGGATATATTTTAAGCAGATGGATGGATATTGTATCCATATACATAATACCTTTTGGGGCTTTTATATCTGGAGTGATGTTTTTTTGATTATAGGTATTAAAAAAGCTAAAGCTGAAATAGAAACTGGAGCTAAAAAGCCTCTTGGAATTTGGTTTGAACCTATGGCAAAATATGTATTTGTGTTATTAACATTAATTGTATTAGTAGGTGGGGGAATTCTAGGTGGAATAGGATAAAATTTAAAAATAAAAAGATAAAATGGCATGAATAAGAGTTAGTTATAACTAAAATTCATGCCATCTTTGTATATTTAGACTATTAGATTATAGTGTATTGGAAATTTTCAAATAATAAACGAGTTCCTTCATCTATTTCCAAAGGTAGAAGGGCCCTTGCTATGCTTATTCTTTCCTTATGTTCATCTTCAAGTATAGCATAGTCTCCATTTATTAGTGCAACTATATACTCTCTTGTAATCATATTTTTATCCCCTCTTAAAGTTATATTCATATTATATATTTTTAACTGACAAAAAACAATTAATTTTGGTGTCCTTTTGGTGTTTATTTAAGTATGCTATAATCTTAATATTAAACTCAAAAGAGAGGGTATTTATATGAGTAAAGATAAATTATTACATAATAAAAATACAATATCTATAAAGTATAAAGGTATAGATATTAATGTAAATTTAATATATAGAAAAAGAAAGAATATAACTATACAAATCAAGCCTAATTATGAAGTAAGTATAATAAGCCCTTTAGGCGTTCCTAAAAAACTTTTAAAGAATTTTTTAATTGAAAAAAGTGATTGGATTTTAAAGAAGTTTGATGAGTATAAAGAGGTTGAGCATATATATAAAGAAAAAGAGTTTGTAGATAATGAAAAGTATATGTACTTGGGAAAAGAATATAATTTAAAAATTATTATCGATGAGAATGAAGAAGTATTTATAGATAATGACTTACTTATAGTAAGGGTAAAAAATACTGAAAAAGAATATATCAAAAATAAACTAAAGCTTTGGTATAAAAAAGAAAGTGAAAGAATAGTAATTGAAAGGTTAGTTTATTGTAGAGAACACTGTAGCATGATGATGAGGCTAATACCAAGTAAATTAAAGGTCAAGGAACAAAAAAAGAGAGGGGGTACTTGTACATCTAAAAGATCTATATATATAAATTCTAAAATATCTATGGCTAGAAAAGAAGCAATAGATTATATTCTTATACATGAATTTAGTCATTTAGTACATATGAATCATTCAAAAGACTTTTACAGTTTAGTAAAACAAATGATGCCAAATTATAAAGAACAAGAAAAATGGCTTAAAGAAAACTCTTATAAATTAAAGCTTTAAACATATAATTTTAGTAATAGATATGTAAAGGAGGCGTTAGAGTGGCAGATAAGACTAATAGTAGAAAAACTAATTCTAGAAATAGCAATTGCAATACTAATGGTTCAAGTAATAATAGTAATCAAAGTGGTCTAGGATTAGCATCTATTAGTTATGCAGATTTTGTTATTTTATCGTCTACTTTGTCATATGCAATAGCTGAAGAGCTAAATGATGCAGATTTGGATATGCTTATAGCATTTTTTGGTATGATTGTATCTGATTTAGCAATACTTAGAACTAGTCGTGGTATTAACAATGCTCAACAAATATCTACTCAAGAGGAAGAGACAGAATCAGAATCTATAATTGGATCAGAAGATACTTCAACATCATCATCAACTTTAGCATCTGTTGGGAACGTTAGATCTAATTCAAAAAAGAAAAAACGTATAAAAAAGATAAAAAGAAAAAAGAAAAAAGAAAAATAAAAGAAATGAATTAACGTAAAAAAATAAATATTCAGAAAATTTAAATAATACGATTGACATAGATATATATATTGAATATAATTCTATTAACAACAAACAACTTTATTAAAAAAGCAAAGATGGAGACAAAAATACTTAAGTACAATTAATTACAGAGAACCAATTGTTGCTGAGAGTTGGTATTAATTGAAGTATATAATGATCACTCCTAAGCTTTCATACTGAAATTATTAGTAAGTATGAACGTATTCCAGCGTTATATGGATAGGGTTAATATATGACCTGAAAAAGAGTGGTAACTATATTTTTATAGTTACAAATAAGGTGGTACCGCGGAAGACAACTTTCGTCCTTATAAGTAAGATAGGTTTGCTTATATTGATGAGAGTTTTTTTTATTTAAAATAGTGAATTATATATAATTAGGAGGTAGTTTTATATGGATAGAAATTTATATGCTAATTTAAATCAAGGAATAGACTCTTTTTTAAGAGTAGCCATGACATTAAGAAGAAAAGAGATAGCTATAAAAGCTATTAGTATGACTACTGATAAATATGAAAATACTGGGATAAAATTAACAATAAATGAAGATAAAACTTCTTTGCAAGAAGTTATAAATTATATGAATAAGTTGTATGATGTAAAAGACTTAAAAGTACAATAGTTAACAGTTAATAAGGGGGATAAAATGAGAAGTGATAAAGTAAAAGAAGGATTAACTAAAGCACCACATAGATCTTTATTTAAGGCAAGTGGGTATACAGATGAAGAGATAGGTAAACCTTTTGTAGGCATAGTAAACTCTTTTAATGAGATAGTTCCAGGTCATATACATTTAAGAGAGTTAACTGAATGTGTAAAAAGAGGTGTTTTAATGAGAGGAGGAACACCTCTTGAATTTCCATCTATTGCAGTTTGTGATGGAATAGCTATGAATCATGAAGGAATGAAATATTCTCTAGTAAGTAGAGAAATTATAGCAGATAGTATAGAAATAATGGTTAAAGCACATGGATTAGATGGTATAGTTCTTATACCAAGTTGTGACAAGGTAGTTCCAGGGATGTTAATGGCTGCAGCAAGGATAAATATACCATGTATAGTTGTAAGTGGTGGACCAATGCTTGCAGGAAATCTTAATGGAAATAGAGTTGATTTGATAACTACTTTTGAAGCTGTTGGAAAAGTTGCTGATAATAAAATTAGTGAAGATGAACTTTTAGATTTAGAAGATGCAGCATGTCCAACTTGTGGTTCTTGTGCAGGTATGTTTACTGCAAACTCTATGAATTGTATGACTGAAGGTCTTGGAATGGCACTTAGAGGTAATGGTACAATACCAGCAGTTTACTCTGAAAGAAAAAGACTTGCGAAAAAAACTGGTATGAAAATAATGGAACTAATTGAAAAGGATATAAAAGCAAGAGATATTATGAATAAAAAGTCATTTGAGAATGCTCTAGCTTTTGATATGAGTTTAGGATGTTCTACAAACACAGTTCTTCATTTAACAGCTATAGCTCATGAAGCAGGAGTAAAGATGAACTTAGATAAAATAAATGAAGTAAGCTCAAAGGTTCCTAATTTATGTAAGCTTAGTCCGGCAGGAAATGATTACATAGAAGATTTAAATGCATGTGGTGGAGTGTATGCAGTAATGAATGAGCTAAATAAAAAGAGGTTAATTAATACAGACACTTTAACTTGTGAAGTTAAGACTGTAGGAGAACTATTAATAGAAAAAAATGATAATAGTGTAATAAGAGATATAAATAATCCATATTCCAAAGAGGGTGGAATAAAAGTACTTAGAGGGAACTTAGCACCTGATGGAGCTGTAATAAAAAAATCTGCACTAGATTCTAAAGTAGTTGAATTTACTGGAGTAGCTAAGGTATATGAAAGTGAAGAAGATTGTGTAGATGCTATACTTTCAGGAAAAATAAAGAAAGGCGATGCTGTAGTTATAAGATATGAAGGTCCAAAGGGAGGTCCTGGTATGAGAGAAATGCTAACTCCAACATCTGCACTTTGTGGTATGGGTTTAGATGCTGATGTTTGTTTAATTACAGATGGAAGGTTCTCAGGAGGAAGTAGGGGATTTTCAATAGGACATGTATCACCAGAAGCAGCTGAAGGTGGACTTATAGCATATGTATGTGATGGTGACTTAATAAAAGTAAACTTGAAAGAAGGATGTTTACAACTCTTAGTAGATGAAGGTGTTATAACCAAAAGAAAAGAAAATACAGAAATAAAACTTAAGAACTTAAGTGGGTACTTAAGGAAATATGCAAGTTTAGTTAGTTCAGCAGGTAAGGGAGCTGTATGTGAATAGTAAATGAGGAGGTGTAGTATGCAGGGTGCTAGGATTGTATTAGAGTGTCTTAAAAAAGAAGGTGTAAACACTATATTTGGATATCCAGGAGGTGCGGTAATACCTTTATATGATGCACTATATGACTATAAAAATGATTTTAAGCATGTAAGAACTAGCCATGAACAAGGACTTGTACATGCAGCTGATGGATATGCAAGAAGTACAGGAAAAGTTGCTGTATGTTTTGTAACATCTGGACCAGGAGCAACTAATGCTGTAACAGGTATAGCTACAGCCTATATGGATTCTAGCCCTTTAGTAGTAATAAGCGGCCAAGTTCCAACTACATTACTAGGTAAGGATTCCTTTCAAGAAATAGATATAACAGGTGTTACATTATCAATAACTAAGCATAATTATTTAGTTAGAAATATTAAAGATATAGCTCCAACTATAAAAGAAGCTTTTAAGGTTGCTAACACTGGAAGAAAAGGTCCTGTACTTATAGATATACCTAAGGATTTATTTTTAGAGGAGATTGATTTTAATCCAGACAATTACACTTCTTATTTACATAAAATCGATTTAAATAAATTAAACACTTTTGAATTGGATGAAGTTAATAATGAAAGTTTAAATAAAGCTATAGATTTAATACATAAATCAAAAAAACCAATTATCTATGCTGGTGGAGGAGTTAAATCATCTAATGCGGAGGATTTATTACTTGAATTTGCTAAAAAAATAGATACTCCAGTTGTAAATACACTTATGGGGCTAGGGAGTATAGATAGAAAAGATAAACTATCTTTAGGATTAGTTGGTATGCATGGAAGTAGAGAGAGTAATTTAGCTCTTTCTAATTCAGATTTAGTAATAGCAATAGGAGCTAGATTTAGTGATAGAGTTGTAGGAAAGACATCTGAATTTGCAAAAAAAGCAAATATAATTCATATAGATATAGATCCATCAGAATTAAATAAAAATGTAGAGACAGATGTAGTTTTAACTGGAGATGTAGCAAATGTATTAAAAGTACTAATTAATAGCGTAAAAGTTAAAAATAATGAGAATTGGAAAGAGAATATAAAAGAATTTAAAGAAGATATAATGTTAAAAAAAGATGAGTTTCATCCTAAGAATATATTAAAGTTATTAAACCAAAAGATAGGTTCAAATAGCATCGTTGTAACAGATGTGGGTCAACATCAAATGTGGACAGCGAAGTACTGGGAGTACTCTAAGGGAAAAACACTAATAACTTCAGCTGGCCTTGGAACTATGGGATTTGGGTTAGGTGCAGCAATAGGAAGTAAGGTTGGTAATGAAAATAAACTGGTAGTTTTAGTTACTGGAGATGGAAGTTTTAGAATGAACTGTAATGAGCTTGCAACAGTGTCAAAATATAGAATACCAATAGTTATAGTACTTCTTAATAATGGAGCACTTGGAATGGTAAGGCAGTGGCAAAAACTATTTTCACATGAAAGATACTCAGAAACAGATATAGATAATAGTTTAGATTATGTAGTTCTAGCTAAGGCATATAATATAGATGGATACAGTATAAGTGATATAGATGAATTAAATTTAGTTTTAAATAAAGTAGATTTTAATAAACCAATAATCTTACAGTGCAATATAAATAAAGATTATAATGTATATCCGATAGTACCGCCTAATGATGCATTAGAAAACTTAATATGTCATTAGATTAAAATATAAAAATACTTAAGAATATAGGGGGATTTAAAAATGAAAAAAATGTACTATGAAAATGATGTAAACTTAGATGTTTTAAAAAATAAAAAGGTTGCAATATTAGGTTATGGAAGTCAAGGTCATGCACATGCTCAAAACCTTAGGGATAGTGGAGTAGAAGTAGTAGTAGGATTACATGAAGGCAGCAAATCAAGACAAAAAGCTGTAGATGATGGATTTGAAGTTGTAAGTGTTTCCAATGCTACAAAACAGAGTGATATAGTAATGTTACTTCTTCCAGATACAGCTCAAAAGCAAATATATGAAGATAGTGTTAGAGATAATTTAAGAGAAGGTCAAACCTTAGCTTTTGCTCATGGATTTAATATACACTATAATAGAATAACTCCACCGGATTTTGTAGATGTTGTAATGGTAGCTCCAAAAGGACCAGGGCATTTAGTTAGAAGTGTATTTAAAAATGGAAGTGGAGTTCCAGCATTATTTGCAGTAGAGCAGGATCACACTGGTGATGCTGAAACTACAGTTTTAGCCTATGCAAAAGGAATAGGTGCAACTCGTGCTGGAGTACTTAGAACTACATTTAAAGAAGAAACTGAAACTGATTTATTTGGAGAACAAGCAGTTCTTTGTGGTGGAGTAAGTGAGCTTATAAAATCAGGATTTAAAACTTTAGTAGATGCAGGTTATCAACCAGAAGTAGCATATTTTGAATGCTTACATGAAATGAAATTAATAGTGGATTTAATCTATGAAGGTGGATTTGAAGCAATGAGATACAGTATAAGTGACACTGCTGAATATGGTGATTATGTATCAGGTCCAAGAGTAATAACTGATGAAGCAAGAAAAGGAATGAGAGATATCTTAAATGATATACAAAATGGTAAGTTTGCAAAAGAATGGATAGAAGAAAATGAAAGTGGATGCGTAAACTTTTTAGCTAAGAGAAATGAAGAATACAATTCGCAAATATCTGAAGTTGGAAGAAATTTAAGAAATATGATGTCTTTTTTAAATAAAAATGAACAAAAAGTAAAGGCAACAAATTGTTAATTAACACAAATTAAGATTACTTAGTACTGCTATAATAAATATTTATTATAGCAGTACTTTTATTTTTTAGATAAAAGAATTTTAATTATTACCAATTAGATGGTAGAGGTGCAACAAATTTTATAATATAATTAATATTAAGTTGAAAAGTAAGTATATATTACAAATGGGGAAGGAGAATAGATTTATGAATAAATCAAAAGTATATTATACGAACTTAAGAACAAAATTTGGAGAAACTTTACCATTAAAACTAGAAAAGCTTGTAAAAAAAGCAGGTATAGAAGAAATAGATTTTAAGGATAAGTTTACTGCTATAAAAATACACTTTGGAGAAGCTGGTAACTTAGCTTATTTAAGGCCTAATTATTCAAAAGTTATAGTTGATTTAGTAAAGAATAACGGTGGAAAAGTATTCTTAACAGATTGTAATACATTATATGTTGGAAAAAGAAAAAATGCTTTAGAACATCTTGATACAGCTTATGTAAATGGATATAACCCTTTTGCTACAGGATGCCATGTTATAATAGCGGATGGACTTAAGGGAACAGATGAAGCTCTTGTAGAAGTTAAGGGTGGAGAATATGTCAAAGAAGCTAAAATAGGACAAGCTATAATGGATGCAGATATATTTATTAGTATGAATCACTTTAAAGGACATGAGTCAACTGGATTTGGAGGAGCACTTAAAAATATAGGTATGGGATGTGGTTCTCGTGCTGGTAAGATGGAGATGCATAGTAGTGGTAAACCATTTATACAAGAAGATAAATGTGTGAGTTGCAAGGCTTGTTACAAAAATTGTGCTCATGGAGCTATAAGTTTTAATGTAAATAAAAAAGCACAGATAAATCATGATAAATGTGTTGGATGTGGAAGATGTATAGGAAGTTGTAATTTTGATTCAGTAAAAGCTGCTGGAGATGAAGTAAATGATGTATTAAATAAAAAAATTGCAGAATATTCTTATGCAGTATTAAATGGAAGACCAAACTTCCATATAAGCTTAGTTGTTGATGTATCTCCATATTGTGATTGCCATGCAGAAAATGATTTACCTATAATACCAGATGTAGGTATGTTTGCATCATTTGATCCAGTTGCACTTGATATGGCATGTGCTGATGCTTGTAATAAGCAGAGTGTAATAAAGGGAAGTAGATTAGATGAAATGGATCACAATTGTTGTGATCACTTTATAAATAATCATCCAGAAACTAACTGGGAGGTCTGTATAGATCACTCTGTTAAGTTAGGGTTAGGTAATAAGAAATATGAATTAATTGAAATATAAGGTATATTAAGTATATAAAAGGGGTTGTTTTATAATAATTAGTAAAACAGCTCCATTTTTATATTATAATTAAAAAATATAATATAAAAATGGTATTGTCTATTGATAAACTTATGAAAAATATAATAAAATAAATTTATCAAACAAATATACAAAAAGTGATTAAAATATTAAAAATTCAATAAAAAGTATTCATATTTGGGAGGGTAATAAAATGAAACTAAAAAAATCTATAGGACTGTTATTTGTGAGCCTATGCCTATCATTAGGATTAGTAGGATGCAATAATAGTGGGAGTAGCAATTTATCTAATTCAAAACAATTAATAGAACTAAATATATCTGCAGCAGCAAGCTTAAAAGAAGTTATGGAAAAAATAGAAGAAGAATATATCAATATAAATGAAAATGTAAAATTAGTTGTAAACTATGGTTCTTCAGGATCTCTTCAATCTCAAATAGAAGAAGGAGCACCATGCGATGTATTTATATCAGCAGGTCAAAAGCAAATGAAAGCATTAGATGATAAAGGGCTTTTGCTAGAAGGTACATATAAAGATTTATTAGAAAATGATTTAGTTTTAATATCATCAAAAAGTAGCGATATAAATAGTATTGATGATTTAACTACAAATAAAGTAAAACACATAGCTGTTGGAGAGCCAGAAAGTGTTCCAGCAGGAAAGTATGCAGATGAAGTTTTAATAAACTTAGAGTTAAAAGATAAAGTAAGTGATAAACTAGTTTTTGCCAAAGATGTTAAAGAGGTTTTAGCATGGACGCAATCGGAAAATGCAGAAGTTGGATTTGTATATTATAGTGATGCTATAAATTCTGATAAAATAAAAATAGTTGAAACTACATCGGATACATCACATACTGCAATAATATATCCTATAGCTGTTATAAAAGATAGTAAGGAACAAGAAGAAGCAAGAGATTTTGAAGAATTTTTATTAAGTGAACAAGGACAATCAATTTTCAAAGAATTTGGGTATAAAAGTATTAAATAGACTTTAAATGGAGGGCTACGGAGTGATTGCAGAATATTCTCCATTATGGATATCGTTAAAATCAGCATTTTTATCAACAGCAATAACTTTTGTAATTGGAATATTAGTATCTTACTTGATGGCAAATTACAAAGGTAGATATAAAGGACTAATAGATGGATTACTTACCCTTCCATTAGTATTGCCTCCTACAGTAGTAGGATTTTTTTTACTATTATTAATAGGTAAAAATGGATTTGTAGGAAAATTATTATTAAATTTTGATCTAACCTTAGTATTTAGCTTTACTGCAACGGTTATAGCATCGACAGCGGTAGCATTTCCTATGATGTATAGAACATCAAGATCAGCCTTTGAACAAATAGATGATAATCTAATATCTGCAGCAAGAACGTTAGGTCTAAGTGAGTGGAAGATATTTTATAAAATTGCTATTCCTCTAGCATTGCCGGGTATAATTGCAGGAATTGTGCTATCTTTTGCAAGAGCACTAGGTGAGTTTGGAGCCACATTAATGATTGCAGGAAATATACCAGGTAAAACTCAAACTATGCCACTTGCAATATTTTTTGCAGTTGAAGGAAGAGACATGCAAAAGGCAATGATATGGGTATTAATTATTACATTAATTTCTATAATTATGATATTAGTACTTAACTATTGGTCTGAAAATCAGCAAAAGATAATTGGAAAAAGTAGAAAGAAAGGAATATAGCTAAATGAGCTTATATGTAGATATAGAAAAGAACTTATCTTCCTTAACCCTAAAAACTAAATTTGAACAAAAAAGTGGTATATTAGGTTTTTTAGGAGAGTCTGGATCTGGAAAAAGTATGACATTAAAATGTATAGCTGGGTTAGAAAATCCAAGTAAAGGTAAAATAATATTAAATGATAGGGTATTATTTGATTCAGAGAAAAATATAAATTTAAATACTCAAGAAAGGAAAGTTGGCTTTTTATTTCAAAACTATGCCTTATTTCCTCATATGAATGTAACTCAAAATATTGAACTAGGTCTTTCTAAATTACCAAAATCAACAAGAAAAGAGATATCTAAAGAATACATAAAACGATTATGTATAGACGGATTAGAAGATAGGTATCCATGGCAACTATCAGGTGGTCAGCAACAAAGAGTGGCATTGGCTAGAGCTTTGGCACCTTCACCAGATATACTACTTTTAGATGAGCCATTTTCAGCCCTAGATTATCATTTAAGAGGAAGTATGGAAAAGGAGTTAATAAGTATATTAAATGCATATAAAGGTGACGTTATATTTGTTACGCATGATAGGGAGGAGTCTTATCGTGTATGTGATGATATATTAGTATATGATAAGGGAATAAGTATGCCCAAAAGGGAAGTTCATGATTTATTTGATAAGCCTATGTCTTATACTGAGGCTAAAATTACTGGATGCAAAAATATAAGTGAAATAGATATATTCGATGATAATATAATTTATTCAAGAGATTGGAATATTAAATTTAAGCTAAATAAAAATATAGATAAAAAAATAAAGTACATAGGAATAAGAGCTCACTATATATCAATTGTACATGAAGAATCTAATAATACATTTAATTTAAAAATAAATAATATAATTGAAAATCCTTTTAGTTATACTTTGTTTGCAAAAAATGATAATTGTATAAAAAGTATTCAATTAGAGGTAAGTAAAAATATAAAACCTTTAAATATTGGAGATAATGTGTTAGTAAAATTTGAAGAAGATAAAATATTCTTATTTTAATATATAAAAAAGTATGTAA
>UWOR01000008.1 GCA_900604495.1 Desulfovibrio sp. Marseille-P6017 | reverse complement strand
ACCTAGATATATGTACAATTATTGGTAATTTAATGGATAATTCTATTGAAAGTTGTGAAAAATTTAAAGGAAATAAATTTATAGATTTAATAATAATATCAGAGGGTAGTAAATTAATTCTTAGAGTTAAAAATAGTTGTGATGGAAAATTAATTAAGATAAGAGGTAAATTTAAAACTACTAAACAAGAAGATGGACATGGATTTGGTTTAATTCAAATTGATAATATAGTAAAGAAATTTAATGGATACATCAATAGAAGTTATGATGATAATGTATTTTCTACTTATATAAAAATAGAGTATAAATAAAATAATCGAAATTAATACAGTATCTAAATTATTTTTATATCTAAGAATATAATAAATTATATATTTAATTAATGTATAACTTATATTATGATATGTATAGAATTTATTAATATTAAATGATACATATTTGGATAGGAGATTTTCTTATGAACATAGCAATATGTGAGGACAACAATGAAGAATTCAATATAATAAATAAATACATTGAAAATTGGTCTAAGGAAAAGAATATAGAGGTAAAAGTTGATAAATATCGAAGTGCAGAATCCTTTTTATTTGAATGGATAGATTATGATAAATATGATTTAATTTTTTTGGATATAAAAATGAAGTATATATCGGGAATAGAACTTTCTAATTTAATTAGAGAAAAAAATAAAATAGTTGATATTGTATTTACGACAGGAATATTTGAACATGCTTTACACGGATATAGTGTTAATGCAATGCAATATTTGTTAAAACCAATAGGTCAAAATGATATACATTTATGTTTAGATAAAGTTTTAGAAAAATTAAACTATACAAATAAATTATCAAAATTCATAATTATAAAGACTTCTAAAAATTGTATAAGATTAAACTATGATGAAATATATTATTTTGAAATGTTTTCTCCTAATATAACTATATATACAATAAAAGAAGAGATAGTCATAAGAAAAACAATAAGTGAAGTAGAAGATGACTTAAGAGATAACTTATTTATAAGATGTCATAGATCATATATAGTAAATTTAAGATATGTAAAGTCAATATCAAAAAATACTATTATATTAGAAAATGGAGTAAGTATACCTGTAAGTAGAAACAAGTATAAAGAGGTCAATGATAGCTATATAAATTATTTATGTGAAATATAATAAAATATTAATTTAACTAAAATATGAAAACATACGATAATAACCATAGTAATCGTATGTTTTTTATTTGTAAAACTATACATTTAGATTAAAAAATTAAACCTTTAGATACAAATTTTAAAAAATAACAGTTACTTAATATAAATTATTAAAAAATGAAGATATAAATAGTCTTACTAAGTTTAATTAATACATTATATATGAATAGGAGAAACATATGAGCAGAAAAGAGTTTAATTTATATTCAGAAGTATTGTTAAATATATTTGATAACAATTTCAATGATATTGATAATTTAATAGAAGAGATAAAAAAGATATTGCCATTTATAAGAATATATATATGTGAAAGAAATAAAAAAGATGAAAATGAAAATAAAGAGTTTTCAATGGAATATATAGACATTATTAATGATTTACTATTTAACTTAGAAAAGGATAAAAAGATAAGTTTATATTATGATGAAATTTATATACAAGAAAATTATAATTATCATTATAATTTAATAATATCTCAAGGTATAGAAAATTTTATAATATATCCATTTGATATTTTAAATGAATCCTATGGATATATATATATGGACTTCGATTGTAAAATACATACAGTTAAGTACATCATTGAGCTTATAGCTAACTTATTGATTAAAAATATAGAAAGGATATATAGCAAAGAATCTAATGCTACAGATGTAATTGATTTATATAAAAAAGTAAAAAAAGGTATTCGATTAAATGAATTTAAATTTGTATATCAGCCTAAATTTAATATACAAAGCAATCAAATTATAGGCGCAGAAGTTTTAATACGATGGCATAAAGGTGATGGTAGTATTATATACCCAGATAAGTTTATAGAAATATTAGAAGATATAAATCTCGTTTATCTAATAGATTATCATACAATTAAAGAAGTTTTAAAAAAATTATATTATTGGAATAATTTATATGGAAATAACATAGTACCTATGTCAATAAACCTATCAAAGAGTACATTAATGAGACCAGATTTTATAGAGATTTTAAAAGCCATAATAAAAAAATATAATATAGATTTAAATTACATAGAATTTGAAATAACAGAAAGAGAGTATGTGGATTATAGCATAAAAGAAATAAATGAGAAAATTGATATAATACGAGGATTAGGTATAAAAGTATCTTTAGATGACTTTGGATCTGGACATTCAAATATATCATTTTCTATGAATATAGATTTAGATATTATAAAAATTGATAAAAGTATTATTAGTAAAATTGGGGAAAATAAAAAAATTGATTCTATTTTATTATTTATATGGGACTTAGCAAATAAAAGTAATATAGAGTTAGTTGCGGAAGGAATAGAAACTAAAGAGCAACTTGAATTTTTAGTGAATAATGGATATAAGTTTGGGCAAGGATATTATTTATCAAAGCCTATTAATGATGAAATATTTGAACATGAATACTTAATTATATAAAATAAATAATTTAGAGAAATCATATTGTTTAAAATCAATATGATTTTTTTTATTTAAATTAAAAATAATAATGTATTATAAAATAAATTTTACATTTAATAAATTTAGTTTTATTATTATATAGGAAATTAATATTTAATGAGATGAAAAATGGAATAATAAGTAGAGGTGGATTATATTTATGAAGATAGCGATATGTGAAGACCAAGCGGTACAAATGGACTTACTTAATAGTAAAATTACAAATTGGGCCAATGAAAAAGGTATTAATATATTAATTGACAACTTTTCAAGTGCAGAATCGTTTTTATTTCAATGGTCAGATTATAACAAATATGACATTATATTTTTGGATATAAAGTTGAGCAAAATGTCTGGAATTGAGTTATCTAATATAATTAGAGAAAAAAATAAAACCATGGATATTGTATTTGTAACTGGATTTTTTAAATATGCACTACATGGATATAAAGTTGGAGCATTACAATACCTAATGAAACCAGTAAAGAAATTAGATTTACAATTCTGTTTAGATAAAACATTAAATAGGATAAGTGATAAGTGTGAAACATCTATGATTATTTTAGATACATCAAAACATATCATAAAATTAGATTATAATGAAATACATTATTGCATAATGTTTTCTCCGTATATAGATATTCACACAAATTCAGAAAAAATAACGTTAAGAAAGAAAATAAGTGAAATGGAAGAAATCTTACCAAATGAATACTTTGTTAGATGCCATAGGTCATATATAGTAAATTTAAAATATATTAAGTCGATAACGAAAAGTAATGTAGTATTAGAAAGTGGATTTAAAATACCTATAAGTAGAGGTAAATATAAAGAAATAAATGATGCATTTATAACTTATATCACTTAAAAAAGGATTTATATAAAATTATGAATAACTTTTATGAGATGGATTTACTATTTAATTTTATAAATATAGTTATGATGATTTATTTTTTTAATAAAATAATGCCATCTAAAAATAAAAAATATACTAGATTGTATACTATACTTATAATTATATTTTATTTTTTTATACCATCAACTAAACAGAATAGCATATTATATAAACTTAAAGATGGTAAAATAGTCTTATTTGTTTTGGGGTATTATAGTTTAGTGTTACTATACCCACTTCTATTTAGAGAAGGAAGGTTGTCAGAAAAGTTTTTTTTATCTTCATTTTATATTAGTATAAACCTAGTGTGTTCTTTCACAATATTTATTTTAACATCAAATATTTTGAATTTGCCATTAATTCATACTATAATTTATTTTAGTTATAATAAATGTTTTAGTATTTTATTTAATAAATCTATTCAGTTTATACTTGTTTATATATTTTTAAATAATATTAACTTTATAAATTTTATTAAATATATAAAAGATAAAATATTATATGTAGGTGGGATAGTATTAATATTAAGTCAGTTATTGATTCTTGTATTAGAGATAAATTCAATAAAAAAAATATATATAGCTAATAGAGAGATGGTATTCATTGTATCTATATTATGCATAATACAAATATTATCTGTATATGTACTAAATATATTATCTAAAGAAATAGAAGAGAAATTCATATTAAAAATAAACTTAGACCGCAAAGTACATGATGAAGAGGTTATAGATATGTATAAGCAAATGATGGGATGGAAGCATGATTTAAAAAAACATATAAGTATGATTACAGGTTTATTAGAAATAGGAACAAAAGAAGAAGCTCTTTCATATATAAATGAAATAAATTCTAATATTAGTAAATTAGATAAAAATATATATACAAATAATATAGCTATAAATTCTATAATAGCTAGTAAAATGAAAATTATAGAAGAAAAAAATATAAATATAAATTTAGAGCTAAGTATAAATGCAGAAATAAAAATTTCTAACATCGATATATGTATTATTTTAGGAAACTTATTAGATAACTCAATTGAAGCAGGGAGCACTATTTCGGAATATAGATTTATTAATTTAAAAATCGTTTCGGAACATAGTAGATTAGTGATAAAAATAAGCAATAATACGAATGGTATTGTAAATGAAGTAAATGGAAGGTTTTTAACTACAAAAAATAATGATATAAGCGGTGTAGGTTTAATACAGATTGATAATATAGTAAAAAAATATGATGGATATATCAATAGAAAACATGAAAATAATATATTTACAACATATATGATGATACAATATAAAGATTAATTTATATATTTAATATTTAGCAAATTATTAATAAATTACATAGATATAAATTATTTAAACTATAAGACAAATAAACTACAGTTTTAATGTAACTGTAGATTTTTTTTATTTGGTTTGATATAGTATAAAGTGATGCTATTGTAAAAAATTACCATAAAGTTTTTATATTTGACTTTAATTCAGAAATATAAATAAGTTAAAAGTACAAGTAGTGTTTTAAAGATTAGATTAAAAAAATAAGGATTAAGATAGATTTATGACTGATTTATACTTGATTGAAAAATTAGGAGATTTTATAGGTGCAAATATATTAATATATTTCTTTAATAAAAATTTGCAGCCTAAAAATGAAAAATATAGTAGATTTAACACAGTAATTATGATTATATTTTATACATTAATATCTTCATTAAATATAAATAATCTTATTTTTAATATGGATAGTTATAAATAATTATTTATTTCTACTTACCCATATTAATATTAATTTATCCTTTACTATTTAGAAGAGGTAGATTGCCAGAAAATTTTTTTTTTTCATTTTATATTAGTACCATATTAATGAATTCTTTTATAGGGTATATGATATTTTCAAAATTATTTAATGTAACATTAATTGAGCTAATGATAAACTTAAGTTATAAGAGAAGCTAGCAATGATTACTAATAGGTTTTTTTCAGTTTTTATTCACATTTAAATTAATAGACAACATGAATCTTATAGGATATATAAAAGATAAAATATTGCTTACAGGGGGCTAATTTTATTTTAAACCATATATTAATATTTATAGTTCAGATTGATTTAATTAAATATTTAAGAAAAACGAATCTAAATGTGGCTATTATTATAATTAGCTTATATATTATTCAGTTACTATCGATATATATTTTAAATATATTATCAAAAGAGATGGAAGAAAAATTTATATTAAAAATGGAATTAGATCGTGAAATACACAACAAAGAAATAGAATCTATGTATTCAGAAGTAATAGGATGGAGGCATGATATTAAAAATCATATAAATATGATTTTAGGCCTATTAGAAATTAGCTCTAAAAAAGAAGTTGTTTCATATATAAGGGAAATCGATACTAGAATTGATAGATTAGATCCCAAAATATATACAGAAAATGTAGCCATAAATTCAATATTAATAAGTAAAGTAAAATTGGCAAAAGAAAAGGAAATAAAAATAGATTTAGATATAAAAATAAATTCAAATATAAGTATTACTAATCTAGATATGTGTACTATACTAGGAAATCTTTTGGATAATTCTATAGAGGCTTGTGATATTATTGAAGGAGATAAATTTATAGATTTAAAAATAGTTTCAGAAGATAAAGGATTAATAATTAAGATAAGTAATAGTACTAATGGTTATGTAAATGAGGTAAATGGAAAATTTGTTACTATAAAAGATAAAAGAATTAATGGTATTGGTATAATTCAAATAGATAGAACAGTAAAAAAGTACAATGGATATATAAATAGAAAACATGAAGGTAGCATATTTACTACATATATTATGATACAATAAAAATAATTATAAAATTAAAACTATATAATGATAATAGTGGGATACTCAGCATGCAGGGTATCTTTTTATATAATTAATATAAACTTTAACAACATAACAAAGTAGAAGAAGTACAATTTAGATACTAAAAAAGTCATTTAACGACAATTTTAAATTAAATTAAGACAAATAAAGTAGAATCTTATAAGAGAGAATGTTTTGAATATATAGTAAGTTTAATAATGTGGGGTTAAAAAAGTATGAGATTAAAAGTTTTTATATTAATTATTTTACTTAATATTCTATTACCTATAAAATCATATGCAGAAATATTAAGTAATGCAAAATTTGAGAATATATCCATTGATGATGGTCTATCAAACGAAGATATAACATCAATTTTTCAAGATAGTAAAGGATATATGTGGATAGGAACAAAAGATGGACTTAATAGATATGATGGTGAAAATATAAAAATATATAATTGTATTTCTGGGGATGAAAATACTTTAAGTTCAACATATATAACTGACATAGAAGAAGATTGTAATGGGAATATATGGATAGCTACAGATCATGGATTAGATTTGTTAGATACAGATACAGATACTATTATAAGGATGAAGGATAGAGATGATAAATACAAACTAGGTGAATTAAAAATAACCTCATTACTAAAAAGTAGTTATGAGGAATATATCATGTGGGTTGGTACAGAAAATGGTTTGATGAAAATTGATATTGAAAATGAAACTATTGAAGCTTTTTATCATGATCCGGATAATCCAAATTCATTAATTAGTTCATCAATAACTTGTTTAGAAGAAGGGGAAGATAATTATTTATGGGTTGGAACTAAACAAGGAATTAACACAATAAGCGAAGATTTAAAAATATATAAAAATGAAGATAAAAGATATAAAGATAGATTATTTGTTTCTTACATATCAAAAGATAATTTAGGTAATATGTGGATAGCAACTAAGGAAGGTATTTACATGTACAACATAAGAGAAGATAAAAAAGATAAATTATATATGATTAATAGCTCAGGTGTAAAAGAATATAATATAAAAGAAAATATTATAAATGATATTTATATTTTTAAAGATAATGAAATAAGATTTTATAATAATATTATATTTACTGATAGTGAGAATAATACATGGTTATCTAGTAGTAATGGTGCAATCAAGTATTCAAAAAGTAAGGGTATTTTTGAATTATATAAAAAAGATATTAATATTAAAAATTCAATTTCAAGTAATGTTATAAATTGCTTTTATGAGGATTTTAACGGTACAATATGGATTGGTACAGATAAAGGTGTAAATATATTAAATGACGATATTATGTTTAATTATATTAATAAAGTAGAAGATAAAAATATAGTATCTATTTTAGAACATAATGGTGATATATGGGTAGCTAGTAAGTTTAAAGGAATATATATATATGATTCAAAAAATGGAAATTGTAAAAAGATAATGTATGAAGAAGAAGATTTTAATTTAAGTGATAGATATATAAAAAATTTATTTAAAATAGATAATAGATATATCCTTATAGTAACCAATAAAGAACTAATAGCTTTTAATACAAAAAAAATTCATATAAAGAAATACTAATTAAGGATGATTACTCTTCGGAATTAAGCTATATATATAATGATGGAGAAAATATATGGGTAGCAACTACAACTGATTTCTATTCTTATAACATAAATACTAAAGAAAAAACATATTATAGTGAAAGTATGAATAATATTGGAGTTAACTCAGGTTGTGTAAAGTACATACTAGAGGATAAGGAAGATAAAAATATTATTTGGTTAGGTGGAATTGATACAGGATTAATTAAATACCATAAAGAAAAAGGAATTATAAAGATATATAGCAATAATTCATCCACAGAAGATTCTTTAATTAATGATTATATAAACTGTATGACTTTTGATAATTCAGGGGATTTATGGATAGGAACAAATACAGGTATTAGTAAACTTGATATAAAAACAGATAAATTTACTTCTTATACAACTGCACATGGATTAACTAATAACTTTATAAATTCAATTATAATTGATGATTATAGTGATATTTGGATAAGTACAAATAAAGGTTTAAATAAATTTGATATAGAAAAAGGTACTTTTAGAAAATTTACAAAAATGGATGGGTTATATGGATATCAATTTAATTTAAATACAAGTATAAAGCTAGAAAATGGAATTATTATATTTGGTAGTACAGAAGGATGTACATATTTTAACCCTGATGAGTTAGATGATTATAAGATGAATAAAAATGAAGTAGTAGTTGGTGACATTTTTATAGGGAAAAACAAAATTGTATATGATGGAAATGAAATAACATTAGAATATAATTATAAAGATTTATATATTAATTACTTTTTACCTAATTATGAAAATTTAAATACTACAACATACGAATATATGCTTGAAGGGATGGACTCAGATTGGGTATATGTTGATTCTAGAAGCAGTTTAAATTTGGAATCCTTAGAACCTGGTAAATATACTTTGAAATTAAGAGCAAGAGATGGACATGGTAATCTAACAAGTGAAACAAATATAAATATAAAAGTAAAAAATCCTATTTGGAAGACACCTATAGCTCATATAATATATATATCTATAGCAGCTGTAATAATTATTTATATTTTTAATTATGTTAAAATATTACATCGCTTAGTCGATCAAAAGACAATGAAATTAAATAATCAATTAAAAGAAAATGAAAAGCTAAGTAAAGAAGTAATAGAGCAAGAAAAATTCAAAAATAATTATTTTGTGAATTTATCTCATGAGCTTAGAACTCCTATAAATGTTATAGCCTCAACGGTGCAGTTAATAAATGTACTTAATCAAGGTAAAAATATAACACAAGAAAAACTTAATCAGTATATGGATATTATAAGTAAAAGTTGTGATAACTTATTAAAAATAATAAATGATATTATAGATAGTTCAAAAATAGAGACAGGTAAGTATAAAATTAATAAAAAAAATAATGATATAGTTTATATAGTTGAAGAAGCAGCTCTTAATATGAGTAAATTTATAGAAGATAAAGGATTATCTCCTACAGTAGACCCTGATATAGAAGAGAAAATTATATATTGTGATGAAATCGAAATTGAAAGATGTATAATAAATTTATTAGCTAATGCTGTTAAGTTTACTCAAGAAGGCGGAGAGATAAAGGTATATATAAAAGAAGTTAAAGATAACATTGAAATAACTATAGAGGATACAGGAATAGGCATATCAAAAGAAGATCAAGAATTTATATTCAAAAGATTTTCATAAGTAGATGGAACAGGAGCTATAAAATCAAGTAGTAGTGGAATAGGTCTTACACTTGTTAAATATATAGTAGAGCTTCATGGTGGATATATTAGACTTGAAAGTGAGCTTAATAAAGGCAGTAGATTTACTATAGGAATTCCAAATATAGTCGAGAATATAGAATGTAACAATGATAGTATAGTTTAAGTTTATAATAAATTATAAATTTATATATGATATATTTAATAAATTAGAGTTGTTGAGTTTTTAAAACTTAGCAATTCTAATTTTTTGTCTGAAGATATTTGATTTTAATATAAATCTAATATCTGGGCTTAAAAAATATAAGTGATGGAGTATTTATTATGAAAGTAGAATCTATTGAAAATGTAGATAATTATTTATCTAATGAACCATTTAAAATTTATGGTATTCAAGATTATAATGTTATAGAATTCTCACATAATTACTTCAATAATTCTCCTAATGATTGGTTTAATAAATAATTACTATTAAATAAATATTAGAAAATGCTAATTGAATTTGAATATAAACTAAAAGATTGTAATAATATATTCGTAATCATATTTTGAGAAACCCAAATAACATTTTAATTCTATTAGCCTATATATAAAAGGTTATATTCTTTCCACGGAGCTATTTTTATATTTAAAATCATAAAAAATAGTATATATCACAGGTATATACTATTTTTTAAACTTTACTTACAAATTAAATAAGGATTATTTAATAATAAGTTAGATTACATAAGCTAATTTATAAAGGAGTATGAAAATAATGTTATTAATAAAAAACGGAAAAATAATGACAATGTGTGGTAAAACATATGATAACGGATCTATTTTAATAAAGGATGGAAAAATCATAGATATTGGCGAAAATATTGATATAACTGATGAAGATTATACAGTAATAGACGCAAAAAATTACTGGGTTATGCCTGGAATAATAGAGGCACATTGTCATATAGGTATAAAAGAAGAAAGAAAAGGATTTGAAGGTGATGATTGCAATGAGATAAATGAACCCATCACACCATATTTAAGAGCATTAGATGGAATTAATGTTATGGATTCTGCTTTTCACACTGCAATAACTTCTGGAATCACGGGGGTTATGGTCGGACCTGGAAGTTCAAATGTAGTAGGAGGACAATTTGCATTCATTAAAACTCATGGCAGAGTAATAGATAATATGACTATACTTGAACCAGCAGCAATTAAGGTTGCATTTGGAGAAAATATAAAAACAAACTATAATCAAAAAAATATGGTTCCATCAACTCGCATGTCTGTAGCAGCTCTTTTACGTGAAGAATTATTTAATGCTAAGCAATATAGTCAAAATAAACAAAATGCAATGAAAAATGGAGATAATTTTGATAAAGTGTTTAGAAAAGAATGCTGGCTACCTGTAATTAATAGAGATATTCCTATTAAAGCACATGTACATAGAGCAGACGATATTTTAACTGCAATTCGTATAGCAAAAGAGTTTAATATAAGATTAACCTTAGACCATTGTACAGAAGGTCACTTAATTGCAGATGAAATTAAAGATTCTGGATTTCCAGCAATAGTTGGTCCATCATTAGCTGTTAGAAATAAAATAGAAACTCAAAATTTAGATTTTAAAACAGCTGGAATATTACACAAAGCTGGTGTTAAAGTAGCAATAACAACAGATCATCCAGTCACAAGAATACAGGATTTGCCTATTTGTGCAGGATTTGCAGCAAGAGAAGGTTTAGGAGTAGAAGAAGGTCTTAAATCTATTACTATAAATGCGGCAGAGATATGTAATGTATCAGATAGAGTTGGAAGTATTGAAATAGGGAAAGATGCGGATATTGCAATTTTTAATGGAAATCCAATGGAAGTATTTACAAAGGCTATGTACACTATAATTGATGGTGAAGTGGTCTATGAAGCTAAAAGTATTAAAAATTAGCTAAAAAATTAAAAGCAATAGGTATTTATTAAATTTACCTATTGCTTTTAATTTTTTATAAATATATTTTATAAACTTACCAAATTTACATAGTGTTAAAAGGTATATTATATAAACAAAAGGTAAATACTACAGAGAAGAAAATTGAATAAAAAATTAATAGAATGGAAATAAGATGTTGTAATCATTTTGTATTAAAAGTGATAACAAAATCACCTTTTATTTTGTTATCACTTTTTAAATAAGAATTAATTCTTATTAGATTTTTAGGCAATGCACTATCTATTATTGTTATTGCAGTTGTTATTGTTGTTATTACTATTATTTCTAAAGTTGTTGTTATTATTGTTGTTATTGTTATTTCTAAAGTTATTGTTATTGTTGTTATTGTTATTATTGTTATTACAGTTGTTATTATTGTTATTGCTACTATTTCTAAAATTGTTGTTGTTATTATTGTTGTTGTTTCTACAGTTATTATTATTTGAATTTATCATTTTTATCACCTCCAATTCACTTTTATTATAGGTAAAAACTTATAAAAATATACTATATATTAAAAAAGTAATCATATGTGCATTTATGGTAATTTAATAAATACACATATATGATTAGTTTATGGTAAAATATGTAATAAAGTGGGATTGATTTATAGTTATGAAAAAGCAAGAGGGGAATAATATGTTATCTATATACAATAAAATTAGTGATTATATAATAATATTAAAACAGAATGGAGAAATAATTTTTTGTAATGAAAGCTTTTTAAAGAGGTTAAATTATAGTGAGTATGATATATTAAACTTGAATATAAATGAAATATTAATAGAAACAAAACAAAGATATTATTAATATTGTAAAAAAATCTAACCAAAAAGATAAAATCTTAGAATTTTATTCTAAATCAAAAGATACTATCAAAATTAATTCAAAAATAAGTATAGAAAATTTTAATGATGAAAAAAATATTTTTATTATAGGTAAAGAAATAAATTCAAGGCCGTATACAATAGAAATATTAGAAGACCTTTTAGATAATATTAATATAGGAACATTTATTGTAAATCCGAAAGGGAAGTATTTATATGTAAATAAGGCTTTTAGTGATATGCTAAATAAAAAAAAAGATGATATTATAGGATCTTATAGTAATGATTACTGGAAATACAATATATGTAAAGAACTTGATAAAAATAATAAAGAAATATTTAAGAATAAAAGCCCTAAAATACTTAATGAAAAATTAGAGTTTGAGGATACTGAAAACTGGTATGAAAGTTATAAGTGTCCAATATACGATGAAAACGGATTTGAGAAGTATATTATAGCTACAACTCAAAATATTAATTTACCAAAAACTTTGTCAGAAGAGTTGTATAAAAACTATAATTCACTTACAAATAAACATAGTATTGATTATAGCAATGTAGATTATAATAATAATTTAAATAAAATATTAAGTGAAATTGGAGAACATATATTGAACTACACTATAGCGGATGGAATTTCTATATTATTATATAATGAAGAAAGAGAAGGGTTGATACCTATTATAAAGTTAAAAAAATCTAATATATATCTTAAAAATATAGACTTCATACCTTTTAGTAAATCTGAAGTGTATTCAGATAAGTATAGAAGTTATTTTAACAAAATAATTAAAAAAGAAAAAATAAATAATACATCTACTGTTAATTATAATAGATTGGATGATATAGATTATTCTGGAAATTATGCAATAGAATTATATGATGAATTCATAGGGATAATAGGATTAAGTTATAGTAAAGGAAATAAGCCTAAATTTAATAGCGATGAATATATGAAGCATATATGTAATAAAATAGCCATGATAATTCAAAATATTAGACTTTCATATGAAGTATCAATTGAAAATAAAAAGCGAAGATATACAGAAAGAGAGCTAGAAAAATATTTAAATGTATCCGTTGATTTAGTAGCTATAGTAGGAAGAGATGAATATTTGAAAAGAATTAGTCCTAATTGGTGCAATGTTTTAGGATGGACAGAAAAAGAGTTATTATCCATGCCAATTACAAATATTATTCATGAAGAAGAGTTGCAAAAGTTTGCAGGTAAGAATAAATTAGAAAATATCGATAAAGGTATTACGAGAAATATTATAAGATTTAGACATAAAAATGGCAATTATATTTATCTTGAATGGAGTAGTGAGTATATATATGAAGATGATGTATATATAACAACCGCAAGAGATATTACTAAAAAGTTAGAAATAGAAAAAGAAAAAAAGTATTAGAGGAAACTGTTAAGTTAGAAATTATAAAAAATGAATTTTTTTCAAATATATCTCATGAATTTAGAACTCCAATAAATATTATACTAGGTACTATGCAAGTAATTAATAAAAATATAGAAAAAGGTAGTATAAGTATAGATAGCTTAAAAAAACATACAAATTATATAAGGCAAAATTCGTATAGATTATTAAGACTAGTAAACAATTTAATAGACATAAGCAAAATGGATATAGGAATGTATGAACTTAGATGTTGTAATCAAAATATTATAAGTATTATTGAAGATATAACTCTATCTGTAGCTGGATATACGAAAAATAACAAAATAAATCTTGTATTTGATACAGACATTGAAGAAGTAATTACATATTGTGATCCAGATAAAATAGAAAGGATAATGTTAAATATTTTATCTAATGCAATAAAGTATACACCAGAATATGGAGATATAGAAGTTAAAATTAATTATAATGAGGATGAAATATTAGTTTCTATAAAAGACAGTGGAGTGGGTATACCAAAAGATAAATTAGATATTATATTTGATAGATTCGGACAAGTAAATGGATCTTTTAATAGGAAATGTGAAGGTAGTGGTATTGGATTATCACTAGTTAAAAATTTAGTAGAGATGCACGGTGGTAAGGTAAGTGTAAATAGTAAAGTAAATAAAGGATCAGAGTTTACATTTAGCATTCCTATTAGGGTAGAAAAAAGCACATGTAGTGATTATGATGCTGATAGAAAGTATAAACATGTAGAAAGATGTGAGATAGAGTTTTCTGATATATATAGTATGTCAATGTAAGATATATAAGGGAATAAGTGAATTATATTATATGCTGTAGTAAAAAACTACAGCATATAATCATGTATAAAACCATAATATTCATAGTTATTGAACATAGGAAAAGTGGAATCAAATTTTATATAGATAGGAGTATTTTTAAGCTCTTTATATTGATTTAATAAATATCTATCACCATAAAAAATATACTCAAGAGCTGAAGGAATATGATATTTAAAAATATCATATTTTTTTGAAGCGGATTGAAAATCTAAATTTCCAATAAAAGCATAAAAAAATAACATATAAGAATTATTGTTTAATAAGCACCATTTACCTAATAATTCATCTCGAAGTTCTTGACTTATAGCTGAATAATTATAATCAATTCCAACATCTAAAAACCTCATTGCTGTAGTATCAGAATGTGTAAGCGTATACATTCTACCATTTATTGGAGTATATAGTGTGGCAGGAGGCATAAAATTAACTTCAAGTTTACTAGTATCAAGATCCATATCATCACCAACCTTGGTTATTATATCTCACTAATTAAAATATAACTTTTAAGTATAAATGTTACTAATAATTTTGAAATTCATTGAATTAGATAGTATAAAATATAATTTTTAATAATGAATAAATAATGAATAGGCTTATATAAAGTTTGTTAAAAATAAGCTTAAATAAACAAATGCTAATATATCTATGAAGATTCATGCATAGCAGTGGAAAATGGAGGTTTTTAGCATGTTTTTAAGAAAAAAGAACTTTATAACTATATTTATGATAGCCTTAGCTGTAGTATTAACAAATTTATATGTATTCGCATCAGATGATGTTAACTGGACTGAAGCTGATAAGACAAATGATAGATGGCAACAATGGTGTGAACAATGGGAAACAATAAAATATGATTGGACTCAATTATCACTTACACCAGGTAAGAATGAATCAGAATTAAACTTTGCATGGTATTCATTAGAAAAAGAATCATCACCTAAAGTAAGAATAAGTAAGAGTTCTGATATGAGTAATGCAAAAGAGTTTAGAGGAAGTCAATCAAGAGCAGTCACAGGATATAAATCTAATAAAGTAACAATTACTAATTTAGAGAAGAATTCTACATACTATTATAGTTATGGTACAGATGGGAAATGGAGTGATCCTATAATTTATAAAACACAATCAGTAGATAAGTTTAGATTTATATTGGTAGGAGATCCACAAATTGGGGCTTCATTAAGAAATATTTCTTCAGGTGAATTTGAAGAACAGGGTCAAGATAAAGCAACTAGAAATGATACATTTAACTGGAATAATACTTTAAATAAAGCTTTACAAAAATCACCAAATGCTAGTTTTATACTTTCAGTTGGTGATCAAATACAAAGTAGGAATAAAAAGGTTGATAGAGAAGCATCTTTAAATTATACAGGAAATGAAATAGAATATTCAGGGTTTTTAAGTCCCACTATATTAAAGTCATTACCGATTGCTACATCTTTAGGAAATCATGATGCAATAAGTGGCAATTATTCTTATCATTTTAATAATCCAAACACAAGTAGTTTAGGTTCAACAGCTGGTGGAGGAGACTATTATTTTAGATATGGTAATTCTATATTTTTAATGTTAAATACTAATAATACAAATGTAGAAGAGCATGAACAATTTTTAGAAGAAGTATTAAATGATAATAAAGATGCAAAGTGGAGAATAGTAGTTGTACATCAAGATATATATGGTTCGGGAATACATTCTAATGAGCCGAGTATAGTAAATTTAAGAGACGAATTAGTGCCTATACTTGAATGTCATAAGATAGATGTTGTATTTACAGGGCATGATCATGCTTACTCAAGATCTAAAATATTAAAAGATGGAGAATTGAAAAGTAATACATATATAAGTGATGATAAGTTTAAGTACTATTCAGAGCAAGAAGTAAATCCAAATGGAATATTATATATGACTTCTAATTCAGCATCAGGTAGTAAGTATTATCCAAATGTATCGAGAAAACAATCATATATAGCATATAGATGGCAAGAAAATGTTCCAACATTTTCTACTGTGAGTATAGATGATGAAAGCTTATCTATAAGCACATATAGAACTGATACTATGGAAAAAATAGACCAGACGTATACTATAATAAAATCAAGTGATAAATCTAATTAAGTAAGATGAATAATAAAATCAAGTAATAATGATTATATTAAGAAATTTATTTTAGAAAATTAATTCTATTAGTATAATATTTTAAAAATAATATATAACTTAAGGTTAAATTAAGGATAATGAATTATAATAGTATTTGTGAAATAATGAAAGAAGTCTTACAGATTTCGTTAGTAAAAATTAATTAAGAGGGAGTAATATTAATTATGAAAAAAAGTAACAAAAAAGGTAATAGTTCAGTAGTTTTAATTTTATATGTAATATCTGTTCTTTTAGGTATTTACACAATATTTACACTTTATAACTCATACACATACATATCAAGTCTTGTATCTCAAGGACTTGTAATAAGTGATGAATTAGCAAGTGTAATAAGTTATGTAGTAGGTGGTTCTGTACCGTATATGTTCTATTCAATAGCTATATGGGCGATAGGATATACTATAAAAAAATTAAACTATATAGCAAGTGAAGTAAAAATAAGTAATAAAGAAATACAAGAAGAAATAATATCTGTAGACAATAATAATATAACAGAAGAAATCGTATTTACAGATTCTGACGATGATACACAATCAGAATTATAATAAAAGGTACTATTAATAAGTATAATATTTACATAAAATAGGGCTTAATCTATTTAACTTTTTAGATTAAGCTCTATTTTTGTAAATAAAATATGTTTAATAATAAATTAATGCCACAAAATAATATAAAACAAATTAATATGTTGTGGAGGCAGATATGAATAAAAAACAGATTTATATTTTAGCTACAGGAGGAACTATATCAGCACAAGGTGATGAAGGAAAAACTTTAGGATATACAAATGGGGTATTTAAGGTAAAGAGTCTTATTAAAAGTATAAAAGGAATAGATGATATTACTAAAGTTAATGGAGAGCAGATATTTAATATAGCAAGTGAGGATATGTCTATAGATAAATTATTAATTTTAGCAAAGCGAATAAATGAGTTATCTAAATTAGATAATATAGATGGATTTGTTATAACACAAGGTACGGACATATTAGAAGAAAGTGCATTTTTTTAAATTTAGTAGTAAAAACAAGTAAACCTGTAGTTATTACGGGAGCAATGAGACCTGCAACATCAAATAGTGCAGATGGCCCTAACAATTTATATGATGCAATATTAGTAGCATCTGATGAGGCTTCAATAGGAAAAGGTGTTTTAGTAGTTTTTGCAGATTATATTATAAGCGCTAGAGATGTACAAAAGATTGATACATTTAGGCCACAAGCATTTGCTGGAAAAGAATTTGGATGCTGTGGATATATACATGATAACATTATAAACTTTATAAATAAATCATTAAAACCTCATACGATAAATAGTGAATTTAATATTGCTAATATTAATTCATTACCTAAAGTAGGTATAGTGTATTTTGATGTTAATTTAGATTCTGATATTTTTGATTATTATATAAATCACGATTATAAAGGAATTGTTATAGCTGGATCAGGTAGTGGTATGATAAGCAAAAGGTGGAAAAGTAAGATCAAAGAAATGACTAAAAACTCTATAGCAGTTGTAAGGTCATCTATTGCTACAAGTGGTAGTGTAGATAGGGATAGCATAGATAGAGAATATAGAACTATACCATCTTATACACTGACACCATTAAAAGCTCGAATATTACTTTCATTAGCATTAGAAAAAAGTAATTCATATGAATATTTAAAAGGTGTTTTTGAGAAGTATTAAAATTTTGCTATAACAAGCAAATAAAGTATATAAATTAATAAATGTATCTATTTATATTAATGTGTGTTACAATATATATTGTAGTACCATAAAAAAAGAAAAACCTTAAGATAGGTTTTGATAGGAGAAGTTATATGAATAACGGTGTAGTAAAATGGTTTAATAGTGAAAAAGGTTTTGGATTTATATCAGTAGATGGTGGAGAAGATGTTTTTGCACATTTCTCAGCTATACAATGTGATGGATACAAAACATTAGAAGAAGGTCAAAAAGTAAGCTTTAATATAGTTAAAGGTGCTAGAGGTCCTCAAGCAGAAAACATAACTATATTATAATGATATATATTGTTTCGGAAAGATCCTTAATTGGATCTTTTTTTATATTTATAATAAAATTAAAAGGAGATATTAAGTATGTATAAAATTGGAGAACTTGTTGTTTATAGCAATGAAGGAGTATGTAAAATAGAAGAAATAAGCGAACTTAATATTCCGGGGGTTAATAAAAGTAAAAAATACTATATATTAGCTCCGATGCATGGAAATGGAAAGGTATTTGTACCTATTGATACAAAAGCATTTATGAGGGCTATCATAACATACGAAGAAATTCAAAATTCGATTAGTAAAGTATCTTTAATAGATAACTTTGAACATGATATGAAAAATGCTAGAGCATTAGAAGATCATTACAAAAAATTATTAAAATCTTATGAATGTATAGATCTATTAAATATAATGGCAAGTATTGATAATAAAAAGAATAACTTAATGAAAAATGGAAAAAAACTTAATCAAATAGATGAAAAGTTTATGAAAATAGCTAAGAATTTACTTGATGAAGAGTTCTCTATGGTGTTAGGAATACCAAAAGAAGAAGTGGAGAGATATATTCAAAATAAAATAAACTAGCAAGAAAGTACTATCAATTAAGTTTGATAGTGCTTTTTTATTTAAAATTATTATAATTTAAAATTATAAATAGAATAAACTACTATATAATATAAATTATAAAATTATTAGGAGTAAGATATATGAGAAAAATAGTAAAAGTAAGAAATTTGGAAATAGGACAAGGAATACCTAAAATATGTGTACCTTTAGTTAGTAAAACTGATGAAGAAATAATACAAGATGCAAATAATTTAAAAAACTTTAAATTAGATTTAGTAGAGTGGCGAGTTGACTATTATGAAAATGTAGAAAATTTAAATAAGGTTAAAAATATATTAAAAGTACTTAGAAGTATATTAGATGATCTGCCAATATTATTTACATTTAGAAGTAAAAGAGAAGGTGGGGAAAAAGAAATATTTTTAGAATATTATAAAAAACTTAATAAAGAAATAATTGAAACAAAAATGGTAGATTTAATAGATGTAGAATTATTAGTAGGGGATGAAGTTGTAAAAGATATATCTAAGTTTGCACATATCAATAACGTAAAAACAGTAATATCAAATCATGAATTTTATAATACACCAGAAAAAAATGAAATAATTAGTAGACTTTGCAAAATGCAAGATTTAGGTGCTGATTTACCAAAGATAGCAGTTATGCCACAAAATTCAAAAGATGTAATAACTTTATTAACAGCAACAGAAGAGATGGTAAGAGAATATTCAAAAACACCTATTATAACAATGGCCATGGGGAAATTAGGTCTAGTAAGTCGCTTAACAGGAGAAATATTTGGATCTTCACTTACATTTGGATCTATAAAAGTAGCATCAGCTCCTGGTCAAATAAGAGTAGAAGAATTACAAAAAATACTTAACATAATACATTAAAGTAAATAAAATAAATTTTAAGCGCAAAAATTAAGAAATTAATTTTACGTAGTAACAAATTTTGACAAAAAAGTAATATTCATATATGGTAAAATGGCTAAAATAGGGGGAATTACTATGAATATAATAGAAAAAGACTACTCGGATAAAAGACAAAATAAAAAAAATATATATATAGCACTTACCCTAATTATTTTGTCTATAGTTGTTGCTATAAATACATTTCTTAGTTTTAAAATAGATGTGGGATATTTAGAGGCGACATTAGGATTTATAAAGTTATTTAGTTTTATAATTTCTATATTAGGCTTCATAAGTTGCTTAATTAGTTACAATAGAGTTAAAAAAGATAGCATATTTATTATTTCATTAATGTATTTAGGATTATCAATAGATATATTATTAGAACAAATTGATTATCTTACTTTTTATAATAATGAATTGACTATCCCTATATACATAACTGTATCTACATCTATACTTAGAGTTTTAATTCTTTGTATAGCTTTATCTAAAAATAATAAATTAAAAAGTATGATTGTTGGAAATAAAATAAAGTCTATAGTATTTGTTATGGCATATACTTATGTACTTGGTATTATTGAAATGAAATCGAATATATTCAATTTTAATAAGAATGCTTCACTTTATTTTATATTATATAACACATTTTTAGCTACTGTTTATGTTATGTCTTCTCTTAGATTATTTATTAGAGGTATGAAAGAAAAAGAGTATATATATTCAGTTTTAAGTTCAAGCATATTTATATTATCTATAAAAGCAATATTTGCAATATTTGCATTAAATAGAGTAACGTTTATTTATAAGTTGGTTTCAGTAATGTTAATATATATTACATATTTAATAGTTATTATGGGAGCGTTAATTGAGTTATATATTCGTATAAATAAAACTAACATATTAAATGAAAAGCTAAGTGCTTTTTACAATTTAGTTAATAATAATAAATATAGTGGCATGTTAATATATAGTGAAGAATTTGATTTATTATATGCGAATAAAAGAGTAATGGACTACTACTTAATGAAGCACAATACTTCAGATTTAAATAAAATTGAGGAGATTTCAAAAAATGAGTTTAACTTAGGTAATAAATCAGAAGAAATAATTAATAAGTTATATGAAAATGGTGTATGGAGAGGAATTATAAATAGTTCATCAACTAATAAAGTTGTTGATTGCTGGATTCAATTAATGCATCCAAGTGAAGATAAAACTGAAATTTCAGTGACATATATTGATATATCTGAAGAAATTAAGATGGAGATAGAGGTAGAAAAACGGAGAGTTTATGACAAAGAAAGAAGTAATTTTATTGCTAACATATCTCATGAATTAAAAACTCCATTAAACTTATTTTATTCTACAACTCAATTATTAGATAGATTTGTAGATAAAAAAGAAGAAGACTTTAGAAGAATTTACAATAAATATAATAAGACATTAAGTACAAATTGTAATAGGATGATGAGACTAATAGATAATATTATGGATTTATCAAGTGGTGATGTAGGAATTCTGAATTATAAATTTAAAAACTATAATATAGTATCTATTATAGATTATGCTTTATTAAAATATATAAATATAGAATTTGATACAAATGAAGAAGATGTTATTGTAAAATGTGATGCTTCAATGATTGAAAGAATGATACTTAACTTATTATCAAATGCAATAAAATTTTCTAGTGAAAATACAAGAATATTTGTTAATGTATTTGTAAATGATGACTGGGTTGAAATTTATATTAAAGATGAGGGGATAGGAATTTCTAAGAAAGACCAAGAAATTATATTTAATAGATTTGTTCAAATTGATAAATCATTTACTAGAATTAATGAAGGAATTGGAGTTGGTCTAAGCGTTGTAAGATCTATCGTTGATACTCACAATGGGAATCTATATATAGATAGTGATATTAATAAGGGAAGCGAGTTTAAGATAGTATTACCTAATCAAAGATTAGAGGATTTAGGATTAGAAAATTATGATGTAAATACAAATAAAGTAGAACAAGAATTATCTGATATATATGAATTGTTAGGATAAATTTAAATAAAGTAAAAGGACTCTAATTTATAATAGAGTTCTTTTTTATTACTTTTTATCATTAATATGAATATATATATTGTTTAAAAGTTTATAAATTAGATATATAACATAAAGAAGAAATAAGGTAAAAAGAGTAATAAACCTATAATTTATTGACAAGATATGATAAATGAAATAAAATGATAATGATTATCAATAAAAATAAATTATAAATAAAATATTTTAGAAAAGAAGGTAAAACAATGAATCAAGAATTAGTAATAAGTGAATTAAGAGCAAAAGCAGGGGAAAAAAAGCAAGGGCTTATAAATATACTAGATACAAAAACACAAATGCCAATAACAATAATAAATGGTAAAAATGATGGAAATACAGTACTTATAACAGCTGGAGTACATGGATGTGAATATCCATGTATAAAAACTGCAATAGAGCTAGCAAAAGAAATTGATCCACAAAAAGTAAGTGGTAGCATAATAATAGTACATCCTGTAAATACTCAAGGATTTATAGGTAGAAATGCAGCAATTGTTCCAGAAGATAATAAAAATATACTTAGAGTATTTCCTGGAGATAAAAATGGAACTATATCAGAGAAAATAGCTTACTTCATAACTAATGAGTTAATATCAAAAGCAGATTTTTACTTTGATATACATGGAGGAGATCTGCATGAAGATTTAGTACCACACATATATTATCCAGGAATGGCAGATTCAAAAGTAATGGAAAAATCAATAAAGTTAGCAAAGCACTTCAATGTTGAATATTTTGTAAAATCAAACACTACAAATGGATCATACACTAGTGCGGCTATAAATAAAAATATACCGAGTTTATTAATTGAGCGCGGTTCATGTGGACTATGTAAAGATGACGATGTAAAAGCATATAAAAAAGATATGTTAAATATATTATCAGTACTAGATATTTTAAATTATAACAAAACTGACAATGATTGTACTCCTAAAGAAATAAAAGAAGCTAAATATTTGGATTCTCTAAGTGAAGGATGTTGGACATGTTTTGTAAAAGCTGGAGAAAGTGTTAAAAAAGGTGAAAAGTTAGGAGAGATAACAGATTATTTTGGAAATGTAGTAGATACTTATTATGCAGATTTTGATGGAGTTGTTTTATACAATACAGTTGCATTTTCGGTTACAAAAGGAAGCTCTTTAGTAGCATATGGGAGAATTTAAATTAGACAAAGAAACAGGTGAGAAACATAGCTAAATATATATTAAAAAGAATTTTAGGAACGATACCCCTTTTAATAATTGTATCATTTATATCATTTTCTCTAATGAATTTATCATCCTCAGATCCAGCTGAAATTATGCTATCTTCACAAGGCACAGTGGTAACTCCAGAGCTTTTAGAAAGTGTAAGAAGTGATATGGGACTTGATAAACCATTTTTAACTCAATATATAAATTGGCTTAAAAGTGTATCTCATGGTGACTTAGGAACATCATATTCATCTGGAAGAAGTGTTATAACAGAACTTAGAGAATATCTGCCTTACACTATAGTATTGGCAGCTAGTTCGATGATACTAACTTTAATAGTATCTATACCTTTAGGTATAATATCAGCAGTAAAAAAGGATAAATTTATAGACCATCTTATAAGAGGACTTACTTTCATAGGAAACTCCATCCCAGGTTTTTTATTAGCCCTTATATTGTTACTTATATTTTCACTTAAGTTTAAACTATTACCAATATTAAGTGAAAGTGGGTTTAAAAGTATAATTTTACCTACAATAACTTTATCAGTGGCAATGACAAGTAAGTATATACGTCAAATAAGGGCAGTAGTTATAGAAGAATTAGAAAAAGGATATGTAAAAGGTTCAAGGTCAAGAGGTATAAAAGAAGGTGTTATACTTTATAAGAATGTATTAAAAAATATAATGATAACAGTTATAACTCTAACGGGTTTATCAATGGGGTCTCTAATGGGAGGAACAGCTATAGTAGAGTCTATATTTGTTTGGCCAGGTATTGGAAATTTAGCTTTAAGCGCAATAGCGAATCGTGACTATCCTATTATTCAAGGATATGTTCTTTGGATGGCTGTAATATTTATTGTTATAAACTTAATAACAGACTTGCTATATAAAATAGTTGACCCTAGAGTTAGAGAGGTGTAAACATAGATGTTATTAGAAAAAACAATAATTAATAAAAAAACAAGTTTTAAAAGACTAAATAAAAGTAAAGTAAAGTTTTATACGATAATAATGATTTTATTAAGTATATGTATAATAAGTTTACTGGCACCATATATAGCACCAAATGATCCATATTTTATAGACTTAAGTAATACATTAAAAAGTCCGTGTAAAGAATACTTACTAGGAACAGATTCACTAGGAAGATGTGTATTTTCAAGGGTATTATATGGAGCAAATAGAACAATATTATCTGCTTTAATAGTAGTTGTAATAACATTTTTATTTGGAACAATGATTGGTTTATTTAGTGGATATATTGGTGGGAGATTAGATAGTATTATAATGAGAATAGTAGATGTTTTTTTAGCATTTCCAGGATTAGTGTTAGCTATAGCAGTAGCTGGATTACTTGGAGGAGGTATGCTAAATGCAATGATAGCAATTGGAGCTATAGGATGGACGAAGTATGCAAGAATTGCTAGAAGTAAGGTTTTAGAAATAAAGGAAGAGACTTTTATACAAGCAAGTAGAATAAGTGGACATAACTCTTACTATATTATGTTTAAACATATTCTTCCTAATATATTAGGATACCTTATAGTAACAGCATCACTAGATATAGGTACTGTTATAATGGAAATGTCATCGCTTTCATTTTTAGGATTAAGTTCACCACTACCAATACCAGAGTGGGGGGCTATGATAAGTGAAGGCAAAAGTGTAATTCAGTTTGCACCATGGACTATGTTAGCCCCAGGAGCAGCAATATTAATTGCAGTTATTTTATTTAACTTGCTGGGAGATATAGTTAGAGATTTGCTAGATTTAAATGAAAAATAAGCTTACAAGTAGGTGAAAGTCATAAAAAGTAAAAAAATAAGTTTAATATTCATGTTTTTATTAATCCTACAGTTAACAGGATGTAGTGTAATAGATAGTAGTATTGAGTGGGAAGAGAAAGATCAATTGGTATTTGGAACTACTTTAAGTACAAAAAGCTTAGACCCTGCTAATGGTTATTGTGGTTGGTTTACGGTTAGATATGGTGTAGGTGAGACTTTATTTAAACTTGATGATAATATGCAAGTAGAACCTTGGATAGCTGAAAACTATGAGATGATTGATGGTAAAACATGGAAAATAGAATTAAAGAATAATATAAGTTTCCAAAATGGAAAGAACCTAACACCACTATCAGTTAAGAATTCAATAGATAGAACTCTTAAGTTAAATGCTAGAGCAGAGGAAACTTTAAAAATAGATAATATAAAAGTAGAAGATAATAGCATAATAATAACTACTACTGAAGAAAACCCAACATTAATAAATGATTTATGTGATCCTTTTGTAGCTATTATTGATGTAGAAGAAGAAAATATAGATACTAATCCTATTGGAACAGGACCGTTTAAAGTTAGCAACTTTAATCCTACTGGTTCAAGTTATTTTGAAAAAAATGAATCTTACTGGGATGAAGAAGTTAAACTTTCAAGTATAAAAGTTATACCAATAGCTGATGCAGATACACTAGCAATGGCACTTCAATCTGGAGAAATAGATGTAGCTCAAGGTCTATCATATTCAATGATAAGTTTATTTGAAAAGGATAGTAACTATAAGATAAGTAGTACTGATACATCAAGAGCTATTGTTATGTACTTTAATGGAAAAAATGAAGATTTAAAAAATTCAAATGTAAGAAAAGCTATTAATATGCTTATAAATAAAGATGATTATTGTAATTCTATTTTAAAATCACAAGCAACTCCAAGTGTAGGAGCATTTCCAAGTAATACTAGTTATAGCTTAGATAAATTAGATATAGAATACGATAAAGATAAGTCTATAGAATTATTGAATAGAGAAGGATACACAGATTCAAATAATGATGGAATTTTAGACAAAGATGGAAAAACATTAAGTTTTAAGTTAGTAACATATTCAGCAAGAGCAGAACTTCCAAGCATAGCTCAAGCTATTCAAAATGATTTAAAAAATGTGGGCATAGATGTAAACATAGAGATAACTGATAATATTAATGATATATTATCATCTGGAAACTTTGAATTAGCTATATATTCAAATATAACATCAGCAACCGGGGATACATTAGCCTATTTAAATAATGCAATGAAAACTAATGGAGCATCTAATTATGGAGGTTATAGCAATAGGGAAGTTGATGAATTAATAGATAAACTAAAAATTGAGTTTAATAAAGAAGAACGTGATAAACTTGCTACAGAAATTCAAAAATTAGCTTTAGATGAAAATGCATATAATTTTATAGCAAATATGAAGATGAGTTTTGTAATGAAAAATAATGTTACAGGAATAGATCCACATCCTACAGATTACTATCAATTTAATGCAAATACGGATATAGAGTAGGTGGAAAAATGAATACTATATTAAAAGTTGAAAATCTATATGTAAACAACGCTGAAGTAGAAATATTAAGGGATATTTCATTAAGCATAAAAAAAGGTGAGATATTAGGTATAGTAGGAGAAAGTGGAAGTGGGAAAAGTACGTTAATTAGAGCTCTAATTCAAATGATGGAAAACAGTGAATATATAACAAATGGAGATATTTATTTTAAAGATAAAAGCCTTTTAAATATGTCTTCAAGAGAACTTAGAAACTTAAAAGGAAATGAAATAGGAGTAATTTTTCAAAATCCAGGCTCAACTTTAAATCCTATAAGAAAAATTGGCAATCAGTTTGTAGAAGTACTTAAAAGTCATAGTAAGATAAGCAAAAAAGAAGCGCTAAATAAAGCTAAAATAATGCTAGAAAAAGTTAATTTAAAGGATGCAGAGTGTATATTACATAGTTATCCTTTTGAGTTAAGTGGTGGTATGAAACAAAGAGTAGCTATGGCACTTGCTATGATAATGGAACCAGAGCTTTTAGTAGCAGATGAACCTACTAGTGCTCTAGATGTTACAGTTCAAGCTCAAGTAGTAAAAGAGATGATGAAGTTAAGAGATGGTTTTAATACAAGTATAATAATTGTAACCCATAGTATGGGGGTAGTATCTCATATGGTTGATAAGGTTGCAGTTATGTATGCTGGTAGTATTATAGAATATGGAGATAAAGAATATATATTAAAAAATCCAAAGCATCCTTATACTAAGGCCTTAATAAACGCAATTCCTAAATTAGATGGACGTGTTCCTGTTGGTATAGAGGGAAATCCTCCATCATTTAAGGAAAGTTTAGATGGATGTAGATTTGCACCTCGTTGTAAAAAAGCTAGTATAGGATGCAGATTTAAAGAACAAAAGTTAAAACATATTGGTAGTGAAAGATTTATAGCATGTACTTATGTAGAAGAAATGGAGCATAAACAAAATGAGTAAAGTCATATTGGAATGTAAAAATATAAATAAAAAATACAAGAAAAAGGACCATGATCATATTGCAGCAGATAATATAAGCTTTCAACTTAAAGAAGGGGAATGTTTAGGTGTTGTTGGAGAAAGTGGATGTGGAAAAAGTACATTAGCTAAGATTATTATGAACTTAGAAAAATCAGATTCTGGAGAAGTTATTTTAAATGACAAGTGTATTTCTAATATAAAAGGAAAACAGTTAAGATATATATATAAAGATATACAAATGGTGTTTCAAGATGCAATAGGATCCTTCAATCCAAAGATAACTATTGGTAAATCTATTGAAGAATATGTTTGTAGCCTTTGCTCTTTAACTAAAGAAGATAAGGAAGCCACAGTTGATAATTTGTTGAGAATGGTAGGATTGCCTATTGAAATGAAAAATAGATATCCTCATGAGTTAAGTGGAGGCCAGTGCCAAAGAGCAGCTATAGCTAGAGCTTTATCATCTCACCCTAAGGTACTAATATGTGATGAGGTAACAAGTGCTCTAGATGTATCGGTTCAAGCTCAAGTTATAGAACTTTTAATACATATGAAAAATGAATTTAACATTTCATATGTATTTATAACTCATGACTTAGCACTTGTAAGCAGTTTTTGTGATAGAGTAATTGTTATGAAGGATGGAAAAATAGTTGAAGAGGGAAGCTCAACTAAAATTATTAATAGGCCTAAGCATGAGTATACAAAACTTCTTCTAAATTCCATATTTTAATAATTTATAATAAAAGTGATGTAGTAAATAATAAACTACATCACTTTTATTATATTAACTATCTTTTTCTTTGCAATGACTGCAGACACCATTTAAAACTAAATTATAGTTTGAAATAGTTATGTCTTTTTCATAAGACAAATCATTAATGAATTTGTATATATTATCTGACTCAACATCAAAAATATTATTGCACTTTTCACAAATTAAATGTGCATGAGGTTTTATATTTTTATCAAATCTATCAGATTGACCAGTAATACTCAACTTAGAGATAATTCCCTTTTTTGTTAACTGAGATAAATTTCTATACACTGTGCCTAAACTTAATTCAGGGTTATCTTTTTTTAAACTAGTATAAATATTATCAGCAGTAGGATGAAGATGACTATTCATTACTTCGTTAAGTATAATTTCTCTTTGTTTTGAAAATTTCATTTTATACCTCCGCTTATACAATATTATTATATAATAATAATTAGTATTATTACCCTAAAATATTAATAGATAACCCATGATACTATAAATAGTTCCTATTTGTCTTCTACAACATTACGACCAACGAAGTCTGCATATTGAGGAGTTCCCAAGTGATATCCACCAGAAACTTCAAGAATAGAACCAGTTATGTAAGAAGATTCATCAGAAGCAAAGAAAGCAACTGCGTTAGCTATATCTTCAGGTGTACCCATCCTATTTAAAGGAACATGAGATAAGAATGATTTTTGGAATTCTTTGCTCATAGCATTTTTTACTGCATCAGTTTCCGTCATTCCAGGAAGTACTGCATTACATCTAATGTTATTTTTAGCATATTGCATAGCTATTTGTTGAGTTATATTATTAACTCCAGACTTAGCAACACCATAACCGATTCTTGATATATCAGGAACAGTCCCTCCGATAGAAGATATATTTACTATACTTCCACCCTTATTATCTAACATATGTGGTATTACTAACTTTGAAATTCTAAAGACACTACCAATATTTAATTCTAATAATCTAAAGAAAGATTTTTCATCAGTATTTAATAAATCAAAATCTTCATTAGGGCTTCCAGTACCATAATTATTTACAAGTATATCTATTTTACCTGCATCATTTATAACTTCATCTACCATAGTTTTATAGCTATCTACTTCAAATGCATTAAAATATACTGGCTTCATAACTAAACCTTCTTTTGCATATTTATCACATATTTCTTGTGTAACTTCTAATCTTCTAACCCCCATATAAACTGTAGCTCCATTTTTAGCTAGTTTTAAAGCTGTAGCAAGTCCGATACCTCTAGTAGCAGAAGTTACTAGAGCAACTTTATTATCTAAATTCTTCATGTCAATTCTCCTATTAGTTTATATTTAGTAATGATTACTATTATCGAATACTTTATATTTTTTAATTTAGTTTGTCAATCAAATTTTATTTTCATTGATAAAAATATATAGATATATTTATAATACCCTATAATAAAAATTTTAAATTAAAAATGTTTAAGTGAGATTATATAGGGCATATAAATATTAAGAATGAAAGTAGTAATCATTACTACTTTATAAAATTTAAATTAAAATTTTATAATAGGAGAAGAGTTAATGATATATGATTTAATAATAGTTGGTGGAGGACCAGCGGGAGTATCTGCTGGAATCTATGCAGGAAGAGCAAAGCTTAAGACATTAATTATAGAAAAAGAAAATGTAGGTGGACAGATAAAAACTACACATGAAATGGTAAACTACCCAGGAATTTTACAAACTACAGGGTCAAGTTATATGGAAACTTTAAGAAAACAAGCTTTAGATTTTAATGTTAAGTTTAAAGAAGATGAAGTTATAGACTTATATTTAGATGAAGAAGTAAAAATAATTAAAACTAAAAATGAAGAAATACAAGCAAGAGCAGTGATATTTGCAACAGGTGCATCTCCAAAGAAATTAGGATTTAAAGGAGAAGAAGCATTTACAGGAAGAGGAGTCGCATATTGTGCAACTTGTGATGGTGAATTCTTCAAAGACTTAGATGTCTTTGTAATAGGTGGAGGATATGCTGCAGCGGAAGAAGCAATATTTTTAACTAAGTTTGCTAAAAAAGTAAGAGTAGTAGTAAGAAAAAGTGAATTTAGTTGTGCAAAAACTATAGCAGATAAAGTTAAATCTCATCCAAAGATAGAAGTATTATTCAATACTGAAGTAGAAGAGGTCGGAGGAGAGGGAGTCCTACAATTTGCTAAGTTTAAAAATAATCAAACGGGTGAAAGGCTTGATTATAAAGTAAGTGAAGAAGATGGAACTTTTGGTGTATTTGTGTTTATTGGATATAAACCACAAACAGAGCTTATCAAAGGGAAAGTTAAATTAGATGAACAAGGATATGTAATAACTAACGAAAATATGGAAACTAATATATCTGGTGTATATGCAGCAGGAGATTTACGCCCAAAGTTACTAAGACAGGTAGTAACAGCAGTAGCTGACGGGGCAATAGCAGCAACTAATGCTGAAAAGTATGTAGATAATCAAAAATATAAATTAGGAATAGAAGATGAAGAAGAGATAATTCAACAACAACATACTAATGAGGAAATTATTAAAAAAGAAGTAAAAACTGATTTTATAGACATAAATGATAAAAATAGAAAAAGTAATCTTTTAAATGACGGTCTTAGAAATCAAATTAAATCAATACTATCAATGATGGAAAAAGAGGTTACCTTAGTATCAATAGTAGATGAAAGTATTGATAAATCAATTGAATTTATGGATTTGATTTTAGATATGGCATCTTTAGGAGAAAAATTAAATATAGAAATTTATAAAAAGAATGAAAATCTAAAAATGGAAGAAATGATAAATGCAGATAAGCTACCAGTTGTAGCTTTATTAGATAAAGATAAAAAATATAGTGGAGTTAAGTTCCATGGTGTTCCTGGAGGACATGAATTAAATTCATTTATATTAGCTATATATAATTTAGCAGGTCCAGGTCAAGCAATAGATGACAACTTATTAAAAGAGATAAGGTCATTTGATAAAAAGACTAATATAAAAGTAGTAGTTTCTCTGTCTTGTACATTATGTCCGGATGTAGTTGTAGCATCACAAAGACTTGCTATGGAAAATAAAAATATAGAAGCTGAAATGATAGAGTTATCATTATTTGAAGATATTAAGAAGAAATATAGAATAATGAGTGTGCCAGCAATAATTGTAAATGACGATAAAGTTCATTTTGGTGTTAAAAAAGCAAAGGAAATATTAGATTTAATAAATTAATAAAAAATTTTAAAAATATGTTTAAAGACTAAAAAGTAGGGAATATATAAGATTAAGATAATGAAAATCATAATCATTACTGATTTTAAAAACACAAATAAAATAATAATTTAAATATAAAGGAGAAAAAATTATGTCATTAATAAACAAAAAAGTATCTGAGTTTAAAGTTCAAGCATATCAAAATGGGGAATTTAGAGAAGTAACACTTGAAGATGTAAAAGGTCATTGGTCAGTATTTGTATTCTATCCAGCAGACTTTACATTTGTTTGCCCAACTGAATTAGGAGATTTAGCTGATAACTATGAAAAATTCAAAGAAATAGGATGCGAAGTTTATTCAGTATCAACAGATAGCCACTTTGTACATAAAGCATGGGCAGATGCATCTGAAACAATAGGAAAAATACAATATCCAATGTTAGCGGATCCAACTGGAAAGTTAACTAGAGATTTCGATGTTATGATAGAAGAAGATGGAATGGCTTTAAGAGGAACATTCATAATAAATCCAGAAGGAGAAATAAAAGCTTACGAAGTTCATGACTTAGGGATAGGAAGAAATGCAGAAGAATTATTAAGAAAAGTTCAAGCTGCACAATTCGTGGCAGAACATGGAGATCAAGTTTGCCCAGCTAAATGGATTCCAGGAGCTGAAACATTAGTACCAAGCTTAGACTTAGTAGGAAAATTATAATAATCCATTTAATCAATAAAATAATAAAAGACATAGTATGATGTTTTCATTGTAAATATAATTACATTGAGACATCATGTTATGTCTTTTTTATTTAATAAATTATATTAATTCATTAAATTTATATATAAAGTAGTTTATAATATAAAAATTAATATACGTGAGATGTTATAATAGCATATATATATAATTGAAATAGTATTAAATATAAATAGGTGATAAAATGGAAACGTACGATTATATAAAATTAAAAGAATTAGAAAAATGGAAAAAGAAAATAAGAAAAAAACCATCTATAATAGATAAGGCATCAAAAGGAACTCAAAATAAATTAAACTCAATGCTTCCTAAAAAATATCATGAAATAGTAACTATTGCTATAAAAAATATGACAAAGGTAGTTTTACTTGGTTCTAAGTATATAACTAAAAAACCTATAAAAAATATATTATTAGAAGAAAGAGATAATTTAGTTTATGAAAAAATAAAGTTTTATAAAAATGCTGCTATGATAGAGGGAGCAGGAACAGGAGCAGGAGGGATACTTGTAGGTTTTTGTGATTTTCCACTACTTTTAAGTATAAAGATAAAACTTCTTTATGAAATTGCCAGCATATATGGATTTGATACTAATGATTATAGAGAGAGGTTATATATACTTAATATATTCCAACTTGCTTTTTCTAGTAAATCTCATGTAAATTTTATATTTAATAATATGGAGTGCTTTGATGATTTTAAAGATGATTTATCTAGTGATATTAATGAGTTTGATTGGAGAAGCTTTCAACAAGAATATAGAGATTATATTGATATAGCAAAGTTACTTCAATTAGTACCAGGGATTGGCGCTTTTGTTGGGGCTTATGTAAATAACAAATTAGTTGATAAATTAGGTGAGTATGCAATTTATGCATATCATATGAGATTATTAAAGAGTGAATATTATATGCATAAAAAAGATAATTTTATATATAGAAAGTACAAGAGAATTATAAATAAGTTTAAATAGTGTAAGATTTTATATGTTGTATATAAAATTATTTGGAGAATAAAATATGAAAAATAACAAAAATTTATTTTATAAAATATTAAAAAATGGAGGATTATTTTTAATATTAATAGCTATTACATTTTATTTTATTTTTAAAAGCCTAGATATAAATAAAGTAATTAAGACGATTTCACAGATAAATATTTTTTATATAATTCCAGCAATAGTATGTATGTGTGTATATATTTTTTGTGAAGCAAGTAATACAAAAAGAAATCTTATAGCTTTAGGATATAATCCAAGTATATTTAGATGTATAAATTACTCAGTAAATGGATTCTTTTTTAGCTCGATTACACCATCAGCATCTGGTGGACAGCCAATGCAAGCTTATCAAATGTGTAAAGATGATATAAAAATCTCACATGCAACGTTAGTACTTTTAATTGAGCTAATATTTTTTCAGGTAGTTACTATAATGTTTTCATTAATTGGATTTTTTACACAACAGTCTTTATTATTAAGAAGTATTGGCTCAATTAAGTACCTTCTTGTTTTAGGATTAATATTAAATATTATAGCACTGCTGTTTTTATTATCAGCAATATTTTCATATTCTGCGATAAGAAAGGTTTTTGATTTCGTAATTAAATTAATTGAATCACTAGGATATAATAAGGTAAAGAAAATAAGGGATAAGGTATATTCTATAATTAACGAATATGAAGAATGTTCTTTATATATTACTAGAAATAAAACGATTATTTTAAAAACATTTTTGACTACATGTATACAAATCTTTGCAATTCACAGTATTCCATACTGGGTATATAGATCTTTTGGTTTTAGTGGATATTCAATATTTACCTTTGTAGGAGTTCAAGCTGTTTTATTTATAGCTGTATGTGCACTTCCCCTTCCTGGAGCAGTAGGAGTAAGTGAAAGTGGATTTTTAATGTTATTTAAATTACTCTTCCCAATAAGAGTATTAAGTGAAGCTATGTTAATTAGTCGTGGAATTAGTTTTTACTTATTTTTATTTTTAAGTGGAATATTATTAATAATATTAAAAATACAAAATATAAAGGTAAAGTTAACAAATGAATAAATCATATCACTATAATTACTAAGATAAAAAAGTATATAGTCTGGATTTATAAGAAAATAGTATAAAGCTAAAAACGATGAAATAATTTTTCATCGTTTTTTTATTAGAATTAAGTATAAAGTTAAATTATATAAATTTATAATTTTGGAATAATTATTCTGTTTAAAATCATTAAAAAAGTATATTAATATAATATTAATAATTATAAACTTTAATATAGAATAATAGATAGGGGAGGTATATTATGGACGAATCAAGAGCTATTGAAATGATAAAGAGGAATCCTTCTATTATAAAAAATATAAATAATCCAAGCGAAGAAATGAAATTATTAGCCATAAAATTAGATGGTCTACTATTAAGATATATACAAAATCCAAGTGAGGAAATGAAGGTTATAGCAATAGAAAATAATGCAAGAGCAATTAAATTTATAGATAATCCAAGTGAAGAAATGATGATAAAAGCTATAAATGATGGATGGAGTATATTAGAATATATAAAAAAACCAACAGATAAAGTGATTAAATTAGCAATTGATAAAGCTGGTTGGGCAATTCAGTATGCAAAAAATCCAAGTGAGGAACTACAGTTGCTAGCAGTAAGAAAAAATTATGATTCAATAAAGCATATACAAAATCCTTATGAAAGTGTTCAGGAAGAAGCTGTAAAAATAAGCTATGATGCATTAAGATATATAAAATCACCAAGTCTTAAGGCGCAAATTGTAGCTATAAAAAGTAATGAGGCAGCAATTAGTTTTATGGTTGATTTAGATAAGGAAAAGATATTAAAATTTTTAAGAGTAAATATATTAATAATTAAATATATTGAAAATAGGATACCAAGTGAGATATCAAAAGAAGATATAGAAAAAATATTGATAGAAATACTATCAAAAGAAGATGTAGAAGAAAAGTATGTTAGAGATTTCTTAAAATGTAGTACTATAGATAGAAATAGTGATAAAATCCAAATGGACAAAATAATGTTTATTTATAAGTACGGAAGTAAGAAAGCAAAAAAAATAGCTGTAGATGAAAAACTAAAGATGATATAGGAGAAAAGATAAAATGAATTTTATAGACACATTAAGAAGCGTTGACTTAGTATTATCTACTGGAGAAGTACCTTTAGTAGTTGGAGAAAGTGGAATCGGAAAAACAGCTCTAGCAAAAAGACTCGCTAAAGAAAATAATTGGAGCTTAGTTGTAGTTGATGGAAACTTACTTAAAGAAGGTGAAATAGGGGGGCTACCAACTGTAGAAAGTTATGGAGACAATAAAAAAACTACTATATATGCAGTTCATCATAAGTTAAGAGAGATAGATAAAGAGATATTAAAGGGTAAAAGTGTACTTTTATTTATAGATGAAATAAATCGTTGTGAGCATACTGTACAACAAGAACTTATGAATCTAATTTTAAACAGAGAAATAAATGGATACAAGTTACATGATGATGTAAAAATACTAGCTGCAATGAATCCATCAAGTAAATATGGTTCAGATTTTGATTATCAAGTAGTTGATATGGATGCGGCACAAGAAAATAGATTTGTATGGCTTAACATGGAACCAGATCATTCACAATGGCTAAGCTGGGCAATAGATGCAGGAATAGAACAAAAAGTTATAGAGTTTATTTCTACATTCCCAGAGTATCTTCATAAAATAAATGAAGATGATGTACGAGCTACACCAAGAAGTTATGAAAGAGTTTCTAAAACTTACAAAATGTACAAAGAAAATAAAGAAATAATATCTAGAGCAGTATTTTTAAATGTTATAAAGGGAAATGTAGGTAAGATTATAGCAGAAGAATTTATAAGTTTTATAGAATCAGACTGTTTACCACTTATATCTTATGAAGATGTATTTTCTGGAGAAATTCTTGAAGAATCTATAATAGAAAAAATAAAATTAGAAAGTCATACAAGACTTTATTTAACTGCGGTAAATATATTAAAAATATTAGAATCAAATATAGAAAATGAAAACTATAGTAATAATGATATAAATAGATTTGTAGAATTTATAAAAATATATCCAGTTGATTTAATGGTAGGTATAATGAAAGATTTAAAAAATAGTTATGAAAAAATTTATAAAATAGTTATAGAAAATGAAGAATTTGTAGACTTGTATTTTAATGCTTACAGCTTAATAAGAGGTTAATATTATCATGGAAAGTTATTTTGAAAAACAAACAAGAAGTCTTTATGATAAAGCTATTGAAATAGTTAATAAAGCAACTGAATTAAAGTTAAACTCAGGAAATGTAAATTTTGAAATAGACATACCTAAAGATTTTAAAGAGGAATTCTTTACTATTGTAGATAAAGTGAGTTTAAGTCTTATGGAAGATAAAGATAACTTTTATGGCTACTTCTTATTTCAAATGGGTAGAGATATAAAGTTCGATATAAGTAGTCCAAGTGCAGTTAACTTCAAGGGAGCTAAATATGTAATATACTTTAATCCGTTAATATTTCTGAATCTTAACATGAGACAGATGGAAAGTACTATTAAACATGAAATTCTTCATGTACTATCATTACATTTAATAAGAGCAAAAGAACTAAAAGGTAGATGCTCAACATTGGCAATCAATATGGCGATGGATATAATAGTAAATAAATATTTAGACTATTTGCCGCCATATGCTACTACATTAGAGTGGGTAAATACACATTATTCTATGAACTTAGAGCCATATGAAACTTTTGAGTATTATGTAGAAAAGATTCAAATTGAGTTAGATTTACAAGAATCTGATAAAGATGGAGAAGAAAATGATGCCGATTTAAATGATAATGTAGAGAGTGAATTTAGACCGGAGAACACTCACGATATATGGGAAGAATCTGATGAAATAGATTCTAAAACTGTTAGGGAATTTACAGAAAAATTTATAGATAATTCTTTAAAAAGTACGGTTCCATCATATATTAGTGATATGATATCATCATTAAAAAGCAGTAAAGGAGAGCTTCCTTGGAATTTATACTTAAAAAAATTAATGGGAACTGTTGAAAGTAATAAGAAGAAAACTATAACAAGAAGGAATAGAAGGCAACCAAGTAGATTAGATTTAAGAGGCCAGCTTAGAAGTCATAAAGCCGAAGTTGCAGTAGCAATTGATACTAGCGGAAGTATTAGCGATGAAGAATTTAAGCAAGCTATAAAAGAAGTACTTAATATAGTAAAAAACTACAATCATGAGATAACTATTATAGAATGTGATAATGAAATAAGGCGGACTTATAAGGTTAAGAATATTAAAGACATAAAAGATAGACCTAGTATAAGAGGTGGAACTAAATTTAGTCCAGTTTTTGATTATGCTAATAGGAATAAGATTAATTTATTAGTATATTTCACTGATGGAAAAGGAGAAACTAGATTAGAAGTTATACCAAGAGGATACAAGATATTATGGGTTATTTCAGGCAGAGGAGATAAACTTTCTTTAGCTCAGCCTTATGGGATAGTTAAGAAATTAAGTAAGGTTGAAGTAAAAGATGATATATTTGATATGAATGATGTTAGAAGTGATGGATATTCAATGAATAACCAAGCTCCAATTTTATAAATATTGCTTAGAGAAAAGACGTGCTAATTGGAACTTAGCATGTCTTTTATTTTATATTATATTTAGAATGTTAGCTTGTATGTATTAAAAGTCAGAAAGTATGAGAAAATATAGCAAATCAGATATAATTGTTATATATAGATAAGTCAAATAAGCAAGGTTTATATTATAGATAAAAACTATTTGAATGTAGATAAAAACTATTTGAATGTAGATAAAAAGTGTAGTAAAATACTAATTTAGAAAAATAAGAGGTGAAATTATGAAAAAGAAATTATTGAGTTTAGTACTTTGTACTACAATGCTATCGACAGTATTAGTAGGATGCAGTGCTAATAAAACAGAGTCATCGAAAAAAGAATCAAACGTTCAATCAGAACAAGTAGATAAAGAAAAAGTATTTGTAACTCCAGAATGGGTACAAAGTGTAATTGATGGAAACCAGCCGGAGTCAGATAACTATGTCATCTTAGAAGCTTCATGGGGGACATACAAAGATAGCACAGATTATACAAAAGGACATATACCTGGAGCAATTCATGTTGATATAGCGAGTGTGGAATGTGAGCCATATTGGAATTTATCTGATGCTAAAGTAGTTGAACAAGGAATGTTAGATTTAGGAATAACAAAAGATAAGACAGTTATACTATATGGAGCTGATGTTTCGGGAACAGCAAGGGTTGCTTATGCATATCTTTGGGCAGGTGTTGAAAATGTAAAGGTTCTTAATGGAGGGCTAAATGCATGGACAGAAGCTGGTTATGAAACAGATACGACTATAGAAAAAGCAGTAGCTGCAACCGATTTTGGGACAACTGTTCCTGCACATCCTGAATACTGGATGTCTATAGAAGATGCTCAAGATAAGTTAAATAATGACTCTAACTTCCGTTTAGTAAGTATAAGAAGTGAAGCAGAGTTTATAGGAGAAACAAGTGGATATAACTACATAGATAGAGCAGGAGAACCTAAAGGTGCTGTATGGGGACGTGGTGGAAGTACTGCATATACTATGGAGGATTATACTAATGAAGATGGCACATATATAACGTTCGATCAAATGAAGGAATTATGGTCAGATTGTGATTTTAATTTAGATAATGAACTTTCATTCTATTGTGGAACTGGATGGAGAGCTACAGTTCCTTGGTTAATATGTTATGATGCAGGATTAAGAGATATGACTGTTTACGATGGTGGATGGTATCAGTGGCAAATGAATGATGACCTTCCAGTACAAGTAGGAGATCCAAGTAGTGATAGTGTTGTTTATACAACAGTAGGTGAATTATCAACAGATAAGGCAGCAAAATAAAAATGAAAAAATCAAATAAGATATTTAATATAATAGCTACAGTCTTACAAATTTTGTTATTAGTAGGTGCTTACTTAGTGAATTATTTTACTCATAAAAAAATGGGGATGCTAAGATATATAGTATATAAAAATAATTTACTAGAAAATAAATATCCAATAATGAAATTACAATATATTACTATCGCTATATTTGCTATATTAGTAGTATTGATTTTAGCATTATATATTAAAAGAAAGTTACAAATGAGTAAATATGCATTAAGTATGAATATTTTTATGGTTATACTTTTCGCTATTTATGCAGGGTTTACACTAATAAATTCTACTGAAACATTAAGAGCTTATTATTATATAGGTTTCATGTTAGAAGTAACTGTATTTATTCAAATTATCAAAACTGGAATTGAAGTTTTAATATATAAAACAAATAAAAATACACTCATTTAAATGGGTGTATTTTTATTTGTGAAAAATCACAGAAAATGTTAAATTTCAAATAAGTTAATACGAATGCCCTTAGTTGGGAAAACGTATTGCTGATAGAAATCTTGTTTGATAATATTTTAATAGAAAAACAAATAAATTAAGTATAAAATATATACAGAAGGGAAGGGATAGCGTATGATGCAAAAAATTCAAAAATTTGGGGGAGCCATGTTTACTCCTGTATTATTATTTGCCTTTGCAGGTATAGTAATAGGGGTAGGTACTTTATTTACAACAGAAGCAATCATGGGATCATTAGCAGCTCCAACTAGTATGTGGTATCAATGCTGGAATGTAATACTTCAAGGGGGATGGACAGTATTCAATCAATTACCACTACTATTCGTTGTAGGTCTTCCAATAGGTATGGCAAAGAAACAAAATGCAAGATGTTGTATGGAAGCACTTGTACTTTATTTAACATTCCATTACTTCTTAAGCACTATACTTTCTCAATGGGGAAATGTGTTTGGTGTTGATTTTGCAGCAGAAGTAGGAGGAACTAGTGGGCTTACTATGATAGCTAATATCAAAACATTAGATATGGGTATGATAGGAGCATTAATTATATCTGGTATAGTTATTTATTTACATAACCGTTTCTTTGATACAGAATTACCTGAATGGTTAGGAACATTCAGTGGATCAACATTTGTTTTTATGATAGGTTTCTTCGTACTTATTCCAGTTGCTTTAATTGCAGCACTTGTATGGCCCAAAATACAAATGGGAATGCTAGCATTCCAAGGATTTGTTAAGGGAGCTGGAGCATTTGGTGTTTGGGTATTTGTCTTCTTAGAACGTGCACTAATACCATTTGGTTTACATCATATCTTATACTCACCATTTTTCTATGACAATGTATTAGTACCAGGAGGTCTTTATGCTTACTGGGCTACTAAATTGCCAGAACTTGCATCATCAACAGCTTCTTTAAAATCATTAGTTCCTGAAGCTGGATTTACTTCAACTGGTTTTTCAAAAATATTTGGATGTGCAGGTGCAGCATTAGCATTTTATGTAACTGCAAAACCTGAAAAGAAAAAGAAAACGCTTGGATTATTAGTACCGATAACTTTAACTGCTATATTCTGCGGAGTTACAGAGCCAATAGAATTTACATTCTTATTTATAGCACCATGGTTATTCATAGTTCATGCTTTCCTTGCGGCAACTCTTTCAACAGTTATGTATCTTGCTGGAATCGTAGGTATACACTCTGGAGGAGTAATAGAAATGGCATCTTTAAACTGGATACCATTAATGAGTGCACACTGGAAGCAATACTTATTAATGCTAGGTATAGGTTTAGTATTTACAGGAATATGGTTTGTAGTATTTAAATTCTTAATAGAAAAATTTGATGTTAAAACACCAGGTAGAGAAGATGATGAAGAAGTTACATTCCATACTAAAGCTGAATATAGAGAAAGACAAAATGGTGGTGTAGTTGATGAAAAGTTAGCTCTTGTAAAAGGCATATTAGAAGGTTTAGGGGGAGCAGAAAATATTGTTGATGTAACAAACTGTGCTACTCGCCTAAGAGTTAATGTAAAAGATGAAAAATTATGTAAGGATGATGTATATTTTAAATCAATAGGAACTCATGGATGTTCGGCAAATGGTAAGTCTTATCAAGTTATAGTAGGACTTAAGGTAGCAAAAGTGAGAGATGATTTTGAGAATTTATTAGCAAACAATAAAGTTACAAACTAATAGGTTAATTTAGAAAGTAGGAGATACAATGAGTCAAGTTAATGCAATAACTAGTAAAAATAATAAAATAAATTCATTGAGTAAGTATTATAACATAGCAAAGATATTACTTACACTAACACCATTTATGGCATTAATGTATTTATCTATGGAATCTGCGAGAATGGGAGTTGCTATGCAACAAGCGATACAACAAAATCCTAAGCTTACAATACTATTTTTAGTATCTATGATAAATCCATTTATAGCATACTTATTAATATTTATACAAAAGAAGATTGAGTCAAGTGATACATCGTATGCAATTACAAATATAGTTATGTTTATAGTTGCAGAGATATTATTACAGAATGTGTTATATGTAATTTTATTTGGAGTTATTTTATATAAAACCCTTAAAACATACAATGTGACTATTAAGGAGAGCTTTAAAGAAAAGTTAAAAGATAAATTTCTAATGACTATTTCAGGTAGCTTAGTTGTTATTGGATTAGCTTGTATATGTTTATTTGCTACGATAAGAATTAATATGTAAATATAAAAATCGAAAGAGCATGGTAATATATTTATTGCCATGTTTTTTTTATTACTTTGTTATAAACAAACCTGTGAAAAGTCACAGAAAATGTTATAAAAAACAATTAAATTAACAATATCCCTAATAAAGGAAAACGTATTGATATAAGTTTTTTTTAAGTATACTATGTACTCATAAGATAAATAAAATAATAAAAATTTGGGAGGAATAGAGATGGAAAATAAAAAATATTCAGTTGTAGTAGCAGGTGGGGGAAGTACTTTTACACCAGGTATAGTATTAATGTTATTAGAAAATATGGATAGATTTCCAATTAGATCAATAAAGTTTTATGACAATGATGCAGATAGACAAGAAACAGTAGCGAAGGCTTGTGAAATATATTTAAAAGAAAATGCACCAGAAGTGGAATTCTCATATACAACAAAACCAGAGGAAGCATTTACTGATATAGACTTTGTATTAGCACATATAAGAGTTGGAAAATATGCAATGCGTGAAAAGGATGAAAAGATACCACTAAAATATGGCGTTGTAGGTCAAGAAACTTGTGGACCAGGAGGAATAGCTTATGGAATGCGTTCAATAGGAGGAGTTATAGAAATACTTGACTACATGGAACAATATTCTCCAAATGCATGGATGTTAAACTACTCAAATCCAGCAGCAATAGTAGCAGAAGCAACAAGAAGATTAAGACCAAATTCAAAAATATTAAATATATGTGATATGCCAATAGATTTAGAAGAAAAAATGGCTAATATGTGTGGGTTAAAATCAAGAAAAGAAATGCAAGTATCTTACTATGGATTAAATCATTTTGGATGGTGGTCAAAAATATATGACAAAAATGGAAATGACTTAATGCCACAAATAAAGAAACACGTAGCAGAAAATGGATTTGCAGATGCACTATCAGATACTAACCAACATGTTGATGATAGCTGGAGAGAAACTTTTACAAAAGTAAAAGATGTTTATGCAGTAGATCCAACCACAATACCAAATACTTATTTAAAATATTACTTATATCCAGATTATGTTGTTGAACATTCTAATCCAGAATATACAAGAGCAAATGAAGTAATGGATGGAAGAGAAAAACATGTATTTGGAATATGTAATGAAATAATCGAAAAAGGAACAAGTAAAGGTGTTGAAGGATTTGAAGCCGATGCACATGCAACTTATATAGTAGACTTAGCTTGTGCCCTTGCAGAAAATACAAATGAAAGATTCCTTCTTATAGTTCCTAATGAAGGAGCAATAGAAAACTTTGATAGAACAGCAATGGTAGAAATACCTTGTATAGTTGGTAGAAATGGATATGAAAAAATATGCCAAGGGGCTATTCCACAGTTCCAAAAAGGATTAATGGAACAACAAGTAAGTGTAGAAAAACTTACAGTTGAAGCTTGGATAGAAGGTGATTATAACAAGTTATGGCAAGCTATAACACTATCAAAAACAGTTCCAAGTGCAAGAGTGGCTAAGCTTATATTAGATGATTTAATAGAAGCAAATAAAGAGTATTGGCCAGAATTAAAAAAGCCAAATGAATTAAAAAAAGAGTGTGAAGTATATGCTTAAACTATTTAGCAAAAATAAGAATAAGAATGTAAAAACAAAAGGTTTTTACTCTATAATGGATGGTAAAAGCATAGATTTATCTCAAGTAAATGATGAAATGTTTTCTAATAAATTATTAGGAGATGGTATTGCAATAGAGCCTACATCAAATACAGTTGTATCTCCTTGTGATGGTGAAGTTACATTAGTTTCAGATACAAAACATGCAGTTGGGATAAAGAATGAAGATGGAGTAGAAATATTAATTCACATAGGACTTGATACTGTAAACTTAAAAGGTGAAGGATTTGAAACTTTTTGCAAGGTAGGAGATAAAGTAAAAGTAGGGGACACTTTAGTAAAAGTAGATAGAAAGTTATTAAAAGAAAAAAATATTCCAGATGTTACAATGATGGTTATTGTTGAGCCAAATGGACATACAATATCTGAACGTAATATAAATCAATCTGTAGAATGTGGAACAAGTTTATTAGTAAAATATGAATAAAATATATAAAGAGCTAGCTTCTAACTATAAATGAAGCTAGCTCTGTTAATTTAAGATATTTTTTTAGTTTCAAATACATTGTTTTCTTTGTTCATTTTTATTATTGAACTTGTAGAATATAGTAATCCTGAATATGCTATTATTGCATATATTACTGTTGATATCCAAGCGCTTGTAAATCCAGACTTATCAACTATTAACCCAAATAATGTAGAACCAGTTCCAAATCCAGCTGCAAAGAATATTTGTACAATACCTAATATAGTACCAAATTCTTTATTACCAAATAAAGCACCAGTCATATAAGAAGGTCCTATTATATATGAGAACATAGATATTCCTAAACAAACTGAAAATACAAATCCAAGTGCATTTATTTGTCCCACAAATATTAAACATAGACCACAACATATAACCAATAATCCTGCTAATACAAGAGATTTAATTATTCCAAGTTTATCAAATAAGAAACCTCCACATAAATTACCGAATATTGAGAATAGTCCGAATAAAGAAGCAACTAAAGCTGATCCAAGTGTAAATATTTGTTTTTGTTCTAATGATTGCAAATATGGTATGAATTGTAGAGCCATTCCACCAACATATAAACCAACAAATATAAACGATGTTGCGAATATCCAGAAATATTTAATCTTACTAACTTCTGCAAAAGTATATCCCCAGTTAGAATTTTGCTTTGAATTTGAATCATTTTTAGATTTCTTTGACTTATTCATTTCTAACTCAGCTTTTGATTTTGGGAATCTCATTATAAATAATGCTACAGGTAATGCTACTATTATAGCTAATAAACCAAATCTTAAATAAGCACCTTTGTAACCAATTTGCGGGTTAGATAACCATTTACCTGCAAATTGCTGAAGAACCATATTACCTAGTCCACCACCAGAGAATGCAAGACCCATTGCGATACCTTTATTTTCTGTAAACCAACTATTTATAAGTGTTGGAACACCTATAGCAGATATTATAGCAGATCCGATTTGAACGAATATAGATAATGCATAGTAAGCAAATATGTTACCTCCAGCCAAAGACATAGCTGAAAATGCTCCACCTACTAAAATTACTCCTAAAGCATATAATAGTTTTATATTAATTTTAGGATTAGAATACAATTTTCCTATGAAAGGAGAACATAGTGCTGAAACTACAGTTCCAATTGTGAATATTAGTGAAAATTGAGTATAGGTAAAACCTTCTCCTGAAGTTACATAATTTGTAAAAGCAGGTTGAATATTAGCTGCCAATGAATATGGTACTGCTTGAATCAGTATACAACCAACGACTATTAACCAGCCATAGAAAAATGAATTTTTCTTTTTTGTGTTTTCCATAATGAATACCTTCTTTACCTTAATATTTTTATAAAATTTATATGAAAATTAATAAGAAGATTGTATAAAATAACTTCTTAGATGCAAATAATAACATAATTCGACAAAAAAAACAATAAAAATACAGTTGAATCAAATTGAATTAAAATGATTCAAAATAAAAGTTTTAATGTAGTACATTTTATTTATCTAGAAAAACGTTAATAGGTAATATATAATTTTACTTATAGGGTAAATTTATTAGGGAAAATATATGAAAGAAGAGATTAAATGTATGAAATTACAAGAGTTAATCAATAAGTATTATCATCGATTAAATGAAAATGATTTTTATATTTGGGATTATATATCTAATCATAAAAAAGAATGTGAAAAGCTTGCTATTGATCAATTAGCATATAAATGTAATGTATCAAGAACAACTATTCTTAGATTTGCTCAAAAAATATCTTTAAAAGGGTATAGTGAATTAAAATTATACTTAAAATTGGAAAATCAAGATACAAAGGAAAATACAAATACAACTGAAATGGTATGTAATACTTACTATGATGTAATTAAAAGTATAAAAGAAAAGGATTGTACTGAGTTTTTTAAAAAATTTGACGCAGCTAGAAATATTTATGTATATGGAGTTGGAATGGTTCAATCATCAATTAAAAAAGAGCTTAAGCGAATATTTATGACAAGTGGAAAAATACTTTACGATCTAAGTGGGTATAGAGAATCAGAAATATCTTTAAATATTGCAAATAGTGAAGATTTATTTATTATTATATCTGTATCAGGTGAAAATAAATTTATCATTGATTTTGCATCAAAGTTAAATATTAGAAATATTCCAATACTTTCGATTACAAAGTTAAAAGAAAATACATTATCTCAGATGAGCGATTATAATCTGTACATATCATCTGTTACATTACCAGGAACAATAAATGAATTAAGCTATGACTCGGTAACATCCTATTTTATACTAATTGAAATCTTATTTTTAAAATATATTGAATATAAAAATGAAAAAGGGGCATAAATTATGGACATAAGATTAGAGACTCTAATTTATGATAACTATAAGAAATTAAATGAAAATGATAAACATATATGGAATTATATATTAAATAATAAAAGCAAATGTGAAAGTATGTCTATACAAGAGTTAGCATCTAACTGTAATGTTTCTCATACTACTATTTTAAGATTTGCTCAAAAGATAGGATTAAATGGATATAGCGAACTAAAATTTTATTTGAAATTAGAAAATAATAAAAAATGCACATTTGATAAAGGTGAAATTATAAGTATATCTGATGATATAAATAAAACTATTGATCTATTAATACAAAGAGATTTCTCAGACATATGTTACTTACTAGATAGTTGTAAAAATATTTATGCATATGGAACATGCGAGATACAAAGTAATGCAGTAAGAGAGTTAAAAAGAAATCTTTTGTCTATTGGTAAGTTAGTTAATATTGTAGAGGGTAATGATGAAGTAGAGACAATAACTAACTATATTACAGAAGATGATATGATATTTTTAATATCTCTATCAGGTGAAAATAATACTGTAAATAAGTTTGCAAAAGATTTAAATAATAAGGGGGTGAAAATTATTTCTATCACTGAGAGTGGTAATAATACATTATCAAAGATAAGTGATATTAATATACAATTTTACACTCATGAAGTTATAAGACTAGAAGATAATTTACAAATATTTTCTGCCTCACAATTTTTTATAATAAATGAATTTTTATTAGTAAAATATTTAGAATATAAGTATTCTAAATAGATATGATAGTGAAAATTCGCTCATAAAATGTATATGATTAATTATTATCGTATTTATTTTATGAGTGAATTATATATTAGAGTTGACAGTTATATTAATACTATATATAATAAATTTAATTTAATTAAATTAAATTTTAAAAAATGATATTGGAGATGTATATATGGATAAATATGATAAAATAAAGTTGGAAAATCAATTATGCTTCTCACTATATGCTTTATCAAGAGAAGTAATAAAGCTATACAAACCTTTATTAGATAAATATAATCTAACATATACACAATATATAGCAATGCTAGTAATGTGGGAAGAAGAAAAGATTATTTTTAAAGAATTAGGAAAAAGGCTGCATCTTGATTCCGGTACACTTACTCCAGTAGTAAAAAAACTAGAAGCTATGGAACTAGTAACTAAATATAGAAATAAAGAAGATGATAGAGTAGTTACAGTAGAGCTAACGGAAAAAGGAAAATTATTAAAAGAAGATATAATTGAAGTTCCAGAAAAGATGTACTCTATGTGTAAAAGAGATGGAGTAGATTTATTATATTTAAAATCACAATTAGATAATTTATTAAAAATATTTAATTAAAAATATAAAAGTTAAGTTCTATAAGGAGGTTAACTTTAATGTTTTTAATATTATTAATTGAATAAAATTAAATTTATATAAATTAAGGAGTATAAGTATGAAATTTTATAATTTTAAAGCAAAAAAGATGAATGGTCAGGAAATAAGTATGGAATACTTTAAGAATAAGGTTGTATTAGTAGTAAATACAGCAAGTAAATGTGGATTAACACCACAGTTTAAATCGTTACAAGAATTATATATAGAATATAAAGATAAAAATTTTGAAATATTAGGTTTTCCTTGTAACCAATTTGCAAAGCAAGATTCTGGTACAAATGAAGAGATACATGAATTTTGTCAGCTAAATTATGGAGTAAGTTTTAATATGTTTGAAAAAATAGAGGTAAATGGAGAGAATGCACATCCCTTATATAAATATTTGAAAGATGAAGCCAAAGGTTTCTTAAGTAAAGAGATAAAGTGGAATTTCACTAAATTTTTAATAGATAGAGATGGTAATGTAGTAAAAAGATATGCACCTACAGTATCACCAATTAAGATCAAGAATGATATTGAAAAATTATTAATTAGATAGAAGAAATATATCAATATATGAGTAGCTTAAGAAGGTAATATAGAAATCTTTTCATCGGTGAAATACTTAGAAAAATAAAATCATAAATGTGCAATGATACTAAGAAGTTAATAATTACATTTATACAAATAGAAAATATTAAAAATAATTAAGAAAACGTTGACATACACATGCGGAATTGTTACTATATAAATAACTTAGAAAATTAAATGTAACCGGATAGTGATTGTTTAAATACAAGCTAAACCTATTTATTACTTAGGCTAATACAAGTCTATTTAACGTGTAATAAATAGGTTTTTTTATGTTATAAACCAAGTAAAATCAAAGTTAATCGTAGAAAAAGAGATAAGGGGGGAATCAGAATGATTATTGAAAAAATACTTAATAATAATGTTGTTATTACAAATGACGAAAATAATAAAGAAATAGTCGTTATGGGAAGAGGTATAGCTTTTAAAAAGCGTACAGGAGATTATATTCAAAAAGATATGATAGATAAAGTATTTAAACTTTCTGATCCAAATATGTCTAATAAATTTAAAGAGTTAATATCAGATATTCCATTAAAATATATGGAGTTATCAGATGAAATAATTTTAAATTCAAAAAAGAAGTTAGGGAAAAAATTAAATGATAGTATCTATATTTCTTTAACTGATCATATGCATACAGCAATAAAAAGAGCTCGTGAAGGTATAAATGTAAAAAATGCTCTTCTTTGGGATATAAAAAGATTTTATAAAGAAGAATTTATAATAGGACTAGAGTCTTTAGATTACATAGAGAATAAATTCAAAGTTAGATTACCAGAGGACGAGGCAGGTTTTATAGCACTACATATAGTAAACGCACAAATGGATCAAAATATAGAGATTGTTTATAAAGTGACACAAATAATGCAGGAAATAACAAATTTAGTTAAATATCATTTTGGAATAACATTTGATGAAGAGTCTGTATATTATTATAGATTTATTACTCATTTAAAATACTTTGCAGAAAGATTACTAAAAGATACATCATATGAAGACAATGAAGATGATTTATTAGATGTAATAAAATTGAAATATAAAAATGCATATAGTTGTATAGAAAAAGTAGATGAATTTATGGATAAAAAATATAATTACAAATTAACAGATGAAGAAAAACTATACTTAACTATTCATGTTGAAAGAGTAGTGAGTAAAAGTATTAGGTAGGATATAAATCCTAGAAATTAGGCTTATATATATTGGATGGTGACATTAAGTTGGCCAAACCTTCATATTTCAAAAAAGAAAGTGGAGGAGTAAAAATGAAAAAGTATGAACAATTAGCAAAAGACATTATATTTAATGTCGGTGGAAAGGAAAACATTAGCAGTTTATCACATTGTATAACAAGACTACGTTTTAAACTAAAAGATGAGTCAATTGCAAATGATAATGTACTAAAAAACATGGATGGTGTAGTAACTGTAATGAAGAGTGGTGGACAGTACCAAGTAGTAATTGGTAACCACGTTCCAGATGTTTATTCAGTTGTATGTGATTTAGCAGGACTTGGAGGGGATACTTCAGACAATTCAGAATCAGATTCACCAAAAGGGATATTCAATAAATTTATAGACATTATATCAGGAGTTTTTCAACCAATACTAGGAGTTATGTGTGCTGCTGGTATGATAAAAGGATTCAATGCAATATTTTTGGCACTAGGTTTATATGCACAAACTAGTGGTGAATATATTATGTTAAATTCAATTGGAGATGCTATATTCCAGTATATGCCTATAATTTTAGGTTTTACAGCAGCTAAAAAGTTTAAACTTAAACCATTTGTCGGAATGCTTATAGGAGCTGCTTTATGTTATCCAGGAATTCAGCTAGCTACATTATCAGCTAGTTCTGAACCTTTATACACATTATTTGCAGGGACAATGATCGAGTCTCCAGTATATATAACATTTTTAGGATTACCAGTAATAGCAATGGACTATACATCTACAGTAGTTCCAGTAATATTAATTGTATATTTAGCATCTAAATTAGAAAAAATGTTTGATAAGATAATACCTGATGTAGTAAAGAACTTCTTTGTACCAATGGCAGTTTTATTAGTTTCGCTACCAATAGGATTTATGTTAGTTGGGCCTATTGCAACATTTGGTGCTAATATGGTTGGAAATGGATTCTTATCATTATATAACTTCTCACCAATCTTATGTTGTGTATTAGTTGGTTTATTCTGGCAAGCACTTGTAATTTTCGGATTACATTGGGGATTAATACCAATAGCTATATCAAATATGATGACTATGGGATTTGATACAATATTAGTTGGAGCATTTGCACCATCTTTTGCACAAACAGCAGTAGTAGCGGCAATGTACTTTAAGTTAAAAGATAAAAAGATAAAAGAGTTATGTATACCAGCAGTTATATCTGGTATATGTGGAGTAACAGAACCTGCAATTTATGGTATAACTTTACCTAGAAAGAAACCATTTATATACAGTTGTATAGGTGGAGCGGCAGCAGGTGCTGTAATGGGTGTAATGAATATAAAAGGATACGTAATGGGTGTAATGAATATAAAAGGATACGTAATGGGTGGACTTGGAATATTTGGGATACCTAATTATATAAATCCAGCAACAGGAGATATGACAGGAGTTTATACTTCAATAGTAGCAGCAATAGTAGCGGCAATAGTAGGATTTGTATTAACATTCTTATTATGGAAAGATGATACTGTAGTAGAGGAATCTAATGATAATAAAGAACAATCAACAATAGTAAAAACTAAAAGAGAAATAATATATAGTCCAATAAAAGGTGAAGTAAAAGCTTTAGACCAAGTACAAGATGCAGCATTTTCAAGCGGAGTATTAGGACAAGGTGTAGCAATAGTACCTAAAGAAGGTAAGGTAGTAGCTCCATTTGATGGAACAGTAATGACTTTATTTCCAACAAAACATGCAATAGGAATAGTATCTGACAATGGATGTGAGTTATTAGTTCATATTGGGCTAAATACTGTCCAATTAGATGGGAAATACTTCAAATCCTTTGTAAAACAAGGAGATAAAATTAAAAAAGGTCAGACATTAGTAACATTTGATATAGAAAAAATATCAAAAGAAGGTTATTGCTTAGAAACACCAGTAGTGGTTACAAATTATTCTGATTATGTAGATGTTGTAGGAAAAACACCAAAAAATATAAACAATAGCCAAGAACTAATAACTGTTTTAGCTTAGAGTTTTTATAGGAGATAAGATATATATATTTACTTTTATCTCCTAGGGGATTTAATATACATAAATTTATGGAGGTAGAGTTATGGCACTTAGAGAAGATTTTTTATGGGGCGGAGCAACTGCTGCTAACCAATGTGAAGGTGGATATAAAGATGGTGGTAGAGGTCTAGCAAATGTAGATGTAGCACCACACGGAAAAGATAGATTTCCAGTTTTAGCTGGTAAAATGAAGATGTTTGAATGTGATGATAATCATTATTATCCTTCACATGAAGCTATAGATATGTATCATCATTATAAAGAAGATATAAAATTATTTGCAGAAATGGGATTCAAATGTTATCGTTTATCAATAGCTTGGACTAGAATATTTCCAACTGGACTTGAAGAAGTTCCAAATGAAGAAGGGTTAAAATTTTACGAAAGCTTATTTGATGAATGTTTAAAATATGGAATCGAGCCATTAGTAACGATATGTCACTTTGATGTTCCTATGTACTTAGTAGAAAAATATGGAGCATGGAGAGACCGTAAATTAGTAGAATTATACGTAAAGTACTGTGAAGCAATATTTACAAGATTCAAAGGTAAGGTAAAGTATTGGTTAACATTTAATGAAATAAATATGATACTTCATTTACCTTTTATTGGTGCAGGTCTATATATAGAAGAAGGTGAAAATGAAGAACAAATAAAATATCAAGCTGCGCATCATCAACTAGTTGCAAGTGCATTAGCTACAAAGTTAGCTAAAGAAATAAATCCAGAGTTTAAAATAGGATGTATGTTAGCTGCAGGAAATACTTATTCATATACTTGTCATCCAAATGATGTATGGAAATCTATAGAAAAAGATAGAGAAAATTACTTCTTCATAGATGTACAATCTCGTGGAGAATATCCAGCATATGCAATAAAAGAATTAGAACGTAAAGGTATAAACATATTAATAGGAGAAGATGATAAAAAGATATTAAAAGAAAATACAGTGGATTTTATATCATTCTCATACTATTCATCAAGACTTACAAGTGCAGATCCGAAGGTAGATGCTCAAACAGAAGGAAATGTTTTTGCAACTCTTAAAAATCCATACTTGGATGCAAGTGAATGGGGATGGCAAATAGATCCATTGGGTCTTAGAATAACTATGAACTCTTTATACGATCGTTATCAAAAACCATTATTTATAGTAGAAAATGGACTAGGCGCAGTAGATACTCCAGATGAAAATGGTTATGTAAATGATTATTATAGAATTGATTACTTACGTGAGCATATAAAGGCTATGATAGATGCTGTTGAATTAGATGGTGTAGATTTATTAGGGTATACTCCATGGGGATGTATTGATTTAGTAAGTGCTGGTACTGGGGAAATGAAAAAACGTTATGGATTCATATATGTAGATAAAGATAATGGTGGAAAAGGAACTCTAAAACGTAGTAAAAAGAAAAGTTTTGATTGGTATAAAAAAGTGATAGCTTCAAACGGTAAAGATTTAGATTAAGGGGGATAATAGTATGTCTTTTAGAAAAGATTTTTTATGGGGGGGAGCAACTGCGGCTAACCAATTCGAAGGAGCATGGAATGTAAACGGAAAAGGGCCATCTTGTTCAGATATGTGTACAGGAGGGTCTCATACGGTAAGTAAGAGAATAACAAGAACTATAGAAGATGGAATATTTTATCCAAGCCATGAAGCAATAGATTTTTATCATAGATACAAGGAAGATATAGCTTTATTTGCAGAAATGGGATTTAAAGTATTTAGATTTTCTATAGCATGGACTAGAATATTCCCAACAGGAATGGAAAATAGTCCAAATGAATCTGGTCTTAAGTTTTATGAAAATGTAATAGATGAATGTTTAAAATACAATATAGAACCATTAATAACAATATCTCATTATGAAGTACCATTTGCTTTAACAGAAAAATACAATGGATGGGCTTCAAGAGAAGTAATAGACTTATACATGAATTATTGTGAAGCAATATTCACTAGATACAAGGGAAAAGTAAAATATTGGTTAACATTTAATGAAATAAATTCAGCAACTATGCCTATTGGAGGATTTTTATCTCAAGGTATATTAAATGAAGGAACTACAGATTTTACTAATCAAGTAGATATACCTAAATTGAGATTCCAAGGATTACATCATCAATTTGTTGCAAGTGCAAAGGCTGTTAAATTAGCGCATGAAATAGACCCGAGCTATAAGGTAGGATGCATGCAATTATTTGCAACAATGTATCCATTTACATGTAATCCTGATGATATAGTAATGACTCAAAAAGATAGTAGAGTAATGAATTATTTCTGTGGAGATGTTCAAGTACGTGGAGAATATCCAACATATATGAATAGATATTTCAGAGAAAATAATATAGAAATAAAAATGGAAGATAGAGATTTAGAAATTCTAAAAGATGGTTGTGTTGACTTCTATACATTTAGTTACTATATGTCTATATGCGTAAGTAGTGATCCTGAGAATGCAAGCACAGGAGGCAACATTTTAGGTGGAGCAAAAAATCCTTACTTAAAGTCAAGTGATTGGGGATGGCAAATAGATCCAAAAGGTCTTAGATATACATTAAATGAAATATATGATAGATATAGAATACCAATGATGATAGTTGAAAATGGATTGGGAGCTTATGATAAAAAGGAGATTAATGGAAATATTAATGATGATTATCGTATAGAGTACCTAAAAGAACATATAGAGCAAATGAAAGAGGCTGTAGAAGATGGAGTAGACTTAATAGGATATACTCCATGGGGTTGTATAGATTTAGTAAGTGCATCTACAGGAGAAATGGCGAAAAGATATGGATTTATTTATGTAGATAAGTATGACGATGGTAGTGGAGATTTATCTAGAAATAGAAAGAAAAGTTTTTATTGGTATAAGCAAGTCATAGAATCTAATGGAGAAAAATTAGAAAATATTGAAACTGTATTAGCATAAAAGTAAATAAAATTAATAATAAAGAAAGAGCATAGTTATGCTCTTTTTTATTATTAATTTTATTTTGTTTAAGATGTATTAAAAAAAATAATTAATAAAAAATAAAAAAAGAAAACTTTTTACAACATATAAATCGTCATATATATGAGAGGTGGACGAATAAGATGAAATTACTAAGCTTAGGAATTAAAAAAAAGGAAAAAGAGGTAAAAAAATATATTGTCGACAATAAAGAATCATTATATAGATTTGCTTATACTTATGTAAGAAATGAAGATGACGCATTAGACATAGTTCATGATGCTATATGCAAATCTTTAACTAATGTAGACACTCTCAAAGATATAGATAGTATTAAACCTTGGATTTATAAGATAGTAGCTAATACAGCAATTGACTATATAAGGAAAAATAGCAAGTATGTTATAGGAAGTGATGACTTAAATTTAGAAGAATCTACTGAGTATGATACATACGAAGATATAGATCTTCAAAGAGCACTAGAGGTATTACCTGAAAAGTATAAAGATGTGATTGTTTTAAGATACTTTGAAGATATGAAAATATCTGATATAGCAAAGATTTTAGATGAAAAAGAAAGTACTATAAAAACTAGGCTTTATAAAGCATTATCTAAACTGAAAATAAGCATTACTGAATAAAAGGAAGTGAAAACTTTGAAAAGTGATAAGAAAATAGAACAATTAAAGAATGATTATATGAATATAGAGATACCAGATAAATTAAATATCGTTGTAAATGATGTACTTAATAGACGTAATAAAAAAAGTATAACTAAGGTGTCAACACTAGTAGCATCATTAGCAGTAGTAGTAGGAATTGTTAATATTAATCCAACATTTGCAAATGCTTTAGAAAATATACCTGTAATAGGTGAAGTCATAAAAGTAATTAACTTTAGAAATTATAAAATTGATGAAGGTGGACTTGATATATCAATAGACGTGCCTAATATAGAAGGTATGAAAGATACTAATTTACAATATCAAATGAATAAAGAGTTCGAAGAAGAAGGTAAAAAATTGTATGATCAGTATTTAAAAGAATTAGAACAATTAAAACTGCAAGGAGAAGAGGGAAGAGAATCCTTTAAATCCTGGTATGAAGTAAAAACAGATAATGATGATATTTTATCTATAGTTATATACAACAACACTATAATGGCATCAAGTGATACAACTCGAAAATTTTATAATATAGACAAAAGGAATCAAACAATTTTAACTTTAGAAGGCATGTTTGGAGGAACTGATTATGTAGATATTATAAGTGAAAACATAAAACAACAAATGAGAGAAAGAATGAAGGCTGATTCAGAAGTACATTATTGGATAGATGCTAATGATGGAAGTTATACATTTGACAAAATAGATAAAAATCAAGGGTTTTATATAAATGATAAAGGTGAAATTGTAATATGTTTTGATAAATATGATGTAGCACCGGGATCACAAGGATTAACTGAGTTTGTAATACCTAAATCAATAACAGATAAATTATAAATATAAATTGAAAATAACGGACATACAAACTAGAAAAATGACATTAAAGAAAGGCACTAAGAGAGATGAGAAACGTAAGAAGAAATATAAACCAAAGTAGATTAATAATATTAATACTAATATGTTTATTTTTTATAGGAATAACAAGTAAGGCTTGGTCTTACTTTGAAGAACAAAAGCAAATAAAATTAGAGCAACAAAGAATTGAAGAAGAAAGAAGAAAAGAAGAAGAAGAAAAGAAAAAGTATATGGTTGGATGTAGTAATGATGCTAAAAAATATTCTTATGATGCTAGAAAAGTAGCTGAAAAACTTAATAGCTATGATTATTCTAATAATGGAGAAAAAATAGTATTTTTGACTTTTGATGATGGAACTTCAACAACTGTAACTCCTCAAGTTTTAAAAATATTAAAAGAAAATGATGTTCATGCAACTTTCTTTGTTACAGGGGAAAATATTGAAAGAGGTGGAGAAAAAGCAAAAGAACTTTTAAAACAAGAACTAAATGAAGGTCATGCTATTGCAAATCATTCATATACTCATGATTATCGCATATTATATCCAAATAGAGTATTAGATTTAGAGGCATTTAAAGCTGATTTTGAAAAAACTGATAAATTATTAAAAGATGTTTTAGGTAAGTATTTTTCTACTAGAGTAATAAGATGTCCAGGTGGTCATATGTCATGGAAAGGTATGGATAGTTTAGATGCTTATTTAGATGAAAATAACATGGCATCAATAGACTGGAATGCATTAAGTAAAGATGCAGAAGGAGCTAAAAAAGATGCTGATCAATTAGCTAATATAGCAATACAAACATCTAAAGATAAAGAAATGGTAGTTCTTTTAATGCACGATACTTATGGAAAAGAAGAAACAGCAAAGTCTTTACCACAAATAATAAAATATTTTAAAGAAAATGGATATGAGTTTAAAACTCTTTCATAGAAGACAAAAAGATGGACGTAATATACAGTCCATCTTTTTTATTAAGTTTATTATTTTTACTATATATAAATTAAAAACTACTTAAGTTCTTTTAGAATTAAAGAAACATCCTTAAGAGTTACATTATCATAAACTCTTCCATTTATAGTAATGACTGGAGAACGACGACATGAACCAACACACCTTGATGAATCTAAGCTAAACTTTAAATCACTACTAGTTTCACCACATTTTAAACCTAGCAATTCTTCAAATTCAGCAAGTATATTACTACTATCATTTTTAGCACATGCACCACTTAAACATACTTTTATTTTGATTTCACCTTTAAGGTCAGTTGTAAAGTAAGAGTAAAAATTAACTAAGTCATGAATCTTATCAAATGAAATGTTTAGTTTTTTAGAAATATATTTTTGAACTTCATTTGAAAGATATCCAAATATTTTTTGCGCATAATGTAAAGTACGAATTACATTATCCTCGCTTTTATCAAGTGAATTTATAAATATATCTAACTCCTCAAATGATTTACTATTACGAGAAATAAAATCACACATATAAAACTCTCCTTTATATATTATACAGATTAAACTATACAATTAATAAATATACTAAAGGCATTGTAACAATAAGTACTAAAATATTAATTAAACACCTTAATATAATAATTATTATTAATACCCTTAAATTACTAGTATAAACTTTATAAGAAATAACATTAGTAAAGAATATATTAAAGTACTTATATAATTGATATTTAAACTTATAAGTAATTATCTAAAATTATAAATAATTAAATTAGGATTATTAAATAAATGAAAATATTTGATTATCAATAAAAATAATGGATAAATAATAAAGGACATAAAGTTATAAGAAATAGGAGGTTAGATATGAATTTTAAACAGATTGCTAAAGAAGTTTTAGAAAATGTTGGTGGCAAAGATAATATAAAAGATGTTATACATTGTCATACAAGATTACGATTTACATTAATAGATTTTAGTAAAGTAAATAAAGAAAATCTTTCACAAATAGAAGGAATTATAACTGTAGTAGAAAGTATGGAACAGTTACAAGTAGTTATAGGAAGTAAAGTAGATAAAGTATTTAAAGAACTAGAACCTATGGTTGGTAAAACTAAGAATAAAAATAATGAAGAAATTAAAAAAGGTTTTTCATTAAATAAGGTACTTACAACTATTGCTCAGATATTTACGCCGATTATATATGCACTAGCTGGTTCAGGAATGATAAAGGGGATATTAGCAGTTATATCTATGTACTACTTAAATAAGCATAATATAGATATAAAGCAAAATGATACATATATTATCTTAAATGCAGCATCAGATGCAGTGTTTTATTTTTTCCCAATAATACTTGGATATACAGCTGCTAAAGTATTTAAAACACATGAAATTATATCAATGGTACTTGGTGCAACTCTATGTTATCCTAGTATAGTAGCATTAATGGCAGAAGAGAGAGTAGTAAGTTTATTTAATATTAGTATTACAAAAGCAAGTTATACTTCATCAGTAATACCGATAATTATTGCAATTTGGATGTTATCTTTCTTAGAGAAATTCTTAAAAAAAGTAATACCAGATGTAATTGAAATGATAATGGTTCCTACACTTTCAATATTAATAATGGTTCCATCCACTTTATTAGTATTTGGGCCAATAGGAATATATATAGGTAATGGAGTTAATTGGTTCTATCAATTACTTATGAACTTTAGCCCAGTTCTTTGTGGAGCATTTATAGGTGGAATGTGGTGTGTATTAGTTATATTTGGAGCTCATAGACCAATATTACCAATAGCAATAAATGATATAGCTCAAAATGGACGTCAAAATTTACTAGCATTTGCAGGAGCAGCAAATTTCTCACAAGCAGGAGCAGCATTAGGTGTATTTTTAAAATCGAAAAATAAATCACTAAAAACAGTTGCTTTATCGGGGAGTATAACTGCTTTATTTGGTATAACAGAACCTGCAATTTATGGAGCTAACTTACGCTTAAAAAGGCCAATGATATGTGCAGTAATATGCGGTGCAATAGGTGGTGGAATAATGGGATATGGAGGAGCATTTGGTATAGCATTTGCAAATCAAGGTGTACTTACAATTCCAGTATATGCACAAGCTGGAGCTAAAGGATTTTTAGCTTACTTAATAGGATGTGTTTTTGCATTCTTTGGTTCAGCACTACTTACATATATAGTTGGATTTAAAGATATAGAGGAAGAGCAAGAAGAAACTTTAAAAGAGGTTGCTTAATATAGACATTAGGAGGACGTAGTATGAAAAATACATTCCCGAAAGATTTCTTATGGGGGGCATCATCTTCAGCATTTCAAATAGAAGGTGGATGGAATGAAGATGGAAAAGGAATGACAGTTGCAGACTTTAATTCATTTAAAAAGTCAGAAATTCAAGCAGACAGTAAGGTAGCTAGTGATTTTTATCATCACTGGAAAGAAGACATAGATCTTATGAAAGATTTAGGGCTAAATATATATAGATTTTCGCTATCATGGGCTAGAATTATACCCACTGGAGATGGAGAAATAAATCAAGCTGGAATAGACTTTTACAATAAGGTAATAGATTATTTAGTAGAGTGTAATATAACTCCATTTGTTACCTTATATCATTTTGATTTACCATATGCATTAGTTGAGAAGTATAATGGATGGGAAGCTAGAGAATGTACATTTGCATTTGAAAGATATGCAAAGATTTGCTTTGAAAACTTCGGAGATAGAGTTAAGTACTGGCAACCACATAATGAACAAAATTTAATGATGCGTGTAAAAGAGCGTATGAATATATATGAAACTGATAATTATAAAGTTGAAAAAATGAGAGCACAGATGGATTATCATATGTGTTTAGCTCACGCATTAGCAACAATAGCTTGCCATAATATGGTTGAAGGTGGGAAAATAGGGCCATCAATATCGGCTACAGTAACTTATCCATACTCAAATAAGCCAGAAGATGTATGGGCAGCAAAATTAAATGATAACTTTAAAACTAATTATTTATTAGACATGCACTATAATGGACAATACCCAGCATATTATATGAATTACTTAGAAAAACTTAACATAGTTCCTAATATGCTTGAGGAAGATAAAGAAATACTTAAAAATGCTAAAATGGACTTTATAGCATTTAACTATTATCGTACACTATGTGCAAGACATCTTGAAGCAACAGAAGAAAATCCAGTTGGAACTCGTGTTAGTGAGATAGATTATGATTTATATGGATATTTTAAAATTGAAAAAAATCCTAACTTAAGTGCAACAGAGTATGGAGCGCAAATAGATCCTGTTGGGTTAAGAATAGCATTAAATGAATATTACAATAAATATCATTTACCTCTTATAATTACAGAAAATGGTCTTGGAACAGCAGATACATTAACTGAAGACGAAAGAGTCCATGATGATTATAGAATTAATTACTTAAGAGATCATATAGATGCTTGTAGAAAAGGAATTGAAGATGGTGTAGAGCTAATTGGATACTGTCCTTGGTCAGTAATTGACTTATTAAGTTCTCATCAAGGGTTTAAAAAACGTTATGGATTTGTATATATCAATAGAGAAGATCATGATTTTAAAGATTTAAGGAGAATTAAAAAAGATAGTTACTTTTGGTATAAAGAAGTAATAAGATCTAATGGGGAAAAATTATAGAAATATATTAAGGCTGAACTAAAGTAGTTCAGTCTTTTATGTTAAAATGATATAAAATTAGAAAAATCTGAAAATAAAGTTAATGTTCACTTTACAATAGAAATAATATAGGTTATATTATATATAAATTAAAAATTAAATAAAAAAGATAGAGGTTGCGATCTTTAAGAGTAAATTTACAGAGTTAAGCACAGTGAAGTAAATTGAAAGGAAATATCGCCGAAACATATAACTGAGGCTTTAAGGTTATATAGTTGGGATTATGTAGAATATGCATAATACTGTCATAAATTTTATGATGAGCTATCATGACAGATATATTTTAATAAATTGGTATTTCAATTTGTAAATTATTTGAATGAAAGAATATAGTCTTGAGTGATTTCGCTCAAGACTTTTTTGTATTTAAGAAAATTATAAAAATAAAAGGGAGTGAAAGTATTGAATTTAGCACAAGCAAGAACAGAAAGAGAAAATAAAAGAGAATTAAAGGTACCTCATACTTTAGTAATCATTACTTCAATAATTATACTTGTATCAATTGCAACTTATATTGTACCAGGAGGGGCTTATGAAAAAGTAGTAAAGGTGGTAAATGGAAGTGAAAAAACAATAATTGTAGATGGCTCATTTAAATATATTGAAAGTCAGCCACAAGGAGTATTTGAAGTTTTACAAGCACCAGTAGAAGGTATTATTGGTGGTGCAGAAATAATAGCATTTTTATTTGTAGTTGGGGGAGCATTTAATTTAATTACTAGAACTAAAGCAATAGATTTTGGAATAGTGAGAGTTACTAATATATTTAAAGGAAAAGAAATTTTAGTAATTCCAATGCTTACATTTTTATTCTCATTAGGTGGTGCTGTATTTGGAATGAGTGAAGAGGCAGTTCCTTTTGTAGCAATAATTGTACCTTTAGCGCTATCTTTAGGATATGATAGTATAGTTGCAGTTGGAATTACATATTTGGCTTGTGAATTAGGATTTTCATCAGCTATGCTTAATCCATTTACAGTAGGTATTGCACAATCAATAGCAGAAATACCGATGTTCTCAGGAATAGAATATCGTACAATTATTTGGTTTATAACTACTTGTATAGGAACTGTATTTTTAATGATGTATGCATCAAAAATTAAAAAGAATCCAAAACTTAGTTTAGTTTATGAAAGTGATCAAATTAAGCGTGCAAACTTAGGTAACTGTGGAAGTGAAAATGAAGATTTTAGAATGTCACATAAAATAATATTACTTTTATTGGCATTATGTATAGGAATAATTGTATGGGGAGTATTAACTCAGGGATTTTGGATTCCTCAAATAGCTGCAGTATTTTTAGCAACTGGACTTATGAGTGGTTTTATTGGAAAACTTGGAACTGATGAAATGGCAGATGCATTTATAGAAGGTGCAAAGGGAATGATAGGAGCAGCTGTTATGTTAGTATTTGCTAGAGCTATAGTAATAATTGCAGAGAATGCTAATATAATAGATACAATTTTATATAATTTATCTCAATTAATTGGTAACTTACCACCAATGATAGCAGCTTATATAATGTATCCTATACAAATGTTTATAAACTTCTTTGTTAGTTCGGGTTCAGGACAAGCAGCACTTACAATGCCAATTCTTGCACCACTTGGAGATTTAGTTGGAATATCTCGTCAATTAACAGTATTGATATATCAATTGGGAGATGGATTTTCTAATACACTATTCCCAACATCAGGAATATTAATAGCTTGCTTGGGTCTTGCAGGTGTGCCTTATGGAAAATGGTTAAAGTGGGTTTTACCACTTCAAGGGATATTATTTATATTATCACTTGGTTTTATAACAATCGGATCACTAATGCAATGGGCATAAAATAGATGGACATTCTAGTCCATCTATTTTTTTATTATTTTTACTTTTTTGTGTAAAGTGACACAGAAATGACACAAAAATGACACAAATAGGATTAAGTTTATATGTATAATATTGTAAGGTATTTATTGTAAATATATATGAGAGGATTTAGAAAATGAAGATGATTAAGAAAAAAATTACATTACTTTTAAGTGGTTTAATTATATTAAGCCTTACAGCATGTAGCACAAATAATACAAATGAAGTAGAAGATAAAGAATTAACAGAAAATATAGTGAATGAGAGTTCACATTATCCTGTTACAATAACTACATATAATTATGAAAAAAAACCTGTAGAAATAACTTTTGAAAAGTCACCTGAAAAGGTTGTAGCAGTATATCAAAATTCAATAGAAACATTACTAGCATTAGGTTTAGAAGATAAGATAGTAATGGCTTCTGGATTAGACCATGAAGTTAAGAGTGAATATAAAGAAGCTTTTAATAAAGTAAATTATTTAAAAGAATTTGCACCATCTAAGGAAACTATTATAATGGAACAACCAGACTTTATATTATCTTGGTACTCATTATTTGATGAGAAGAATTTAGGTGATGTGGACTATTGGCATAAAAATGGTACAAATACATATATGTCATTAAATAGTGGAGCAGTAGCAAGTAGAAAAGTGGAAAATGAAAAGATTGATATATTAAATTTAGGTAAGATATTTAATGTTGAAGATAGAGCTAAGGATTTAGTAAATGAAATTGATTTAAAAGTAAAATCTGTAGCTGATTCAGTAAAAAATAATGAAAAGCAAACTACTTTAATAATAGAATATATGGATGGACAGATATATACTTATGGAGCAAGTACATTAGGTGGAGATATGGTTTCAATTCTTGGAGGTGAGTTATTAAATCCTAATGGTGGAAATATAAGTGAAGAAGATTTAATAAAATTAAATCCAGATTCAATATTTGTAGTATATATGGATAGAAATGACGAGAATGTACCTAAAGAAGCTGTAGAAAATATTTTAAATAATAAGTCACTTGCAAGTTTAGATGCTGTAAAAAATAATAGAATAAATGCTATTGCATTAGGAGAAATGTACTGTAGTGGAATAAGAACAATAGATGGAATAAATACATTTGCAAATGGATTATATCCAGATTTAAATGAGTAGGCTAATTATATGGATAAGAAAGCTATAATAAGTAAAAGTAGAATAAATATAAATGAAGGAGCACCTATGTATGTAGGTGTTTCGCTAATATTATTATTAATATTAGCTTTATCTATAGGATTTGCAGTGAATTTAGGTTCTGTTGATATAAGTATAAAGGAAGTTTATAGTATTATTTTTTATAAAATATTTGGAATAGGAAATGAAGAAATATTATCTAATGGAGCAGTACATGATGTAGTTTGGTTAATAAGGTTACCTAGAATTATATTAGCTATGTTAGTTGGTATAGGATTATCAGTTGTAGGAATTGTAATGCAGGCAATTGTGAAGAATCCGCTCGCAGACCCATATATACTAGGGATATCATCAGGAGCATCACTAGGTGCGACAATATCGGTTATGCTTGGAGTAGGAGCCATATTTGGAAGTAATGCAATAGGTATATGTGGATTTATTGGAGCACTTGTAACATCAATGCTTGTATTATTAATAGCTAATATTGGTCAAAGAGCAAATTCTATAAAACTTCTTTTAGGAGGTATGGCGCTTAGTTCGGTTTGTAGTGCATTCTCTAGCTTTATAGTTTATTTTGCTAATGATGCTCAAGGAATGCAGACTATAACATTTTGGTTAATGGGAAGTGTAGCTGGTGCAAAATGGGAGCAAATAATGTTTATAATGCCATTTGTTTTAATAGGGACTATATTCTTTTTAACTCAACATAAGATATTAAATTTAATGTTATTAGGAGATGAAGTATCTATAACATTAGGAACAGATCTTCATAAATATAGACATGCTTATTTAATAATAGCATCTTTGATGATCGGAATTTTAGTTTACGCATCTGGAATGATTGGATTTGTAGGGCTAGTAATACCTCATATTGTTAGAATAATTCTAGGACCAGATCATAAGAAAATAATTCCAATAGCAGCGCTGCTAGGTGCAATATTCTTAATATGGGCAGATATACTATCTAGAGTAATTATAAAGGGAACAGAGATACCGATAGGAATACTCATTTCAATGATAGGTGCACCATGTTTTATTTTGTTAATTATTAGAAATACTTACGGCTTTGGAGGTAAAAGCTAATGAAAATAAATGTAGAAGATATTAAATTTAAAATAGGGAAAAAGGATGTATTAAATGGAATTAATATAGATGTAAAAAATAAAGAATTTATAGGTATAATCGGACCTAATGGAAGTGGTAAATCAACATTATTAAAATGTATTTATAGAATATTAAAGCCAACAAGTGGAATTATTAGATTAGACGATATAAATTTAAATGATCTTACTACTAAAGAAAGTGCAAGAAAGATGGCAGTGGTTTCACAGCATAACTATTATGATTTCGATTTTAGTGTAAGTGAAATAGTTTTAATGGGAAGATCTCCTCATAAAAAATTAATGGAAAGAGATTCTTTAAATGATTATGAAATAATGGAGGAATCTTTAAAGAAAGTTGACATGCTTAATTGTAAAGATAGAAACTTTAATACACTTTCTGGTGGAGAGCAGCAAAGAATTATATTAGCAAGAGCTCTTGCTCAAAAAACAGATTGTTTAATACTTGATGAACCGACTAATCACTTAGATATAAAATATCAATTACAGTTAATGAATACAGTTAAGAATTTAGATATAGAAGTAATTGCTGCCATTCATGATTTAAATATGGCATCAATGTATTGTGATAAAATATATGTTTTAAAAGACGGATACATAGTTGCATATGGAAATCCAAAAGAAATTTTAACAAAAGAACTTATTAAAGATGTATATGAAGTTGATGCAGTAGTAAATTACGATGATGGACTTGATCTAGTAAATATAATATATAAGTTGTAAAAACTAGTTACATAAATTTAAATATATTAAATAAAAGTATATTAAGGAAGTTACATTAAATAAATTTTTAAATATATTAATAATTATAAGAGAGTAAAAATAGTTATTTAATTAATTTATCTCATGAGTTAAGAAAACCTTTGAATGTTATAAATAGCACAAATCAACTAATCTTAGGTTTAATGAAAAAAGGTTCAAATCTTGAACACAGTAAATTGAGCTATTATATAGATATATCACAAAAAAATTGTGATAGATTATTAAATTTAGTTAACAACATAGTTGATAATACTAAACTACAAAATGATATGTATGTTATAAATTTAAAAGAAGTAGGTATAGTATACTTAGTTGAAGAAACTTCATTGGCACTAGTTGATTATGTACAATCAAAAGGTATTGATATTATAATAGACCCAGATGTTGAGGAGAAAACTATATTCTGTGATTCTTATGAAATTGAAAGATGTATAGTAAATTTAGTTGGTAATGCAGCTAAATTTACACCAAAGGGTGGTAATATAACTGTAAGTGTAAAAGATTTAAATGATAGGGTTATGATAAGTGTTAAAGATACAGGCGTTGGAATAGATGAGAAATATCATAAAACTATTTTTGAGAGATTTAGTCAAGTAACAGAAATGAGTAATAAAGCAAAATTAGGAAGTGGACTTGGGCTTGCAATAACTAATCAAATTGTAAAGTTACATAAAGGCGAAATTTATGTGGAGAGTAAGCTTGGAGAAGGTAGCAATTTTGAATTATATTACCAGTTAATCCAAATTTAAAAGATAAAAAATGAGCAACAAATAAAAGGACTAGCTAAGCGTAGCTAGTCCTTTTATTATATACAACTGAATAACAAATTAAAAAAACTAATATAATGAATATAAGGTATTTAACTATGAAAGGAGAGATTGTTATGGCATGGTATGATAAGGCTGTAATATATCATATATACCCTCTTGGACTTTGTGGTTGTAGACATGAAAATAGTGGAGTGGCAGAAAATCATTTTGAAAAACTTAATAAATGGGCAGAGCATGCTAAAAAAATAGGATGTACATGTATTTATATAGGTCCCTTATTTGAATCTGGTTCACACGGATATGATACTATAAATTATAGAAAAGTGGATAAAAGACTTGGAAATAATAAAGACTTTAGAAATTTTATAAGTAATTGCCATAAAATAGGGCTAAAAGTAATTGTAGATGGAGTATTTAATCATGTAGGTAGAAATTTTTTTGCTTTTGAGGATTTAAAGAAAAATCGTGAAAATAGTAAATATAGAAACTGGTTTTGTAATGTAAATTTCTTGGGAAATAATGAGTATAATGATAGATTATGTTATGAAAATTGGGGAGGATATAATCTTCTTGTCAAATTAAATAATAACAATGAAGAAGTAGTGAAATACCATCTAGATACAGTTAAGTTTTGGATAGATGAATTTGATATTGATGGAATACGACTAGATGTTGCAGAAGTTTTAGATTTTAATTTTATGAAAAGACTTAGAATATTTACTGAAAACTTAAAAAATGATTTTTGGTTAATGGGTGAGGTAATACATGGTGATTATAGTCGTTGGGCAAATAGTGAGATGTTACATTCTGTGACGAATTATTCAATGTATAAATCTATTTACTCAAGTCATAATGATCACAATTATTTTGAGTTAGCACATAATATTAAACGTATGATAGAAATGACAGGGAAATTAAGGCTTTATACATTTGTAGACAATCATGATGTATCACGTATATATAGTATTTTGAAAAATAAAGAACATATATATAACACTTTATTACTTCAATACACCATACCTGGCATTCCTTCTATATATTATGGTTCAGAATTCTGTATAGAAGGGAATAAGAATCAAGGTGATGATTGGAATCTTAGGCCATGTTTAGACTTAAACAATTATAAAGATTATTATTATAAAAATAAAATAACTAATCTTTTATGTAAACTAGGAGAACTTAAAGCAAATTATTTAGAATTAACTTATGGTGATTATAAAGAACTTAAATTAACAAATCGTCAATTTGCATTTGCTAGAATATTAGAAAATCATGCAGTTGTAACAATAGTTAATAATAATTACAAATCTATAACTATGGAAATAGATATGCCATTTGAAGTAAGTAATGCTGTTGACATTTTAGATACTACTAAAAATAATAATTTATTAAAGATAGATACAAAAAGAAAGAAATTAATTATAGATATTCCTTCTAACAGTGGGGGGCTTTTATATATTAAGTAAGAGCAAAAGTATTATTAAATAAATTTATTTATATGATTAAAGTATCATGAAACTTAATTGATTGTAATATAAAACAATATGAGAACTTAATGATAATAGAAAAATAAGGTGATTTTATGGATATAGAATGTGATAAATTAAATCAAAGTGAATATCTAAAGATTGCAATACCATTTATGTTATCAACACTTACTCAACCTTTATTAGGTATAGTTGATACTGCAGTAGTTGGAAGAATGGAAAGTCCTATATTTATAGGGGGAGTATCCATAGGAGTTACTATATTTAATACATTATATTGGTTATTTGGATTTTTGAGGGTAAGTACTACTAGTTATAGCGCTCAGGCCATAGGGGATGATAATAATAAAAAGAAAATAGAAGCTTTTATACATCCCTTAATTATAGCTATTATAGTAGGATTAGGATTTATATTAATGAAGGATATTATATGGACACTGGCAATGAAGATATTAGCACCAGAAAAATTAGTAATGGAGCAGTCACGTATATACTATAATATATTAATTTATGGAGCTCCTGTTGTATTTGTAAATTATGTTATTTTAGGATGGTTAATGGGGCAATCAAAAGTGAAAGAGTCTGTTACAATGTAGGTTGTTGGCAATATAGTCAATATAGTATTGGATGTATTATTAGTATGGAATTTTGGAATGAAGGTAGATGGAGTAGCTATAGCTACTTTATTTTCTCAATTATTTACATTAGTATTAGGTATTAAATTCATGTTCAGTTCTAGTGGATTTAAATGTAAAGATGTATTAAATAAAAATATATTAGATAAGAATGAAATACTTAATAAGATATTTGCTAATTCAGATTTTATAATACGTACTATATGTCTTTTGATAGTGAATAATATGTTTATGGCAAGTAGCTCATCTTTTGGAACTGAGATACTTGCAGCAAATACTATCATTCTACAACTAGAAAGTGTGATTTCATATTTATTTGAAGGATTAGCAAATGCATCTAGTGTATTTGCAGGAAGGGCAGTAGGAAATAAAAATAGTAATTTATTAAATAATACAATAAAGATAACCTTTAAGTGGAGTTTTATATTTATGGTTTTACTTACTATACTTTATATATTTTTTAGAGAGAGAGTAATTTTTTTATTTACAAGTATAGAAGAAGTTGTTACAAATGTTAAGATTTATGATTTTTGGATAATCATTTATCCATGTATAGCATGTATGAGCCTTACATTTTATGGGGTTTTCACTGGAGCTATGGAAACTAAAGCGATAAGAAACTCTACATTTTTATCAATGATATTATTTATAATAACTTTAAAAATAACAGCTCCTATATTTAAAAATTATGGTCTTTGGTTTGCGTTTTTAACATATTATTTTGGCAGAACTATATTTTTATTAATTTACCTAAGAAAATTGAATAGCAATATAAAAGATAAAGCTGCTATTTAGCAGCTCTTTTTAATTCAGATATGTTAACTGTTTTTACTAATGATGTTACAACAAGTACACCTAGAGTTATTGAACCACCAACGAATAGCACACTAGAACCTTTAGATATTGCTAAGGCGAAATTACTTTGTACTAAGTAAAGCATGGTCTTATACATACCAAGTCCAGGGACAAGAGGTATAATTCCGGGAATCACAAAAACTATAGCTGGTTGCTTTAATTTTCTTGCTAGTATTTCACTTACTAAAGAAACTAAAAAAGCAGCTATAAAATTTGAAAAAGGATCATTATATGTAAATGTATATAAATAATAATATACACTCCACCCCAATCCTCCGGTAAATCCACATGGAATCAATGTAGATTTAGGTGCATCTAAAAATACGGAAAAGCCTATAGTAGCAAAGAATGAATATAAAAAATGCATATAAACAGGCATATTTGTCATTAAAGTATACCTCCTAATCTGATCCAAATATCTAAAATAATACCAACTCCGCAGGCAATACTTATAGCAGTAACAGTCGCGTCAAAAGCTCGAGCTACACCGGAAATTAAATCTCCAGAAATTAAGTCTCTAATTCCCTTAATAAATGAAACACCAGGAAGAAGAGGCATAATAGATCCTACGATTAGCATGGTTGGTGTATCTACTATATTAATATGGGATAATAAAACCCCAATAAAGGCTATAAAAATAGATGCAATTAAGCTAGAAAATGCAGGTATACTACTCAACTTCATAGTTTTATTGTAAATAATAACTGCTAAAATAGATGTAATAAAGGTAGATATAAAAGTTTGTAAGTTATCTCCACTTAAAACACCTGCGAAAAAGGCTGAGCCAATTCCTGTACAAATATAAGCTACTATAGGAGAATATGAATTTACACTATTTAATCTTTTTAGTTCTATCATAGCATCTTTAACGGATAAATTAGTATCATTTACAAATTTCCTAGAAAGGCTATTTAATAATGAAATTTTGTTTAAATTTATAGATCTAGACTTTATAGTTTTCATAAATGCATAACCATCAAATCTATAATCAGAAATGATTATAACTGTAGGAGACGTAAAAACATTTATATGGTTAAAACCTCTAGACTTACAAATCCTAAGTATTGTATCTTCAACACGATAAGTTTCAGCTCCATTTATAAGCATAAGTTCACCAATAAATAGTGCCAGTCGAAGAACATTTTTTTTATAATCATGATCAAACTCTTTGTCCATAAATAAACCTCCTATAAATTTAGCAAGAGTTATAATTTATTTTTCCTAAATAGTCCATCTTATATTTATGTAATATAAAAAAACTAGGTTTTATCTTGTAAACTTATTGGTAAGTATAAAATACAAATTTAAATTTTATTTACAAGATACTAGAACAAGTTGTTCTAGTATTTTTATGTGTTTAAATAATTGTATATAATTTACATTATGATATAGTAATATTGAGTGGAGGTGTTGAATTTGAAATTACAAAAACCTGGAATGAGAACTATAAAAACCGGTATAGGTGTTATGTTGTGTATATTAGCTGGAAAGTTAAATATAGCTGATAACACTTTTTATGCTGCAATATCTTGTGTTATATGCATGCAAGCAACAGTAAAAAGTTCTTTAGTCGTAGGTAAAAATAGGTTAAAGGGTACATTTGTAGGTGGTGTAGTAGGATTTTTATTTGTAAGTATTAGACCTGGTGACCCTATATTATCATGTTTAGGAGTAATTGCGACTATATATATATGTAATATTTTAAATATAAACAAATCTATAAATATTGCATGTATAGTATTTTGCGCTATAGAATTAGGAACTGGAAGTTCAAATCCATTGAGCTATTCTATTTATAGAATATTAGATACATCGATAGGTATCCTTATCGGAGTAGCTGTAAATTATATAATATATAGACCTAACTATTTAGATAAAATCTATAATGAAATTAAAACAATAGAGGATAAATCTATTGAGCTATTAAGATATGAGGTTGAAAATGGAATTCATATGGATAAATCTTCTTTAATTAAAGATATTTCTAACCTTGAAGCACTATATAAAAAATTCTTAGAAGAGCTAGAATATAGTAATTCAGAAATTGATGATAAAAAAATTAACAATATAATAGAGATTTGTAAGCAGATATACATGCATCTTCAAGTTTTAGAAAGTATGAAGAAAAAATGTTATATAAATGAAGAAAATTATAATAAATGTAAAGATTTATATGATGAATTAGCTAATGATATAGAAATAAAAGATGATATAAGTCCAGTTTATAACTATCATATAAGTATCGTAATTCAGCATATAAATGAAATTCGTAATATATATGAAGAAAAATCAATTAGCTAGCAAAGCGAACTCTAAATAGAGTTCGTTTTTTTATATATAGAGAAATAAAATATAAGTAAAAATTTTTAGAAAATTTTAAAAAGTATGTCGAAAAATGTTTACATTTAAAAATTAACATTATATAATAAATTAACTGAATATTAAAAAAAAAGGAGAAGTCAATATGGAATTAATAGGAATATTGATAATTATAATTGGATTTGCGCTAAAATTAGATACTATAGCAGTTGTAGTTTCAGCTGGAATTGCTACAGGGTTAGTTGCAAATATGAGTATAACAGAAACTTTAAGTACCTTAGGAGAGGCATTTATAACAAATAGAACAACTTGCTTATTTATGCTTACAGTACCAATAATAGGATTATGTGAAAGATATGGGTTAAAAGCTAAAGCAATAATGCTTATAAAAAAAGCAAGTAATTTATCAACAGGAATACTATTAAGTGGATATACACTTATAAGAGAAGCAACGATAGCAATGGGGGTTACATTAGGTGGTCATCCTCAGTTTGTTAGACCATTAGTAAGCCCAATGGCAGAAGGTGCAGCCATTGCAAAGTATGGAGAATTAGACGAAGAAGACTTAGATAAAATAAGAGCTTATTCAGCTGCATCAGATAATATAGGTAATTTCTATGGTCAAAATATATTTATGGCTAATGCAGGAATACTTTTAATAGCATCAACATTAGAAGGTCTAGGAATGAATGTAGATACACTTCAACTGGCGAAAGTAGCTATACCAGTGGGTGTTTTAGCTATAATACTATGGGTTTGTCAAAATAGATTATTAGATAGAAAATTAAAGAAAAAATATATGTCTAGAAAAAATAATGTAGGAGGTGCAGAATAATGGATATAGCAAAGCTTTCAAATACATTATTAGAAATATTTTATATGATGATAGGGTTATACATGATAGTTACTATGGTGTTCACTATAAAAGATAAAAATCATAAAACAAGAATAGGAACTTCAATATTTTGGGGAACTCTAGCGATAGTGTTTATGTTTGGAAATTACATACCAAGTATATTAGTAGGAGTATTAGTAGTTTTAATAGCGTTATTATCAGTGACTAAACAAATAAATATAGGAACATTAAAACAGTTAGATGAAACATTTGCGAATTTAAAAGCAGAGAAATTAGGTTTGAAAATATTTATACCATCTTTATCAATTGCAGTAGTAGCAATGATAATAGCATCATTTACATATTTATCAGGAACAGTAGCAATCGGTATATCAGCTACAGTAACTTTATTATTAACATTTGTAATAACTAAAGCAAATGTTGGTGAATTTTTAGAAGATAGTAATAGAATGTATCAATCAATGGGAGCATTTACAATATTACCTCAATTATTAGCTTCATTAGGCGTTTTATTTACAGCAGCTGGAGTAGGAGATAAGATATCTTCTATAATATCTGGGGTTATACCAACTGGAAATATATTAGTTGGAGTTATAGCTTATTGTGTTGGTATGGCATTATTTACAGCTATAATGGGTAATGCATTTGCCGCATTCTCAGTTATAACAGTAGGAGTAGGTTTACCATTTGTATTTGCTCAAGGAGGAGATCCTATAGTATGCTCTACTCTTGCGCTAACAGCTGGATATTGCGGAACGCTATTAACTCCGATGGCAGCAAACTTTAATATGTTACCTGCAGCATTACTAGAGCTTAAGGATAAAAATGCGGTAATAAAAGCACAAGCGCCAGTGGCATTAGTATTACTTATAGTTCATATTTTCTTAATGTATACTTTAGGTTTTTAATTTAAATTAACAGATATTTTTAGGAGGAAATTATATGAAAATATTATTAACAGGATTTGATCCATTTGGAGGAGACGCAGTAAACCCAGCAGAAGAAGCTGTAAAAATGGTAAAAGACGAGATAAATGGTGCTCATGTAATAAAAATAACTATACCTACAGTTAGAACTAAGTCAGTTCAAGTTATAGAAGATGCAATAAAAGAGCATAATCCTGATTTTGTAATATCTGTGGGACAAGCTGGAGGTAGATTTGACATAACTCCAGAAAGAGTAGCTATAAATATAGATGATTTTAGAATAGAAGATAATGAAGGCAATCAGCCAACTGATGAAGTGATACAAGAAGATGGTCAAGCTGCATACTTTTCAAATTTACCAGTAAAAGCAATGGTAAAACATATGAATGAAAATAATATACCAGCAACATTATCTAATACAGCAGGAACATTTGTATGTAATCATGTTATGTACGGAATATTATATATGATAGATAAAAAATACCCTAATATAAAAGGTGGATTTATACACATACCTTACATGACTTCTCAAATTATAGATAAGAAAAATACACCATTTATGTCTTTAGATGAAATAGTAAAAGGACTTGAGCTTGCAATAGAAGCATGTACTTTGTATGATAAAGATATAAATGCTATAGGTGGAGAAATTTGCTAATGAAAAATATAAATGTTTTTGTCTATGGAAGTTTAAGAGATGGATTTTTTAACTATGAGAAATATTTAGCTGGTAAGGTATTAGAGAAAAAAACTGCAAAGTTAGAAAATATGAGATTATATCACATGCCTTATAAAGGATATCCAGCTATAATATCAGGTGAAGACATTATAAATGGAGAAATTATAGTGATAGATCCAAATTTCTATGAGGAAACTATAAAAGCAATGGATGAAATGGAAGGATTTAAAGGAAAAGATAATCCAGAAAATGAATATGATAAGATAATTCTTGAAGTTAAGAATATAAGCGATAATGAAATTGAAAAATGCTTTGTTTACTTCTACAATAAAAATAATGATCAACGTTTTGAGAAAGAATCAATTTATATTCAAAGTGGGGATTGGAAGAAATATATGCATAGTAAGTAAAAAAGGAATGTCTAAAGTGATTTTAATCATTTTATGACATTCCTTTTTTTTAAGATTGAAAGAAAAACTTAGAGTTTTCATAATGATAAGTTACCTTAGAAGCATTAAAAAGAACTCCTGATGTCAAATAAACTTGTTCATCTACTATTAATGCAGGATCCCCAGAATTTAAACCTAATAAACTAGCAGATTCACTGTCTAATTTTTCTATAATCATATAGATATCAGAAAATGCAAAATTTAGATTTAATGATTTTTCTAAATACTCGTAAATTGAACATTCTACTATATCTTTAGTTAGATAGGGAACAATGCTCTTTTTATAGTAAGCTTCTTCAATACAGAAAATCACATCATCTAAGTATCTTAATCTTTTTACCATATAAACTTCATCGTATTCATTACATTCCAGTAAGTCTGCAATTTCTTTTGTTGCATTAATAAGATCAAATTCTAAAACCTTTGAAGTTACTTTAGAACCTTTAAAGTTATTAGTAAATCCAGGAATTGTAGAGAAGTTAACATATCCTTTTCTATTTTTTCTTCTAACAAATATACCGCTACCTTGAACTTGATATACCATACCTTTTGTTACTAATAATTCTAAAGCTTTAACTATAGTACTTTTGCTGACACTATAATCTGAAGCTAAAGTTTCTACTGTAGGAAGCTTTGTTCCTTGAGATAAATCGTTATCATATATGTAATTTTCAATATCATTTGCAACTTGTTGATATTTCAGCATATTTACTCCCTCATTACTTTAATCATATTTTGTATAAGTATAGCATAAAACATAAATTAATCCAAGTTAATGAAAATGTTTGCAAAAACTGTTAACTAATTATACCGGTATAATTACAATATAAACATACAATAAATTTATCAAGATACACTTTGGGATAAAATTGATTAAATGGGGGAATAAAAATGTCAAATAGCATTCGTGACTATGAAAAGTTAGCAGTGGATATTATTGAAGCTGTTGGTGGGGAAAAAAATATAACAGGCGCTGCAAGATGTGCAACAAGGCTTAGGTTAGTATTAAAAGAAACACCTAAAGATGCAGTAGATAAAGTATCTTCACTTACTGGTGTTATAACTGTGGTACAAAATAATGGACAGTTCCAGGTTGTAATAGGGACACATGTAGGGAAGGTATTTGATAAGGTATCAAGTATAGTTAATTTAGAAAATTCATCAGATGAAAGTGAAGCAAAAGGAACTATTTTAAATAGGGTAATAGCAACAATGTCTGCAGTTTTTGCACCTTTTATATACATATTAGCAGCAGCAGGTATATTACAAGGATGTTTAATATTAGCAAATTTAGCATTTCCAAATTTTTCAGGTACAGGTGTAAATCAAGTATTAGATTTTATATCTTGGGCACCATTTACCTTTTTACCAATATTCATAGCTATAACAGCATCTAGACATTTTAAATGTAATACATATATAGCGATAGCATGTTGTTGTGCATTAGTAAGTCCAACTTGGTCTGATATAGCATCACAAATAGCTAATGGATCAGTTGTGAGCTTTATGGGAATAAAGTTATCAGAAACAGTTTATACTTCATCAGTTTTACCACCGTTATTTTTAGTATGGATATTATCATATGTTGAAAGATTTGTAGAAAAAAATTTACCAGAAGTGGTTAAATCATTGTTTACACCTCTTTTATGTATGGTAATTATGGTACCACTTACAATAGTAGCAATAGGACCAGCTTCTGATGGTTTAGCTACAGCAATAGCAAATGGATATAATTATCTGGTTGCTTTATCACCAGCAGTCGCAGGTGCAATAATAGGTGGATTATGGCAAGTAGTAGTAATATTTGGAGTTCACTGGGGAGTAACTCCTATGGTATTAGCAAACTATGATATGTATGGTATGGATACATTCCAAGCATTCCAAACAATGGCAGTTGTTGCTCAAGCTGGAGCTGTTTTAGGAGTATTTGTAAAAGCAAAAAATAAACAGACTAAGAATATAGCACTTTCAGCTGGTATAACAGGAATATTTGGTATAACGGAGCCAGCTATATATGGAGTAAATTTAAAGTACAAAAAGCCTTTTATATGTGGTTGTATAGCAGGAGCTGTAGCTGCAGTAGTAGCATCTTTCTTTAATGCTCACTACTATGCGTATGCAGGACTTCCAGGTGTACTAACAGTAGTAAATGCTATAAATCCAAGCAATCCAACATCAATAGTAGGAGAATTAATAGGTTGTGCAATAGCATTATTTGGTGCAATAATATTAGTTCAAATAGTTGGATTTGGAGAAAAAGAAGAAGAAAAAGAAGTAATTGAAACAATTACTAGTATGGAACCTAGTTTAATAAATAGTAATGAAGAAATAAAAAATGCTATAAGTGGAAAAGTTATAGCACTTTCAGAAATATCTGACCCAGTGTTTTCTTCCGGGGCTATGGGAAAAGGAATTGCAATAGAACCAAGTGATAATAAAGTATATGCACCATTTGATGGAACTGTAGAATTTATAGCAGAATCTAAACATGCAATAGGTCTACGTTCTGAAAATGGAGTAGAGCTATTAATACATGTTGGTATGGATACAGTTCAAATGAAAGGATAAGGATTTGATATAAAAACAAAAGTTAATTCGAGAGTAAAATGTGGAGATTTACTTCTAGAATTTGACAGAAAGGCAATAAATTCAAAAGGATATTCTTTAATTACGCCAGTTGTAATAACTAATTTTGATTCTTATGAAGAAAGTGCATTATGCATAAATGAAGAAGCTAGTTACGGAAAAACAATAATTAATCTTAAAGCAGTACCACAAAATATATAATTATTAAGGAGAGATATTATGAATCAATTACCAAAAGATTTTTTATGGGGAGGAGCTTTTGCAGCTCATCAATTTGAAGGTGGATGGAATGCAGGTGGAAAAGGTCCTAGTGTTATAGATGTAATGACTGCAGGTGCTCATGGTGTTCCTAGAGAAATTACTGAAACAATTATGCCAGATAAGTTTTATCCAAATCATGAAGCTATAGATTTTTATGGAAGATATAAAGAAGATATAGAATTACTTGCAGGAATGGGATTAAAGTGCTTAAGAACATCTATTGCTTGGACAAGAATATTTCCAAAGGGAGATGAATTAGTTCCAAATGAAGAAGGACTTAAATTCTACGATGATGTATTTGATGAACTATTAAAGCATGGAATAGAACCAGTTATAACATTATCTCACTTTGAATTACCGCTTCATTTAGCTAGAGAATATGGAGGATTTAGAAATCGTAAATTAATAGATTTCTTTGTTAGATTTGCAGAAGTATGTTTTGAAAGATATAAAGATAAAGTTAAGTATTGGATGACTTTTAATGAAATAAATAACCAAATGGATACTAATAATCCAATATTCTTATGGACTAACTCAGGTGTAACTCTTAAAGAGAATGAAGATCCTAAAGAAGTGTTATATACAGTTGCTCACAATGAACTATTAGCAAGTGCAAAAGCAGTAATAAAAGGGCATGAAATAAATCCAGACTTCAAAATAGGTTGTATGGTATCTCATGTTCCTATATATCCATATTCTTGTAATCCAGATGATATAATGGCTGCAGAGGAAGCTATGCGTCAAAGATTCTTCTTCTTAGATGTCCATACTCGTGGATATTATCCAAGTTATGCAGTAAAAGAATTTGAAAGACAAGGATATGATATAGGTATACAAGAAGGAGATGAAGAAATACTTCGTAAAGGAACAGTTGATTATATAGGATTTAGTTATTATATGTCTACGACAGTTAAATCTGATGTACATAATGATAATACTGGAGATATAGTGAATGGTGGATTAGAAAATGGCGTTGAAAATCCATATATAAAATCTAGTGATTGGGGATGGGCAATAGATCCAGTTGGTCTAAGATATACATTAAATCGTATATATGATAGATATCAACTGCCTATGTTTATAGTTGAAAATGGATTTGGAGCAGTAGATGTAGTTGAAGAAAATGAAGAAATTCATGATATAAATCGTATAGATTATTTAAAACAACATATAGAAGAAATTAAAAAAGCTGTAAATTATGATGGAGTAGACTTAATGGGATATCCCCCATGGGGAATAATAGATTTAGTATCATTTACTACAGGCGAAATGAAGAAGAGATATGGTATGATATATGTAGATCGTGATAATGAAGGTAATGGTACTATGAAGAGGTTACGTAAAGATTCATACTTTTGGTATAAAAGAGTTATAGAATCTAACGGAGAACAAATCGAAGTAGACAATGTAAAAGAAAAATGTTTTTAATAAATTTAAAAACAAACTAAAAGTCACTCTGATTAAATCAGAGTGACTTTTAGTTTGTTTTATATTATCGTTATGAACATTATAAGTGAAAATACAGTTGAGTTTTATAATTAAATTTTACTGTCTAAAATTACAAAAAAAGGATTAAAGATTTGTGTTAAATAAGATTATTTGAAATGATTAATAAGGGTATATTAATTAATAAATCTAAATTAAAATAAAGGAGGAAAAATGACTTATATAAAAAATGCAAATAACATGGGATGGAATTTTGATAATACGTATATAAATTTATCTGATTTTTTTTATAGTAAAATTAATATAGATCCAGTATCATCACCAAAGTTAATTATATTAAATGAGCAATTGGCAAAAAATTTAGGTTTTAATATTGATTCCTTAAAAAGTTATGAAGGAACTTTAATATTCTCAGGAAATAAGAAAATAGAAGGTGGAGAATATATTGCTCAAGCATATGGAGGTCACCAGTTTGGGCACTTTACAATACTAGGTGATGGAAGAGCTTTATTAATAGGAGAGCAAATAACACCGTTAGGTGAAAGATATGATATTCAACTTAAAGGTTCAGGAAAAACTCCATACTCTCGTGGAGGAGATGGAAGAGCGGCACTTGCTCCAATGCTTAGAGAATATATAATAAGCGAAGCAATGTATGGACTCGGAATTCCTACTACGCGTAGCTTAGCTGTAGTTAAAACTGGTGATCCAGTGATTAGAGAAGATATAAAAAAAGGTGCAATATTAACTAGAGTTGCTTCAAGTCATATTAGATTTGGTACATTTCAATATGTATCGAGCTTTGGGTCACACCAACAACTTAAAGATTTAGCTGATTACTGTTTAAAAAGACATTTTCCTCATATCAAAGATGATAGTAATAAATATATTAATCTACTTAATGAGGTTATAAAATCTCAAGCAAGTCTTGTTTCTAAGTGGCAATGTGTAGGTTTTATACATGGAGTTATGAATACGGATAATATGACTATAAGTGGAGAAACAATTGACTATGGGCCATGTGCATTTATGGATGAATACAATCCTAATACTGTATTTAGTTCTATAGATAGAAATGGAAGATATTCATATAAAAATCAACCTATTATGACAGAGTGGAACTTATGTAGATTTGCAGAATCATTATTACCGTTGCTAAATGAAGATAGGAATAAAGCTATACAAATAGCTCAAAATGCTATTTCTAACTTTTCTGAGATATATTATTCAAATTGGATATCTATAATGAGGTCTAAGCTTGGATTATTTGATGAAGAGGTTGAAGATAAATCTATTATTAAAGATTTGCTTAATATGATGGAGAAGTATAATGAAGATTATACTAATACATTTATCTCATTAACATTTGATAATAATAAAGAAAGTTCAATGTATAATAGTCAGGAATTTAAATATTGGTATAAATTATGGCAGGAAAGATTACAAAGACAAGGAAAGTCAAAAGAAATGGTTAAAGGACTAATGATGAATTCAAATCCAGCTGTAATTCCAAGAAATCATAGAGTTGAAGAAGCTCTTGATGCTGCTAATAAAGGTAATCTTAATGTTATGAAAAGACTTCTTGAGGTTCTATCTAAACCATATGAACATTCAAAAAAACAAGAAGAGTATTCTAAATTACCTAAGCCATCAAATTGTCCTTATAGAACTTATTGCGGAACATAATAAGAATAACAATACTAGAAAAATTTTCTAGTATTGTTATTCTTATAAAGATATTCTATTGAAATAGATATAAATATATGATAAATTGTTTTTACAATAAAATAATGGCAAATTTGGAGAAATCCAAAGACGCAAAGCTAAAGGGGCTAAGGTAATTATTACTATGCCAGCCAGTTGCCGAAGAATATTTATTCTTTGTTCTTATAAAATAAGATTATATTTATTTAATATATTTAATTAAATATAGATTAGGTTGTAATGATTTATATGGAAACTATCCTCTTTCTTAAGTTAGGATAGTTTTTTTATTGCAAAATAAAACTAAAGAATTAAGATTTTATCGGAATACCCTTAGCTACAATAAATTTATAAAAGGGAGATTTAAATTTGAAGATGAAAATTTTATCAAAAGCTATAGCATCTATGACTATAGCGTCAATAATATCTACTAATGTAGCTATTATTGCAAGTGCAATAGAGAATAATACAGGCCATATAACTCAATTAAGCAAAGTTTCTATATTAGAAAGTAAAGGATGGTTAGAAAGTATAAGTGTTGAATGGAAGCCGATAAAAGAGGCTAAAGGGTATAATGTTTATTATAAGCTAGCATCTGAATCATATTATAAATATAAAAAAATAGACGATGAACTAATAAGGCAATACTCATCATATTTTAGAGCAGATATACTGGGTCTTTCAGAAGGCGAATACATTATAAAAGTAATTCCTACAATAGATAATAAAGAAGAGGTATCTTTACAAGGAATAATAACAGATATAGAAGTTAAAAATCATACAAGAGAAGGTTTTGGGTTCTCTAAAGAATCTCCTATGAAGACTAGCTCAGGAGGATATAATGATAATGGAACAGTTAAGAATGATTCAAAAATAATATATATAACATCAGAAAATGTTAATACAGTAACGTTAGATGTTATTACTAATAGCAAAGGGAGTAAAACTAAATGTACAGGTATAGTAGATATACTATCAAAACGTCCAAAAGGTTATGATAAAACACCTTTAATAATACGTATGATTGGAGAAATAAAAGGATCAGATATTATAGGACTTAATTCAAGTGGATATTTACAATTAAAGGGAATATATAATGTTACTTTTGAAGGTGTAGGAGAGGATACTACAGTATATAAATAGGGATTTTTAATTAGAGATTCTCATAATGTAGAATTAAGAAATGTTGGTATAATGTTATTCCCAGATGATGCAATTTCACTGGATACAGGGAATGAGAATATATGGATTCATAATAATGATATATTCTATGGAAGTGCAGGAAGTGATGTAGACCAGGCAAAAGGAGATGGTTCAGCTGATGTTAAGGGAAAATCAACCTATGTAACAATTTCATACAACCATTTTTATGATTCAGGTAAAGCTTCACTTTGTGGAATGAGTGATACTGAAGAGTTTTTTGTAACGTATCATCATAATTGGTTTGATCATTCAGACTCAAGGCATCCTAGAATAAGAGTCGGTACAGTGCATATTTATAATAATTATTTTGATGGAAATTCAAAATATGGAGTTGGGGTAACTAAAGGCAGTTCAGCTTTCGTAGAAGCTAGTGATTTTAGAAATACTAAATATCCAATGCTTATTTCATTACAAGGCAGTGATATATATGGAAATGGTAAAGGAAACTTCTCAGGTGAATCTGGTGGTATGATCAAAGCATATAACAACAAGATATCAGGTGAATCAAGAATTGTATATGCAAGTCAAAATTCAACACAGTTTGATGCTTATTTAGCAATTTCGAGAAATGAAATAGTTCCAAGTACATATAAGACTTTAAGTGGAGCAAATACATATAATAACTTTGATACAAGTTCTAAAATGTATGAGTATACTCCAGATAATATAGAAGATGTAAGAGGTATTGTTACAAACTATTCAGGAAGAGTAAATGGTGGAGATTTTGAGTGGAAATTTACAAGTGCTGATGATATTAGTTCTAGCGTAAATATAGAGTTAATGAATGCAATCAAAGGATACAAAAGTCAATTAATTTCTATTGGTGGTGGATCAATAGAAACATTAGAGCCAGTAATACCAGATGAACCACAACAACCTGAAGAAATTCCACCAGTTACACCAGAAGAACCGGAAAAACCAGAAGTAGATCAAACACCATCGACTCCTGATGAATCAATAATAGTTAAGCATAACTTTACAACGGATAATAAAAGTAGTAACTTCTTTGATATATCAGGAAATCTTTCAAGTACGAAAGGAACAGTAAAATATAATGATTTAAAACTTACTAAATGCTTAAAAATGGAGTCTTCAACAAGTATTAAATTTATAACTGAAAATAATTCAAAACTTATATTGGTATTAAATTCAACATTTAATAAAGACGTGGTGATTGATGGACAAGAATATACTGCAAATAACGGAGTTATAGAAATGGAATTAGAAGTAGGAGAGCATATAATAACTAAAGGTGATACAGGTAATTTATATTACATAGGTTTAGAAATAAATAAAACATTTAAAGCTAATGAAAGATTGAATTCTCAACAGGTCCTGTATATATAGAAATTAATAATGATAATCAAGAGGTTATAAACAGGGAAAAATATTATAACTCGATAGATTTATAAAGGGAATATAAGAAAATAATATATTATTATAATGAAAAATCATATGTTTAAGACTATTACTATATTAGAGCAGAACCTATAGATTAAGAGAAAACTCTACGGAGAGTTTATTGAATGATTTTACTAAATAGTTTAAATTATATCTAAGGAGTGATGTTAATGGACTGTAAAAAAATAGGTAAATTAATATATAATCTAAGAAAAGAAAAGAACATGACACAAAAACAAGTAGCTGATTTAATGAATATTAGTGATAAAACAATAAGTAAATGGGAAAGAGGATTAGGGTGTCCAGATATATCATTACTTTCAGAGTTAGCAGAAATCTTTTGTGTAAGTGTTGATAGAATATTAGAAGGAGAGATAAATTTAAACAACTTAGTAGGAGGAAATATGAATAAATTAAAATTTTATGTATGTCCACAATGTAATAATTTAATGACAGCTACGGGCAATGCAGAAATATCATGTTGTGGGAAAAAATTAGAAGCATTAGAAGCAAAGAAATCAGATGAAAAACACGTTTTAAATATAGAGCCTGTGGAAGATGAGTTATATATAACGTCTAATCACTCCATGGACAAAGAACATTATATATCTTTCTTAGCATATTTAAAAGGAGATAGTGTACTTATTGCAAAGCAATATCCTGAATGGGATCTTCAACTTAGATTGCGTAAGCGAGGACACGGAAGATTATTCTATTATTGTACAAATCATGGATTATTTTATCAGATAGTATAATCTGTTAAATGTAAAAAGTGTAGATAAGTTTGTTTATATAGACTATCTACACTTTTTATATAATTTATTTAATAAATAATTGCTTACTCTCATTTTCTTTATTTAAAAGATTTCTTATATAATTAATGTCATCAACAATATACCTATGCTGAACTTTAGTACCATCAAATTTACATAATTTAAATGTAAGCTGAATAAAATAACCTAATCCAAGTGCACTAATAACAGTTCCTATTCCAACAGTACCACCTAAAAAATAACCTACACTAAGTGCTATAATTTCCATTAGTCCTCTTATAAGTGTTAGCGATTTACCTGTTCTTTTTTGAATTGCAACCATCATACCATCTCTAGGACCACTTCCAAATCCAGAACCTAAATAAAGTACACATCCAATTCCCATAAAAAACATTCCGACTAACATCATAATAAGCCCAGGAATAAAGTTATTAGCTATAGGAACTAGATTATTTAACATTAGAATATCCATGAGAACTCCAACTAAAATCATATTAATAATAGTACCCCAACCTAAATTCTCACCAAGCACTATATCAATAATAACGACTATAACTCCAATTATAATACTTGCTTTTCCCATAGTTATACCTGTTAGATTATATATACCTTCGTGTAATACATCCCAAGGTGACAAACCTAAGTTAGCATTTATCATCATTACAATACCTAAGGCACAAAAACAGAATCCTACTATCATTTTAAAAAATCTGAATATAACTGATTTCAATTTACTTATACTCCCCTCAATAATAATATCCTTATATAGGATACCATAACTATCATAATATTTATAAAAAATGACTGCAAATAATTTGAATTATTTGCAGTCATTTTACTATCTTAGAATAGTATAAATCATATATGCAACATATATAATAACTAATATTAAGCCATGCTTTTTTACAAGAGAAGAATCTTTCTTCATAAATAAATATAAAAGAACTGTTATAGCAACCATAAATGCTATATCTATTAAAGCGAACATGCTTATAGTTATAGGATAAATTGTAGTGGCTAATCCTAAAACTAATAGTATATTAAATAAGTTAGATCCAATAACATTCCCAATAGCTATTTCAGTTTCACCCTTTTTTATAGCAACAATAGATGTAACAAATTCAGGTAAAGATGTACCAACAGCAACAATTGTTAACCCAACTAAGTTAGCACTCATACCAAATGAAGTTGCTATAGAAGTAGCAGAATTTACAACCATATCACCGCCAATAACTATACCTATTATACCTATGATACATAATAATAATGTTTTAAGCATAGGAATTTCACTTACAACTTCATCTTCTATAGCTGTTGTAGCAATTTCATCTATAGATGAATTTTTACTAGATGCTTTTGCACTTTTTATAGTATTTATTAAGAAGTAAGTAAATAAGGATAGTAAAATAATACCTTCTATTCTACTTATTTTTAAATCTACTCCGAATAATAATAGAATAGCACTCACAATTATTAAAAATGGAGCATCTTTTTTTATTGTATTTTTCTCCACAGGCAATTTAGCTATTAAAGATGATACACCAAGAACCATAAGGATATTAAAAAAGTTAGAACCAACAACATTAGCAACACTCATATCATTTTGACCAGCTAATGATGATGTTATACTTACAGCTGCTTCAGGTGCAGATGTTCCCATTGCAACTATAGTAAGTCCTATAATCATAGAAGGAACGTTAAATTTTTTAGCTATAGATGCAGCACCTTCTACAAATATATCAGCTCCTTTTATTAAGAAAAAGAATCCTACAATTAAAATTAAAAATGACATCTCAATTCCTCCAAAATAAAATTTAATATAATCATCTAAAAGAATAGAATACCATAATTAACGTTAATTTACAATTTATAAGCAGAGTATTAGTAGCAATTATTATCTTAATTAGTGTAGATTTTTTATTGTAAAGAATATATTATAAAAATGTATATAGAAGGACATATGTCCTTTTAGGAAGTATAAAAATAATGATAAAATAATTATAGAACAAATCATTTGTTCGTTAGGAGAAAATAAAATATGCAAGAAAGCTTGTTTTATAATCGGATAAAAGATAAAAAAGTAAAAGACTTTATAAATAAAATACCTAATCATATAAAAAGGCAATGTAAATTAGTAAGATTTGAAAAAGGGAAATTAATAGTACTTAAAGGAAATAGTATTGAAAGTGTATATATAAGTTGTGAAGGAAATATGCAAGTAAAAAATGAGTTTGAAAATGGGTTTGTATATAGCTTTGCAAATGTCAAACCGATAGCATATATTGGCGTAATGGAAATTATGGCTAATCAACTAACTTACTCTTCAACTCTTCAAACTACTACAGAGTGTATAGTAATAGAAATTCCTAAAAGGGATTTTATTAAATGGATTCAAAATGATCAAAAATTGACATTAGAAATTCTACATTTTGTATCAAAGACTATGTATGATCAATCATTAAGTACTGGAGAAGTACTTGCATATCCAGCAATATGTACATTAATAAACTATTTAATTAATGTTTTTGAGAATGAAGATAAAAATATAGTATTTTTAGAAAAAACTAGAGAAGAAATAGGCTCAATATTAGGTTTTTCTACTAGAACAATCAATAGAAACTTAAAAACATTAAAAGAGGAAAATTTAATTTCAGTAAGTAGAAAAGGTATTACAATAACAAAAGATCAGTTTTATAAACTATCAGAAAAATTGGATTCAATAAAATAATTTTTAAATATAAAATACATATAAATTTAGGGGGAAATACTTATGGAACAAGTATTAAACATTATAAAAAATGAAACATTAACTTACAACCAACAAGTACTGCAATTAGCTGGACAAGCTGAAAGTACTCTTAATGTATTAAATATAGATGAAGAAACTAAACCTCTTCTTGATGCAGAAATAATCTGCACTATGTTTGAAGGAAATGCACCTTATAGACCAAGATATGTAATACCTAATTATGAAGTATTAATGGAAAAAGGATGCGAATTTTTAGATCTAAAACCACCAACAGATATATGGGAAGCTACTAATAGCTTACTTATACTATATAAGCATGTACCATCGATAACTTCGTACCCAGTATACTTAGGAAATATAGATACATTATTAGAGCCGTTTGTAAAAGATGAAGAAGAAGCATATAAAGCTATAAAATTATATCTAACTCATATAGATAGAGCGCTTACAGATTCATTCGTTCATGCCAATATAGGTCCAGTAGATACTAAGGCAGGTAGACTTATATTAAAAGCAATGAAAGAGCTAGAGTGTGCGATGCCTAACTTAACAGTCAAATATGATAAAGATATAACATCAAAAGAGTTTATAGAATTATGTGCAAGTACAGCTTTAGTTACAGCTAAGCCTAGTTTTGCAAACCACAAAATGGATACGAAAGATTTTGGAACTGAAAACTATGCTATTGCAAGTTGTTATAATGGATTTATAATAGGTGGGGGTGGATATACCCTAGTAAGATTAGTTCTTAGTAGATTGGCACAAACAGCAGAATCGATAGAAGATTTCTTAGATAATAAGTTACCTTTTGCTGCTGAAAAGATGCTTGAATATATAGATGAAAGAGTAAGATTTTTAGTAGAAGAGTCTGCATTCTTTAAGTCAAACTTCCTTGTAAAGGAAGGGTTTGTAAATAAAGATCTGTTCACAGGAATGTTTGGAATGGTTGGACTTGCTGAAGCAGTAAACTATTTATTAAATGCTAGAGAACAAAAGGATAGATTTGGTCACTCAAAAATAGCAAATGATCTAGGTGAAAGAATAATAGAAAAACTTAATTCAATAGTAACTTCATATAAATCTAAATATGTAGGATGTTTTAATGGAAATCATGTAATGCACTGTCAGGTAGGGATAGATTCAGATACAGGGATATCACCAGGGTGTAGAATACCTGTAGGTGAAGAACCAGAAATATTTGAACATATAGTTCAATCTGCTCCGTATCATAAATATTTCTTTAATGGTATAGGGGATATATTTGTATTTGAAGATACTTATAAAGATAATCCAGAAGCTATAGTAAATATTGTAGATGGAGCATTTAATAATGGCATAAGATATATATCAGCATATTCAGGTGGATGTGATGTTGTTCGTGTTACTGGATATCTTGTTAAAAAATCAGAGGTTGCAGAATTAGAAAGTGGAAAAGCAGTTAAGAATAATGCTACAGTATTTGGTATGAATGCTAAAAATGGAGCAAAAGCATTTGATAGAAGGCTTAGAGATTAATTATGGCTTTAGTAAATAAAATAATACCATTTTCTTGTATAGATGGACCAGGAAATAGAACGGCTATATTTTTCCAAGGATGTAATCTAAGGTGTACTTATTGCCATAACCCAGAAACTATAAATATGTGTACTAACTGCGGCAAGTGCGTTTTAACTTGCCCAGTTGAGGCACTAAAAATAGAAGATAAAAAGGTAGTTTGGAATAAAGATATATGTGTAGAGTGTGATAATTGTATAAAAACATGTGAAAATTTATCAACTCCAAAAACAATAGAATATTCAGTAGAAGAATTATTTGAAGAAATAAAAAAAATAAGACCATTTATACAGGGTATAACTGTTAGTGGAGGAGAATGTACACTTAATGCAGATTTCTTAGTGAAATTATTTACTAAGGTAAAAAGAGAGTTAAATCTTACTTGTTTCGTTGATACTAATGGGACATTAGATTTAAGTCAAAGAGAAGATTTAGTAAATATTACTGATAAATTTATGTTAGATGTAAAATGTATGGATAAAGATGAACATATAAAAATTACAGGTAAAAAAAATGAGATTGTAATAAAAAACTTGCATTATCTTTTAGAAAAAGATAAACTTCATGAAGTTAGAACTGTAGTAGCACCTAACTTAAATAATGAATATACAATAAAAGAGGTAGCAAAAATTATAGATAATAAATGTAAATATAAACTTAATGCTTATAGAAAATATGGAGTAAGAAAAGAAGGTTTAGAACTTCATGGGGAAGTAGGTCCTAATGAAGAAGAAATGAAAAATTTCTACAATTATACAGATATATCTAATAATATATAAAATAAATATTGTAAAAAATTTATTTTGATGATATTATTTAAGAGAAATTAAAATTTTATAGGCAAATTTAGAGAAATCTAGAGACGCAAAGCTAAAGGGGCTAAGGTTAAAAGCTATGCCAGCCAGTTGCCAAAGAATAACTATTCTTTGTTTAAGCAGAAATCTTATGCTAATAGTATAGGTATATTTTCTGTTGTTTATTTGGATTGGCAACTACCCTTTTATTAACAAGGGTAGTTTTTTTATACGAACGGTATATATTATGAAAATAATGTTATTGATATTAATTACATCATCAATAGCTATTAATATATCACCAGAATTAAATATTTTTACTGACGAAGTAGGAGTAGGTATCAAAGACACGAAGTTGTCACAAGCTGAAAATAAAAAACTAATTGAAACAGAAAAAATAAACTTAAAAACTTATTAAATTATTCAAACTTACTAGATATAAGTAGGGCTGGAACAACTAATAATACTATAGAAAAGTGGAATAATTTTAAGAATGCTAGAAGTAGAACTAAACAAACTTTAGATGATACAAACAAAACTATAGAAGAGTTAAGTTATATAAGATGGTATTTACATTACTGTATAGAAGAATTACAAGTAAAATAGATATATTAAAGCTATATAATTAAAAATTAATATAGAAAGTTTCAAACTCAATTATTTAAAATATCCATGTATAATTACTATTTAGTTATGCATGGATATTTTTATTGGTAAAATCTCAATATATATTAAGTTTATTTTAAGGTTTGAATAGTATTATGAAAAAATACTTGATATATATTTAGATAAGGGAGAAATATAAAAATATGATAAACAAAAGAATAAATAAAGATCCATTTAAAGTTATATCCATAATTTTATTAATTTTATTTGGTATTAGTATTTATATAATGCTAAATAATAAAGACGAAAATAATGTTGTATTAAGTAATAAGGTTAAGTGTACTTCACAAGAAGATAAAAAAATAGTAGTTATAGATATGGGTCATGGAGGAAATGATGTGGGGGCACAAAGTATAGATGGAGAAACTAGTGAAAAAGACATATCTCTTGAGATTGGTCTTAAAGTCACTGAAATAATAGAAGAGAATAGTAACATAGAAGTGTTAAATACTAGAGATACAGATGAATATTTATCTTTAAGTGATAGAATTGAATTTTGTAATGATAATAATGCTGATATATTTGTATCTCTACATTGCAATGCAGATCCTAATGGAACATCATCAACTAATGGAATTGAAACATTTTATTGGAAAAACGAGACAGATGAGTCATATGATCTTGCTAATTCAATTCAATCAAGTATAATAAACAGTTTAGATGTTAGAGATAGAGAAGTTAAAAGAGATGATTATGCTGTTGTTAAAAGTACTGATTGTCCTTCTGTATTGGTTGAAATGGGTTTTTTGACTAACAACGTAGAATTGAATAATTTATCAGATGAGGAGTATCAAACCAAGATGGCACAAGCTATAGTAGATGGAATACAAGAATACTTAAATATTGAATAATTTTATAAAATAAGAACACTATAAATAAGAATATTTAAGTTGAATAAGAGGTGATGTATATGTCTAATAAACCAGTTGATCCAAATGCAAAAGAAGCATTAAATCAAATGAAATTAGAAATTTCAAATGAATTGGGTATAAATAATAGTACAAATGGTGCTAATGATACTTCTTTCCAAAATGGAGAATTAGGTGGAAGAGTTGGTGGTCAAATGAGCAGAAGATTAGTTGAAATGGGAAAAGAAGCATTATTAAGACAATATAATAGTAGAAAATAAAAACAAAGTATGGATTATCTATATGATAATCCATACTTTGTTTTTTTTATGTATATATATTAAATTATATTATTTATATTAAGTATTACTAAATACAATTTAGTAAATAATAATCAATATATTAGGAAAAAATAGGAATAAGGCTGATTTAAATAAATAGAATGATAAGTAGTTATAGTTAGAGAAATAATTTCTACTATTAATAGAGAGAATTTTAGTTAATATATAAGTTAAATAAGGAGGGATAAAGAATGGATTTAGACAAAATTTTTCTTAAATCATTTTTAAAAATATTTGAAAATGAATCTTTTACTGTTGAATTTTGGGATAAAGAAGAAATTAAATTAGGAGGAGAAGAATCTTTATTTAAGATTATTTTAAAGAAACCTATTAGTAAAAAGGATATACTCACAAGTACTTCATTAGTATTTGGAGAGGAATATATGAATGGAGATTTAGAGGTTGAAGGTGATTTTTTATTAATGCTTAATACAGTTTTAAAGTATAAGGAAAAATTTTTAACGAATTTTAAAGCATTACCAAATTTATTTTCACATAAAACATCTAAAAATAAGCAAAAAGAACAGGTTTCATATCATTATGACTTAGGTAATGATTTTTATAGCCTATGGTTAGATAAAACTATGAGTTACTCATGTGGTTATTTTAAGGAAGATAAAAACTCATTGTACGAAGCTCAAATGAATAAAATTAATCACTTATTAAAAAAATTAAACTTAAAAGAAGGATTAAGTTTATTAGATATAGGTTGTGGTTGGGGAGCATTACTTATAGAAGCAGCAAAAAAATATAAAATAAAGGGATTAGGTATAACATTAAGCGAGGAGCAGTATAAAAAATTTAAAAGTAGAATAGAAAGTGAAAATTTACAAGAGTATTTAGATGTTAAGTTAATGGACTATAGAGAGTTAGAAAAATCAGGTCTTACGTTTGATAGAGTTGTAAGTGTTGGTATGTTAGAACATGTTGGTAGAGAAAATTACGACTTGTTTATGAAAAATGTTTCTACCGTTTTAAATAAAAGTGGAATATTTGTACTTCATTATATAAGCGGTTTATGGGAATCTGAGGGAGATGCATGGATGAGAAAATATATATTTCCAGGTGGAGTGATTCCAAGCTTGAGAGAAATTATATATATATCTTCAAATTATAGATTTTACGTAGAAGATGTTGAAAGTTTAAGATTACATTATATGAAGACTTTATTAAAATGGGCTGAAAATTTTGAAAAAAATATAGATTTAATTAGAGAAAAGTTTGATGAAAGATTTATAAGAATGTGGAAAATATATTTATATTCTTGCGCATCTTGCTTTTATAATGGTGTGATAGATCTTCATCAAATTGTATTTACAAATGGCGTTAATAATGAGCTACCTTTAACTAGGAATTATATTTATGAATAAAAACGGAAAAGCACCTATCAAAGATAGATGCTTTTATTTGGGCTAGCGTAATACTTATATATTTATATAAGTTCCCACTAATATCTAGTATAATATAAAAAAAATTTTATGTAAAGGAAAACACTTAAATTAAATTTAAAGTAAACTTTAAGAACTCTTCATGATAACTTTACATTAAATTCATATAAGAGTTGTATTATATAGTTAAAGAAGAGCCAATAAAAAGTGGCCAAGTATAATACCCTAGTTTTATATAGATCTAATAGTAGTTCTCCCTCAAAATTTACTACGTTATTAGATTCAAAGGTTGTATAGTGTATAAATTACAATATACAGCCTTTTTTGCGTAGAAATTAAAATTAAAAGGTTAATGTAGTATTAAATGTGTTAATATTTAATAAGATAGAATATTAATAAATGATAATGAAAGGGGATATGATATGACGAAACCAGCAGTATATCATAGTCAAGGATATAATTGTGCAGAAGCACTAATTAAATCATATAACGAGGAACATAATACAGATATACCAGTATCTATAGGAAGTGGCATGGGAACAGGTATGGCAGTTGGAAGTTTGTGTGGAGCTATAAATGCAGCAGTAGTTGTAATTGGATATTTAAAAGGTAGAGACAGTGAATTAAGTCAAAATGAAGCTAGACAGTACTCTAAGGCATTAATGAGTAAAGTAAGAGAAAAATATAATTCTGAAATATGTTTAGATTTAAAAAGAAACAAAGTAGGATGTGGAGAAATAATAGATTTTACATATGATGCATTAAATGAAGTTTTAGGAAATTAATTATAAAAAAGATTATATTAAGGCAGAAATACCTTATTATAATCTTTTTTATTTATAACGCATTTTATTTTAATAATTCAATTATATGGAAATAATCATAGTATGAAGAAGATTAAGATTTGTATAATTATATTTTTTATTATATTTTTTGCTGGGTGTAGTAATGAAGATGAAGTTTTAATTAATAAAATAATTACTAGTATGACCTTAGATGAAAAGATAGGGCAGATGATTTTAGCAGGATTTGATGGGACTATTATAAATGAAGAACTTAATAATTTAGTAAATGAAAATAAGGTGGGAGGAATTATTTTATTTAAAAGAAATATAGAATCATCATCACAGATAAAAAAGTTAATTAATGATGTGAATGAATCAAATAAAGGAGTTCCATTATTTGTATCAATAGATGAAGAAGGAGGAAGAATAAGTAGAATTTCAGATGACATGAGAAATTTTAAAAGTGCATCAGAAATCGGAAAACAAAATAGTACTGAATATGCTTATAACAATGGCCTTGAAATAGGAACAGTACTAATTAGTCATGGAATAAATATGGACCATGCACCAGTTTTAGATATTTATAGTAATTCAAAAAATACTGTAATAGGAGATAGGGCATTTGGAAACGATGAAGATATTGTATCAACTATGGGAGTTGCCACTATGAAAGGGATACAAGACAGCGGAGTTATTCCTACTGTTAAGCATTTTCCAGGGCATGGAGATACTGAAGTTGACTCACATTTTGGATTACCTATAGTAAGTAAAACATTAGATGAACTTGAAAGTTTTGAATTTATTCCATTTAAATATGCAATTAAAAATAATTGTGATGTAGTAATGGTATCACATATTGTTTTAGAGAATATAGATAGAGAAAATCCTGCTACAGTATCATCAAAAATTATAAATGGAATTCTAAGAGATAATCTAGGATTTAATAAAGTTGTAATTACAGACGATATGAATATGAGAGCTATTACTAATATAATGAGTGTAGAAGATGCAAGTATAAAAAGTATACAATCAGGAAGCGATGTTATTTTAATAGGAGGAGGTCAAGAAACCGTAACATCAGTAATAGAAAAAATTAAACAAGCAGTTGAAGAAAATGATATAACTGAAGAAAGAATAAATGAAAGTTTATATAGAATTTTATCATTAAAAATTAAGTATTCAATCATAAATTAAGTATTTTAAGATTTATTTAAGGTACTCATGCTACTATATTTTTATAAAAATAGTAGGAGGAAAGAATATGAATAAGAGATTTATATCATTTTTATCGATACTTTCTTTATGTGTAGTTATGAGTGGATGTTCGGCGAATACTAGTAATTCATCAACTACAAACACAGAAAGTAAAGAAAGTACACAAACAACAACTACTCAAGAAACAGAATCTATAGGAGATATAGATACATATATAAAACTATCAGATAATAATAGTACAATTGAAGGATTAGGTGTAACTGTTTAAAACAATACAATTACAATAACTGAATCGGGAACATATAGTATAAGTGGGAGTTTAAGTAATGGACAAGTAATAGTTAATACTAATAAAGAAGAAAAAACTTATATAGTTTTAGATGGTGTTGATATCAACTGTTCAAATAGTTCAGCAATATATATAACTAGCTCTGAAAAAACAGTAATTTCACTGGCTGATGGAACAACAAATGTAATAAAAGATGGTAGTAGTTATGTTTTTGAAGATGAAAGTAGTGATGAACCAAATGCAGCCATATTTAGTAAAGAAGACTTAACTTTTATAGGTAGTGGTTCTTTAGAAGTGGATGGAAATTATGATAGGGGAATAGTAAGTAAGGATGATCTAGTTATTCAAAATGGAAATATAAGTGTTGCATCAGTTGGAGATGGATTAAGAGGTAAGGACTCTGTAGTCATAACTGGTGGTAATGTAACTATTAATGCAGGTAAAGATGGAATAAAATCAAACAATAGTGAAGATACATCAAAAGGGTATGTTTCTATAGAAGGTGGAACATTAGATATCACTGCAGGGCAAGATGGAATACAAAGAGAAACTAACGTATTAATAAGTGATGGAAATATAAAGATTTCCTCTGGAGGAGGAAGCGAAAATAGTAGTTCAAGTAGTAATGAGTGGGGTAACTGGGGAATGCCACCTGATCAAAATCCACAGCAACAAACAATCACAAGCGATTCATCAACTGAAGAATCAACTAGTGCAAAAGCTATAAAAGCTACTAGTAATATAACTATAGATGGAGGAATTATAGAAATAGATTCTTCTGATGATTCGATACATTCAAATGATAGTTTAGTAATAAACAACGGAACAATTACTATGTCTTCAGGAGATGATGGTATACATTCAGATTCTACCTTAGAAATAAATGGAGGAACTATAGACATTACAAAATCATATGAAGGTATTGAAAGTCAAGTTATAACTATTAATGATGGAAATATTCATGTAGTAGCAAGTGATGATGGTGTAAATGCTGGGGGAGGGAATGATTCTTCATCGACAGGCGGGCGACCAGGTCAGAATAATTTCTCATCATCTTCAAGTTCTGAGATAAATATAAATGGAGGATATTTAGTTGTTGATGCAACTGGAGATGGATTAGATGCGAATGGATCAATAACTATAACTGATGGTGTAGCTATAGTAAATGGGCCAACTAATGGTGGAAATGGAGCACTAGATTATGATTCGACATTTAATATAAGTGGAGGTACTTTAATTGCATCAGGTAGCTTAGGTATGGTTCAAACAACAAGTACTTCATCTAGCCAAAACACTTTAAATATTAGTGTATCAGCACAGGAAGCTAATTCCATAATTCATATAGAAGATGAAAATGGTAATGAGATAGTAACATTTGCACCATCAAAAACATATCAGTCAGTAATAGTTTCATCACCCAAAATAAAATCAAAATCTACATATAAGGTATATGTAGGTGGAAGTTCAAGTGGAAGTGAAATTGATGGATTATACTCTGATGGAACTTATAAAAATGGTACAGAGATAGGTAGTTCTAGTGTATCAAGTTCGGTAACAAGTATTACTCAATCTGGAATTACATCAACAAGTAATATGGGGCAACCTGGGGGAATGCAAGGTGGAAGAAGACCTTAACATAGATAAATAATAAGTAAAAGAGAGCAGTATTAGTTTACTGCTCTTTTTATTTATTTAATTAAACTTAGTAAAAATATATTGCATAGATAGTGTATTAGATATATAATACACCTAAAGAGTTGTACTGCTGATATAGTACAGTAATACGGAGGTGATAAAATGAATTTTATTCCAAATGATAGAGAACCGGTGTATATTCAAATTGTAAGATATATGAAACAACAAATAGTAAATGGATCTTTAAATCCAGGAGATGCTATACCTTCTAGAAGGGAAATGGCAGTGAGTATAAAGGTAAATCCAAATACAGTTCAAAAAGCATATAAGGAGATGGAGGACATGGGAATTATTAATACGGCTAGAAATTATCAAAGTACTATAACTACGGATATAAATGTTATAAATGATATAAAACAAAATTTAATTGATGAATCTTTAGAACTATTTATAGAAAGTATGAAGGCTATAAATGTAGATAAAGATGAGATTATAAAAATTATAAATGATAGATACTAGGGGGACTTTATGATAGAAGTAAAAAATGTTGTAAAGAGATATAAAAAAACAAAAGCTCTTAATAATATATCTTTTAATATACATGAAGGAAAAATCACTTGTATATTAGGTACAAATGGAGTAGGAAAATCTACAATATTAAAAGCAATTGCAGGACTTGTTAAGATAAATAGTGGAGAAATATTAATAGATGGAGAAAAAATAAATAATAAAATATATAACAAATTAGCATTTGTTCCAGATATAGATATTCATTTTCCACAATTAAATATAAAAGAAACATTTGAATTTATGAGTGTATTTTATAAAAATTGGAATAATGAGAAGGCCTATGAAATGCTTAAGAGCTTTAATCTAACAGATGACAAAGTTATATCCAAGTTGTCGAAAGGAAATAAGGCTAGAATAAAAATAATATTAGGTTTTGCTCAAGAAGCAAAATATATATTACTTGATGAGCCATTTTCAGGAATTGATATATTTAAAAGAGAAGAAATTATAGAAATGATGGTAAAGTATATGACTGATGATCAAAGTATAGTAATAACTACTCATGAGATACCTGAGATAGAAATGATTGTAGATGATGTAATACTTATAAATAATGGCAAGTTAGTATGTAAGTTTAATGCTGAAGAATCTAGAGAAAAAGACGGTATGTCAATTGTAGATAAAATGAGGGAGGTATATAGGGGTGAATAAGATATTAACTTTATATGATATAGAATTTAAAAGAATATATAAATTATACCTTGGAGCACTTTTAGCATTTATTGCTTTTAATATAGGTGTTGTTTTTGTGATGTTAAGTGATGTAGTAATTGCAGTAGCTAACAAGCTTCAAACTAATAAAAGTATTCAACTTTTACAAAAAGCATCAGCTGCAAGGATGATAAGAGAAAGGTATATAGATAGGGCATTTACTTTTATATGCATGGCCTTAGTTGTAGCCATTGTTATATGTTTGATTTATGGATTTATAATTTGGTATAGAGACTTTATAGGAAAAAGTAAAACTGCATATACACTATTTATGTTACCAAATGATAAATTTGATATGTACATAGCAAAGTTAATGACGGTAGTACTTCTTATATATGGAGTGATTATTGCTCAAGCCTTATCTTGGATAGTATCTATATTAATAGTAACATCATTAACGACAGTTACTCTAAGCCAAATTGTAGAAGTTGTAAATCACAGGATATTATTTGAGATGTTAGGGTTTATGCAATTTGATTTTATATCATTCATAATGATAAATATAATAGGTGTAATAATTACTGTAATGATTATATTTACAGGAGTAATAATTCAAAAATCATTTAAAAAAGTAGGTATATTACTTGGAGTGGTATATATATTTATCCTTGCGAGTACTAACTTTTTTGTAATGGCAGATAAATCATACAGCGGACAATTACTTATATATCAAAGTGTATGTTATATAATAACAGCTTTAATATCGGTAGGGATATCATATAGACTTTTAAATAAAAAGATATATCTTTAGGGGTGAACAGATATGAAAATAAAATTATCAAGAATAGCTATTGTAAGCACAGTAATAATAATGATAGGTTTAAGTATTTTTATAGGGAAAAATAATAAACAAGAAATTATAATAAAAGAAATAAATGGAGAGAAATCTGCTTTAGGAGATGTAAGCATAATTGCTCAAGATATGCAAAGTATATATAAAACATCTAAAAGTACTATAAATAAAGATGGAATTAGTGAAGAGAAATTTACTAAAACTACGTCAACTAGATATAGTAATGCTCAAGACTTAATAACTAATAAGGAATTATTAGATTATTCCCAAGGAGACAATGGAACATACCAATATGATAATTATGTAGGTGTTGTAAGTGTAAGTACATATTATACAGAAGAAAATGCTGATGATGAACAAAAAGAAATAGTGGCAACTGTTATGGAAGAAAATATAGAAACTAAAGAAGTTAAAAATTATTCTATAAATTTACATACTTATGTTAAAGATAATGAGAGTAATGGAATATCAACAACAACTGTTCCTATTGTATTTGAAGATGAGCTATATGTGGTAGTAGGCTTAGATATGATAAATTATAATAATACTAATAAATATGAAAATCAAACAGAAGAATCAAGACTTTATGTATATAAATTAAATTTAAAGGATAAAAGTGCAGAACATATATTAACTAAAAAACTTAGTGAGGATGGAGAGTCAAGCATCGGATATAATACTGCATTCTCAAAAGATAGTACAGCTTATTTCGTAAATAGATTATATAGTAAAAACAATAAAAATGAAACTGAAACAGAGTTCCAATTATTATCATTTGATTTAGAAACTAGAAAATTTGATACTTTAAGTTTAGGAAGAAATATAGATGGACAAGGTTTATGGAATATATTTAATTATTATTTAATCGATGATATAGCTTATCTTATATATGACTATGAACTTGGTAAAACATTTAATATATCTGAAATTGAAATTAATTTAAATACTAATAAAATAACTAATAAAGAAATAAAGTACTCATTAAAACTTGATGAAAATATAAATACTAATGATGTTGGGTATAGTTTAGATAATCTAAGATGTATAGATAATAAATTATTTATATCTCTTGAAATTCAAAATAATACATCTACAACTTGGAATAGTAGAGGTCATGTATCACAATACATATATGTAGTAGATAGAGATAGTAAAGAAACTTTATACGCAGCAAAAATAAATAATAGCAAGAATAATAATATAACTTTAAGTGTAGTAAAATAAAAAGAATACCTATATAATAGAATTTTAAAATCTATATATAGGTATTTTTATTTATAAATTATAAAAGTAATTATCTCTAAGCGCTTGTGCATTTTTACGATTAATTAAGAACTTTTTTAGTTCAGTTAGGCATAAAAATAAGATTGCCCTATCTTCAAATTCTATTCTATCTATAGGAAGAGGTTGATTTTTCATAGTAGCAATCAATCTATCTAACTCATCTAATAAATCAGCAACAGTTTCAGCATTAAAAGATGTATAGCCAATTTTATGTATAAAAGCAGATACAATATGGCCTTGAAGTGGAGTACTACTTAGTTGAGATACATATGAATATAAATTTTCTAATATATTTCTCTGACTTTTTATAATCTCCATATGGTCTAAGAGATATTTAGTATCACTTAATAAATTATTATTTATATTATTATAGGCTTCTGAAATACTATTACTTATTAAGTTATTTAATGTATTTAAATCTTTATTGTATTTATTTTCACTAGTAGGATTTACTATCAAGTCCGCAATATCTATAAGGATAGAACTAACTTCATTTTGTAATCTTTTTTGATTTTCATATATTTTTTCAATATTAGATGGTATATACATATTTATTAAAACACCGATTCCAGCACCAATTAAAAATAAACAAGATTCATTTACAATCCAATGTACAGACATAGTACCTTGAAGGAAATAGTGTGAAGAAATTACAACACACATAGCAATAACATCTGATATATTTAGTAAGAAACAAAAACTTATAATAATTAATATATATAATGCAAATGCATATAAATGATACCCGAAAATATTAAAGCACAAATACGAAAATATATTACATAAAATAAAACCGTATATTTTACCAAGGGTACCTTTAAGAGTTTCTTTTTTTGTATTTTTTACTGTAAGTAAGGTTATAACTCCTGCAACAGTAGAGTATTCTAGTTTTAAGAGCCAAGCAATAAAAATAGCAAGGGAACTTCCAAGTGACAGTTTTATTACCTTAAGTATATTAGCTTTATTCAAATATAAAACCTCCCTATGTATTATTTTACCAGAGACAATTTTAACATAGTTCAGTTAATTTTAAAACTTAATAGGAAGCTCCACAAAAAATACTGTATATTCATTAACCTTGCTTTTAGCATATATTTTACCTTTATGCTGTTCTACTATAGATTTTGCAATAGAAAGACCTAAGCCATATCCTCCAGTTGCACGAACCCTAGAGCTATCAATCCTGTAAAACCTTTCAAATATTTTATTTATATGTTCAGACTCTATACCTTCACCTGTATTTTTTATAGATAATTTAACTGTATTTTTTTCTAAGAATAATTTAACAGAAATAGTACCTTTATTTTTAGTATGTTTTATAGCATTATCCATAATTATACTAAATAATTTTTTCATACTTTCCATGTTACCATTTATAAAGATATCTTTTTCTATATACGTTTCTAAATTTATAGAATTTTCATAAATAATCGCATCAAATTGTAAAAGCATAGTTTCAACTATTCTACTTATATCAATATAAGATAGTAATAGAGTATTTTCTTTTGTGTCTAATTTAGCTAATGATAACATCTCATTTACTAGTTCAGATATTCTATCTGTTTGCAAATTTATATAATTAATCCATTTAGTTTGATTTTTTACAGTGTCATCAGGGTTACTGAGAACCAATGAGGTATTAGTTTTTATTATAGTTAAGGGTGTTTTTAATTCATGAGATGCATCTGCAATAAATTGTTTTTGTTTCTCAAAAACATCTTTTATTGGTTTTATACTTTTGTTAGTTAGATATATACTAATTAACAAAAGTATAACTAAACTTACGCCACCAACTGAAATAAAAATTTTTAATAATGATATCTTAAAATTTTCTTGATAAGAAACATCTAAAAATACTATTCTGATACCATTAACATAATTTCTTTTTAAGAAAATATATGGATTATTAGATATATTTATTTTAGATGACATATTTTCGCTGGTTATAACCTCATCAATATAGTCTTTTATAATATCTGTGTCTATATAAATATTAGGAGAAGTAGATATTTGTATAATATCTCCATTAGAATTTAAATCTACAGTTATATTACTTGAATTTATCTTAGGTCGATGATCCTTATTAGGATTATCAATCATAAGAGTATTTAAGGAAGCATTAATTTCCCTATTCATACTCTCATTAGTCATAAAGTAGAGTGTACCAAATATACTTATAAATACAACTGTTAATAAACTCATATTAATTAATATAAATTTTGAACGTAATTTGTCAAACATGATTATTCCTCCAATTTATATCCAACTCTTCTAATTGTAGCAATTTTTACATTAGAATTAATATAAGTTAACTTTTTTCTTATAAAGGAGATATAAACTTCTATATTATTATGATCTGCCTCGGAATCAAATCCCCAGAGTTTTGTTATTAAATCATCCTTACTTACAATACTTTTAGGTCGTTGCATAAAATAATTTAGAATTTCAAATTCTTTTAGAGTAAGAGTTATGGAATTTTCACCAGATTCTAGATCATAAGTAGATAAATTTAATCTTATATCACCAAATTCAAGTATATTATCATTAATAATCTCGCCACGTCTTCTTGTTAATGCTCTTAATCTTGCCAGCAATTCTTCTGTTGAAAATGGTTTTGATAAATAATCATCAGCACCTAAATCCAATCCAGTAACCTTATCATCAATACTATCTTTTGCAGTTAGTAGAATTATTGGGGTAGATATACCTTTTTTTCTAAGTATTTTAAGTATTTGAAGACCGTTTAACTTGGGAAGCATAATATCTAAAATAATAATATCGTATATATCAGTTAAACCATAATTTAAACCATCTTCACCATCGTATACAGCATCAACAGAATATTTATTTTTTATAAGTATTTGGCTTAAAGCTTCTGATAACTGAACTTCATCTTCAACTAACAATAATTTCATAAATTCACCTCTAAATATAGTTTGTAATTTTTATAATTAATAATCTCATATTACATTATTAGCCTTAAATGAATATTAAATTATTACAACATATAAAATAATAGCAAAAAACTGGTATATAATCTGTATAAATCTGATTATGTACCAGTTAAATTTTAGTTATAAACTTTTTCTTCAAAACCAGAAAGAGTAAGGGTTATATTTAAATTACCATTTCTACATCTCAGCTCATCAATAAATTTCTTTTGATTAGAATCAGGTTTCATATGTATTATATAACTTAATTCAAATAAAGAACCAAAGTCTCTAGTTTTTACTTTTTCTATATTCCAAGAGTTTGTGTATTTAGATAATATGTCTTCAAATACACCTTCATAGTTTAAATCTTCAGGAATTGTAATTTTAAGTTGCATAGTTTTTGTTTTTGGAATTGCGAATTTTATAGCATCTAATATAAGTATGACAGCACATAAAATTGTAGTGAATATTATTCCATACCCAATATAACCCATACCACATGTTAAACCAACAGCTAATGTAAAGAAAACATAAGAAATATCTTTTGGATCACCAGGAGCACTTCTAAAACGAATTATTGAAAAAGCACCGGCTAAACTAAAAGCTCTAGCAACATTATTACCAACTAAGAGAATTATAATGGATATTATAACTGGTAGCATTATTAGAGTTATACTAAAACCAGAAGTGTAGCCATTTTTTTTATTGGTTTTCATATATACAAGGCTAATAACCAGTCCAAGTAAAAGTGATGATACTATAACAAGTAGTGTATTTGTGAGAGTAAATGATTCACCAGTTGTTGATGAAATTATTGTTTCTAACATATTATTTCTTCTCCTTTTAAATTATTATTTTGATTATTTAAACAATGGGCCATAAATTCATTTCCATATTTTGAATAATGAGTATTGTATATCTTTAACTCAGAAAGAATCTTTGTAAACCAAACTGGAATAGAACCTAATATTTTTACTTCCATAAGATAGTTATTTTCACCTAGAATATCATAGCCATATAAACCGGATTCTAAATGTAAATCATTTCTTCTAGCAGTTATATGAGAATCAAACGTTAATCTAAAGTCAGGGTCATTTTTACAAAAAAATGCTTTACGGCTATAACCAATGTAAACAGTAGGAGTAACTTTATTCTTACTAAGATAATATTGTATCTCATTAATAACTTGATTGTTTAAGTAGTCAGTAGAAACTGGTCTATATCCAAATTTTAAAAATTTGTATGCTTCTTCTAATGTAAGAGAAATTCTCCGCTTATTAACTATGCCATTTATTTTTTTCTTTAATTCAAGAAAAACTTTGTCATTAATATTTTTAGGAATAGTGTAACTTCTAAGTCTGAGTTTTTCTTTATAAAATGGTTTAGAGATAGAGTGTCTTATGACATCACTATGCTTTGTATCATAATAAATGTTAAATATACTGTAGTTTTGTCCATCTTTGCAGTATTTATCAGGATTCATATATTCGAGTAATTTTGGAATTAACATATCATATTGATTTTTATCTAAAATAAATTTTTTTTCATATCGTTGAAAAGATTTTATCGACATTTATAACCAACCCCTTATTTAAGAACTATTTTATAGCTATATTGTAAAAATTTAACCTTAAATAAACCTTAAGTTAACATGGATTTAAAATGAATTAATTTTTTATAATATTAAGTAAAATAAAAACTATCTAAAATAATATAAATATTATTTTAGATAGTTTTTGTTTTACTAATTTAGATAAAGTTTAGCTTCTAATTCATTAGAAATTGCTAGATTATATATATAAGCATTGCTAATTTCATTTATAAATTTAATTTCTAAATCAGAAGATAATTTTAAGTTATTTAACTTATTAGCATAATTCATAACATAAGATCTAATATCTTTTATTTTATCACAAGAGTAGTAGTTTAACCCTTCTGCAGGAACTTTATAATTAACACTTAATAAAGCAACAAAGGTTCTTCCTCCAAATAAATCAGCTATAAATCTTGTATAAGCATAAGCAATTACTAATTCAGGATTAGTTTTTTCTAAATCATTTATTTTATCTACAAAAGCTATAGTAGATGGAAGTAATTCTATTTCACTTACTTTATCTCCTAATAAGAAGTCTAAATCTTTTTTTATTAAATCATAACGATATAATTCTGGAGTAGCAAACTCTTTAACAGTTTCGTTATTTGTATTTCTTTCTAATGCTTGTTCTATAGAATTATACATAGCAGCTAAATTAAATAAATACTCAGCATAACTGTCTTTAGATGCATTACCATCAACTATTCTTTTTATAAATCCACTGTGTTCAGCTGCACTATGAAGTGTAGCACTATTTTTTCTTATTTTTGTCATTAAATCCATATGTATCACCTCGATAATAATTATATATAGAGAATGATAATTGTTATCATTTTCTATATATAAAATATACCCTACATACTATGAATTAAACATTAAAAATAAAATTTATTTTAAATTACACTTCTTAATTCACTAATTGAATTATTATTTATCATTTCTTTCATGATAGCTCGATCTTTTAAAAAACTATTGCATACTTCATAAGATATAGATGGATCTCCATAAATTTTCCAAACACGAGTAGTATATAGCTCATTTTTTCCATATCCCATAAATCCAAGAACATCTTTAAGTGGATATCCTAAAAATATACCTATTTCATTTGGAAAATTAGGTGAATGTAATTTGTTAATTAAAACATTAATATATGTTTCCATATCATAATCAGATGGATATCCTAGAAACTTTAAAAAATTAATACACTTTTTATTTGTAAATACACGAGACATTGATTTTTTATTAATAAATAGAACTCTAATACCACCATCATAAGTATTTATAATTTTGTAATTTATTTTACTACATTTATCAAAAAATGATTCTATTTCATTAAGTTTATTTTTTTTCAGATTCATTTCACCTGATATATTTAATATCTCAGCTGGTTTTGAACCAAGTATAACAGGTCCTAGAATTTCTAATATTTTTTTTATATAAGGTGAATTTAATTTATTTTCACAACAGTTTTTATTGCAATTTATACTCATAATTACCTCCTAATTGATAATAGTTATCATATATATAAATATTACCATAATCTATAGTTATTATCCATGGAAAAATATGCTTAAATAATGATTGACTATAATTAAAAGTAAAAATACAATGAATATTAAACAACTAAAAAGGTGGTTAGGGAATATGAACTTTATAGCAGATGAATTTAAAGATATACAAATAGGTGCATTAAATTCAGCAGGAGATGATGTAAATCTATTAGATGATATAATAGATGTAAGTTTAGGTGACCATGATATATGCACAGATAAAAGAATTATTGATTCTATTTATAAAAATGAATATATAAGTCATACAATGTATACTCATCCATTAGGAGATGAGAGATTCAGAGCTGAGATATCAAGTTATTGTAATAGATATAATATAGATATTGATATAAATGAAATAATGGTTACTATAGGAGCTGGTCATGGACTTTATTTAGCTTTAAAATCAATAATAAATAAAGATGATGAAGTAATAATAATAGCTCCATATTATCCTACATATATAGATCAAGTTAAATTAAACTTAGGGAAAGTTGTAGTTGTAGAGACATGTATAGAGGATGGATATATCCCGAGTATTGAAGACATAAAAAAGTGTATAACGAGCAAAACTAAGGCGATAATTATAAATTCACCAACAAATCCAAGTGGAAGTGTATATTCAAAGGAGTTGTTAAAAGAAATATATAATTTAAGTAGAGAGAATAATTGTATAATTTTATCAGATGAGGTATATACAGTGTTTACATATGGTAAAAATAAGTTTACATCAATGTTAGAGATTGATAAAAAGCTTACAAATACAGTAGTAATAAAAACTATGTCAAAAGATTATGCAATGACAGGTTGGAGAATTGGATATATAATATCAAATTCGAAAATTATAGATGTATGTAGATTTGTAAATGATTCAATAACATACTCAGCACCAAATATATGTCAAAGTGCATCTATAGCAGCTTTAAAACTTAGTGATGACATAGGTGAAAATTTAAAACATATATATTGGAAAAGAGTAGAGTACGGGTATGAAAGAACTAAAACTATAAAAAATCTAAATATTAGTAAACCCCAAGGTGGAATTTATTTATTTATAGACTTATCTCAAACTAAGTTTGATGGAAATGAATTTAGAGACCTTTTATTAAAGGAAAGAATTTTAGTGTTACCAGGAGAAATTTTTGGAGATAAATATAAAAATTATATTAGAATCACTTGTAATAAAGATATAAAAATTTTAAGAAAAGTTTTTGATAAAATTGAAGAGCTGTGTAATAACTAGATATAGGATTAGTATGTGTATTTCTTATAAAAAAAACATAAAAAACATATAAATAAATTTATAAAAGAATGGTTTTGTTGTCGAAAAATGTGTCAATAAGGCCATTTTTTAATGCTTAAAAAATAAAAAATAAAAATGAAAAAATAACTTGCTTACATACTATATATAGTATAGAATAGTTAAGTACTTACTATATATAGTACGACAAGTAAGGGTATATAGTCATTAAAGTCAATACTTGAAATTAAAAAAATGTATATTTTATGAAAAATAAGAAGTACAAGGATTACATAATTGGTTAAAAGGAGAATGCTATGATCAAAGAGTTAATGATAATAAAAAGAGATGGAAATAGCGTTGGATTTGATAAATTCAAAATAAAAAATGCAATATTAAAAGCAATGAAGTATGGTAGCGGAATTTATAAAGAAGAAATAGCTAATAAAATAGCAACAGATATAGAAACCTATTGCTATGAAAATTCTATATCACCAACAGTACATCAAGTTGAAGATATGGTTTATAAGATGTTAATAGATAATAAACAAGAATTAACTGCTAAAGCTTATGAAGGGTATAGAGCTGTACAATCTTTTAAAAGAGAAAAAAATACAACTGATGGAAGTATATTAGGATTATTAGATAGAAGCAATGAAGAGGTAATGAATGAAAATTCTAATAAAAATGGAATGTTAGCTTCAACTCAAAGAGATTTAGTTGCTGGAGAGGTGTCTAAAGATATAGCTAGAAGGAAGTTAATTCCATCACACATAGTTCAAGCACATGATGAAGGTGTACTTCACTTCCATGACATGGACTATACGATACAACCTATTCATAACTGTATGCTTATAAATCTAGAAGATATGTTAACTAATGGAACAGTTATAAATAATAAGTTAGTTGAATCACCAAAGTCATTTGCAACAGCTTGTACTATTATAACTCAAATCATAGCTCAAATAGCTAGTGGTCAATATGGAGGAAATTCTATAACTATAAAACATATAGCACCATTCTTAAGAGTCTCATACGATAAATATTTTAATAGATATAAAGTAAAGTATTCTGAAGAGATGGCTAAAGAATTGGCAGAAGAAAGAATGATGGAAGAGTTGAGATCTGGGATACAAACAATACGTTACCAACTTTCAACACTTCATACAAGTAACGGTCAGTCTCCATTCTCAACTATTTATTTAGAAATAGAAGAAGGTCATAAATATGAAAGAGAAATGGCATTAATTTGTGAAGAAATGATACTTCAAAGATTAGAAGGGATGAAAAACTATAAAGGAAATGAAATCGGAGAAGAGTTCCCTAAATTAGTTTATTTACTTGATGAGCATAACTGCTTAGAAGGTGGAAAATATGATTATATTACAAAGCTAGCAGCAAAGTGTAATACGAAGAGATTAGTTCCAGATTATCAAAGTGCTAAAATAATGAGAAAAAATTATGATGGAGAAACATTCCCACCAATGGGCTGCAGATCGCACTTAAGTAACTGGAAAGATGAAAATGGAAATTATAAATGGTATGGAAGATTCAATCAAGGTGTTATAAGTTTAAATTTAGTTCAAGTTGCATTAACAGCTAATAAGAATATGGACAAGTTCTGGAAAGTATTAGACGAAAGGCTAGAGCTTTGTAGAGAAGCATTAATGGTTAGACATAATTTCTTATTAGGAACAACTTCAGACATATCTCCAATACACTGGCAACATGGTGGAATTGCTAGACTTAAAAAAGGAGAAAAAATAGACAAGCTTCTAAAGGATGGATATTCAACGCTTTCTTTAGGATACGTAGGTATATATGAAATGACTCAGGCAATGCTTGGTGTTAGTCATACGACTAAAGAAGGAGAGGAATTTGCTTTAAAAGTAATGCATTATTTAAATGATACTTGTAGTAAATGGAAGAAAGAAACAGGACTTGGATTTGGATTATACGGAACTCCAGGAGAAAGTTTAACATCAAGATTCTGTAGAATAGATAAGCAAAAATTCGGAGAAATAAAAAATGTAACTGATAGAATGTATTACACAAACTCATATCATGTACATGTGACTGAAGAAATAGACGCATTTTCTAAGTTAAAGTTTGAAAGTCAATTCCATGATATAAGTTTAGGTGGATGTATAAGTTATGTAGAAGTACCGGATATGAGTAAAAACTTACCTGCTGTAGAGCAAATAATAAATTATATATACCATAATATACAATATGCTGAAATAAACACTAAACCAGATGTATGTTTTAAGTGTGATTATACAGGTGAGATAAAGTTAGATGATGACTTAGAATGGTATTGTCCAAACTGTGGAAATAGAGATAAAAATGAAATGCAAGTTATGAGAAGAACTTGTGGTTATATAGGCTCAAATATGTGGGGCAAAGGACGTACTCAAGAAATAGGAGAAAGAGTATTACATCTATAAGATTTGGAGTGATAAGGTTGAGATTTTCTAAGATAAAAGATAATGATATAGCAAATGGATTAGGAGTAACAATGTCTTTTTGGACACAAGGATGCCCCCATCATTGCAAAGGTTGCTTTAATAAAGAAACTTGGGACTTCAATGGTGGCAAAGAGTTTACACAAAAAGACCTAAAGTATATTATTGATAATATAGATAAAAATAATATAAAGAGAAATCTATCTATTTTAGGAGGAGAGCCACTATGCTCTCAAAATATTAAAGGTGTTATAAGTTTATGTAAAGAGTTTAAAAAAGTATATCCAGAGAAAATGATATATTTATGGACTGGATATACAATTGAGAACTTGAATGAAGTTCAGAAAGAAGTATTAAATTATATAGATGTATTAGTAGATGGAAAATTTGAAGAAGAACAAAAAAACTTATCTATTATGTTAAGAGGATCTTCTAATCAAAGAGTTATAGATGTTAAACAATCTTTATTATCGAAAAATATAGCCTTACATGAGGTATGCTAAAATAAATAGGACAGAATTAAGGAGACATTACAAATGATAATGAATGTAAAAAAAGTTAGTGAAGATGCTGTAATACCAGTTTTTGCACATGAAACAGATAGCGGGTTTGATCTGTTTACATGTGAAGAAATAACAGTTGCAGGAAGAAAAAAAGCAATAGCAAAAACTGGATTAGTTTTTGAGATACCTTATGGATGGGGAATACAAATAAAAAATAAATCAGGAATAACAGTTAAAGGAGTACCAACTATTTCTGGTCAAAATGCAGATATAACTGTTTTTGAAGGTACTGTAGATATGGATTATAGAGGCGAAGTAGGTATAATGTTAAAAAATGAAGAAGATTTTGAAATAACTATACCAAAACATACTAAAATCGCACAAGGAGTTCTTAGAAAAGTATATCATTGTGAATTTAGAGAAGTAACAGATGTAAATAAAACAGTAAGAGGAGAAGGTGGATTTGGATCTACTGGAACTACAGTATAAATATTTATAAAGATAAAGCGCTTAGATTTTCTAAGGGCTTTATTTCTATTTTAAGAATTTAATAATTGACTACTTATAATAAGAAATATAAACTAAAAAGATAGTGTATACAAAACTTTCAAATTAAAAATTTATTAGAAATAGGAGGTAAAAGTGAATAATATAATAAAATCAAATAGAGTTAAAGGTATAATGTGTATAATAGGATCTGCTTTTGGATTTGCACTTATGTCTGCATTTGTAAAACTAGCTGGTGATTTACCAAACTTTCAAAAAGTATTTTTTAGAAATTTAGTTTCTGCAATTATAGCTTTATATTTAATAGTTAAGAATAAAGGTAGTATGGTAGGAAAAAAAGAAAATAGAAAGCTTTTATTAATGAGATCATTGTTTGGTACATTAGGTGTAATTCTTAACTTCTATGCTATAGACAAATTAGTTTTATCTGATGCTAATATGCTAAATAAAATTAGTCCATTTTTAGTAGTTATATTCAGTGCAATATTTTTAAAAGAAAAAATAAATAAAAATCAAATTATATCAATAATAATAGCATTCACTGGAGCTTTATTCATAATAAAACCCACTTTTAGTGTAGAGGTAATACCGTATATGGGAGGGCTTATGTCAGCTGTATTTGCAGCATCTGCATATACTTGTTTGAGGGCTATAGGAAACAAAGAAGAGGCTCATACAATAGTATTTTTCTTTTCAATGTTTTCTTTAATAAGTATATTACCAATGTTTATATATGTCTATGAGCCTATGACGTTAAAACAGTTAATGTTTCTATTGTTAGCTGGGATATCAGCAAGTTTAGGACAATTTGGAGTAACATTAGCATATAGATATGCACCTGCTAAAGAAATATCTATTTTTGATTATAGTAATATAATATTCTCTGCAATATTAAGTATATTTATATTTAATCAATATCCAGATAAATTTAGTATAATTGGATATATAATAGTATTTACTGCATCTTATTATGTATTTTTGTATAATAAAAAATTAGATAAAATAGAAAAATCAAAATAAGACTATAAGTTATTTAAAATAACAAAAAATTTTAATTAAAAGGATATATGTAATAATATTGTTAATGGAGAAATTTAAGTAGAAAATAAATTATAATAAGGATGTCAAAATGGAAGATTTAAAAAATTCAATTAAAGAAATAGCACAAAATGAAATAATAAAAGTTGTAATTAGTAATAAAGCTAATAAAGATGTTGAGTATAATAAGATAAATATTTCGATAAAAGAAAAAAATAATAAAGAGTATTACCAAATTGAAAAATTTACAGATAAACAAGTTTTTCATGAAAATATAGAAAAAGAAGAATTAGAAGATAAAATAGTAAACTTAATTTCGGATTATAAACAATTATCTGCCTGGTCTATAACTCATAATTTTGACCTGAAGATATCCAAGAAAGGAAAAGTATTTTTAGGAAAGAAAAAAAGTGATAATTCGAATTTAGTTAATAAAGGCCATAATAAAGAAAAAAATTATATATTAAGAGAAGGAACGATTATACAGCCACTTATTGACCTAGGTGTATTTACCAAAGAAGGTAAGGTTGTTAAATCAATGTATGATAAATACAAGCAAATTAATAGATTTGTAGAGATAATTGATGACGAGATAAAGAAAAATAATTATAAAGAACTTACTATATTAGATTTTGGATGTGGTAAATCTTATCTAACTTTTGTACTATATTATTATTTTGTGGAAATTAAAAATATAAATGTAAAAATGATAGGGTTAGATTTAAAGAAAGATGTAATTAAAAAATGCAATGAAATAGCTAAACGATATGGATATGATAACTTAAGTTTTGAACTTGGAGATATAAATGGATTTAAGTATAATAATAAAGTTGATATGGTAATTACATTACATGCATGTGATACAGCAACTGATTATGCGCTGTACAATGCTATAAAGTGGAATAGTAAGATGATATTCTCAGTTCCATGCTGTCAACATGAATTTAATCATCAAATGAAAGCTAAATCTTTATCTATATTAACTAAATATGGAATAGTACAAGAAAGAGTAGCTGCACTTATGACAGATGCATCTAGAGCTAATTTACTTGAAGCTGTAGGGTATAAAACTCAGTTACTGGAGTTTATAGATATATCTCACTCACCTAAAAATATATTAATAAGAGCATCTAAAGGTAACGTAACTAAGGATAAAAGAGAGAAAGCATTAAATGAGGTAAATAACCTAATAGCTCAATTTAATTTTAATCCAACTTTATACAACTTACTAAAGAATGATAATTTAATATAATAATTGGAGGATATATATGAAAAGAGAAGATTATATTTCATGGAATGATTATTTTATGGGTATTGCCTTATTATCTGGAATGAGAAGTAAAGATCCTTCTACTCAAGTAGGAGCATGTGTAGTAGATAAAGATAATAGAATAGTATCAATAGGATATAATGGATTTATAAATGGATGTAGTGATGATGATTTTCCATGGTGTAGAGAAGGTGAATTTCTTGAAACTAAATATCCATATGTAGTTCATGCAGAGCAAAATGCAATTTTAAATGCTAGAGGGAAGTCATTAGAGGGATGTAGAATTTATGTTAACTTATTTCCTTGCCATGAATGTGCTAGAAATATTATACAATCAGGGATAAAAGAAGTATATTATCTTAGTGATAAATATGCAGAAACGGATTCAATAAAAGCATCAAAATATATGTTTGAAAAAGCTAATGTAAAATTAATACAATTATCTCCAGAGATAGATAAAATTGAAATTTGTTTGAAATAAAAATAATTATTGATTAGTTTAATCGTAAAAATGTAAACATAGATAAGTATGTGAATTTATAATTAAAATCAACAAGAAAAAACCTATAAAAGTTTTTTTCTCGTTGATTTTTTTATTTAAATATGCTATATAAATTAAAATTTCTAAATAAAGTAGATATTAAAATAACCCCCAGTGCTAATGCACCAGCACTACTTAAAGTATTAATTCCAATCTCTAAGGCTTTCATATAATCACCTTTTAAGCAGCTATATAGTGTATTATAAACACCATATCCTGGAACTAAAGGTATTAAGCAACACACACTAAGTATTGTTGCAGGAGTCATAAAAACTCTAGCGCAAATCTCGCAATATATACTAAAAACTATTGCAGATAGAAATAAGGATGAGCTATCTCCTAATCCTTGACTCAGACATAATTTATAAGTAAACCAACCTAAAGCTCCTCCAATGCCTGCTATATATAAGTATTTACCTTTTACATTAAAAAGTAATCCGAAGCTAAGTCCAACACCAAATGCCATGATAACTTCTATAATCATACTATATTCCTCCTAATTTTAAGTATAAATGAAGAATAGTACCAGTTCCAACTGCAGTAGATATACCTATAAAAAGTGCTTCAGCAGCTTTAGCTAAACCTGAAAGCAACTGACCTTCAAGTATATCTCTAATAGAATTAGTAAGAGATAAACCTGGGACTAAAAGCATTATACTACCTGCAACTAATTTATCGAGCTGAGTAATTATACCTAAATTTAAAAGAATTATTGAGTATATAGAAACTAATGCACCACATATACTATTGATAAAAAATTCATTAAGAGATGATTTATTTAAAAATAATGATAATGCTTTTGTTAAAATACCTATAATAAATGCGCAAATAAAATCAGTAAAGCCACCACCAAATAAAATTGTGAATGTTGATGTTGCAATACCTGCAGCAAATAGAGTAGTTTTAAGCGAATAAAAATCCTCTACACATAGTCTTTCTAATTCTTTTTCACAAAAATAAATATCTGGTCTATTTTTATAAATAGTTCTAGATAATGAGTTTATATTATGTACCATATTTAAATCGATGCTACGAGAACTAATTCTTTTAACAACCGAATGTATTTTTCCATCAACTATTATTGAAACCATAACAGCTGTAGGAGATGCAAAAACATCGATATCATCAACATCGAAAGATTGACATATTCTTGTTATAGTTTCCTCAACCCTATAAGTTTCTCCACCACATTGAAGCATCATTTTGCCTGCGGTAGAGGCAAAATTAAGAATTCTATTAATACCCATATTAACCACCTTTCTAATAACAATATTGGTATTATAACATGGATAATGATGGTTAATAAACTGATTTTTTATGATTAGGAAGAATTAGTAAGATAAGTTTGGCAATAAGTAATTATGATTTGATGAAATATATGTTATGCAATAGAATTACTATAATACTGATGAACTATGGGTTTACAAATATTTAATATCTTTTTATTCCATCCAAATTGTAAAAAGAAATTAAGCTCAAGGCTTTCTAAATCAAAAGATGATTGTATTGCAATTAAAGCCTTTGTTATTGTTTTATTAGTATATCCATAACCTTTCAATTCAACTATAATTTCGTCCTCTAAATCCAACATTGGATCTTTAGCTTCATTATATAAATCATATGAAATGCTTTGTATACTAGGAATAAGATCTATTGTAAAATTTTGAGTATTAGAAATTTCAGATAAAAGATTTATAGAAGATAAATAACCTTTGTCTTTGCTAACTATGTAGTAGTTTATGTTATCTTTATTAGACCCAATTAGATATCCTAGGTATCCGACTAATTGAAAATCTAAGCTATTTTTTATTCCTGTAGTTACATTTATTTTTTTTATTTTAGCACTAGTATTTAAAGCGTCTATAACTGAATCCTTAAAACTAGTTGTTGATGTTCTATTTGTTGTAAATAAAATTATTAGATCGTTAGGATTAAGTAGATGAGCACCATATAAAGCTCTCATATTAACATTTTCAGTATCAATCAAAAAAAATTTTTCCATATTTTATCCCCCTTGACTTTTTATTACAAGTGAATTATATCCAGAATTCTCATAAATATACATAAAATAATAGTGCAAAGTAATAGTCATCTACATGATAAATTAATAATTTTAGAATTTATTAAATTTATAGACTAAATATATAAAAGTGATTTAAAATAATTAAGCTAATAGAATTAAATTAAAATATTCCTATGTATATAAATTTGTACTAAGTATGACAAGAAAAAGACATAATTATGACACAATTTATTCATGTAATATAGCTATAATTAGTGTTGTTAGTGAAATTATTAAACATCATATAAATTTATAGAGGGGAGTTTAATATGAAAAAATTAAATTTAAAAATAGGGGTAATAGCTTCTTTGCTACTTATAGTAATGAATCCTACTGAATCAAGTGCTATGCATATTATGGAGGGTTTTTTGCCAGTTAAGTGGTCGATAATATGGTCTATACTATTTATACCATTTTTTATCATAGGTTTAAAATCCATAAATAAAATAGTAAAAGATCAACCAAAGAAAAAGTTATTATTAGCTTTATGTGGAGCGTTTGTGTTTGTATTATCAGCTTTAAAGATACCTTCGGTTACAGGAAGTTGCTCTCATCCTACTGGAGTAGGTCTAGGTGCAATATTATTTGGACCAAGTGTAATGACAGTACTAGGGGTTATAGTACTTTTATTCCAAGCGATATTATTAGCTCATGGAGGTATAACTACACTTGGAGCAAATGCCTTTTCAATGGCGATAGTAGGTCCTATAGTGTCATTTTTCACATTTAAGTTTTTTAAGAATAAGATAAACAAGAGTTGGGCAGTATTTATAGCCGCAACATTAGGTGATTTACTTACATATACTGTAACATCTTTACAATTAGCATTAGCATTTCCAGACGCCACAGGTGGAATTGCAAGCTCAGCAATTAAATTTTTAGGTGTATTTTTCTTCACTCAAATACCAATAGCAATTGCAGAAGGTATATTAACTACAATATTATACAATTTAATTGTACAAAATGAAGGTGAGGAGGTTGCAGAATATGGATACAAAGGTTAATGACAGAAAAGCTAAAGGAGATAATAAACTTAACTGGATACTATTATTCTTAGCAATTATATTAATAATAATACCACTAGTACTTAATCCACATGCAGAATATGGTGGAGCAGATGGTCAGGCAGAAGAAGCTATAACAGAACTTTCTCCAAATTATGAACCATGGTTTACAAGTTTTTACGAACCTCCAAGTGGAGAAATAGAAAGTTTATTATTTTCGACACAAGCAGCATTGGGAGCAGGATTAATAGGATACTATCTAGGTAGTAAAAAGAAAAAACATTAGAATGGAAAGAGTTAGATTAAAGTAAAGTTATTATAACTTTATTTTAGTATAGCTCTTTTATTTTGTAATTATTTATAAAAACACCATAATATGATAATATATTAAAGAATTAATCTAAGATAAAATTAAAAAATATTAGGGGGGATTAACATTGAATGAATCACTTTTAGTTTTAATTTGTGATGATCAACAATCAGTACATGAGACAGTAGGAGAATATTTAAAGTTAAATGGAATCAATTACATATCAGCATATGATGGATTAGAAGCAATAGAAAAAAATAATATATATAATCCAGACCTAATATTATTAGATTTAATGATGCCTAAGATGTTTGGAGAAGAAGTTTGTAGGGAAATTAGGAAAACTAGTGATGTTCCAATAATTATGCTTAGTGCAAAAGATGAGACTATTGATAGAATATTAGGATTAGAGCTTGGTGCAGATGACTATATTACTAAACCATTTTCACCAAGAGAAGTTGTAACTAGAATAAAAACTGTTTTAAGACGAATAACTCCAAATTCAAATAATGAAAAACATTATATTAAATATAAAGATTTAGAAATAAATTTAGATACACATGAAGTTAGTATAAATGGAGAATCTATTAAGATTACTCCTAAAGAAATGAAAATTTTATTTATGTTAGTATCTAGCCCAGGAAGTATATTTAACAGAGAACATATTTTATCTGAAGTTTGGGGATATGATTATTTTGGGGATACAAGAGTAGTAGATACGCAAATAAAAAGATTAAGAAAAAAGCTTCAAAGAGATGATATAACTTGGGAAATAAAGTCTGTTTATGGTGTTGGATATAAGATTGAGGCTGTATAATGGATATAAAATATTATGAATATATGTCGAATAAATTAGTAAGATTAATAATAACAACATTAATCTTAATGATACTATTTTGTAATTTTACTATGAGCCAATATTTTTTAAAAATAAAGCTTGGAGAAACAGAAGAAAGTTTGAGCAAAATAACGAAAAGATATGAGTATGGCAGATATAGTATAGATAAATTGGCAAGTATATATCCTATAAATAACTCAATTATGCAAGCTTATGATAAGTATGGAAACATAATTATTAGTGAAAGTAAATTCACATCAGATTTAGAATATAAATATTTAACCACGGATGAAGTGGATAAAGCACTTGAATCGTATAAAATCTCAGTTTTACATGGGAATTCAATAAAAGGAATTATAAAAGTAACTGGAATAAAAGGGGATATAATGATTGTAGGTGAACCCTTAAAAGATGAAAATGAAAATATTATAGGAACAATTTTTGTTTTAAAGTTTGCAAGGGAATTTAATAGGGTTATATTTGGTTTAAATACAGTTCTGAGTGTAAGTATGATTTTCATATTTATAGCTATAGTAATACCTATATACTTGGTAAGTAAAAAAGAATTCAGTAAAATGAAAAGTATGACGGAAATGGTAATGAAGATGTATGAAGGTGATTTTTCTGTTAGGTGTGACGTTGATGAAGATAATAAAACAGAACTATTATCTAGTGCACTTAATGATTTAGCAATTCGTTTAGAAAATAGTGAAGGACAATCAAAGTTATTAGAACAAACAAGAAGAGACTATGTAGCAAATGTAACTCATGAACTAAAAACACCTATAACTTCAATTAGAGCAATGGCAGAAATATTAAAAGATGGTAGTTTAGTAGATAAGATAGATAAGGATAAATACTATAGTATGATACTTAGAGAATCTGTAAGGATGGAATCATTAATAAAAGATATGTTGGAATTATCTAGATTACAATCAGGAAAAGCATCTTTAGAAAAAGCTAGAGTTAATTTAAAAGATACATTTTTACAAGTTATAGATGAGTTTAAAATTATATCTGAAGATCTAGATATAGATCTTATTATAGATATAAAATTTGATGAGTTACCTTATGTATATACTAATATTAATCGTATAGCACAGGTTTTAGTAATATTACTAGATAATGCATTTAAATATACTGCTGATAATGGAAGTGTAACATTAAGGGTGGTAAAAGAAGAACATTTTTTAAAGGTGAGTGTATGTGATACTGGAATAGGTGTAGAAGACGATGATATTCCATTTATTTTTGATAGATTTTATAAAGCAGATAAATCACATTCATCTGAAGGAACTGGAATTGGACTGTCGATTGCATGGGAAATAATGAAAAATTTAGATGAAAATATATACTATGAAACAACTGAAAAATATAAATCTATATTTAATTTTACAATACATTATGAATAAGATATAATATTAAAAATTAATTGATAATAGGAATACTATGTGATACCATCAAAGTATATCTAACCTTAAAGGATTAAATATCCCAAGAGAGAAGATTTTTTAACTGAATCGTACTGAGATGCATGAGGGTTAGTCCCGAATGAGAAGGCGATGGTATAAGACAGAATAATAATATCCCCTGCCTATATAGGTATGGGGATTTTTTTAGGGGGATTTATAGTGGATACTAGAATAGCATTAGTTGGTATAATAATAGAAGAAAAAGAGGCAATACCGAAGTTAAATGATATTATACACAACTACGAAAAATATATTGTTGGCAGGATGGGAATACCGTATAGAGAAAAAGGAATATCTATAATAAGTATAATAATTGATGCTACTAATGATATTATTAATTCATTATCAGGAAAATTAGGGATGATCAATGGAATTAATGTAAAAATTAACTATTCAAAGATAAGTAAGTAAATCCTATTTCATCTTAAACCATCACTTTTTGTAAAGTAGTCATATTTAAATCATATCAGAATCAGTTTATTTGACATATTATATAAACTGTATAAATTTAATAAAAAGGGGTATGGAGAAATGTGTGATGTAACAACAAAAAGTGTATATGATGTAAAATCAAGTGTAGCAACAGAATTTATAAATCATGAGGAAATATTAGAAACTATAGAGTATGCAGAGCAAAATAAAAATAACAAAGAATTAATAGAAGGAATTTTAGATAAAGCAAATAGATGTAATGGATTAACTCATAGGGAGGCAGCAGTACTTCTTTCCTGTGAAGATAAAGAATTAATTCAGAAAATGTTTAGCTTAGCAGAAGATATTAAAAAAAGATTTTATGGCAATAGGATAGTAATGTTTGCACCACTTTATCTTTCTAATTATTGTGTAAATGGGTGTGTTTACTGTCCATACCATTTAAAAAATAAAACTATAGCAAGAAAGAAACTTACACAAGATGAGATAAGAAGGGAAGTTATAGCTCTTCAAGACTTAGGTCATAAAAGATTAGCGTTAGAAGCGGGAGAAGATCCCAAAAATAATCCAATAGAGTACATATTAGAATGTATAGATACAATTTATAGTATAAAGCATAAAAATGGAGCAATACGTAGGGTTAATGTAAATATAGCAGCAACAACAGTTGAAAATTACAGAAAACTAAAAGATGCAGGAATTGGAACATATATATTATTCCAAGAAACATATAACAAAGAATCTTATGAGAGGCTTCATCCAACAGGACCTAAAAGTGATTATGCATATCATACAGAAGCGATGGATAGGGCCATGGAAGCTGGAATAGACGATGTAGGATTAGGTGTTTTATATGGGTTAAATACATATAAATACGACTTTGTAGGTATACTTATGCATGCAGAGCATTTAGAGGCTAAGTTTGGAGTTGGGCCTCACACGATAAGTGTACCAAGAATAAGACCTGCTGATGATATAAATCCAGATGATTTCCCTGATGGTGTACCTGATGATGTGTTCCAAAAGATAGTAGCAGTTCTTCGTATAGCTGTACCATATACAGGTATGATAGTGTCAACAAGAGAATCTCAAAAAACTAGGGAAAAGGTATTGCACTTAGGTGTCTCTCAAATTAGTGGAGCATCTAGTACTAGTGTAGGAGGATACGCTGATAGATTTGAAGGTAAGCATGAAAAAGAGAATACAGCTCAATTTGATGTAGATGATAACAGAACTTTAGATGAAGTTGTTAATTGGTTATTAGAAATGGGATATATACCAAGTTTTTGTACTGCCTGTTATAGAGAAGGAAGAACAGGTGATAGATTTATGAAACTTGTAAAATCAGGTCAAATAGCTAACTGTTGTCAGCCTAATGCATTAATGACATTAAAAGAATACTTAGAAGACTATGCATCTTTGGATACCAAAGAAAAAGGTGAATCGTTAATAGATAAAGAAGTAGAGAAGATTCCTAATGAAAAGGTAAAGAAAATAGTAAAAGAACATCTAAATGATTTAAAAGATGGGAAACGTGATTTTAGATTTTAATAATAAAAAAGCTATAAATAGTTTATATAAACTATTTATAGCTTTTTTATTATTAAAAGTGATAGTAAAAGTTATGTGAAATATTTTTTATGTTTATGCTATTTATAAATTAATGTATGGAAATAATTAAATTTATAGGGAGTATAAGTTTATATTGACTATAATATAATAGTTAACTATAATAAAAGTTATCATAGTTAACTATTATTAGTGGCAATTAATATATGGAGGTGAATATAATAAATGGATGTATTTGAAGATAAATCTAGAGAGTTATTAAGCGTCATAACACGGATTAATAAATTAACTCACCATGGATTTAGAAAAAGAACTATGCCTAATAGAGAATTTATGCTTTTAAAGGCAATAAATTGTTTAAAAGATCATAATAATTCCAATGGTCAATTTTCTAAAGGGGTAAAAGCATCGGACTTAAGTAAATATTCTATGATAACAAAACCAGCAATATCAAAGCTTATAAATACATTAGAAGAAAAAGGATTTGTTGAGAGAGTTGCAGATAAGTCAGATAGGAGAGTTGTTTATGTTAACTTAACAAATTCAGGTGAGGAAATACTTATTAAAGAAAATCAGATGTTTGAAGAATTTACTCAAAAAGTTGTTGAAAAAATGGGTGAAAAAGATACTGATGAAATGATACGTTTATTTAAAAAAATGTATGACAGTATTGTTGAAATAAAAAAGGAAAACCAAGAGTTAAAGGAGGATGAGTAAGTGAATAATTTAGTTAAGTATCTTAAAAAATCAACCCTATCTATAATATTTATTGTTACATTACTAGTAGGTCAAGCAGTATGTGAACTTTCGCTACCAGATTATACATCTAATATTGTAAATGTTGGTATACAACAGGGAGGTGTAGAAAATGCAGCTCCTAAAATAATAAGAAAAAGTGAATTAGATAAGATTATGATATTCTTAAATTCATCGGATAAGGGGACTGTATTAGATAATTATAAATTGTTAAGTAAAGATACATTATCAGATAGTGAGTTAAAAGAATATAAACAAGAATATTCAATATTAGAAGAAGAAAATCTTTATGAGTTAAATACCACAGATAAAGATACTATAGATGAATTAAATAATATATTATCAAAACCTATATTAATAGTATCTGGAATTGAAAAAGGTGGAGATCAAGTTGATATTATGAAGAAGCAGTTAATGGCTAATCTTCCTCCACAGTCTCAAACTGAAGATATAGATTTATTTACAATATTATCATCAATACCTAAAGAAAATTTAGATAGTATTATAAATGAAATGGATAAAACATTTGATAATTTACCAGAAACGATGGTTGAACAAAGTGCTATAAACTATGTAAAAGGTGAATATGAGGCTATAGGTGTCAATATAGAAAAATTACAAAATAGCTATATAATAAGAACAGGACTAATAATGCTTGGAATAACGCTATTAAGTGTGATGGCATCGGTATTAGTTGGGTTATTGGGAGCAAAGGTTGCTGCAACATTAGGTAAAGACTTAAGAAGCTCTGTATTTAAAAAGGTTATGTCATTTTCAAATAAAGAAATAACAGAATTCTCAACTGCATCATTAATTACACGTAGTACAAATGATATACAACAAGTTCAAACTATGATGGTTATGTTTTTAAGAATTGTATTCTATGCCCCTATACTAGGATTAGGAGGAGTTTTAAAAGTATTACAAACTAATACATCAATGACATGGATAATAGGTGTAGGAGTAGCAGCTGTTTTAGTTTTAGTAATTATAATGTTCTTAGTTGTTATGCCTAGATTTAAAATATTACAAAGTTTAGTTGATAGAGTTAACTTAGTAAGTAGAGAAATACTTACAGGTCTTCCAGTAATAAGAGCATTTAGTACAGAGAAGTATGAAGAAAAGAGATTTGAAAAAGCTAATAAAGATTTAACTAAAGTTAATGTTTTTGTAAATAGAGTCATGTCATGTATGATGCCAGCAATGATGTTCATAATGAATGCTCTTACAGTTATAATTGTTTGGAATGGTGCACACAGTATAGACAGTGGAAGTATGCAAGTTGGAGACATGATGGCATTTATACAATATACAATGCAAATAGTAATGTCATTCTTAATGATATCAATGGTATCAGTTATGTTACCAAGAGCATTAGTATCACTTGATCGTATAGATAAAGTCATAAATACAGATCTTTCTATAAAAGATCCTAAAAAGGCAGTTGAATTTAACACTGAGAAAAAAGGTGTTGTTGAATTTAAAAATGTATCATTTAGATATCCTGATGCAGAAGAAGACATACTTACAAATATTAACTTTACTGCTAATCCAGGAGAAACTACTGCATTTATAGGAAGTACTGGTAGTGGTAAATCTACACTAATTAACTTAATACCTAGATTCTTTGATGTTACAGAAGGTGAAATATTAGTTGATGGTGTTAATATAAAAGATGTAACACAACATGATTTAAGAGAAAAAATAGGATATGTACCTCAAAAAGGGGTATTATTCTCAGGTACTATTGATTCAAATCTAAGATATGGCAAGAAAGATGCAACAGAAGAAGATATAATTAAGGCATCAAGGATAGCTCAAGCTACAGAATTTATAGATTCTAAGCCTGAAAAATATGATACAGAAATATCACAAGGTGGTAACAATGTATCTGGTGGTCAAAAGCAAAGACTTTCTATTGCAAGAGCTATAGCTAAAAATCCAGAGATATATATATTTGATGATAGTTTTTCAGCTCTAGATTTTAAAACGGATTCAAAACTTCGTAAAGCATTAACGGAAGAAATTTCAGAAAGTACTATATTAATAGTTGCTCAAAGAATAAGTACTATATTACATGCTGAACAAATTGTAGTACTTGATGAAGGTAAAATAGTAGGTATAGGAACTCATAAAGAGCTTTTAAAAAATTGTGAAGTTTATAAACAAATAGCTTTATCACAACTGTCAAAGGAGGAGCTAGCTAATGAGTAATAATCAAAGACCAAGAAGAGGTCCTATGGGAGGACACGGTCCTATGAAAGTTCAAGGGGAAAAAGCTAAGGACTTTAAAGGAACTATGAAAACATTGATGGGATACTTAGGTAAATTTAAACTTTCTATAATTTTAGTTGTGATTTTTGCAATAGGTAGTGTATCTTTTTCTGTAGTTGGTCCTAAAATACTAGGGAAAGCTACAACTAAAATATATGAAGGATTAGTTGCTAAAGTTTCAGGTACAACGGGAGCAGGAATTGATTTTGATGCAATAGGTAGAATATTACTTATTTTAATTGCATTGTATATATTAAGTGCTATATTCTCATTTATACAAGGATTTGTTATGAGTGGAATATCTCAGAAAGTAGCATATAACTTAAGAAATGAATTATCAGAAAAAATAAATAGAATGCCTATGAAGTATTTTGATAGTAAAACTCATGGAGAAGTATTATCTAGAATAACTAATGATATAGATACTTTAAGTCAGAGTTTAAATCAAAGTATGACTCAATTGATAACATCAGTAACTACAATTATAGGTGTATTAATAATGATGTTATCTATAAGTTGGTTAATGACTGGCGTTACATTAATTATACTACCTATATCAATGATATTAATATCATTAATAATAAAAAGATCTCAAAAATACTTTAAAGCTCAACAAGAATATCTAGGACATGTGAATGGTCAAGTTGAAGAATTATATAGCGGTCATAACATAGTTAAAGTATTCAATGGTGAAGATGAGGCTATAAGGGAATTTGATAAATTAAACAATACTTTATATCAATCAGCATGGAAATCACAATTCTTATCAGGTATAATGCAACCATTAATGATGTTTGTAGGAAATTTAGGATATGTTGTTGTTGCAATACTTGGAGGATGGTTAGCAATAAGAAACACTATAGAAGTCGGTGACATCCAGTCGTTTATACAATATGTAAGAAATTTCACTCAACCGCTGTCACAAGTAGCTCAAGTTACTAATTTATTACAATCTACGGCAGCTGCTGCAGAAAGAGTATTTGAATTTTTAGATGAAGAAGAAGAAGATCAATTTGTAGAAAATGCAGTTAGTATTGAAGGGTTAGAAGGTAGAATTGATTTTGAACATGTTAGATTTGGATATAATCCTGATAAAGTAATAATAAAAGACTTTACAGCACATGTTAAGCCTGGACAAAAAATAGCTATAGTAGGTCCTACAGGAGCTGGTAAAACAACTATAGTAAAATTACTTATGAGATTCTATGATGTTAACTCTGGTGCAATACTAATTGATAATCATAATGTAAAAGATTTCAATAGAAGTGAATTGAGACAATTATTTGGTATGGTTTTACAAGATACATGGTTATTTAATGGAAGTATAAAAGATAACATTAGATATGGTAAATTAGATGCAACTGACGAGCAGGTTATAGAAGCGGCAAAAGCTGCACATGTTCATCATTTTATAAAAACATTACCAGATGGATATAATATGGTATTAAATGAAGAAGCAAGCAATGTATCTCAAGGCCAAAAACAATTACTTACAATTGCTCGTGCAATACTTGCAGATCCTAAAATACTTATACTAGATGAAGCCACAAGTTCAGTAGATACTAGAACTGAAATATTAATTCAAAAAGCTATGGATAATCTTATGGAAAATAGAACTAGTTTTATAATTGCGCATAGATTATCTACTATAAAAAATGCGGATTTAATATTAGTTATGAATGAAGGAGATATAATAGAAATAGGAAATCATGAAACTTTAATTTCGAAAAATGGATTCTATGCAAATTTATATAACTCTCAATTTGAAAAAGATGAAGCTATATAATTTAATATTGATTAATTAAAGAATATAAATTAAAATAATATAAGCTTTACAATATAAATAAACATAACAGCTAAGAAGGTGAATAAATTTTTTACGTTTTAATAAAAGATTTATTCACCTTCTTTAATATATATTGAATTATTATATAAATCTAGTATACTAGTAATAAGAATTAAAAAAGTAGGAACTGATAGCGTTAAGGTTAGGGAGTGAATTTAGTTGATATTGTACGAAAGAAATGAAAAGGAAACCGGAAAAGAATATGCATATAGGGTATTAAAGGATAATATAATGTCTTTAGAATTAAAACCAGGTGAACTATTAAGTGAACTTGAGTTAGCTGAAAAATTAGATTTATCAAGAACTCCTATTAGAGAAGTTATAATGAAGTTGAAAAATGAACACTTAATAGAGGTTAAACCTCAATCTGGAACATATGTATCTTTAATAGATATGGACTTAATAGAAGAAGCGATATTTATGAGGTTTGCAGTAGAAGAAAAAGTTTTAAAATTAGCCTGTGAAGATTTCCCTAATAGCGTTATGTTAGAACTAGAAAAAAATGTTTTTGCTCAAGGGATAATAGCAGATATAGATGGTGGAGAAAATGAATTCCATAAGTTAGACACATGTTTCCATGAGCTACTATTTAAAGGTGTTAAAAAGGAGCATATTTGGCAGAGTATATTAAATATAAGCACACATTATAATAGATTAAGATTATTAACTCAGAAAAAGGATTCTAAAAGATCTGTAGTTGAACAACATGAAGAGTTTTTAAATGTAATAAAGAATAAAGATAAAGATAGAGTAGACTCTTTGATAGATGAGCATATGAAGTTCTCTATGAAAAGTTGGGACTACATAAGAAAATATGATGGGGAAATGTCTAAATATTTTAAATAAAATTTAAATAAGAAGTTGGATTATTTTGTATATAATTTGATTTCTTATTTTTTCATATAGATCTTGTATACAAATTATTAATTTATAATAATTTAATAAAAAAATAACAAAAAAATATTGAAAAAATAATGTTGTGATGTATAATAATACTATATTGGTATACAAGAAAAAGCTTTCATAAAAATAATGTAAGAACTTATTCATTTATAAATAAGGGCAATATTATTTTTAGATTATGGAAAATACTTTAAAATCAACGGATATCATAAATTTTTATTAAAATATATTTTAGAAAATAAAAAGTATATTTTTTTATAAAAAAATTGGTATACAAGATAAAAAGAGGGGGTTCTATGTTAGAAAAAATAAAAGATGAAGGAATTGTAGCTGTTATTAGAGCTAACGACCATGAAGAAGCAATGGGATATATAATAGCATGCTTAAATGGAGGAATTAAAGCATTAGAACTTACTTATACAATACCTAATGTAGTGGAACTTATAACTGAAGTTAAATCTAAATATAAAAATGCATTAGTTGGTGTAGGTAGTGTGCTCAATAAAAAGATGGCTAAAGATGCTATTGAAGCAGGAGCTGAGTACGTAGTTAGTCCAGGGTTTTCTGATGAGGTTAATGATGTATGTAGAGAACTAGGAGTAATATACCTACCAGGTTGCATGACTGTTACTGAAATAATGAATGCATTAGAAAAAGGAAATAAAATGGTTAAGTTATTCCCTGGTGATATGTTTGGAGCGAAATATGTTAAATCACTAAAGGCTCCAATACCTCATGTTGAAATAATGCCAACTGGTGGAGTTAGTATAGATAATATAGATGAATGGTTTAAAATGGGGGTTTCTTGTGTTGGAGTTGGAAGTTCACTATTCAATGCAGGTAGCTTAGAAGATATAGAAAATTTAGCTAAGGAGTTTGTAAATAAAATTGAAAAGATTAGAAGTTAAAGATGACGGAAAAGTATTAGGATTTGGAGAAGTTATGCTAAGGCTTACACCTTTTAATCATCAAAAAATAATACAAGCAAATTCTTTTGAAGCAACTTATTCTGGTGGAGAAGCAAATGTTATCTGTAGTTTAAGTATGTTTGATCATGATACTAAGTTTCTTACCAAAGTGCCAAACAATCCATTAGGTGAAAAAGTAATAAAGGATTTAAATTCTTTTGGAATATGTACAAAAGATGTTACAAAAGGTGAAGGAAGACTTGGTATATACTTCTTAGAACAAGGTAATGGACTTAGAAATTCTAAAGTGACTTATGACAGAAAGTATTCAGCAATATCACTTGCTAAAAAAGATGAATTTGAAATCGAAGAAATACTTAAAGATGTTAAGTTAGTACATATGTCGGGTATAAATCCTGCACTAAGTGAAGAACTTAAAGGTTTAACTCTAGAGATAGCTAAAGAAGCTAAAAAAAGAGATATAGTAGTATCTTATGATTCTAATTATAGATCAAAGCTATGGAGTCTTGAAGATGCTGGAAGGTTCATGTTAGATATACTTCCTTTTGTAGACATTGCATTTTTAGGAATATTAGATTTTAAAAATATACTAAAATATGAGATATCAGAATCTAAAAAGTTTGAAGATAGCTTAAGTGATTTGTATAAGAAATTATTTGAAAAATATCCGAACTTACAATACGCTAGTTGCACTAAAAGAAAAGTAAACTCAGTAAGTAACAACTCTTTACAAGGATTTTTATTTGATGGAGAAAATTTAAGTAAGTCAAAGGTATATACTTTTGATATATTAGATAGAGTTGGAGGAGGAGATTCTTATACAGCAGGTATACTACATGGACTATTAAATAAAATGAAGAATGATGATGTAGTTGAATTTGCGACTTGTGCAAGCTCTTTAAAGCATAGTATACAAGGTGATATAAATTTAGTTTCACTAGAAGATGTTGAAACACTTATGAATTTAGGGATAGAAAATATAAAAAGATAAAATAAATATATTTTAAGGAGAATTATTTATATGAGTAAAGAATTAAGAAGTCTAAGCATGGATTGCTTAACTCAATCACAAAGAGAACATCATGAAAAAGTATTAAATAGCCCAGTAAAAATAATGCAAGTAGGAGAAGGAAACTTTTTAATGTCATTCTTTGACTGGATGGTAGATCAAGCTATAAAGAAAGGGAACTACAATGGTTCAATAGCATTAACTTGTCCTTTAAACTATGATGGAAAGATTAATACATTAAACTCTCAAGATAAACTATATACAGTGGTACAAAGAGGGTTTAAGGGAGATAATGAAATATTCGAACAAGATATAATATCTGTATTTTCAAAAGTATTCAATTATAATGTAGAATGGGATACTTTTATGAATATAGCAGAGCAAGAAAGCTTAGATGTAGTAATATCAAATACAACAGAAGCTGGACTTGCATATAAAAATGTTAGCTTAGAAAACGTTGCGACAGAAGGGTTATATCCAGGGAAACTAACAGCGTTCTTAATGCATAGATTTAATACATTAGGAAATATTTCTAAGAAATTACTTATATTCCCTTGTGAATTGGTAGCAGAAAATGGGAGAGTATTAAAAGAATTGGTAGCAAAACATGCTGAAGATTTCGGAGCTTCAGAAGAATTTAAAGCTTGGGTTAATGAAAATTGTGTATTCTTAAATAACTTAGTTGATAGAATAGTTCCAGGTTATCCAAGAGAAGATTCTCAAGCTTATTTTGATAGATTTGGATATAAAGATGAAGCAATGTCTATGTGTGAGCCGTTCTTCTTATGGGCAATAGAAGGAAGTGAAGAATTAGATAAAATATTACCACTAAAAGAATCAGGGCTTAATGTTCAATGGTTAGAATCTTTACATGATACTCAACTATTAAAGGTAAGAATACTAAATGGATCACATACATTAATCACCCCTCAAAGTATATTAAAAGGATTTAACCAAGTTGATGAAGTTGTTGAAAATGAGCAAATGAAAGAATACTTAAATGAAACATTACAAAAAGAGATATTACCTTCATTAAAAAATAAAACTGGAAATAAAGAAGAATTTGCATCAACAGTTCTTGGAAGATTTAGAAATCCACATATAAAACATAAGTTAGAGTCTATATCTATGAACTCAGTATCTAAATTCCAAAATAGATTATGGCCAACCATAAAGTCATTTATAGAAGATAATAATAAATTTCCAGAAAATATGATGATAGGTTTAGCAGGGCTTTTAAGATTCTATCAAATAAGTAAGAGAGAAAATGGATATGTTGGATATGACTTTAATGGAAATGAATATAAAGTATTTGATACTCCAGAAGTATTAGAATTTATGGAGAATGCAAACTCCAAGTTTGAAGAAAAAAATGAAGAGTATGTAAGATATGTATTAAGTGAAGATAAACTTTGGGGAGAAGACTTAACTAAATATTTAAATATAGTGGAAGTTGTAACTGAAAAATTACAAGCAATGGAGAAGGAATATGAGCCAGTTCATTAAGATAAATAAGGAAGATGATGTAGTTGTATTATTAGCTGATGGTGTCCAAGGGGACATCATCAGCATAGAAGATAAAGAGATAAAATTATTACAAGATACACCAAAGGGACATAAGGTTGCAGTAAAAGAAATACATAAGGGGAATGATGTATTAAAATACGGATACAGTATAGGTAAGGCTAAAGAAGATATAAAAATTGGAGAGTGGATACACTCTCACAATATGGGTACAGGATTAGATGGAATACTAGATTATGAATTTAACAAAAATGATTTAAAATATGACAAAAAAAATGAAGACATCTACTTTAAAGGATATGTTCGTGAAAATGGAGATGTTGGAATTAGAAATGAAATATGGGTTATAAATACAGTAGGTTGTATAAATAAAACATGTGCATTGTTAGTTAAAGAAGGAAATAAACTTATAAATGATAAAGTTGATGGAGTGCACTATTTTGAACACCCACATGGATGCTCTCAATTAGGAAGCGATTTAGAAAATACAAGAAATATACTTGCAGGATTAGTTAATCATCCAAATGCAGCGGGAGTTTTAGTAGTAGGTCTTGGGTGTGAAAATAATACACTAGCAAGTTTTAAAGAAATCTTAGAGCCTATAAATCACAATAGAATAAAATTCTTAAATATACAGGATGTTGAAGATGAAATTGAGGAAGGAAAAAAGCTGATATCAGAGTTAGTTGACTATGCTTCTAAATTTAAAAGAGAAGATGTTCACATATCTAAATTAAAGATAGGTCTTAAGTGTGGAGGTTCAGATGCATTTTCAGGAATAACTGCTAATCCATTGTTAGGAAGACTATCAGATGAAATAGTTTCATTAGGAGGAACTTCTATACAAACTGAAGTACCTGAGATGTTTGGAGCTGAAACTATATTATTTGACAGAGCTGTTGATAAAAATGTATTTGATAAAAGTGTTGATTTAATAAATGACTTCAAAAGATACTTTATGAGATATGATCAAGTTATATATGAAAATCCATCCCCAGGTAATAAAAAGGGTGGAATAACAACATTAGAAGAAAAGTCATTAGGTTGTGTTCAAAAAGGTGGAAAAGCTATAGTAACAGATGTACTTGGATATGGTGAAAGAGCACAAAAAACAGGTCTTAATTTACTGTATGGTCCAGGGAATGATCAAGTTGCAGTTACAGTTCTAGCTGCTGCAGGAGCTCATATGGTATTGTTTACAACAGGTAGAGGAACTCCATTTGGAGGTTCAGTGCCAACACTAAAAATATCTACTAATACAGACTTATATAATAAGAAGAAGCACTGGATAGATTTTAATGCTGGTGAATTAATAGAAACAAAAGATACTCAATCTGTAGATGACTCATTCTTTAAGTTAATACTTGATACAGCATCAGGAGAGTACATAGCTAAAAATGAGCAATATGGATATAGAGAAATATCAATATTAAAAGATGGTGTAACTTTATAATAGGGGGAGTTAAATATGTTAAAAGAACTTACAAAAGTTAGAAAATTTATGGATGAAGACTTTTTATTACAAAATGAAACAGCTAAATACTTATATCATGAACATGCAAAGAATATGCCAATATTCGATTTTCATTGTCACTTAATACCAAGTGAAATAGCTGAAGACAAAAAGTATAATAATATAACAGAAATATGGTTATATGGTGACCACTATAAATGGAGAGCTATGAGAAGCTTTGGTATAGATGAAGAATATATAACTGGAAGTAAAAGTGATTTTGAAAAGTTTAAAGCATTTGCAACAGCTATGCCTTATTTAATAGGAAATCCTATATATCACTGGTCTCACTTAGAATTAAAAACATATTTTGGTGTAGAGGAAACATTAAGTGAAAAGAATGCAGAAGAGATATGGAATAGATGTAATGAAGTTATACAAAGTGATAACTTTAGTGCAAGAAGTATAATAAAAAAATCAAATGTTAAGTATATAGCAACTACCGATGATCCAGCAGATGACCTGAAATACCATATACAAATAGCAAAAGATGAAAGTTTTGACTGTGAAGTAAGACCGACATTAAGACCTGATAAAGCAGTTAAAATAGGTAATGAAGGATTTGCTGAATATATAAAAGTATTAGGTGCTACTGAAGATATTGAAATAACTAGCTATAAAGAGCTTATGAAAGTTTTAGAAAAGAGAATAGAGTTCTTCGTAGAAAATGGTTGTACAATAACTGACCATGCTATGGATAGGGTTTACTTTAAGAATACTAATGAAGAAGAAGTAAATGAAATATTTGTAAAAGCTATAAATGGAGAAGAATTAACTCAGGATGAAATAGAAAAATATGCTACTTTAACTATGGTTAATTTAGGTAGAATATATGCTAAACACAATATGGTTATGCAGTTACATATAGGAGCGTTAAGAAATAATAATACTAGAATGTATAAAAAATTAGGTCCAGATGTTGGATTCGATAGTATAGATGATGGTGAAGTAGCTCAGCCTTTATCTAGACTATTAGATACATTAGATGGAGAAGATAAACTTCCAAGAACGATATTATACTGTCTAAATCCAAAAGATAATGAAGTACTAGGAACTATGCTAGGTAATTTCCAAGGTGGAGGAATAGCAGGTAAAATACAATTCGGTTCTGGATGGTGGTTTAATGACCAAAAAGATGGAATGGAAAGACAGATGATGGCTTTATCCCAATTAGGCTTATTAAGTCAATTTGTAGGTATGCTTACAGATTCTCGTAGTTTCTTATCATATACAAGACATGAGTACTTCAGAAGGATCTTATGCAATTATATAGGCGGACTTGTTGAAAATGGAGAGTATCCAGCTGATATGGAAGTTCTAGGGGAAATTATAGAAAATATTTGTTACAATAATGCTGCTAAGTATTGTAAAGGTAATTAATAATTAAATATTCCTCTAATTTTATTTCAATAAAATTAGGGGAATTAATGAAAATTCAATTTTTTATTAAAAAAATATTATTTTTTTTTAATAAAAAATTGAAAATTTTAAGTTAATATGTTATATTATTAACATGATGAATTCTAGTATACTAGCATTCAAGTTGAAATATATATAGAGAAAGGTGGATATTAGATGAAAATAGGAAAACGTATTACTGCATTATTGCTAGCTGCAGCTATTGGAATTGTGGCTGTAGGATGCAATAAAGTAGATGGGGCAGAAAAAAAAGTTAAAGTAGTAAGAGTTGCGCATGGTCAAAATGAAGAACACCCTCAACATAAGGCGATGTTAGAATTTGAGAAATACGTAGAAGAGAAGACTAATGGGGAAATCGATGTACAAATATTCCCAAATGAATTACTAGGTGCTACATCTCAAGCTGTAGAGCTATCTCAAACTGGAGCTGTAGATTTAGTAATAGCAGGACTGGGAACATTAGAAGCATTTAATGAATGCTACACAGTTTTTAACTTACCTTACATAATGGATAGTACAGAGCATTATCATGCGGTAATGAATGATGAAGATATAATGAACTCTGTATATGAATCAACAAGACAAAGTGGATTTGTAGGATTAACTTGGTTTGATGCGGGTGTAAGAAATATATATACAACTAAGAAAGCTATAATGGAACCAGATGACCTAAAAGGTCTAAAGATAAGAGTTCAAACAAGTCCTACAAATGTAAAAATGCTTCAAGCATTAGGAGCATCACCAACACCAATGTCATTTGGAGAAGTTTATACAGGATTACAACAAAATGTTATAGATGGTGCAGAAAATAATGAATTAGCATTAATTAATAATAAGCACGGAGAGGTTGCTAAACATTACTCTTACAACATGCATGCAATGTTACCAGATATATTAATCGCTAGTACAGATTTACTAGATAATAAATTAACTGAAGAACAAGCTAAAATTGTGATGGAAGCAGCAAGTTATGCAAATAAATTTGAAGTAGACTTATGGGAAGATGCTGCAGCAGAAGCAAAAGAAAAAGCAGAAGCTATGGGGGTTCAGTTCTATTACCCAGATATAAAACCATTCCAAGATAAAATGAAAAATTTACATGCTGAATATACTAAAGATGAGAATATGAAAGCTGTATATGATAAGATACGTGAAAAAGGAGATGAAATACTAGCTAAGAATGCGAGTGTGGAATCTGAGCAGGAATAATAAATATTAGTGAAATATATTATTAAAGGAGAATATAAATGGAAGCTCTTAGAAAAGGTTTAGATAAAATTTTAGAAGTTGTATGCTGTATATTACTATCGTTAATGACTATATTTGCTACATGGCAAGTTGCATCAAGATACATATTCAATAAGCCAAGTACTGTAACTGAAGAGTTAGTATTAATTTGCTTTGTATGGATGGGCTTATTAGGAGCTGCATATGTATTTGGAAAACAAGAACATATGCGTATGTCATTTTTAGTGGATAAGCTTTCTGAAAGAAATCAAACTAAGGTTAAGTTATTTTCAGAAATAGTTGTTATATTATTTGCTGCGTTAGTATTAGTATTTGGAGGTCTTAGAATGTCTCAGTTATCAATGGGGCAAACGTCTTCATCATTACAAATCCCAATGGGATATATATACCTTGCATTACCTTTATCAGGAATAGTAACAATAATATATAATATTTTAAATATATCAGATATTATCAAAGAACTATCAAGTGGAAAAGAAGTAAAGAATAAGAATACTAAAACGGCATAATTAAATTAGGGGAGGAAAGCCAATGGAACTAGCATTACAAACAGGATTAGCTTTAATAGCAATATTTCCAGTTTTATTATTAATAGGAATACCAATATCAGTTACAATAGGTATATCTTCAGTTGTATCTATACTAACAGCGTTACCTTGGGAAAATGCTGTATTTACAGCATCTCAACGTATATTTACAGGAATTAACTCATTTTCATTATTAGCAATACCATTTTTCGTATTAGCAGGGATAATAATGAATAATGGTGGTATAGCAATAAGATTAGTTAATTTTGCAACACTGCTATCAGGAAAATTACCAGGATCATTAGCTCATACAAATGTAGTTGGAAATATGTTATTTGGAGCGATAAGCGGTTCGGGAACAGCAGCAGCAGCGGCTATAGGTGGAACTATGGCTCCTCTTCAAGATGAAGCAGGATATGATACAGATTTCAGTGCTGCAGTTAATATAGCTTCTGCACCAACAGGTTTATTAATTCCTCCAAGTAACTCTTTAATAATATACTCACTAGTTAGCGGTGGTACATCAGTTGCCGCATTATTTATGGCAGGATATATACCGGGTATATTATGGGGATTAGGTGTAATGGTTGTTGCATTCTTTATAGCTAAGAAAAAGGGATATAAGACAAATGGTGAAAAAATAACTTTTGCACAAGGTTTAAAAATATTTTTAGATGCATTACCAAGTTTATCATTAATAGTAATAATAATAGGTGGTATAATAGGCGGAATATTCACAGCTACAGAAGGAGCTGCTATAGCAGTTGTTTATTCTTTAATGTTAGCGATGTTATTTTATAAATCTATAAAAATAAAAGATTTACCAAGAATATTATTAGAATCTATAAATATGACAGCTATGATAGTATTTTTAATAGGTGTATCTTCTATAATGTCATGGGTGTTAGCATTTACGAATGTTCCTACTTACATAACTAATTTAATATTAGGTGTATCAAACAACCCAATAGTAATATTATTAATAATGAATATATTACTATTAATAGTTGGTACTTTCATGGATTTAACTCCAGCTATATTAATATTTACTCCAATATTCTTACCTATAGCTCAAAATTTAGGTATGGATACAATACAGTTCGGTATAATGTTAGTATTTAACTTATGTATAGGTACAATAACACCACCTGTAGGGAATACTTTATTTGTTGGGTGTAGAGTAGCAAAAACTAAGATAGAAGGCGTAATAAAGAATATATTACCATTCTATGTTTCTATATTTGTTGTATTAATGTTAGTTACATTTATACCTCAAATAAGTTTATTCCTTCCAAAATTAATGGGAATGATAGAATAATATTTATTAAGATTTATAGAGAAACGGTAAACTCAAAAGAAGTAGAGTTTACCGTTTCTCTATAAAAAATAAATTTAGTTAGATAAAATAAAAACGCATAAAGTAGGGAAGATTATGAAAGAGAAAAAATTAGTTATTGGGGAGTTAGCGCTGATTATAGGATTAGTTTTTAATAGTTTTGCTAATACACTTATGGTTAAAAGTGGATTTGGAATATCATCCATATCATCAGTTCCATATACATTAAGCCTTGTATTTGATAAGATTACATATGGGAGTTGGAATTATATATTTCAGTGTACATTAATACTTATATTAGTTTTAATAACAAAAAAATTTAAAATAGGTTATATTGTTTCATTTTTTCTTGCAATAATATTTGGAAATATGATAGATTTTTGTAATATATTCATTATGCAGAGACTACCAAACGGATTACTTTATAATATAATTTATTTTATAGTGAGCTTTTCTATGCTTTCAGTAGGCATGTCTTTATTATTAAAGTGTAAAACGCCTGTTTTACCTATAGATACATTCACGAGAGACTTACCTGAAAATTTAAATATACCTTATAAAAAGGCCAAAACAGCATTTGACTTATCATGTCTTGCAGTAACTATAGTATTATCAATAGTATTTTTACAAAGATTTGAAGGTATAGGTATTGGTACTATTGTATGTGCTTTAATAACTGGGAAAGTGGTTTCTAATGTGAATAGTTATGTAGATAAAAATTACTATTTTCAACCAATATTTATCAATCGAAAAGATAGAGAGGTAAATAATGAGGTTGTAAGTCAAGATATAAATTAATATAGAGATTAAAGAGTATATATTATTATAAAAATTTATTAAATTAATGCTGTATTTTATTTAATAAGTTATTTATTTTTATATGTACTCTTTTTTTATATAATGTAATTATTAGATATATAATAAATAAAAAGAATAAGGTGATAATATGAAACTTATAGTAGATGGAGATGGGTGTCCTGTAATTGATATATGTATAAGAGTAACAAAAAGCTTTGGAAAGGATATTCTTATAATATGTGACACATCTCATAATTTATCAAGATATGACGTAGAGGCAATAGTAGTATCAAAAGGAAATGATGCAGCTGATTTTATAATTATAAATAAAGTGGATAAGGGGGACATCGTAGTCACACAAGATTATGGTCTTGCAGCAATGGTACTATCTAAGGGGGCAAGTGCTATAAATCAAAATGGACTAATATATAGCAATAATAATATAGACCAACTACTTTTTACTAGGCATATATCGAAAAAAGTAAGAAAAAGTGGGGGAAGAACAAAAGGTCCTAAAAAAAGAACGAAAGCAGATAATGAAAAATTTGAGATAGAATTAATTAATTTATTAAAAAGTAAAGGATATAAAATTAAGTATAAGTAATAATAATAAAGAATTTATTTAAAAGGAGAAAAAGGGAATGTTGGGTACACAAAGAGATATTGATAGCATTATATTTGATTTAGATGGCACATTGTGGGATGCAACTAAAGAAATTGCAAACTCATGGAGCGAGGTACTAATTAAAAATAGAAATATAATAAAAGAAATAACAGAAGATGAATTAAAAGGATATATGGGACTTAGATTAGAAGATATTGCTGAAAAAATGTTACCTGATGTAGATAAAGAAGAACGTGAAAAACTTATAAAAGAATGTGGTAAATATGAAAATGTATACTTAAAAAAATATGGAGCTAAGTTGTATGATAAGATAGAAGAAACCTTAGATAGGTTATATAAAAAATATAAACTATTTATAGTTAGCAATTGTCAGGATGGATACATAGAAACTTTTTTAGAGTATAACAATTTTTGCAAGTACTTTAAGGATTTTGAATGCCCAGGAAGAACTAATTTACCTAAGTCAGAAAATATAAAGCTTATAGTAAATAGAAATAATTTGAAAAATCCTATTTATGTTGGAGATACTCATATGGATGGTGAAGCAGCAAGAAAAGCAGGAGTTAGATTTATATTTGCTAGATATGGATTTGGTAGTACAAAAGAGTATAATCATGTAATCGATAGTTTTTCAGAACTATTATATTTATAAAAATGCTGATATAGATTATTTTCTATATCAGCATTTTTATTTAATCAAATTATATTTTGTCCATGAAATAGTATGCTTTTGGATAAAATATAATTAAATTGACAATTGGAGGTATTAAATATGAAAGCTTTATTTGAAAATGAAAAATTAAAGATTCATTATTTTAAAGAATGCAATAATGAAAAAAGTAAAACATATTTGTTTAGTATAGAGATAAAAGATTTTGATACACCTATATTAAATTTAGAGTATGATGAAAGTGAAGATATAGTAATAAGAACCTGGATTGATGAAAGAGATGAGAATATACCCAAAAGCCATGTTATATATAAGTTATTTTGTTTAATAGAGTTTGAAGTATGTGAAATAATAAAGTTTATGATAAAACACATTTAAATATTATTAAAGCTAAAAGGTTAGTTCGATTAAGAATATTTAAATTAACTTTTTAGCTTTTTATATGAGTATGTACATATAAAAAGTGTATACTATTTAATTTTAGTTTTAAATAAAAATTTAACGAAATGGGAAAATTGTCTATAAAATAATAAAAATGAAGAAATATGTTGCACTAATAAAATTAATATGTTACTCTAATTAATGTAAGAAAATAAGATAATAAGATTTTAGGAGGAGTACAGTGAAAAATATATGTGTCATAGGAAGTCTAAATATGGACTTAGTAGTAAAGGTAAATGATAGACCTAAGGGTGGTCAAACAGTGATTGGTGGAGATTTCAAAGAAGTTCCAGGTGGAAAAGGCGCTAATCAAGCTGTTGCTATGGCTAGACTTGGTGGAAAAGTAAATATGATAGGTAAAGTTGGAAGAGATGGATTTGGAGATACTTTACTAAATGCCTTAAAAAATGACAATGTAAACACTGAGTATATAAATAAAGAAGATATAGCAACTGGAGTAGCTATGATAACTGTAGATAAAAATGCTGAAAATTCTATAGTAGTAGCACCTGGAGCGAATTTTAAAGTAGATACAGATTATATTGATAAAAGCATAAATGGAATAAAGGATAGTGATATAGTTGTATTACAACTTGAAACTCCAATAGATACTATAAATTATGCGTTAAAAAAATCTAAGGAACTTGGAAAATATACAATATTAAATCCTGCACCAGCTGTTAAATTAGATGATGAAATAATAGCAAATGTAGATTTATTAACTCCAAATGAAACTGAATTAGAAATATTAAGTGGTGTAGAAATAAAAACTGAAGATGATATCAAAAAAGCTTCACAGATAATGATAGATAAAGGTGTAAAAGAACTTATAGTAACTTTGGGTTCTAAAGGAAGTTTATATATAAATAAAGAGTCATCTATGTTTAAGAAAGCATATAAAGTAAATGCTATAGATACTACTGCTGCAGGAGATAGTTATACTGGGGCATTAGCAGTTGCATTTGCTAATGGAAAAAATCTAGAAGAAGCAATGGACTTTGCATCAAAGGTAGGAGCATTGAGTGTTCAAAAAGAAGGTGCACAAAGTTCATTACCAACATTATTAGACGTACAAAATTTTAGGGGGTAGAAGGATGAGAAAAACTAAACTTATAAATAGTGAAGTTTCATATACTATATCAAAAATGGGTCATACAGATAGTTTAACTATAGGTGATTGTGGATTACCTATACCAGACGGTGTAAAAAGAATAGACCTAGCTCTTAAGTATGGAGTACCATCATTCATAGAAACATTAGATACGGTTTTAGAAGAATTATGTGTAGAAGAAATTATAATAGCTGAAGAGATAGTTCAAAAAAATAGTTATATATATAATGAAATATTAAAAAGGTTTGAAAATATAAAAATTATAATGGTTAGCCATGAAGAATTTAAAAAAATTACTAAAGAAAGTAAGGCAGTAGTAAGAACTGGAGAATGTACTCCATATGCCAATATAATATTAAAATCAGGAGTTGTATTTTAAATGAAAAACCCTATTTTACAAATGAAAGACATAGTTAAGCAGTTCCCAGGTGTAAAAGCATTAGATGGAGTAAATTTAGAGCTTTATGAAGGTAAGGTAATGGCTCTTATGGGGGAAAATGGAGCAGGAAAATCGACACTTATGAAAATATTAAGTGGTGTATATAAAAAAGATGGTGGTCAAATTTTTTATAAAGGTGAAGAAACTGATATAAAAGGCCCAAAAGATGCAGGAGAAAAGGGAATAGCTATAATACATCAAGAACTTAATTTATTACCAGATTTAAGTATAGGAGAAAACATATTCTTAGGTCGTGAACCTCAAAAAGGTTTTGGAGTTGATTTTAAAAAACTTTATAGTGATGCTGATGAACTACTTAGTAAGTTAAATATGACTATTAGTTCAAGAGAGTTAGTAGGAAATCTAAGTATAGCAGAACAACAGATGGTAGAAATAGCTAAAGCATTATCATTAGATGCCAAGATTATAATAATGGATGAACCAACAGATGCTCTTACAGATAAAGAGACTAAAAGTTTATTTAATGTAATAAATGAATTAAAAAAAGAAGGCAAAGCATTAGTATATATATCACACAGATTAAAAGAAATATTTGAAATTTGTGATTATATAACTGTCTTAAGAGATGGGAAGTTTGTTGGAACAGAGGACTTAGATAATTTAGACGAAGATAAAATGATAGAAATGATGGTAGGTAGAAAGCTTACAGATCAATTTCCAAGATTAGAGACTAAAAAAGGGGATACAGTACTTAAGGTTGAAAATCTTTGCAATGAATATATAGAAAATATATCATTTGAGGTTAAGGCTGGGGAGATTTTAGGAATATCAGGTCTTATGGGGGCAGGAAGAACGGAATTAGCAAAAACTATATATGGTCACTTAAAAAAAACTAATGGAAAAATATATATGAAAAATAAAGAAATAAATAATAAGTCTGCAAAAGATGGATTAAGAAATAGAATAGCATATGTATCTGAAGATAGAAAAGGTGATGGATTAATATTAGATTTATCAGTAAGAGAAAATATGGCTATATCATCTTTAAATAGAATGTCAACATTATTTAGAATTGATAAGAAAAAAGAACTTGAAAGAGTTAATGATTATATAGGAAGAATGAGAATAAAAACTCCAAGTGAGAATCAATTAATAAAAAACTTAAGTGGAGGAAATCAGCAAAAAATAGCAATAGCTAAGGCGCTTATGACTCATCCTGATGTTCTTATACTTGATGAACCTACTCGTGGAGTAGATGTAGGAGCTAAGAAAGAGATATATGATCTTATAAATGAATTTAAGAGTCAAGGGAAAGCAGTGATAATGATATCTTCTGAGATGCCAGAAATATTAGGACTAAGCGATAGAATACTTGTTCTAAGCCAAGGTAGAATAACAGGAGAATTTGATATACAATCTGCAACTCAAGAATCAATATTAAAATGTGCAGTTGAAGCTAAGGAGGCATAAAGTGGATATATCATCAAGAGCAGAAAGCAAAAATATAAATGTAAAAGAATTATTAGTTAAATATAAAAGTTTATTAGGATTAGTGTTACTAATAGCTATAGTATCAGTACTTAATCCTTCATTTTTAAGTCCAAAGAATATAATGAATATTCTTAGACAAACATCGGTAAATGCTGTAATAGCAGCAGGTATGACATTTGTTATATTAACAGGAGGAATAGATCTATCAGTAGGATCTATACTAGGTATAAGTGGAGCAGTGTGTGCTAGTCTTTTAGTTTCCGGACAAAATGCAATTATATCAGTAATTTCAGCACTATTAGTAGGTTCAATAGTAGGATTTTTAAATGGATTTATAATATCAAAAGGAAAATTGCAGCCATTTATAGCAACACTTGCTACTATGACAGTTCTAAAAGGTCTAACATTAGTTTATACAAATGGAAATCCTATAACATTAGGAAGTAATGAACTAGCTATGTCATTTGGAAAAATAGGTGGAGGTACAATTCTAGGAATACCTACTCCAGCTATGATAATGATAGTAGTATTTATGGTATGCTATTATATACTTCATAATACAAAAATGGGTAGATACACATATGCATTAGGTTCGAATGAAGAAGCTACTAAATTATCAGGTCTTAATACTGATAAGATAAAAATATGGGTATATACAATAAGTGGTATACTAGCATCTGTAGCAGGTGTAATAATAACTTCTAGATTATATTCAGCTCAACCAACAGCTGGATCAGGATATGAACTTGATGCTATAGCAGCAGTAGTTTTAGGCGGTACTAGTCTAAATGGTGGTAAAGGTAAAATAACAGGAACAATAATAGGTGCGCTAATAATAGGGGTGTTAAGTAATGCTCTAAATATATTAGACGTATCATCATATTATCAAACAATGGTAAAAGGTGCAGTTATATTATTAGCAGTACTTTTAGATAGAAAAAGCAATTAAGAAAGGAAATCTAAAATGAAAAAGATTCTTTCTATAATATTAACAGTTATAATGAGTGCCATGACTTTAGTTGGATGTCAAAAAACTGAAGTAAGTGGAGTGAAAAAGATAGGATTTATAGTATCGACTTTAAATAATCCATTCTTTGTAGACTTAAAAAATGGTATAGAGAAAAGAGCAATGGATCTGGGGTATGAAGTTGTTGTTTTAGACTCTCAAAATGATCCAGCTAAAGAAGTATCAAATATGGAAGATTTAACAGTAAAAAACGTAGATATTGTTCTTTTAAATCCAGTTGACTCAGATTCAGCAGTAGCATCAGTTATGATAGCTAACAACTATGATTTACCAGTAGTTACCGTGGATAGAGCAGCTAATGGTGGAGAGGTAGTAACTCATATTGCATCGGATAACGCAGTAGGAGGGGCTATGGCAGCGCAGTACTTGATAGATCAATTAGGTGGAGAAGGTAATATAGTTGAACTTGAAGGAACTGCTGGTTCATCGGCCGCTAGAGATAGAGGGCAAGGATTTGATGATAAAATATCAGAAAGTAATATGAAGATAATAGCTAAACAAATAGCTGATTTTGATAGAACTCAAGGCCTTACAGTAATGGAAAATATACTTCAATCTAAGACAGATATAGATGCTGTATTTGCTCAAAATGATGAAATGGCATTAGGGGCACAAAAGGCATTAGAAGATATGGGAATGAAAGATGTTCTTATAGTTGGATTTGATGCAACAGATGATGCAGTAGAGTCTGTTAATAAAGGCAGTATGGCAGCTACAGTAGCTCAACAGCCATTATTGATAGGTGAAACAGCTGTAAATGCTATAGATAAGGTATTAAAAGGTGAGAGAGTAGACGATTTTATACCTGTAGAGTTAAAGTTAATAACTAAAAATTAAGTTAAAAGTAAACATAGATAAATTAACTGGGTAAATATCTAATTAATTTGTCTATGTTTTTTATTTATTAAATTAATAATTAATTTAATAAAGTATAGGTTATAATGGTATATATAATATATATTAAAGAAAGAGGTAAACAGAATGGCTTTAAATATAGTGGCAGTATGTGATGATGAAGAAAGTGTAAAAGCACTTACAGAAGCAGGTGAAAAACTAGGATGTTTAATACACTGTGAACTTCAAAAGGGCAATAAAATAAAAAATAAACTTTCAGATGAAAATATAAGAAATTCAAATGCAATTTTATTTTCGATAGATAAAAGTGTAGAAGAGATAGAGGAAATAGAAAGGTTTATAGATTATGAATATTATGAATTAGAACCAAGATTCTTAATAGAAAACCCAGTAAATGTTATAAATGAAATATCTATTGATTTGAACTAAGTTATTACTTTAATAAGAAATACTATGTTAAATAAAATAGAGGTAGATATCAAACTTGATATTTACCTCTATTTTATTGATTATTCTTTTTATAGTTCTCTTCTAGGGATCTTAAATTTTATAGTTTCTTCAATTTCTTCAAGAGTTTTTAGATTCTTAGGATCTATAAACATACAAGTATAACCACCCTTGCCAGCTCTACCAGTTCTACCTATACGATGAACATAATCAGCTGCACTTTCAGGTATATCATAATTATATATATTATCAACACCACTAATGTCAAGTCCTCTAGAAGCAACGTCTGTAGCTATTAAATATTGTATATCTGCATTTCTAAAAGACTTCATAATTCTTTCACGCTTTGACTGTTGTATATCACTATGTAGCTTAGCACAGTTGTATCCATTTCTAGCCATAGCTTCCTCTAATGCATCCACTCTTCTTTTAGTTCTACAGAAAATTATTGCCATAAATGGATTATCTTCATTTAAAACTTTAAACAAAGATTCCTGCTTCCATCTATCTGTAGTTTCTACAACTTCTTGCTTTATACTATCAAGAGTTATCTCGGTTTTCTTAACAGAAATCTCTATAGGATTAATCATATATCTATAAGCTAATTTCTTAACTTGAGAATTCATTGTAGCAGAGAAGCATAAAGTTTGACGATTTTTAGATGTCTTAGCAAGTATAGCTTCGACTTCATTTTTGAATCCCATTAAGAGCATTTGGTCAGCTTCATCCAATACAAATGTTTTAATATTACTTAAGTCAATAGTACCCCTATCTAAATGATCTAAAAGTCTTCCTGGTGTAGCTATAATTAAATGGATATTCTTCTTTAATTTATTTATTTGAGATCCAATATCTTTTCCGCCGTAAGCAGCAAGTATATTTATATTTTTTGCTTCATTTAATTTATTTGCTTCTTCACTTATCTGTATAGCAAGTTCTCTTGTAGGCGATAATATTAGAACTTGAGTTGTATTTAAATTAGTAGATATATTTTCAAATATAGGTAGTAGAAAAGCTAATGTTTTTCCTGTTCCAGTTTGAGCTTGAGCAATTACATCGTTACCATTTTTTATATATGGTATACTTTCTTCCTGTATAGGAGTAGGAGTATTTATACCATTTTTATTTAAAATATTTATTATATCATCCTTAATTCCTAAATCTTTAAATTTCATCTTAATTACCTCTCATGTCAATTTATTTTAACTAATTTATAATATCATATTAGATTAATTAATACTATTTATATTATAACTATAAATAGTATTATAATATCATTATATTAACGATAAATTTTAGAATAGTATAAGTAAACAAATAAAAAATTAATATAAACTTAAATTTAATACTACTAAACTAAAAGGTAGCTAATGTAAACATTGTAAAATTTACATTATGGTTAAAGTATTGAAATTACTAATATATAGAATGTGACATAAAATAAATGAAAAAACTTAATAAAAACACTTGAAAAAAATGGAACATTTTAATATAATTTTAAGTTTAGGAAAGTGATGTATACAAAGGCTATTTTATTCTATATAATTATATTAAATTAATAAGAAAGGATATGGGAATAATGGCCAGGCGGCAAGAATTAGAAAGAATATTACTAATAATCTTAGGCTCAGCAATACTTGCATTTGGAGTTTATAATTTTTATTATTTAAATAATATAACAGAAGGTGGAGTGTTAGGTATTTTACTACTGTTAAAGAATTTATATAATATTCAACCAGATGTAGCAAATATAATAATAGATCTATCACTTTTATTAATAGGATATAAATATTTTGGGAAGAAGTTCTTAATGTATTCTATATTTGCATCAATTAGTTTTTCTATTTTGTATGATATATTTGAGTCTATAGGACCTATATTACCTCATACAAATATGCTTGTATCAACAATATTTGCAGGATTGAGTGTAGGTATAGGAGCAGGTTTAATAGTCACGACCGGATGTGCAGCTGGAGGTGATGATGCTTTAGCATTAGTTATTTCTAAGAATACATCTTTAAATATAGGTAGAGTATATATGTTAGGTGATTGTGCTATTTTGTTATTATCACTATCATATATGCCAATAGATAAAATACTTTACTCCTTAATTGCAGTTGCAATAAGTGGTAATATAATAGATTGTATATATAGTTATGTAAAAAATAGTAAATCAAATATAATGATAAAAAGCGAACTTTAAATAAGGTTCGCTTTTTATTATTAAGTAATATTAGAAAAATATTTGATAAATACCTAATAGCGCGATTAGTAAACCACTTACTAAGTCAGAGTATTCACCAACAAATCTAGATGCATATTTACGTCCTATAAAAAATCCTAGATAAATACTTACTAATGTGAAAATAAAAGTAAATAAGGTATTAAGTAAAATACTAATACCAGCAATGCTTGCAGCTATACCAACGCTTAGGTTATTTAAAGATAGTGCTATTGATAATGAAATACACTCTCTTAAATCAATATCACCAGAGTTGTCGGTATCAGCTTTAACTGGATTATCTAAAATTTCTGAATAACTTACTTTCTTACTTCTTAATAAATTTTTGATCTGATTTTTTTTATATTTTTTTATAAAGTCAAATATTACTTTTAATCCTAAAATTAGTAGAAGCAATCCTCCGATTATAGTTACAATCTTAGGCGAGATAAAATTAGTTATAACTTTTCCTAAAAACATTGATATAAATGTTCCTAAAGATGTTATAAAACTTATTAACAAGGATGCTATAATATTTACCTTTACTTTCTTTATTCCATAAGAAACACACACAGCTAGTGTATCTAAATTAGCAGATATAGAAAGTAAAAGAGCTGTCATATAGTTCATAGAAAAGTCCTCCTTGAGATACAAAAGTCTGTCTAATTCATAATATATATATTTTAAAAATTTGTGATTTAAGTTCAAATAAATATATTTATAAAATATTGTATATATATGAGAAAAAATATTTTAATTTGATAATAAAAATTATAAATACATGAAATATAAAATAAAAAAGTATTAAATATTTGTAGATAATTACAAGGATTTTGATGTTAAATAAAGAAACTATTCAATATATTGATAAAAATATAATTGTAAGGAGGTTAAAATATGGGGATATTCAAATTAAAGACTGAAGAGGATTGGAAGATAAATTATATAAAAGAATTTAATGAAATGAGAAAAAATTATGAGAAAAAATTGCAAAAAAAACAATTAGAAATAGATAATTTAAAATTAGAGATTGAAGAGTTAAAGTCAAATAGAGGGGGATTAAAACCAAAAGAAAAGCAAATTAGGGATTTAGATATAAGTAATATAAAAAAACTAAGAGAGGATGGATTGAGTTATAGAGAAATAGCTAAACAAACTAGTTGGAGCAAAGCTACTATATGTAGAGTGTTAAACGGATTTTATGATTAATAAATAAAAGCGCCTTAGATTGAATATTTAAGGTGCTTTTATTTATTTTTCATAAATTTAAATGCTAAAGTAAGCTGTATAAATATAACTAAAAGAATTATAAAAAATAACGAACATGGAGGTATTTGGTATGATAATCCAATAGATTCATTATTATAATAACTTGACATATAAAAATTAAAAAATCCTAAACTTAAAATTGATATTACAGTGAAGATACACAGTAAAGATTTAAAAATGAATTTATTTTTCATTAATTCTCCTTTCATTTACTTAGTGATAATAATATAAATAATTTCTATAAATCTTCTTTTAATAATAAAATTTTACAAAATATTAATACTCAGTTATACTGTGAATATAAATAAAAAAAGAAGAATATATGTAGGTGATTTAAATTGAAATCTAGAGCAAATTATAAAGAGTATATATTGGATTCCATTTTTATTATATTTGTAGTCCAATTAGCTAGAATAAGCATAAAGTTTATTCTACTTAGTCAGCTTAATTTATCTCTAATTAACTTAATTATTACAAGTATAATATCATTTTTAATTGTTGGTACATTTTTTGTTCTAATATTTAAAGATAATGAAAAATTCAATCCATCAAGAATAAAGATTATTAATATGCTCAATAATCAAAGTAAACAAATTCGTATAATTATAGGAACTATATTTTTAATTTGTTTATTTTTGTCTATATACTTTAATGATGAATATGACATTTATAATATAGGGATATTAATTTTATCTATAATTATTATTCCTATTTTTGAAGAATTATTGTTTAGAGAATACATATGGAATTATTTAAGTAATTACACAAAAAATACATTAATAGTTTTTATCTGTATTACCGTAATTTATGCATTATATCAAGTAGGATATATAGATATAATAAAACAGTATATGCAAGTAACACACAGCCCTGGTTATGTAGTAGATTCAATAATGATAAGTACTACAAAAGGTTTAATTATGGGGAGTTTACTAGGTATTGCAAAGATAAAATTAAAGGATACATCTATATGTATGCTACTACATGGGATATTTAGT
>UWOR01000017.1 GCA_900604495.1 Desulfovibrio sp. Marseille-P6017 | reverse complement strand
AGGCTATTCTATAAAATATTGCTATTATATCTCAGTTAAATAGAAATCCATATATACTTCTATCTACAATCATAGGTTACACCTTATATTGTTATATTGAACAAATTTATCATAGTCAAAATTTTCAGTTAAATTTTTAAATATTCCTAGATATAAAGTTAAAACCTTTGCTCTATATACTCTTTTATAAAAGTCTATAGATATTTTTTTAACAAACTTTGTTCTAAAACCTGTATATAACTTTATTTCTATACATTTTCTTTAATAATTATTGTTTCAATATCTAAATGTGTATTTATATTTTTCTAAATTTTAGTATAATTTTCCATTACGCTAATGTTTAAGTTTTTGTTTCATACCTATACCATTATTGATTCTTTTCCATACATATTTAACATTTAAAGTTTAATCCGCTGTACAATCAGTAAAAAATGCTCCTATTAAAATGATTAATGCTAATATTTTTAACCTTATATTTCACCTCTATTTTTAGTAAAATTTATTTTTAAAATTATAATACCATTGCACATTATTTATGTCAATTTTTTCCTATATTTTTTATATTATTATCTTTGACTATGTTAGCCATCTTCGTGATAAATATGACATAATAATAAGTACACCTTAGTATTTTAAACGTATTAGATTATATGATGTGCTTATTATAAATTACCAACTATAGTCGTTTTGATTATTATTGATGTATGTATTTACTCCGTAGTCAAATGAGTATGTATCTCTATTTAGTTTTACTTTAAACTCAGCTATTTTGGTTTCACCTTTTACACTTATTATAGCAACATAATCTTACCATTTAAAATCAATATTCTCTTTAACAATTCCTGCTAAGTCTTGATGAATAGGATATTTTATAAGCTCCTCACTTGATGAGTCTGATACGATATTTATTTGCACACCATATGGAAATTTAGTGGATTCGACTTCTATCTTACATAATGTATCTGGGATTTTTTCTGATATCAGAGTTTTATTAAAGTTAACGTTTCTTGATGTTAAAGCTAAAAACATTAAAGTTAATCCAGTTATAAAAATACTAATGATAATTTAGATGGTCTTTGCATATATAATCCCTCTCTTTGTTTTTCTCAATTTATAATAATTGTAAACTTAATTATACTATACGAAATATTCAATTATTCTCCAATTGCAAAATAGTTTCATTAATTTGAAGTAAAGTTCCTTATTTTATGTTAACTCAATAAATCTATTTCTAATAGTTGCTCTAGTTATATATGTATCCTTAGTAGATACATTCACTAGCATATCTTTAATTCGGTCACTCTTTTTATTCTTCTTACTTTGTTGTAGAAATTTAAACCAAGCCAAATAATTATTAATATATTTTGTGGATACACCATTAAAAGTCATTAACCATCTCTTAAAGCTACTGTGAAGAGCATTTATATGCTGTAAATGATAAACACTATCTATCATTGATTTTCCTCTAGAAACTTGCTTTAATTCTATGTTCAACTTATCCTTTATTCCCATATAGGATTTATGCGAATCTACACAAAAGTAGCATCTTAACATATTTTATTGTCAAAAAAGTTAACTATTTGATTGGTTGTAATTCTCCCATTACAAACAGCACCCATAAGGATATTTCCTTTTCTATCAATTGCTGTCTCTATACAAATCTGCTCTTTTGATATTCCCCTTTTCTTCTTATCATTTTTGCTTTTACCTCTTTTTCTATGGTTTCTAGGCATTGCAAATATAGTACTTTTAGAATGATTCCCTTTAAAAGACTCCTTAATAAAATATTCATCTACTTCAACTATACCTTCAATTTTATCATTTTTTAATGATAGATTTATTACATCAAGTATCCTATGACGCATATAAAAATACGTTTTAACACCTACTCTGATTTCTTCAGCAAATTTTCTTATAGAAAGTCCTAATATCATTAATTCGCAGTATTTTAGCCATCTATCTAAGCTTAATTTTGTATTAGAGAATGGGGACATAGTAAACTCATCAAAACTTGTACGACAACGTTTACATATATATCTTTGTCTTCCGTTAGATTTCCCATTTTTATTTACATATTTATATTGACATTTTGGGAACTCGTATCCTTTAGAAAATCTACTTTCTTTGACATTATATCTAATTTCAGAGGAATTAAATAAAGTACTTAATACTTATTGTGCTACTGAAATTAACTCTGTAAGTTCATTCCTTTTTAAATCTTTTATCACAGATTTTATATCTATTTTTGACCTAATATTAGGTATCCTTTCTGAAAATTAGTTGAAATATAGTTTATAACTATTTTAGATATAATTAATCACAAAGTTAGCTAACATAGCCTATAAATAAAAAATAGTAAAATAGACTCCCTTTCTATCGTATAACCTTACTTATAGTGCAACAATAATCATTTACTCTGATAATTAAAATAAAAAAAGATATTGATTTTTCAATCAATACCTTTTTTGTGGATTTCAATAGTGGAGACGACTCACATAAATCATACATAGGGATAAAAGATAAATTAAATGTAGAGTTAAAACAAGTTCCTAGAGGTAAATCAATGATAGATAGTGTTTACCACTTGCAACATATAAATGCTCTTCATAGTAGCTTTGAAAGATGGTTAATGACATTCAATGGAGTTTCTACAAAATATATTAACAACTATTTAGCTTGGTTTAAATTTCTTCAATTAAGCAAGAAGAATAAAAAGACTGACAGAATCAAAGATATGTTAGTGAATATTGCTACTAAAGAAACACTTATAACGAGAGATACTATTATAGGTAGACTTATTGAGCTAGTTTAAATTAATGAAATTATTTTACTATTGGAAAGTAAATTAACATTATGTATAATATAGTAAAGTTCGCAAATGTTATATATTGGGAGTATATTTCAATGGAGGGGTGAACTATTGTGTTAAAAATATCATTATTTATGTCAGGTGCATTATTCTTCGTATCGGGTATGTTTTTTCTTCTTAAAGATAAAGCATCTATATTAATCAATGGATATTATTTTATCTCAAAAAATGAAAGAGAATTATATGATGAACTTAAAATGAGTAGAGATTATGGTGTAATATTATTAAAACTAGCTTTAATACTGTTAATATGGACAATTGGCTATATTCTAATATCTAAATTAGTTTTATGGATATCAATTGTTATTTGGATTATATGCTTTGTGAAAGTTACTGTTACTTTTAGATTTGATAAATATAAAATCAATCCTAATAATTAGTCTTAATTATATATGAACAATTTTAATAAAGTACCAATAATTTAAATCAATCTATAAAATAAAAATAGGCATACCTTTAATAGTTCTAATATATATGCCTATTTCTATTTACTTTTTAATATTATCAACTATTTTCATCCTATTTTAAAAATAGTTATTAATATGTTTCTATAAATACTTCAAAGTATCCTTGTGGGTGTACACATGTTGGACATACCTTAGGTGCTTCTTCACCTTCATGAATATGACCACAATTTAAACATTTCCATAGTACTTTTTCATCTTTCTTAAATACTTTTCCCTCTTCTATATTTTTAGCTAATTTATTATATCTAGCTTCATGTCTTTTTTCTACTCCACTTATTCTCTCAAAAGTTTTAGCTATAGCTTCAAACCCTTCTTCTCTCGCTATCTTTGCAAATTCAGGGTATAATTCTGTCCATTCTTCATTTTCACCAGCAGCAGCCGCTTTTAAGTTTGCCATAGTATCTTCATGGAATGATACTGGGTATGCTGCTGTTATTTCTATCATTTCATCTATAAAATCTTCTTTTAAATATTTATAAAATTTCTTAGCATGCTCTTTTTCTTGTTCTGCTGTTTCCATAAATATGTTTGATATTTGAACATACCCTTGTTTTTTTGCTATGCTTGCATAATATGTATATCTTGTTCTTGCTTGACTCTCTCCTGCAAAAGATTTCATTAAGTTTTCAGCTGTTCTTGTTCCTTTTAAACTTTTCATAAGTCCCCCTTTAATTAATTTAAGTTTATAAAGATAGTAGCATTAAAATTTTATAAATTCAATAACTAATTTACATTTTTTTACATAATAATTTGTAAATTTGTATTAATATGCATAGTTATATATCAGAATATATTAAATATAAAATGTTTAACTTTTATTAGATTTAATGTTATAATAAAAATAAACTTGAAATGGATAAATTGTATAATTGTAGTACTCCATACTTTTCCTGATAAAACACACAGAAATTAACTAGTTGTACCAGTTAATATAAGATACTTTAATTACATTTTGTGTACTACATCTATAAAACCTAATATTATATAAAAATCAAAAATAATTAATAAAAGTCCCTTAATAGCAATGATAAAAATATCAATACTTTAAGGAGCTTTTATTAAATTACATTTTTTGATGTACTTGATTATCTCTGCATACTTGATCTATATACATATCTTTTTCTACATCTATAAATACTTTAGCTATAACTTCATAAGCTTCTGCCCATGCATTTAAAACATCTTCTGTTGCTGCGTCTCCTAGAACTTCTTTTATTGCTAATAATAAATTTTTACCTACTACTGGATAATGCTCTGGTTTTACATTTGAATTAACATGAATATTTCCTATTTTCTTTGCCGCTGGTAATAACACCTCTAAATTATCTATATTTTGAGCTGCTGCTAGTATTGTCATTGCTAGCGCCTTTGGTTGTTCTCCAGATTCTTGTTTATCCATATTAAACATTTCTTTTACTTCTGGATTATTCGTAAACATTGTTTTGTAGAAAGTTTTTGTTATTTCTAATCCATGCTCCTTTAATACCGGCACTGTACTTTTTACTATCTCTATTGTTTTTTGACTTAACATACTTACTCTCTCCTTTTTAAATGTGTATTTTATATACACTTTTTATTTATTAAAAATTTACCCAATTATTTTTTATATAAACATTTTTTAAAAGTAATATATTCTTTATTCTCAATTCAATTGCAATTATATCTTTATAGTTTTGATTTTGAATATAAAGTAATAATACTTAAATATAATAATTATTATTAAAAATAACTTTATATATAAGTTATTTAAAATAATTAATGGAAAAGCAATCATTATATCTGCAAAAGTTGATGTATATATCTTTTGCTTTAAGGTCATGGACTTATTAATTATAAAACCTTCTAAATAATTTTTGTATATTTTGCTAGATTTAAACCAGGTTTCAAATTTATTTGACCCTCTAGCAAAACAATATGATGTTAAAAGTAAAAATGGTACTGTCGGTAATATAGGAAGTACTATTCCGATTATTCCTAATAAAAGAAATATAAACCCTGCAATAACAAATATTATTTTTTTAATTCTCTTCATAAAACTCTCCTATTTTTTAATATGTATTCTATATACCCTTTTTAAGTTTTAAATAACATATAATTTTTTAATTATAATTTATATTGTATCTAACCTAATATAATTTATAATAATATATAATAATCAACTTATATTAAGGAGAATTTTATGTATTTATCTAAATTTACTGATTATAGTTTTAGAATATTAATTTATCTAGGCAATAACCAAAATAAACTTTTTACAGTAGATGAGTTATCAAATACACTTAATTTGTCTACTCATCATATAAAAAAAATAATTTATAAATTAGCTAAAAATGGATATATTTTATCTTCTAAGGGAAGAAATGGTGGTATAAAGCTAGGAATGGACCCCCAAAATATAAACTTAGGTAAACTTCTTGAAATAACAGAAGATAATTTAAATATTGTAGAATGTTTTTCTACTGATAATAATACTTGTAACCTTAATAATTCTTGTAAATTAAAACCAATTATAAATAATGCTTTAAGTTCATTTATAATTGAATTTTATAAATATACCCTATATGATATCCTTTAATATATTAAGACATTATATCTATAAGATGATATGAACCCTTTATGACAAAAGTTTTATTGTTTTAACTTTCTATCACAAAGGGCTCATATCAAAATTAGTATAATCTATTTATAATTATTTTTATAAAAACCGTGCTCCGTTACTTGTGATACGGTTCTCCGTTACACCTCCAAAGGATGTTATTTTATAGTTTATTTAGCAAAAAACTTTCTTCGCCGTTTTTCCAATTGTTCTTGTACCTATTGCATCTACTGTTCCTCCTATAACTCCTCCAACTAAAGGTATACATTTTCCTAAGTTTATTACACCTTTTTCACCAAACTTAGTCAATAATCTAAATCCTACCTTTTGATTAATATTTTTAATTACTTCTCCTGGTATCTTCTTTACTAGAGATTTTGCTACACTATTTCCTATTTTTATACCACTTTGTTTTAAAATATCCGCCGCACTTTGCCCTGTTAAAGACACATATACAAGAGTTCTAACTTGGTCATCTTTTAAATCATATCCTCTCATACTTGCAATGGTTGCAATCATCCTTGTTTGTATATAAATAACAGAGCTTATATTTGCAGGAACTGCTACAGGCAGTGTTATTATTCCTCCTAATCCTGTTATGAATCCACTAGTCGCACATTTAGCTTGTTGCCAATTAATAAATTGATCTATAGCATCATCTATAGAATTAGATTTACTAATATACTTATTCGCTAATTCTTCTGCAGTCTCCATTCCTGGTAATCCATTTACTGCTTTTTCATAGCTCCAGTCTAGTACCTGCATTAACTTAAATTCAGTAAGTTTATTATCCCCCATATTCCCTCCAAGTTATAATATATTAACAGTTTTAATATATTATATTACAAATTTCAAGCAAGTACAATTAAGCATATGAACATGAAAAAAGGAAGGGTCTTCATCTTCAGATGACCCTTCCTTCACTAAGTATCTTATTACATCTTCATTTATCTGTAGCTCTATAGTATCTATTTCTCTTGACTTATCTATTGTTACCTTTGACACAAGTAAGTTTAACAACTGCTTTCTTTGTTGTCTTGTGCTACTCTCCTTGAAAACTTGTCCAAACTTATTCATCACTTGACTTACTAATTCAAAAGGTACTGGTTCTCCTTCTGCTAACATTACCTCTTGCCTTAATTCATCTACCCTAAACTTCAATGTGTCTATCTCTTCATTCAATTTCTTTACTCTCTCTGCTAACTCATTTTTAGTTAGTATTCCATCTTCAAATAGCTCTATGCTAGAGTTCTTCTTCCCATTTAGCTTATCAATTTCCTTATTTACTAAGTTCATTTCATCTAATTTGGGCTTTAGCTTACTAGACTTATTCTTATTAATGTTGTTTATTACCTTTTTTAGTAATAGCTCGTTGTTTACTGTCTCTATTAACTTATTGATTACAACTTCATCTGCAACTTCTGCCCTTACAGAGTTTGAATTGCACACTGCTGTACCTTTGTTCTTCCAATTGCCACATGCATAGTACTCATTTACTACTTTAGTTCCATCTTTTCTTTTTCTAGTTGACCTACTTACTGTCATTGATGCTCCGCAAACAGGACATTTTAGTAGTCCACTTAGAATTAGCTCACTATCATAGACTCTATTGTGAGTTTTACTCCTATCTTTTAGTATTATTTGTACCTTTTCCCATGTTTGAGTATCTATTATTGCATCATGTTCTCCATCTACAAGTATTGGGTCAGGATTGATATTTCTTCTTCTTTTTTCATTCCAATCTTGTCTTAAATTGTATCTTATCTTTCCAATGTAGACTGGATTTTTTAGTATCTCTTTTATTGTGGCTGTCGCAAATGCATTGCCTTTCTTACTTCTATGACCTTCTTGATTTACTCTATTTACAGTAGCTTTGTATCCATGTCCTTCACTATACAACTCAAATATTCTTCTTACTGTCATTGCTTCTTTTTCATTTATTACTAGTTTAGTCTCTTTTCTCTTCTTTCCTTCACTTGGTGTCTCTACTATGTCGTATCCAAGTACTTTGCCCCCATTCCACTTTCCTTCTCTAGCTCTTGCTATCATTCCCATTTTTACATTCTCTGCTATAGTACCTCTTTCAAATTCACCTATCGCTCCCATTATGTTAAGTTGTAACTTCCCTGCTGGAGTTTCTGTTTCAAAACTCTCTGTTAGAGAACGAAATGCTATCTTATTTTTATCTAATGTATCTACTATGTTAAGTATGTCTATTAGTTTTCTACTTATTCTATTTAGTTTCCAAACTATTACTAAATCAAATTTTCCTGCATTAGAATCTTGTAAGAGATCTTTCAGACCAGGTCGCCCTGAAATATTTTTACCACTTATTCCCCTATCTTCGTAGACTTTGTACACTTCATGCCCTTCTTTTTCACAGTATTCTATGTTCCTTCTTCTTTGTTCGTCAATACTATATCCTTCTTCTGCCTGCTCTACCGTTGAAACTCTACAATAAATTGCTACTTTTTTACTCATGTCAATTCCCTCCTAGTGTTGATATTTTCTCGTCTTATTGTCACTAATTCACATTGGAAATACATTTAGATTCACGTTAAACTTTGTGTATTTCCAATGGTTTAAGTGCTATTTTCACGATTTCACGCTATTTTTTAAGTATAGTTTATTTTTATTTATTATTTACTAAGTTACATTATTTCAATTGTTGTAAGAAATCCATTCAAGTAAACATTTCTTCTTTTACACTCTTCTACTAACCTACCTACTATTTCTACTGGTATCTCTTCAAAATCCCAAATTAATATAGCTTTTATCTCCTCTTGTTTTACTAATTCTATTAGTCTGTTTATCTGTTGATAGTCTCCTGCTACATGACTATCAACAAATTCTACTATGTTAACATTGAAATACTCTAACTCCAGCTTCATCCATGATACTTTACCTACAAAAGGTTCATTTACATCTTCTTCTTTTGATGTTTTTTTAGTATAGATTGCTACATTCTCATTTTTGTAACTACTGTATTTGTTCATTCTGCATGTATTCATTGTCTATCTCCTTAATTACTTATTATTTTTTATCATCTATCTTAATTTTCACGTGAAAACGTGAAAATTTATGCTCTATCGTTGTTATTTCTCAATCTCTATCATGTGAGTTTTATGTTGGTAGAACGTGATTTTTCACGTTCTACTTATTTACTACCCTAATAGTCTAAGTATTGTCTTTGAATGTCTTCCTTGTATGCATTTAGCTCTATTCCTTTTTGATAACATGTCTCTTTTAATCTATCTAGCATCTCTTCTTCAATATCTGAATATGACCAAATTATTACTGCACTAATTCTGTAACATTCAACCATTTCTATTAATCTTTCTAGTTCTCTATAGTCTCCTTCAACCTCTGTATCTATCATTGTTATTGGTTCACACTCATAGTCATATAGGTCTAATGTAAGTATGCTAGTCTTAGTATGAAGATATGACTCACTATCTCTCAATTGTGGCTTTATGTACACTGCTACGTTTTGGTATTTGTATTCTCTGTATCTTTCCATGTTTCTATCTCCTGTCTATTTACATTTATTTTTTATCTATCTTAATTTTCACGTGAAAACGTGAATTTCTATCTTATCCTATTGATATTACTAATCTTTCAGTATGTGATTTTATGTTGGTAGGACGTGATTTTTCACATGTCCTACCTTTAAGTATCTATTGTTCAATCTTTTCACTATCAGAACCTTCTCTTATCAAGTAGTTTTGGATTACATCACTAAGTATCTCAATCACAGCACTACATTTAACGTCTGTCTCAGTCATTTTCCCTATGTTGTCCATTTTGCACCTCTTACTTTAATGTTCTATTTAATTACAATTACTTGGCTCTAGTTTAATTTTCACTATTTCACTTTACTTTTCATTTAGCTTAAGTTTTATTACGTACACTGGTGTTGTTATAGCATTTATCTTTCTCTTTCTAGTTAGTCTACCTTCTTCATAGTCTAGCTTTCCTTCTTTCTTCAATTGATCTAGTACAACGTTTGTATCTTCAAACTTTCCTTGTTTCATTATCTCTTCAAACTTATTCTTTAAGATTGCAATCTCCAATTCTCCGTTTGGTAGCTCTTTTCTACTTCCCCAGTAGTCTACATTAGAGTTGCTTTCTGTGCCACATTTGAACTTAGATGCATTAGTTTCTACGTATTGTATCAACCAATCCTCAGCTTTTCTTTTAATCCCTCTTCTCTGTATGCTCTTTACTTCTGTCTCAACCAACAACCCTCTTATTCCTTCTATGTCTAAGTGTATTCCATAGTCTCTATACCCTGCATTTATTAGTGTTGCAGTTAGTGTTACTAAAGCATACTTAGATGAAGTTCTTCTAATCATATTATCTACTGTTCCACTTTCTTTTAACTTCTCTAAGAATATTTCCTTCTCTTTTTCAAATAGTAGTTTAATCTTATTTATCGAACAGTTAACCAACTTTTTTGCGAAACTGTATCCAAAAACTCCATAGTTTCTATTAGCTAATGCTTTTACTTCGTCAGAATGCTTTGCATCTTCTGTCCAAACTATCCCCTCTAACTCTAATGTCCTTACTTCTAGTCCAGTATTATTTTTAGCTCTACTTAGTATAGATGCCTCTCCATTAGAAATTATTGTAGTTGCCCAAGTTCCTGATTTTCTAAGTTCTATCTCTTTAGTAAGTCTAGCTTTGTCTTTTCCTCCAACAATATTGTAGATTAAGCTTGTTGTATCTTCTATTTTAGACATTGACAGCTCATCTAGTGCATATGCTACCCCATAGTTACCTGTAAGTGAGGTTATTAGTGCATTTTCTGTTGAATTCCAAGTATTATACAGTCCTCCTACTCCTAAATTCGGATTTCCCCAAACAGATATTGCTAACATTGTTGCCGTACTCTTACCTTTACTTGATTCAGTTACAAAATGTGCAAGTAAGGTGTTTATGTCCTCACATGACTTATTTAATTTAGCAACTACTGCTGAACTTACTCCTAGTGCAAATGCTAAAGACATGTTTCTATACGGCATTACTAGATTTTTTATGTCTTTTAAGTATTCATCTAATGTCCCTTTTGGTTTAATGTCTAATGAACCACAGTACCTACTATCTATGTTTATAGCATCATACAGTTTAAACACTTCTTTGCCATTGTACATGCAGTAACCTATTTCACTATGTATATTTCGTATCATTCCAAGATGTTTTTCTTGGTATGCAATTGCATTTATATGGTGCTTAGCATTTATCTCATTTACATCTGCTCCATCAGCACTAAGTTTAATGATTTCTCTCTTACTAGACACACGATCTTTTGGTACATTTAATTCAATTGTTTTACCCATGTAAGTAGTGTTAAGAGGGAGTGTTATCTTTCCTGTGTCTATGTTTAATTCTGGGGTCCCTAGTTTTAGTAAATTAGCAGTTTTGTCCCCTTCAAAAACCATTAGTCCTAACTTTTTAGAGATTAGTAAGTTATTATCTACCTCTTCAAACTCATCATTTTCTTGTGGTATACTTTCATCTTCATCATTTACAAATTCTACTTCAAGAGTATCTTTTTCCTCTGAACTTTCCTTAGTATCTATCACTTGAACCTCTTTATCTACTACTTGAATCTTTTGCGATGTATCTTCATTGACAGTAACTTTGTTCTCTAAGTTCATCTCCTTTTCTTTCTCTTTGTACCAATCTGGTACTATTAGTGGTTTCCTTTCAACTTTCTTTATAGCCATAGCAAATATTCCTCCTTGATGTTTTTATTAGTTGTCTTGTTGCTATGAACCTATATTATCACAGAAAGATCATACTGAAATGTATGGTTGTTACTATCTTTATTTCCCCCCCCTTAGGGATATTTTTGTGAATTTGTTACAAAAAAAATGACCTTATTGGCCATTTTTTGCAATTGATTCTATTTCTTTTAATGTCTTTGTTATCTTATTTTCTTTTAAGTTTGTATCTCTTCCTAAAAACTCTGCTATTTTTTTCAACTCATCTTCAGATATTTTATCTTTTATTGTATCCTTTTCTCTATACGTTACTTCTAATGCATCTTTTAACATACTTAGTTCTAAATCTATTAGCTTCTCTGCATCTTCAAATGTCGTCCAAAGAACATAGTGCCTTTTTTGTTTAACATATTCATCTACAATTTTGCTCCATTTATCATTTAATGCTTCTATCATTAGTGAGTATGCATCTACTAAAATTTCCGCATCTCTAGTAGTTAGACTATTTTCATACTTTGATGAAAGTATCTTTTTTTCTCCATTTTCTGTACCAAACTTTACAAATCCATCTGTTTCCTTTATATTGTATATGGTTTTTATGTTCTTATTTATACTTTTATTAGATATTTCTATTAGCTTTTCTTTCTTTTCATTAGCTTTTTGTAGAACATCTATCATTTCTACATATTCTTTTCTTAGTATTTCACAATACTCTCTGTCTTCACTATCTCTACATGACCCAAGAACTCTATCAAATGCTTTATGTACAAATTCAAGCTTTTCTTCATTTTTTACCTGATTTAGTTTATTATTTTTTATTTTACTTACAAATGAACCCTTTGTACTATCTTCTACTATGTATTGATGAATTACTTCTGCAACATTGAATGGGATAGTGTATCTATTTGAATTTTTCTGAAACTCTTTGATATCCCTATCTAAATTTTTAGCAATTAGAGATATTTTTAATTTTTGTTCATCTCTATAGTTTTTATAGCTACTATCTAAAGATGTATTCAATTCACTTCTTTCTATATTGTATCTTTCACAATAAGCATCTGCAATTATATCATTCAATGACCTTTCTTTAGTTTCCAAAGGAGTTACCATTTCATTTAGCTGTTCTAACATATTTTTCATTTATCTATCTCCTTATCATTTTTTTAGTATTAGTCTATTTTATACCAATATAGCTTTAGTAGAAACCATCAATTCTATTGCTATGCAAATTCCTAATCCTAGTACTGCTCCTATTACAAATCCCCACATTTTACTATCCCTCCTTATTTTAGTATTCTTTTCTTTGTTGTATTACTGTCTTGAAAATTGATATTCCAAATGTTACTCCTGCTACAAATAGTTCTACTGACATGTTTTTTCCTCATACTTGTTAAGAATCTCTTTTAGCCTACCTACAAACTCTTTTGAGAACACATTTTGTTTTATTGATAGTTCCATCAACTTTATTAAGTCATCTTCTGGTAAGTCTAGTGGTCTTACTATCAGTTGTTCTTTCTTTCTTATTGTATCTTTAAAGTACACAAACCTTATTTCTTCTTGATTTAATCCCTTTACAAAAATCTTCTCTATTCCATATGCAACATTATTGTCTCTTATTTTTGCTTGTCTTAATACTAAGCAGTATTTGGTGTTTTTTGTTACTTTACTCATTACAATTCTCCTTCTAGTACTCTTCACTTAGCATCATAGTTGAATATTCTCCATCATTAATTACAAATATCTTTACTTTAGAATTTATTCCCACGTTTCTTACTACAATTTCTTTTTTGTACTTCGGCACTTCTTGTCTGTGTTCTATCTTTAATAAGTTATCCTTTACAGGCTCTATCTCGAAGACTTGTAAGTAGTCCTTTTTTACTGTCACATCTTCTATCATTGACCATAGTAGTAGCTGTATTTCAAATGGTATTTCCTTTGAAACACCTCTCGTTGAGTATCTATCTTTATCTAACATTTATCTTCATCCTTTCATTTTGAACATAGAAAAAGAGATAGTATTTTATATACTATCTCTTCTGAACTACTCTTATTCTTCTATCTTTACTTTAGCTCTTCTAACATTTCGTAGAATCCTGATTCTACTTTCAACTCTTCTATTTTTTCATCAAATTTATAAATCTTCTCTTTTAACTTAGCTTCTAATTGAATTAGTTTCTTATCCCCTGTAACTTGAAGTACTCCTTTATTCCAATTGTCTACAATAGTATCAACTAGGCATTCTGATATTTCTACATACGCATTTAGTACTTCTTTACCTTCTTTTGTTTTCATCTTAGTTTTTTCTAAATCTTTTATTATTTTCTTTGCTTCTTTTTTGAACTCACTTTTACTCCCTGAGTTATCATATGCATCTGATATTGCTAAGCTAGTTGTACTTATTTCTGATACTTTATTGTAGTCATCTGAATATGTACTTGAACTCATACTTGTATTTGTACAGCCTGTTATCATAGCAATCATTATAGTTGTTACTATTATTGTAAATACGTTTTTATTTATCATGCTTAATTACTCCTCATTACCATTAATTTTACTTCCAATAAAACCTATTATCGCTAGTATTACTCCTCCAATTACTAACCATTTTAGTAATCCAAGTACAAATCCTCCTAGCAACATAAATCCTGCTGTAGTAAGTAAGACACATGTAAACCAAAAGCTTGCTATTGCTCCACATCCAAAGTATGTAATATTAACTGATTCATTTATAAGAAAAAATATTACTGTTCCTACTATTAATCCTAAAATTGCTGACATTCTCAATTTCCTCCAAATGTTATTATTCTGTACTTAATTTATTTACCAACCTTTTTACCCATCTATCAGAGTAACCTAGTTCTCTAGCCATCTCTCTTAAGCTTTTCTTATCCTTATTTTCAATGATGTACTTTTTTACGTACTTATCTGAATGCAATTTCATAGGTAGATTTATTTGTTGACCTTTATAGTGCTTATGTATCATCTTTACAATTTCTTCACCTAAGATCTCTACCATTTCTGCATAGATTCCTCTATAGTCACTCTTATCTTTTTTCATGATTCACCTCCTCTGTCAGTACCTATTAATAATAACTACTTCTTTAGAAAGTTTCTTCTGTAATTATCCCTTGAAAAGTTCCACCTATTGTTCCTTTGTTTTACTCTTCTAACTCTGCGTATTTGTATTGTATTCCTCCTATTGAAAAAGCTTCTTGTGGATATAGTTCTAGTGTTTCTTCCAAGTCCCCACTATCCACAATTTCATCTATCATTTCATCTTTAGTTGTCTTGTTTATCCACATTTCAATTATAGTTTCTTTTTCAAATAGCTTATCCACATAGTACTCTTGGTCTAGCCGATCTTCTAATAATTCTCTCGCATACTCTTTTAAGTACCTTTCATCTTGATAGATTAGATATTCTTCTATCTCTATGTACTTATTTGATTTTAGCTCCTCAATGCACTCCTTAGATTTGTGTATGCTTATTGGTTTTATTTCTAAGTTGTACCAAACAAAAAATGTTACTACGTCTTCGTCTACTTCATCAATTTCTTGTAGCATCTCTAGCAACTTATTTGGATTTCTCATTAGGTATGCTTGTAACTCTTCATCTTTTAAGTTAGTTACTATGCTTTCAATGTTTTTCTTAGTAGCTTCATCTATTTTATTGTATTTTTCTACTAGCATTTGTAACTCTGTGAAAAATAGTTTATTTAGTATTTCTGAGTTTTGATTTATCATCTTAGTTCTCCTCACATTCTATTAGATTCTTTAGTTCTTTCTTACAAACAACTACTATTGAAAAGTCATTTGAGCACAAAAATAGAGCTGAAATGTATTCAGCTCCTTCTATTTCGTCTATGTATTCAGGTATTATTCCTTTTAGTTGATGTTTTTTTAACTCTTCTATCCCTTCTTTATCTACTACAGCTACGTATCCACCTAAGCTTTTCGCAGTTCTTTCTGTACCATAGTTTTCATCTAGTATCTCTATAGTGGTTTCTATTGCAGATAGTACTTCTGTCGGTAGCTCCTTTACTAAATCCAAGTCTTGTTTTTTCCAAATGATTATTATCATTACTCTTCCTCCTTATTTTTGGAAACAAAATATGCTAGATGAAGTATATTTGCTCCATCTAGCTCTATCGTAGTTATAATATATATTTGAAGTTAGCTTTTACTACAGTTTATTTCTTCTTTCTCAAAGTACCTTACATTATTCCAGTTTACTTCTGGATTTTGCTTATTCATGAATCTTTCTAACACTAGATTTTTTAGAAGATTTTCAACTACTTCATCTACTGTATCTTCATCTGTTAATTCTATTTCATAGTAGTTCCAATCTTCAAAATGTATTTCTACTATGTATCTACTTATATCTTCTGTATTATCTATGTAGATAGTAGTTCGTTCTCCAAATATTCTATCTGCTATTGATTGATATATTTGTCTATTTTCTCTAAAGTTCTTATCTACTTTATTTATTTCCTCTATTATCATTTGTTTGTATTTTCTTTTCATCTTATACTCCTCTAATTAAAAAAGTGGATAAATATTAAGTATACTTAATATTCACCCACTTTATATCTACTAATCTTCTCTTGTAATTGCTACTTCATTTAAACTATCTAATCTATTATAATATTCATCTAACAGTTTTTTACTTGACTGAGCTAATGCTCTAGCTAAAGCAGGTGGTACAGCATTCCCTACATGTTCACATCTTTTTGAATGGCTTCCAAAGAATTTGTAATCTATCGGAAATCCAGTAATAGCCGCGGCTTCTCTAACTGTTATGCTCCTATGTTCTACTGGATGTACTGGGAAATTACTATGTCCTGGTACTAATGTTGGACTACATTTATTTCCATCTAATCTCATAGTACTCCCTCTTGAATAAAACTTACTTATTTTTAAATCATCAGGTAATTTATCTATATGATTTGCAATACTGTCACCTGCTGGTATATATTTAAATCTTTCTACAGTCTTTGGATTATGCTTCATAGGTAAGTTATCTATATCTTTATCATCTGAATAATCTATCTCTTCAAATGCATCAAATATAGTTTTAGGTTTTAGTAAATTATCATTTTCTCTATCTACTAAATCCTTAGACCCCTTCTCTATAGTTTCATCCATATGTGTAGGTTTAGGGAATTCAAATGGTATACCCACATCTGTCCTTACCGCAACAATTATAATACGCTCTCTCTTTGTAGCAGAACCATACCATGCTGAGTTTAATACTCTGTGATATACATCATATCCCATTTGACTATATATATTCTTTATATCATCTATTACAGAAATTAAATATCCTTCTCTCTTTATATCTTTTAGTAAAGCTTCTTTTTTATTTCTTAATATTTTACCCTCATCTTCAAACTCCTTAGTTATCCCCCCAATTTTCCTAAGATGTGCTTTCTTTCCTTTATAATTCTCCAATTCTTTCCATAGCTCATCTATTTCATTTCTTATCTCTATTGGAGTATCTTGAGATAACACTTCTGCATTTATAAGCCCTGGTACATTTTCTATTATACTTATCTTAGGCTTAATCTTATCTATTATCTCTAGTTGTTTGTGGTAAAAGTAGTTTCTTTCATCATTTGGGCATCTCTCTCCTGCCATACTGAAACCTTTGCACACTATTCCGCCAAAGAATACATCTGCTTCTCCTTGAGACATACCTGTTTTTTCAAGCATCTCATTAGGATCTATGTCTATTATACTTCTTAAATCTACCATTGCTGTCTCTCTAATTTCTGGATTGTTGTATAAAAGAGTCTCTATACATTTATCATTTATATCATTTACATATTTAGATACAAATCCTTCTTGCTTAAATCCAATGTGTGCTCCTCCGGCTCCTACAAAAGTCTCAAATATTGTATACATATTGTTTTTGTCACGCTCCTCTATTTTATCAAACTATAGTACCTATCAATATATTCATAGGCTATTGAATTATCTTTTATTTCTTTTTTCAAACTATTTTTATTAAATTTACATGGATTGTATTTTATAGTTCTTGTTGAATTTCTTGGTGCAAAATCTATACATCCATAATCATCTCTCAATATATTTAACCAGCTCGACATATACCTTCCATCAGACTCTGTTAGGAATAATACATCTCTTCCTCTAAAGTTATTTCTAATTTCTTCACATATTTTAGTATTATTTAAGGATACAACAGACTGACCATTCAGTTCAAGTACCTTAAATATTTGCTCTACATATGGACTTAAATATGTTTCAAAAACATCTGATGCAAATTCTTCGTAATCTTTAGCTCCATATGATATGCCTATTGCAGTTGGCATATTATCAGTATTTATGAATCCTAAAGATGCTAATGATATGAATGCATTCCTCCAATTTCTATTATTATGTGTCTCTAACTTCATTAAGAATTCTTGTTCCATTTTACTTCTATTACACTCTGTTTCTCCTTTTAGTTTAAGATAGCTTAAGTGCTTTAAAAGTATATATAACTCATACATTCTATTATCTCTTATATAATATTGACTTATCGTAACCAATTGTCTGTATTGAGCTTGTTCTAATTTATTTAGTTCGTCTCTAGTTATTTCTCTTACAGCATGTGTACTATCATTTACTTCTATTATCACAGCTTTTTCAGGATATTTAAGTAGTCCTATATTAAATTTACAATTTCTTATTAGTGATGATGGAAAGCAAAATATTGGCTTTGCATTGCAATCAAATTCATATCCTTTAGTAGATAGTTTCTTATCTATAAAGTTTTCATATTGCATTATTTGACCAATTCCTCTTACATAGTCAGTTACACTAATATTCGAACCCTTACATTCTATTATAGCTTTTACACAATTCTCTTGCTTTATAGTAAAATCTGCTGTAATTTCATTTATATAGCTATCTTCGTGTATGAATTCACACTTATCAAAATCAGAACCTATTATACTGCATATATCTTTTTGTACATTACTATCTTTAATTATTAAATCATGTAGTTTAAACTCTTCCATAACTTAATCCCCCTAATATTATCTTTAACTAACTTATGATACTATACATATATATTTTAGTCAAAAATTTAAAAGGATTTCAGCTATACTTTTAAAATTAAAAAATGTATTGATTAAAAAACCAATACATCAATCTTTATTTAACAAACTTATCCTCTTTTGTATACTTTTCAAAACCGCGCTCCGTTACTTGTGATACGGTTCACCATTATTTATTCTATAAGCTCTATATACCTGTTCTAATAATATTAACCTCATAAGTTGATGAGGGAATGTCATTTTAGAAAATGATAATTTATAATCGGCTCTACCTAGTACTTCATCAGATAAACCTAAAGAACCTCCTATTACAAATGTAATATGACTATTCCCTCTAATAGCAAGTTTACTCATAGTATCTGCTAACTCTTCCGAAGATAAATTCTTTCCATCAATAGCTAAAACTATAACATAACTATTACTCTTAATCTTACTTAAGATTTTTTTACCTTCTTTATCTTTTATCATAAGCATCTCTTTTTCACTTAGGTTCTCAGGTGCCTTTTCATCATCTAATTCAATTACATCTAGCTTACAGTATTTAGTCAATCTTTTCTTAAACTCATCTATCCCTAACTTTAAATATTTTTCTTTAATCTTGCCGACACAAACTATGTTTATATTCATATATTTCTCCTTATTCTTTTACAGAAGTTTATAAACATCTGAAACTTCACTTCTTGATAATACATCCAATTTTATATCTTGTCCTACAATTATATTATTTTGTGCTAATATTCCTTTTGATGTTTCATAAGCTAACTCAGGAAAATTATTTTCTTTACTTAAATGAGCTAATAGTATTCGTTCCGTTCCTTCTTTTACAAGCTCTACACAAAATTTTCCAGCATCTTCATTCGATAAATGTCCTTCTTCTGACATTACTCTCCTCTTTAATGAATATGGATAGCTTCCCATCATTAACATATTTGGATCATAATTCGACTCTAAAACAACTAACTTAGATTTATATAAATGTTTTCTTATATTTTCGGTTATTTGACCTATATCTGTTGCTATCGATATCTTATCATTAGTTCCTGCATAGAAGTTATATCCAACTGCATCTTCAGAGTCATGTGGTATTGAAAATGGTCTTATTATTATGTCTCCTAATGAATAAGTTTTATCATTTTCAAAGACTTTCATGTTACTATCTTTTATATCTCCAATTTTATCTTTCATTGAACACCATGTTTTTATATTTGCAAAAATAGGTATATCAAACTTTCTAGATATTATTCCTGCACCTTTTATATGATCAGAGTGCTCATGTGTTATAAATATTCCTTTTACTTTATCTATATCAACTTCGATATCTTTTAATCCTGTAGTTATTCTCTTACCACTAAGGCCTGCATCAACTAATATATTAGTGTCTTTATACCCTACATAATGACAATTTCCGCTACTTCCACTTCCTATTGAACAATATTTTAGCATCCTGCCACCTCTTCTTCATAGTCTCATTAGATTATATTATACCAAAAAAATAGAGCATTAAATATTTTTTAATGCTCTATTTTAAATCTATTTATATTCACTTATAATTTTGTCTATATCTACTCCCTTTTCTTTCCACAGTTCAACAAATTTAGCTCCATTTACATTTTCATACATATACTTACTATAATATTCTTTTAATGTAGCAAAAAATATATCATCCCCTACTTTATTTCTTATTTCATTGAAAATCACAGCACCCTTAGTATATACATTTAAGCTATAGTCAGTTGAATCTTTATATTGAGTTGTTGCTTTAAAAATGTTCTGACTTAAATAGTTTCTACTTTGAATCTCCATAGTATTCATAAGTCTAGACCCTACATCTTTTCCATATTTGTTTTCAAAATAAAGTACAGTAGAATATTCAGTAAGAGCTTCATCTAGCCAAGGCTCACTTATTTCGTCATTACCGATTACCGAGTACCACCATTGATGTGCAGTTTCATGAGCTATAATGTATTCTAATAAGAATTTTTTATTTTCTTTATATATACTTTGGTCTATCATTACCAAAGTTGGGTATTCCATTCCTCCAATATAAAAATCACTAGCTACTACAGAATACGTATCGTATGGATATTCACCAAATAAATTACTAAAAATTTTTATAGAATCTTTTGCTACTTCTGTCGTATATTCAGAAAACTCACTATTTAAATTATATGTATTTATCAATACTCCCTTATATGAATCAGTATCAATATCAAATTTATCACTTAATATAAAAGCAAAATCTCTTACTTTTTTAGCTTCTATTTCATAAAATATTTTTTCATCATCATGTTTTTCACTAACTATCTTTCCTGTGCAACCAACATCATACTTTCTAGGTATTAATATACTTACATTAAAATCACTAGTATCACTATAAAAAGGATCACCTACAGATTCATAACTTTTTAAATTCCAACCTCTATCATCATATACACATGCTATAGGAAACCAATTAGTTACATTTATAGTATTTTCCCCATATCCAAATCTTCCTAAACAATTTGGTATTTTTATAGTATACTTCAAATCTATTGAAATTTTTTCATTGCTTTTAATTGATTTTCCCAAATTTACCTTTAATATGTCATTTTTATCTCCAGTTATACTATATTCTAACTTATCATTATTATTAAGTACATTTTTTACATCTATATACCCTTCATTAAATCCATTTGGATATGCTTGTGACATTTCACTTTCTTCAAAAGGAGCCAATTCTTTCTTTGAAAATGCATTTGGGTATATGTGTAAGTATATCTTGTCTATTTCTTTTCCAGTTTTATTTACATAAATTATATTTTGGTTACACATCATTCTTTTACTTTCATCATCCAAAATAACATCTATTGTATATTGATTTCTACTTTCCTCTTTAATTTTAGATGTTTCTTTAGAATCATTTTTATTAAATAGATATATCCCCCCTCCTAACAATATTATTAACACAATTATGCTCAAAGTTATTCGTCTTATCTTTTTAGTAAATTTAATAACCAAATTATCTCCTCCTATTTTTCATGAATAATTTGAAAAAATATTTACAAGATAAATTTGTAATACCTTTTATGATATAATCTAATCTGAGGTGATAAAATGTTTTTTAAGGAAGTAAATGAAATAGATTTAGGTGAAACTACAATTGCCAATATCTTCATAGATATATTTATGCCTATGGCAAATGGTTTATACGTAAAAGTTTATCTTTTAGGATACAGACAGGCTTGCGATTCTAGTTCAAATCCTAAATTTGACAATAAATCAATTGCTAAAAATTTGAACGTCCCATTATCAGATGTAATTGATGCTTGGAAGTTTTGGGAGAAAAAAAGCATAATTAAAATGCATAAAAATGACGGATTAAATGATTATGACTACTCTATAGAATTCTTAGACCTAAAGAGATTTTATATGGAAAATATGCATATTAATACAACCTCTATAAAATCTAATAGTGATAGCATTGTTTCCGTTGCTGAAAATCCTAGCATTAGAAATATGTTTAACTCTATTAACAAAATAATTGGAAGATATCTTGATCCTGGTGAGAAAATTAATATATTAGATATTATGAATAAGTATAATCTTGATCCAGATATGATTATATATGCTTATCAATATGTAAAAGATAAACACGGTGCTGCTCGTCCAGTTAGATACATTGAATCTATACTGAGAAGTTGGTATGATTCTAATTTATATACACCTCAAGATATAGAAAATAGTTTTGCTGTAAGAAAAGAAAGATATATACTATATAAAACTATATTCAATGAATTAGGATTTTATAGACAGCCTTCTAAAGAAGAAGAGCGCATAATGAATGTTTGGTTAGATAAATACAACATGGATATAGAGGTAATTCTTGAAGCATGTTCTAAATCTAAAAATGTATCAAAACCATCTATATCTTATATAAATGGAATAATTGAAAAGTGGAAAGATAAAAATGTAAAAACTTTAGAAGATGTTAAGTTATTAGATGAAGAGCATAAAACTAAAACAGAAAAGAAGTCATCTAATAATAAAACTAGTAATATTCCTCAAGTAAAAACTAGATATCATAATATAAATCAAACTTTTACAAATTATAGTCCTGATGAACTAGAAAAATTACTTCAAGAAAGTCAAAAAGGTAAATTTAAGTAGGTGATTAAATGAAAGAATCTAAATTAAGAGAGATTTTAGTTTCATATGAAAGAAAGCGTGATAAGGCTGAATCAGATTTAGAAATTAGAAAAAAAGATGTATACAACCAAATTCCAGAAATAAAAAATATCGATGATGAAGTATCTAAAATAGGTTTAAAATTAACTAAACTAGTTCTATCTAATCCATCTAATAAAGATGAAATTTTACTTCAATCAAAAGAAAAAATGGCTGAGCTTCGATCTAAGAAAGAGTTTTTATTAAAACAGTATAAAGTTCCAGATTGGTATTTGGATGTGCAGTATAACTGTAATATATGCAATGATAGAGGATTTTTAAAAAATGGAAATAAGTGTAACTGCTTAAAGCAAGAAATTATAAATGATGCCTACAAGATGTCTAATTTATCTAGAGTATTAGATAGCCAAAATTTTTCTACTTTAGATACATCAATATTTTCAAAAGAAAAAATATCAGCCTCTAATGTTTCTCCATATGAAAATATTTTAGAAATAATATCTATTGCCGAATTGTTTATTATGCATTTTGATAAAGATAATGGAGAAAATTTATTATTTTATGGCGATACAGGCCTTGGAAAAACTTTCATGTGTAACTGTATAGCAAAAGAACTTTTAGATAAAGGTTACCTTGTAATATATCAAACAGCATTTAAAATGTTTGAAATTATTGAAGACTATAAGTTTAAAAATTCTGATAGCCATATAAGTAAAGATAATTATGAAAACTTATTTGACTGTGATTTGCTAATAATAGATGATTTAGGAACAGAACTTACAAATTCATTTACTAATAGTGAATTATTTAATATTATAAATACTAGACTATTATCAGGAAAGAAAACAATTATATCTACAAATCTATCACCTATGCAACTAGGCTCAGAATATGCTCAGAGAATTTTCTCTAGAGTTTTTGATAGGTTCAAAATGGTTAAATTTATAGGTAAAGATTTAAGGTGGGAAAATAAAAAGTAGAAGAAAATACTTAAGGTATTTCTTCTACTTTTTATTTTAATTATCTATTTGTTACCTCTGTTAGTAGCTTTATAAAATCTATACAATCATTTTCACTTGTTGCAAAAGAAGTAACAAGTCTTATCGCTCTTCTTTCCTCATCAACTTTTTCCCATATATTAAATCCATAGTATCTTTCTAATTCATTAATTATGTTATTGCTAAATATAGGGAATATTTGATTCGAAGGTGAATCTACTAAAAACTCATACCCAAGTTTTTTTATACCATCTCTTAATATATCTGCCATATAATTTTCATGACGTCCTATTTCAAGGTATAAATCATCTTTAAATAATTCTAAAAACTGAATTCCAAGTAATCTGCCTTTAGCAAGCATTGCTCCTTTTTGCTTTAAATTATATCTAAAGTCAGCTTGTAAGTCTTTATTACATATAACAAGGGCTTCTCCTAAAAGCGCACCATTTTTTGTTCCACCTATATAAAATAAATCAGTTAATCTACTTATATCTTCAAATGTTAAATCATTCTCTTTACAAGAAAGTGCAGATCCTAATCTTGCACCATCCATAAATAATAATAAATTATTTTCTTTACATACATCATTTAAGTCTTTTAACTCTGATTTTGTGTATATTGTACCTATCTCTGTTGAATTCGATATATACACTAATTTAGGCTTAACTACATGCTCATTTGTGTATTTACTTAAAACAGCTAAAATATCCTCTCTTCTAAGTTTACCATCTTTAACATTTACACCTATTACCTTATGCCCTGTAGACTCTATTGATCCAGCTTCATTTATATATATATGCCCAGTATTAGCTGATATAACAGCTTCATAAGGCTTTAAAAAAGCCGATATGGCTATTAAATTAGTTTGTGTTCCTCCTGATATAAAATGAACATCTACATCTTTATTATTTAGTTTATTTTGTATTAATTCCTTAGCTTCTTCACAATATGTATCTTTACCATACCCCTCACATTGTTCTAAATTACTCTTTAATAAGCTTTCTAATATCTTAGGATGAGCCCCTTCACTATAATCATTCTTAAAACTATACATATTTTCCCCCCATATTCTTTTATAATATATAAATTTATACTACCATCTTTAGATAAAATTCTCTATATTTTTATTTTAAACAATAAAAAAAAACGCTTAGACTAATCTAAGCGTTTAATTGGAGCTGGTGATAGGAATCGAACCTACAACCTGCTGATTACAAGTCAGCTGCTCTACCGTTGAGCCACACCAGCAAAGTGTGTTTTGGCGACCTGGAAGGGACTCGAACCCTCGACCTCCAGCGTGACAGGCTGGCATTCTAACCAGCTGAACTACCAGGCCGCATAAATGGTGGGACTAACAGGGCTCGAACCTGTGACCCCCTGCTTGTAAGGCAGGTGCTCTCCCAGCTGAGCTATAGTCCCGGGAATGGTGACCCATAGGGGAATCGAACCCCTGTTACCGCCGTGAAAGGGCGGTGTCTTGACCGCTTGACCAATGGGCCATAAATGGTGATCCATCCGCGACTCGAACGCGGGACACCCTGATTAAAAGTCAGGTGCTCTACCGACTGAGCTAATGGATCATCTTTCATGTTTTGTAAGTTACTTTTTTCGACTTATTTCGTCGTTTCTCTCACTCACAAATACTATTATATATACTTTTATATATTTCGTCAACACTTTTTTAAAACTTTTTTTATTTTTTTATTTTATTTTCTTAAAAGGCAGTATTTTCAATATATCCAAGGATTATTTTTTTATACTGCCTTTTATTTTTATTAAAAAAACATACTTTTATGCACAAGATTTTATTTTTTCTTTTTTAAATTCTTTAATTAAAAATATACCTACTATTATCATAGCTCCTATATCTGAAATAGGCTGAGATATCCAAACCCCATTTAATCCAAATAGTTTTGGTATTATATAAATTATAGGTATTAATAAAATTACTTGTCTTAATAGTGTTAATAACATTGATAACTTAGCTTTTCCTATAGATTGGAAATAAACTGGACCTAAAATACTTACACCTATTAGAGGTAGTGTTGTTAGATTTAAATTTATACCTTTAACTGCTAGTTTCATTAGTTCAGAATCATTGGTAAAGATACCTACAAATAATTCAGGAACTAACTTTACTGCTATAAGTCCTAATGTAAGTATTATAGAAGATATGATTAAAGCTAATCCTAATGTTTTCTTTGCTCTATCATATTGCTTTGCACCATAATTATAGGCAATTATAGTTTGCATTCCTTGGCTCAATCCAAATATAGGCATTAAGAACATAAGCAATACAGATGTTACTGCTGTCATCGCTCCAATAGCTAAGTCCCCTCCATATATTTTTAATACTTTATTTGTTACTAGATGTATTGATCCTGCTGCTAGCTCCATTGCAAAAGGAGTTAATCCTATTACTACAATTGTTCTTACTATTTTTTTATCTAGCCTTATATTTTTCAACCTTAATTTTAGTGTAGATTTTCCTTTTGTAAAATAATAACAAGCCCATATAAATACAAATAATTGACAAATTATAGTTCCTATCGCTGCACCTTTAATTCCAAACCCAAATCCAAATATAAAAATTGGATCTAAAATTAAATTTAAAATACATGTACTTATCATCATTTTTGCCCCAAGTTTCGGATTTCCTTCAGCTCTTATAGCTCCATTTAATGAAAATCCAGGTAAATTATATACTGCTCCAGAGCAAATTACACTCATATATTCTCTAGCATATTTTATAGTATGCTCACTAGCTCCAAATATATATAATACTTTATCTAAGAAAAATATAGATAATATACTTATCAACACACCTACAAATAATTCTAGGGCGAATGTGCTACCTAATATTCTTTCAGCTTCTTCTTTATTATTTTCTCCTAATTTTATCGATATATTTGTACTTCCACCTACTGATATAGCTACTGCAAATGCACCCATTATTGTAAACATAGGCATAGTTACACCTAATCCAGATATAGCTAATGCTCCTACATTTGGCATTGATCCTATAAAAGCTCTATCTACTGTGTTATAAAGAGAAGTTACCATCATTGCTAAAATGGCTGGCACAGAATACCTCAATAAAAGTTTCCCTACTCTTTCTTCTCTTAGTAATTTTTGATTTTCCATTTTATCACCTTATTTAACCATGTCATAAGTTATACATACTGGTTTATTATTTCTAGGATCTGATACTATCTCTGCATCTATATTAAATAATTCTTTTAAGTTTTCTTTAGTCATAACATCATGTGCATTTCCTTCACATACTATTTGACCTTTCTTGACTCCTATCATATGATCTGCAAACCTAGCTGCATTATTAAGCTCATGTATTACCATTACTATAGTTGTACCTTGTTTTTTATTTAATTCTTCTAATAGATTTAATACCTCTAGTTGATGCGCTAAATCTAAGTATGTTGTAGGTTCATCAAGAACAAGTATATCAGTTTCTTGTGCTAGAGCCATTGCTATCCACGCTCTTTGTCTTTGTCCTCCTGATAGTGCTTCTATTTGTCTATCTCTAAATTCTGATATACCAGTAACTTCTAATGCCCAATCTATTATATTATTATCCTCTTTTTTTAATTTTCCAAAACCGCTTTGATGAGGGAATCTCCCGTATGCTATTAATTCCTCTACAGTCAATCCACTTGGAGCTTGTGGACTTTGTGGTAAAACTGCCATCACCTTAGCAAGATCTTTTGTTTTTTGACTATTTATATCTTTTCCATTTATATAAATGTTTCCGCTTTTAGGTTGTAAAATTCTCGCAACAGTCTTTAATATTGTTGATTTTCCACAACCATTAGCTCCTATTATTGTTGTTATTTTTCCTTTTGGAATACTTAGACTTAAATCTTTAACAATATCTAAGCTTCCATATGATATATTTAAATCTTTAGTTTCTATACAAGACATATTACTACTTCCTCCGTATTAAAGGTAATTATATTTTCAAGTTTAATCAGCTAACATTAAGTATATAAAATAAGGAACTCCTATTATTGAAATAACTATTCCTACTGGTATCTCCATAGGAGCCAATAAGTTTCTAGATATAGTATCTGCTATTAATAAAATTAATGCTCCTATAAGAGCAGATGTTGGTATTAACCTTTTATGTTTTGGACCTACTAATCTTCTAGCTATATGAGGAGATACTAGTCCTAAAAATGCTATACTACCTGCTACAGATGTAGCAACACCAGCTAAAATAACTGCATATATTATTAATCTTCTTCTTTCCTTCTCAACATCTGCACCTAATCCGGTAGCAACTTCATCCCCCAAATTTAATATATCTAAATATCTAGATTTATAAAGTGTAATCCCCATAAATATTAATATAAATGGTAAAACAGCCATTACATACTTCCAATTTGTTCCCCATATACTTCCTGATGTCCAAGCTAATACTCTATTGAACTCTTGTGTAGTAAATTTAAGTTGGAATATCGTAAGTAAAGATGTAAATGCAGTATTTATACCAATACCTACTAACAATAGCATTGATGAATTAATACCATTTTTCCATGCAAGAATGTATATTAAGAATGCTCCAAATAAAGCACCAGACAATGCTACTATTGGCATTGTAAATACTGTGAAATTACTAACACCATCATATACATTCCCATTCATAAAATATATATATGCAACTACAAATAATGAGGCTCCAGAGTTTATCCCTAATATACCAGAGTCGGCCAAGTCATTTTTAGTTACACCTTGGAGTATTGCACCTGCTACTGCAAGAGCAGTTCCTATAAGAATTCCAATTACTATCCTAGGCAATCTCAATCTAAATAAAGCTATTTCATGCGCCCTTGAACCTTGCCCTAAAAAAGTTTTTATCACATCTATAACTCCAATTTTTAAAGATCCCATATTTAAACTTACTAAAAATGTAATTATTATTAAAGAAGTTATAATTCCTATTGTATATATAAATTTTTTATCTTTTTTTACATCTATCATTTATTTATTTTCCTTTCTTACAAGGTATATAAACATTGGAACACCTAATAAAGCAGTTAATGAGCCAATTGGTGTTTCATATGGTGGGTTTATCATCCTAGCTATAATATCACTATATACTAATAATACAGCTCCTAATATCATTGATGCTGGTATTATGTATTTATAATCAGAACCAACAATAGACTTTACAATTTGAGGTACTATAAGGCCTACAAATATAATGTTTCCTGCAACTGAAACCGATGCTCCAGTTAATAATATAACTATTAATAAACATATAAGTCTAACTAAGTTTGTATTTTGACCTAATCCTATAGCAACATCTTCACCTAAACTTAAAATCGTTATTTTAGGTGCCATAAACATTGCTCCTACAAGTCCTATTCCTCCTACTATTAATAGTAAATTAACACCTTGCCATTTAGCACTTATTAATCCTCCAGATATCCAAAAGCTTAGTTGTTGAGATAAATTAAAGTACATAGCTATTCCTGTTGCTAACGATATCAATAGTGTACCTAGCGCTGTACCTGCTAAAGCTAATTTAACTGGATCTACTTTTCTAGCTGACCTAGAACTTACAAAATAAACTAATAAACCACTTATACTTGCGCCTAAGAATGCAAATATCATTAATACAAAACTATTTATAATTAAGTCTGGAAATATCTTTTGTAATACAAATGCTATTGCTATTGTAAATGTCGCACCTTGAGTTATACCCATTACAGAAGGCTCTGCAATTGGGTTTCTTGTAATTCCTTGCATTATTGCTCCTGAAACTGCTAAAAAACCTCCGACCAAAGCAGCTGCAAGCGCTCTTGGAATTCTAACATCTGTAATTATTTTATTACTTAAGTTTACTTCACTACTAAACAAACTTTGAACTATTGTTTTAATATCAATATTTTTTGCACCAATTGAAACTGATAAACCTATACCAACTATAAGAAGTATTATTCCGATTATCATTAACAAATAAGTTTTAGTTCTTTTTTTAGATCTACCCATCTTATACCCTCCTTAAATTGGTAAATTACACATTTTCTATAGAAACGGAAATAGTAGGTGCAAAAATAAACCTATTTTATACACCTACTTAATTATATTATTTTATTAATTCATCTTTTAATTGTTCTAATAATAACTCTCTTCCTATTGGATTATAAGCTTGAGAGAAGTATGGACTTGCATCTAGTATAGTTACATTTCCATCTTTTACAGCTCTTATTTCAGACCAAACTGAACTTGATTCTAAGTTTGCCTTTTCTGATGCATCAGCTATAACAACTATGTGATCCGCATCTATCTCAGCTAATCCTTCAATCGAAACTGTTGGTAATGTTATACTATCTTGAGCAGGCATATTTTCAGGTTTACTAAGTCCCATATCAGTATTTATTATTGTTCCTATTCCACCTTCACTAAATACCATAAATTGCCCCGAAGTTGCTAAAACTGCAACATAAGTTTGTTCACCATTTGATTCTTTTATTTCATTTCCTAAAGACTCTGCTTTTTCATAATAAGCATCTAACCATTTTTGAGCTTCATCTTTTTGATCAAATAATTCTGCTATTCCTAATAATTTAGCTTCCCAATCATTAGATAAATCTTCTATCATAACTACTGGAGCTATTTCTGATAATTCTTCATATATTGGCTCTTGTCTTTCTGCCATTATTATTAAGTCTGGTTCTGCTGCTATTATAGCTTCAACATCCATAGTTTCCATCATAGAGTGTCCAACTACTGTTGCATCTCCTAATTTATCTTCCATGTATGAAGGTATACTATCTGTAGCGTATGAATCTACATTCGCTGTAGCTACTGGAACATGTCCTAATATAGCTAATTCTTCACTACTTCCAGAAATATCTACTATACGTTCTGGGTTAGAAGGTATTTCTACTTCACCTTTTACAGAGTTTACAACTCTAGTTTCTTCTTTTGCATTATTTGAATCATTATTACTTGAGCATCCTGTTAATATTCCGATAGATAGTGCTGCTACCGTAAGTAATGCTATAGATTTTCTTTTTCTCATTTTCTACCCTTTCCTTTATATTCTTATAATCTGTATATATTCTATCATCATTTTTAGCTAATGATAATCACTATCATTATATTTGTATCTTTATTATATCTTCTTTTTTGTATTAGTCAATATATTTTAATCATATTTTTATTTTTTTTGATATTTTTCAACATTTTCTGACATTTATTAGTAATAACTATCATGCTTAGGATATATTTATATCATTTATTATCTAAACCTAAACAAAAAGAGCTTTATCAGAATATTTTACTCTGATAAAGCCCCTTTTATTTATAAATTATGCTATTATGCAAATATATTTTTTCTTATTATAGTTTGAGCTCTATTTGGTCCTACTGAAACCATATCTACATTAACTCCAACTAATTCTTCTATTCTAGCTATATATTTTTTAGCATTTTCAGGAAGATCTTCAAACTTCTCTACGTTAGTTATATCTTCATGCCAACCATCTAATTCTTCGTACACTGGCTCACATTTAGCTAAATCTTCTAATGATGCTGGGAAATCATTTATTATTTTATCTCCCATTTTGTATGCTGTACATATATTGATTTTATCAAATCCTGTCAGTACATCTAAAAGCATGAAAGATATACTAGTTAGTCCGTTTACTCTAGCAGCATATTTTACTATAACTGAGTCAAACCAACCACATCTTCTTGCTCTTCCTGTTACAGTTCCAAATTCATGTCCTTGTACTCTTATTCTTTCTCCAATTTCATTATCTAACTCTGTAACGAATGGCCCTTCTCCAACTCTTGTAGTATAAGCTTTAACTATACCAACTACATCTTTTATCATATTAGGTCCAACACCAGCTCCTACAGCAAATCCTCCTGATATAGGATGAGATGACGTAACATATGGATAAGTTCCTAAATCTAAGTCTAATAAAGTTCCTTGTGCTCCTTCAAATAGTACTCTTTTACCTGCTTTTATTGCATCATAAACAATAACAGAAGTATCTGCTACATAGTTTCTTATTTTTTCAGCATATTCAAGATATTCATTATATATTTCTTCAAAATTGAACATAGCTTCTTTTCCATAAACGCCTATAACTAATTTATTTTTTGCATTTACTTGAGCTTCTAATTTTTTAGCAAAAATATCCTTATCCATTAAATCACATATTCTAATACCAGATCTCTCTGTCTTATCCATGTAACAAGGACCTATCCCTTTTTTAGTAGTACCTATTTTATTATCTCCTCTAGCCTCTTCAGCTAAAGCATCTAGTTCTTTATGATAAGGGAATACAACATGAGCTCTATCACTTATTTTTATATTACTAGTATCTATATCATTGCTATTAAGCATTTCTATCTCTTCCAAGAACCCTTTTGGGTCAAAAACTATTCCGTTCCCTATTACGTTTATAGTATTTGAGTTTAATATACCTGATGGTATTAAACGTAAAGCAAATTTTTTACCTTCTACAACTAATGTATGCCCAGCATTATTTCCACCTTGACCTCTTATTACTACATCAGCTTGTGTAGCAAGATAGTCTATTACTTTACCTTTTCCTTCATCTCCCCATTGAGATCCTACAACTGCGACTGTTTTCATGAACTTCACCTCTATTTCATTTTTTCGAACGCTCTACCTATTTATTCTATCAAATATTCGATGCATTTTCAAACCTTTTTGTCTACTACATTTTTTTAATATGTATTTTCAAAATAAATGATATAATATTGATACTTTAATTATTATTTCACTTAATCTATTTTAATATAAATGTTTATATATCAAATTTGTGGATATATATATATATTAAGACTTATATTCAACACATTTTCCCTATTAACTAATTTACATTTATAAACACTAAAAGCTGTGTAAAAGTGAAAAATTTACTTTTACACAGCTTTTCTTAGTTATCAACATACATTCTGTGGATAATGTGGATAATATTTCGTCTATTTTTCAATATTTATGGATATTTTAATATAAATATCCACATTATATATATTTTATAGAAAATTTGTTCTGTGGATACTTATTAATATTACATATCCCTAGCTTTATCTGCAAACTTTTGAACTTCACCTAACCAAACTAATTCAACAGACCCAGTTTCACCGTGTCTATTTTTAGCTATTAGTACTTCTCCAATATTTTTACTTTCTGAATCAGGATGATAATATTCATCTCTATATAAAAACATAACTATATCCGCATCTTGTTCTATAGAACCTGATTCTCTTAAATCTGATAACATAGGTCTATGATCTGCTCTTTGTTCTGGAGCACGAGATAACTGAGAAAGAGCAACAACTGGACAGTTAAGCTCCTTCGCTATTATTTTTAATGATCTAGATATCTTTGCTATCTCCTGTTGTCTACTTTCATTATTACCTTCACCTTCCATAAGCTGAAGATAGTCTATAAGTATTAAATCTAATCCTTTTTCTATTTTTAATTTTCTACACTTAGATCGTAGTTCTGATATTTTTATTCCAGGAGTATCATCTATGTGTATATTTGCATTAGATAAAACTGCCATAGCATCAATTATCCTTGGCCAATCATTTTCATCTAGTGTTCCCGTTTTTATCTTCTTTAATTCAACGTGTGACTGAGCTGCTAACATACGTTGTACTAATTGATCTTTAGACATTTCTAAGCTAAATACTGCAACAGACGCATCCCCTTTTAGAGCGGCATTTTGTACTAAATTTAGTGAAAATGCAGTTTTACCCATAGCAGGACGAGCTGCAATTAATATTAAGTCTGTTCTTTGAAGTCCATTTATTTTTTTATTTAAATCTTTGAACCCTGTAGTTATACCAGTTACATCACTTTTATTTGTATATAATTTTTCAATCATATCATAAGCATCTACTAAAACTTCATTTATAGATTTAAAGTCATCACTAGCTTTTTCTTGAGATATATCAAAAATTCTTTTTTCTGCTTTTTCTAATACTTCTTCTACTTTTACAGAATTTTCATAACCTAAATTTATAATATCATTAGAGGCTTTTATAAGCTGTCTAAGTACCGATTTTTCTTTTACTATATCAGCATAATACTTTACATTAGAAGTTGTAGGTACTATTGTAGAAAGACTTGTTATATAACTTATTCCTCCAACATCATCTAGATGTCCTTGTTTCCTTAATTCTTCTGTCAAAGTGATTAAATCTATAGGTTCATTTTTATTACTTAATTTAAGCATACTTTCATATATAATCTTATGAGCTTCTTTATAAAAATCACTTGATCTTATAGTCTCACTCACTGTAATTATTGCATCTTTATCAAGTAATATTGATCCAAGTATAGATTGTTCTGATTCCACACTATGGGGAGGTATTCTAGTTACGTCTTCCATTTATATCACCTCAAGTATACTATCTATTGTTTTTCTCTTACATCCACTCTTATTTTAGTTGTAACTTTTTGATGTATTTTTATTTCAACATTCATTGAACCTAATGTTCTTATCGGATCATTTAATAATACTTTTCTTTTATCTACTACTATTTCATGTTGTTTTTTTAATTGTTCAGCTATATCTTTAGAAGTTATTGACCCAAATAATCTTCCACCATCTCCAGCTTTTGAATATATTACTATATTCATTTCTTCCATTTTTTTACCTAATTCTAGTGCTGCTTCATACTCTTTTTGAGCTTTATTTTCTGCTGCTTTATTCTTTTCATTTAATTCCTTTACTGCTGTATTATCTGCTACTACTGCCATTTTTTTAGGTAATAAGAAGTTTCTTGCATATCCATCACTTACTTCTTTCACTTCACCTTTTTTACCCGTTCCCTTTACATCTTTTAATAAAATAACTTTCATCTAATCTTCCTCCTGTAAATATTGTTCTATTATTTCATATACTATTTTATAGGCATGGTTTAAACTCATATTTTCAAGCTGTGCTCCAGCTATATCCATATGTCCACCTCCACCTAATTTTTCCATAAGTACCTGTACATTTATATTTCCAAAAGACCTGGCACTTATAAATACAGTATCATCTTTTCTTCCTAAAACAAACGACGCTTCTATTCCTTTTACACTTAATAATTCATCTGCCGCCTGCGCAATTACAACATTTATATTTTCTATTTCTCTATCAGAATATGCTAATGCAATTTTGTTATTTATTATTTTTGAATTTTTTATAATATCTGCTTTTGTTATAAAGTCTTGGACATCTGAGTTAAATAATTTTTTAACTTCTACAGTATCTGCCCCTACCTTTTTAAGATAAGATGCTGCTTCAAATGTTCTAACACCTGTTTTAAATGCAAAATTCTTTGTATCTAAACTTATACCGGCTAAAAGGCCTTCTGCTGTTGTTTTATTTATTTTTATATCGCCTTCCATATATTGAACTAACTCTGTAACCATCTCACATGTTGAGGATACATATATTTCATGGAATAATAGTACTGCATCATTTATAAATTCCACCCCTCTTCTATGGTGGTCTATAACTACTATTTTTTTAGTTAAACTTAATAGTTCTGGACATTCAGTATAGCTCGGTCTATGAGTATCAACAACTACTACTAGTGTATCTTTATTACAATTTCTAATAGCATCATCTTTGCTTATAAATATATTTTTATAATACTCTTTTTCTTCTAAACGCATTACAAATTCATCTATAGACTCATTAGACGACTCTAAAACTATATTTGCAGACTTATTACAAGACTTACATATATCGTAAATACCAACTGCAGATCCCATTGCATCCATATCAGGATATTTGTGTCCCATTATATAGACTTGGCTACTTCCTAATATAACTTCTCTCAAAGCATGACCTATTAATCTTGATTTTACCTTAGTTGTTTTTTCAACAGCTTTAGACTTACCACCATAAAATGCAAATTTATCTTTTGTCTTTATAACTGCTTGATCTCCACCCCTACCTAATGCTAGGTCTAGGGCACCATTTGCTAGTTTAAAGTTTTCATTTACAGTTTCACCATCTATACCTACCCCCATACTAATAGTTATAGGTAATGCATTTCCATGATTAATATCTCTTATATTATCCAATATAGCAAACTTGCTATTTTCTATTGCCTCTAACTCTTTTTTGTTCATAATTAATATAAACTTATCTTTTGATGTTCTTTTTAAAGCACCATTAGTATTTGTTTCTAATGAAGTTAACATCTTTTCTATTTCTAAGTTTATCAAAGGTCTATTTTCTTCACTTGTACTTTTTAAAACTTCATCATATCCATCAACTTGAATAAGCATAATAACATTTTTTTCATCATTATACATTTTTTCTAGATTTAGATATTCAGTTTTATCAATCCAATAAAGCATCATAAGATACTTTGCATTTTTCTCTTGTTCATTCTTTATTACATTATAAACTACCGTATATTGTCTATCCTTATATGTTACCTCTGTGTATAATTCTTTATTCTCATTCAATACTTTTCTAAGATTCAAATTCTTGATTATACTATCTATGTTTACACCTAATAAATCTGATGACTCTGTCATTTTATAAAACTTATTATTATACCAAGATATTCTTCCATCAAATTCAAGTATACAAAGAGGTATTGGAAGATGCATTATAGCCTTTTTGGTTGTCTCATCTATATCTAAAGATAAGTTTTGAATATATTTAGTCCATTCTTTTTTTCTAATATTCGCTATTCTCCAATTATGAAAGACTATATATATAAAACCAAAGAAAAATAAACAACCTATATATAAATTATAGAAAATTAACATAGAACTCATTAACCCTATAATTATTATATATATATTTATTTCCGGCATATTTATTTTAAAACTTGGCTTGCTCCTCATTTCTACCCTCCTAATTGGATTTATAGCTTCTCACCTTTCTAAAATCAATTACACTGTCTAACATTCCTAAAAATGATATTCCCATTGTACCAAATATTCCTAATGCCAATCCTGATATTAGTATATTTTTACCAGTTCCTTGCTTAATCCATTTTTTTATGTAGTATATAGCTACCGCAATTCCCTGTACAATAAACATGAAATTAAATACCATTTGTAAGTTAAACATTATTGATTCTGTATATAATCCTATTTTCATAAATCCTAGTAATAGAACTAATAAATATAATAATAAAGATGTTCCTACTGCATTCCCTGGTAAATAAAAATCTCTAAATGTAGGCTTTTGCAAACTTAAAATTCTTGTTCTCTTTAACATAAATACTTCTAAGTAATATGTTATAAATGAAGCTATTAGTCCCTGTAAAAATAACATCGTTGGTATCATATTTTTTATAATGTATAATATACCTTCTATATTTAGATTTTTATATAATTCTACATTCATTTCATTCATAATACTAATTTGTTGTTGGAAAGTTGAAGACATTATTTGGTTAAATTCCTCAATTAAATTTACCTTAAATATTATTTTAGCTATGAAATAAAATGTAATTGTGCAAATTATATATATTATCGTACCACCATATATTGGCTCAAACTTATTACCATCATTATTTATAGTCTGTTTAGCTAGTTTACCTATAACTAAACCTGGAACTACACTCATTATGCATGTACTTACAGAATATATAGGATCTACACAAAACATAACTACAAAAAAAGTAACTAATAGTGATAAAAAAGCATATTTATTTTCACATAGTGTACCTATTATTGCAAATGGCACTGGTATTGTTAAGGCTAGTATTCCCAGCATCGGAACGTATGTTGATACTAAAACTAATATAATACCTAATGTGGCTATCAATGTGGCTTGTGATATGCCAAACTTTTTATTCAATTAGAATCACTCCTTATTGTCCATGTGTTTTTGTAAGTTAGATAAGTCCCCATACCAACTTTCTATACTATGTTCTTCTTTTATTCCTATTTTTATCTTTTCTTTAATTTTATAATCTATATCTTTAAAACTTATCCCAAGTCTTTTCGCCAAAAGGTATGTAATCATTATAATATTTGCTAAAGTATCTTGTAATAATTCATCTACAGGTTTTACTCCCTTGAATAAAAGATTAAATAAGTCACTTAAGCTCATTAATAATTCATTCTTCATCCATTCTATTATTTTTACATTTTTTGTAACTTCAGAACCTTTATCAAATCTCAAAATTTCCCCCTCCTTAATATATAAACATTATACCATAATTTAATATATATAAGCAGATAAAATGGATAAACAAAAAACGAGCCCTAAGGCTCGTTTTTTGTTTCAGACTAAATCTTAGTCTAAAGTGTATGGTAAAAGTGCTATGTTTCTAGCTCTTTTTATAGCAACTGTTAATTCTCTTTGGTGCTTAGCACAAGTTCCAGAGATTCTTCTTGGTAATATTTTACCTCTTTCAGTTACGTATTTTTGTAATCTTTGAGTGTTTTTGTAGTCTATTCTAGCATCTTTAGAAGCACAGAATTGACAAACTCTTTTCTTTTTACGTCTTTTCTTGTTTACCATGTGTGTTCCCCTCCTTTTCTAAAATGGTATATCATCGTCATCTATAGCTTGGAATCCTTGTGGGTCTAATCCTTGTGGTTCAAAGCTTGGTTCAAATGTCGGTTCTGAACCTCTAGATGCATCTGGATATGGACTATCCGTTCTATTTCTATTGCTATCTAAGGCTTGTACATTACGAGCACTTACCTTAGTAAAAGTTCTATTTTCTCCTGTTTGAGATTTATATTGGTCAATTCTTATTGAACCTTGTATAGCAACTAATCTTCCCTTAGAAATATAGTTTGCACAAAATTCAGCAGGCTTTCCCATTACCTCAACAGGTATAAAGTCTGTTTCTTTTGTTCCATCTTTTTTAGTATAATCTCTATCGATGGCAACAGAAAATGTAGCAACTGGTGTTCCTGTTCCTGGAATATATCTAAGTTCAGGATCCCTTGTTAATCTACCGACTAATACAACATGGTTCATAAAAACACCATCCTAATTTATAATAAGACTCTTAGTTATTAAGCAACAACTATCATATGTCTTATTACGTTTTCGTTTATCTTTAAGTTTCTGTCTACTTCTTTAGGAACGTCAACAGCAGCCTTAAAGTTAACTAATACGTAGTGACCTTCGTTGAACTTAGCTATTGGATAAGCTAATTTCTTAGTTCCCCAAACGTCAACGTTAACTACTTCACCAGCAGTAGCAACCACTTCTTTAACTTTGTTCATTACAGCTTCTCTTGCTTCTTCATCAGCATTTGGCTTAACAACGTATATTAATTCGTAATTTTTCATGTAATTCACCTCCCTTTGGACTTAACGGCTCTGCTACGCAGAGCAGAGAAATGAGAATAAATTCTCATACTTGCTTATTTTATCATTAAATAATAATATTGTCAATTTGATTTTCGTCCTTATTTATTTATTATTACATTTTTTTTATTTCTAATACGTATATTTTCGACTTATAATGATAATAATACTACTATATAGCCCCCATAACTTAAATATATTTCATCCCAATCTCCCCTAAAAAAGGTGGTCTTTTGACCACCTTTTTTATTATTTATTTATAATTTTTTTTACTCTTTTTTCTAATGTAGCTCTATCTAACATTATTAGTCTTGAACACTTAGTACATTTAACTTTTATATCCATACCTACTCTTGTTATTTCAAACTCTTTACATCCACAAGCATGTTGTTTCTTTAGTTCTACTATATCCCCAACTTTTAGATCCATCGGCATAAATTTATCCCTCCTAGCCTATTTCTTCTACAACTTTTTTTCCATCCAATGATTTTTGTATCTTGAATATTCCTTTGAAATCTACTTCACTTACTTTTAAAACATCTTTTACTTTATTTAGATCTTCAACTAAAAATCTGATTGATATACCACAGCTAGCAGTTATTTCTCTTGGTGTTGGTAATGTTGTGCATTTTATCTCATTTTCTATAAATATTTTTTCCGTTCTTATAGCATGATGAGTTGAATTAAATGATACTATATACATTTCATTCATAATTTTTAAATCCTCTTTTCTATATAATCATTTTAATTATTAAAAGGCTACATATGTTATTATATGTAGCCTTTTAATAATTATCTTTAAGTGAACATTATATTGATATAGTCTGTAATGACTTATTCATTGTTTCTACAATAGTGTACATATTGGTTATAGAACCTACTTGTACCTTTTCTTTTAGACCATAGTAATCTAAGCAAGTTCCACAAGATAGTATTTCTACACCAGATTCTTCTAATATTTTAAGATTCTCTACAATAGCTTCATTCTCTGTAGTTAATTTAACACCACCATTGACAAATATTATATGTTTTGGATAAGGCTTAGACTCAGTTAAAGTATATATAAATCCCTTTATTAATACTTTACCTAGTTCTTCATTACCGTCTCCCATTTTATCTGATGATATAAATATACACTTATCTTCTAAGGCAATATTTTCATTTTTTTCTATTATATCATTTTCTCCCTTTTTTATCTCTATAGAAATTAAATCTTTTTCTTCTTTAATAATTTTTGCTTCACAGTTTAATGAATTTGCTAATTTGATTATATTTTCTTTTGATATAGCATTATCTACAGTAGTAACAACTATTCCTGATTCAATCTTATCTAATTCTTTTTTTGTATTTATAACAGGCATTGGGCAATTTAATCCCCTTGCATCAACTTCTACTTTCATATTCTAAACCATTCCTTTCTAATTTATTTTAAATTAATTCTATCATAAAAATTTTCTATATCATTAATATTTAATTTATTTTAAATATCTTTATTTCATCTTCATATATAACAGCAATAGATTCATCTCCCAAATACTTTATTTCTTTTATGTTATCATTAAACTTACTTATTTCTTCTAACTTGCTATTATAAATAATATTACTTGAATATAATACATATGTATCATCTATAACTTCTAATTTTAGATCTTCTCCTTTTGTTTTTATTACCTTAAACTTTCCATCCTCTATGTATCCCCATTTATTCTTAGAATCTTTAATATATAAATTACTATTATTATATTCTTCAATTTCACATATTCCATCTATTGGTATATGTTCTTTTTGACTTAAAGTTTTGTCTAAAAGTTGTATACTATTTTCAAAAATCATGTATATAATTTCATCATTGTATATAATATCTAATATTATATTATTAAAGCTTATTTCATTTTTTATATTTCCATTTGAATCTATTAAAATAACCTTATTTTCAATATCATCTAAAATATCTATGTGGATACTAATATATCGTTATCTATAGATATTAAATTAGTTACTTTCCCATCTATTTCTACTCTATTATTTATTTCTCCTCCACTATCTATAATCTTCATTAACTCTTTATCTTCACTATTTAATATATTAACAAATACATAATCACTCATGCTTTTATATAATATAGAATTTGCTGAAACAGATGTGCTAAACATTAATTTTCCATTTTCATTTAGGCTAAATCCTTTATTAGTCTTTTTATTTAAAATATCTATATAGTTATTAATAGATAAATTTATATCTTCAGAACTTATAGCTTGGCTATATGCTTCTTTTCCATCTTTATCTATAATTTTAAGTTTATTATTACTAACTAAGCATAAAGTTCCATTATAAGTCTTATATTTATCGTCTTTGTTTATATCTATAGATTTTACCTCTTTAAAGAGTAACTTTCTTGGGCTGAAAAGTTAAAAATACTTATTTTACTAGGATTTATAAATATTAATAATACTAGTGCTACTATTGCTATCAATAATGTTAATTTCTTCATAACTACCATCTCCTAACCTCTATTATTTAATTCTATATAAAAAAAAAGACTCCTTTCATAAAGAGTCTTTTAAATTATTTCTAAATTTTTATATACAAATACACCTTTTTGATAGTATTCTAATTCTTTTTCTTTTGAAATATATGAATATAATTGACCTAACTCTATATATAAATTTGCAAGTAGCTTTGGCTCTTCTAAATTAGAAACTATTGCTATACATTTACTTATATATTCTATCGCTAAATCTATTTCTTTTTCTTTTATATATATATCAGCATAGAACTTTAAAGATTTGTACTCACACATTTTGTTTTTATTTTTTATAGATGAAGCTAAAGTTAACTTACAATACTTTCTAGCTAAGCTATGCTCACCTTCATCTATATAAGACTGTATCATATGAAATAATCCATCTAACATATACTGATCTTCGTCATTTTTCTTTATATCATAAGCCTTTTGAGAGTATTCTAAAACTTTTTCACTATCTCCTATATTAGAATAAACATCACTTATTGTTAAATATATTTTTGCTAATTTATCTTTATCTTCTTCTTTTTCAATTAATTCCAATGCTCTTCTGAAATATTCTTTTGATTCTTCATAATTACTCATACTAAACAAACTTTTTGCTTTTAGGACTATCATTTCAGCTTCTTCTTTTACTGAATTATTTCTTTCTAAGTCGTTTATTTTCTCTATATATTTTAACGAATTCTGTGGCTGGTCTAATTTCATATAACAACTAGCCATCTTGCTATATAATTCTTTATATAAATTAACATCTTCTTCATTTATATCATCTAGTATTTCTTCTGCAAAGTTAAAATGACTTATAGCACCTTTATAAAATTCTTCTTTATTGTAAACTTCCCCTATATATAAGTAGCATTTAAATATATTTTTTTTATCATTATTTTTTATAAAGAAAAATAATGCTCTCTCAAAGCTTCCAATTGCATTTCCATAATCTTCCCTTTGTAAATGTATGTTAGCTAATAAAAAGTTACATTTACCATAATTATCAGTTAAATTATATTCTTTACAAATTTGTAAAGCCTGTATAATATGCTCCTCTGCTATTTCTAGTGCGTCACTTTTTATATATATTTCACTTTGAAGTATTAAGTTGTCAGTTATTTTCTTTGCTTGCATTTCTTTTGTTTCTAACAAATAATCAGTGCTAACTTCTAACCTTTTAGCTAAATAATCTAGTAATTCGTAGCTTGTATGGGATTTATCTCTCTCTATATGACTTATCTGAGCTGCAGTAATCCTATCTCCTGCTAATTCCTTTAATGTCATATTTTTTTCTTTTCTAAGCTTTTTTATTTTTTCGCCCAAACTTAAAATATGCATATCTACTCACCCCTAACCCACTTAACTCATTTTCTTATTTTATAATATAATTATAACTTATGTTTATCTTAAAAACACTATCTAAATTTACAATATTTTCCTAACTTTTATTATTTTCACATAATATGTATATTTTCTAAAAAAAATAAGGTAATATCTTCAAATTTTAAGATATTCCCTTATTTTTTTTAATTATTATTAACAATTTCTTTTAATGCATTTATAACTTTATCTATTTCTTCTTTTGTATTAAAATACCCTAAGCTAAACCTAACAACACCTTGTTCTAATGTTCCTAATGTCATATGAGCTAATGGCGAACAATGAATACCAGATCTAACTGCTATATCATATTGACTATCTAATAAAAATGTCACTTCTCCTGAGTCCATATTCCCTAAATTTAAAGCTATTACTGCAGCTTTTTCTTTTACATTATTCGGTCCATATATTATTACATTGGGAACTTCATTTAATCTATCCATCATATACTGACATAAGTCTTCCTCATGTTCTCTTATCTTATCTATACCTTCTTCTAATATAAATTTAACACCTGCATTCAAACCTGCAATACCAGGCGTATTATGTGTCCCTGATTCATATTTGTCTGGAACTAAGTTAGGCTGAAATAAATCCTCAGATTTACTACCTGTTCCTCCCTCTTTTAGTATATTTATATTTAATCCTTCTTTTATATATAAGATACCTGTACCTTGAGGTCCAAACAAACATTTGTGACCTGGTGCTGCTAACATATCTATATTCATCTCTTTTATATCAATATTATAAACTCCAGCAGTTTGTGATGCATCTACTAAGTATAAAATATTATGTTTCTTTGCAATCTCGCCGACCTTCTTTATATCTACCAATGTTCCACATACATTTGAAGCATGTGTTGTAACTATTAATTTAGTATTCGGCTTAATTGCTTTTTCTAATTCTTTTACATTTAGAAATCCATGTTCGTCACAATTAACAACTGTATTTTCTACTCCATATGCCTCTAATGCTTTTATAGGTCTTATCACTGAGTTGTGTTCCATACTCGTTGTTATTATATGGTCATTTTCATTAACACTACCTTTAATAGCTAAGTTTAATGAATCTGTAGCATTGGAAGTAAATATAATATTCATGGGATTATCTATATTAAATAATTTTGCTATATTTTCTCTTGCATCATATATTTCTCTTGCAGCCCTCATTGATAATTTATGACCTGCTCTACCTGGATTAGCACAGTAGTTTTTCATACAATCTGAAATTGCATTATAAACTGATTCTGGCTTTGGAAATGTAGTTGCTGCATTATCTAAATAAATCATATTTTATTTCCTTTCTTAAAGGCTTATACCTCTTCAAGTAACATAGATACTATATTGTTTAATTCATCTTCATTATAGTATTCAATTTCTATCTTTCCTTTTTTCTTACCTCTAGATATATTCACCTTTGTTCCAAATATGTTCCTTAATCTTTCTTCTACATCTACAATAAATATATCTTTTTCTTTTTTGCTAGGAATTTTAACCTCTTTATCTTCACTTATTTTCTTTGCTAGACCTTCTGTTGCTCTTACAGAAAGTTCTTCTTCTACAATTTTTTTCGCAATTTCTAATTGCTTATCTAAATCTGTTATTCTAAGTAGAGCTTTTCCATGTCCAGCTGTTATTTCTCCATATTCTATCATTGATAAAACTTCATCTTTTAAATTAAGAAGTCTAATAGTATTTGTTATATGAGGTCTACTTTTGCCTACTGCTTCAGATATCTCTTCTTGAGTTACATGATGATTATCAATTAAGCTTTTATATGCTAATGCTTCCTCTACTGGATTTAAATCTTCTCTTTGTAAGTTCTCAATAAGAGCTATCTCCATTATATCTCTTAATGGTAAATCTTTTACAACTGCAGGAATTGATTCTTTTTGTGCTTTCTTGCTAGCTCTATATCTTCTTTCTCCCGCTATTATCATATATTTACCATTTTCATCAGGTTTTACAACTATAGGTTGTAAAACTCCATAAGATTTAATAGATTCTGATAATGTTGTTATTTTTTCTTCATCAAATACTTTTCTTGGTTGATCACCATTAGGATATACTTTATCTATATCTAATTCTATTATTTCTTTTTTGTCAAAATCCATCTGTACTTCTGGTATCAATGCACTAAGTCCTTTCCCTAATCTGTTGCTTCTTTTAGATACTCTCTTCTCCATATTATATAATATCCTCCTCTAAATCTATAAATTCTTCTGCTAGCTCTAAATATGCTATTGATCCTCTACACTTATTGTCATAATAAATAACTGGCATTCCATGACTCGGTGCTTCTGCTAATCTAACATTCCTTGGTATAAGTGTTGTATAAACACTACCTTTAAAATATTTTTTTACCTCTTCAACAACTTGAATAGATAAGTTAGCTCTTCCATCGAACATACTTAAAACAACACCTTGAATATCTATGTTAGGATTTAATCTCGATTTTACTAATTTTATAGTTTCCATAAGCTGACTAACACCCTCTAAAGCATAGTACTCACACTGTATCGGTATTAAAACACTATTCACAGCTGTTAAACAATTTATAGTAAGCATCCCTAATGAAGGTGGACAATCTATAAATATGTACTCATATTCATCTACAACTTCTTTAATGGCCTTTTTTAATATATATTCTCTATTATCCATAGCAGATATTTCAATTTCTGCGCCTGCAAGATCTGTTGCTGCTGCAACAATATCTACATTCTCAAATTCAGTTTTTATAATAGAATCTTTTATACTAACGCCTTCTAACATAACTTCATATATGGTATTTTCAACTTCATTTTTCTCTATACCATATCCACTAGTGGTGTTTCCTTGTGGGTCTAGGTCTAAAACCAATATTTTTTTACCCATTTGACCTAAACTAGCGCTTAGGTTTACATTTGTTGTAGTTTTCCCAACTCCACCTTTTTGATTAAATACTGCAATTATTTTGCCCATAAGTTTTCCCCCTTAAAACTTTTAAAAAAAGATTACTGCTAAGCAGTAATCTTTATTTTTTAGGAATTCTTACAACGACTTCCATGTAATCTCCCTTATCTATTTCATTATACTTAGCCTTAATACCTGTATTTAATATAGCATCAAAAGCTTGCTTCATTGTGTTTAAATATATTTTAATTCCCATAGAAGCTTTTATACTTTGTTTTTTATCTTCATCAGCTACTTGTAAGCTTTCTATCATATCATTAATTAATTTTTCTGTTTTTTTAACAGTGAGTTCATTTTTTATTATTTTATCTAAAACATCTCTCATTAAATCTTCAGCTGGTAATTTTAAAAGAGCTCTTGCATGTCTTTCTGTTAATCCATTTTCAACTAACTTTATTTTTACATCAGATGGAAGTCTCAATATTCTAAGCTTATTAGCTATAGTAGATTGATTCTTTCCTAATTTTTCTGCTAATTGTTGTTGAGTAAAGCTATGCTCTTTTATTAAACTCTCATATCCCATAGCTTCTTCGATGAAATTTAGATCTTCCCTTTGAAGATTCTCTAGTAGTGCTAATACTGCTGAAGATTCATCTGTCATATCATGAATAATAGCCGGTATGGTTTTAAAACTTGCAAGTTTTGCCGCTCTAAATCTCCTCTCCCCTGCTATTAACTCATACTTATCATTTTTTTGTCTAACAGTTATTGGTTGCAATATTCCATAAGTTTTTATAGAATTACTCAACTCTTCTAGTGCTGTCTGTGAAAATACTTTTCTTGGTTGATATGGATTTGGAACTATATTTTCTATAGATATCTCCATAACTCTTTTATCTTCCATAACATCCCTCTCTCATTAGATATAAATATATTTGAATTTCAATAAATCTTTACATTATTTAAGTAATTTCTTAGAAATAACACATCTGTCTACTAGATATAATATTTCTCCATAATAACCACTTAATCCTTCTAATATTATAGAATTTATTCTACTCTTTCTATTTTATAGGACTTTTTGCTGGTTTTCCAGCTTTTCTTGGGTACTTTTCTGGTGTATTTCTTACTTTTTTGAATACTAATATATTGTGTTTTAATTCTTCATTAGGTAATTCTATATCAATTTTTTCAACAAATTCTACCCCTAAAACCTCCATTGCAACTTTAGATTCTTCTAACTCTAAATTAGCATTTGGACCTTTTAAGCATACGAAATAACCACCTACCTTTACAAAAGGTACGCAAAATTCCATTAAAATAGGTAGCCCAGCAACTGCCCTAGCTGTTGCTACATCATATTTTTCTCTATATTCCGAGTTTTTACCAAAATCCTCAGCTCTCCCATGTATAAACTCTACATCTTCAAGATTCACAGCATTACTAACTTCTTGTAGAAAATTTATTCTTTTATTTAAAGAATCTAAAAGAGTTAGTTTTATATCTTTTAAGCATATTTTAAGTGGTAACCCAGGAAATCCTGCACCTGTACCAACATCTATTAATGATATGCCATCTTTTATATATCCATTCTGAACTGCTGAAATAGAGTCTAAGAAGTGTTTTATAAACACTTCTTTCTCTTCTTCTATTCCAGTTAAGTTCATTTTTTGATTCCAATCAACTAATATTTCTCTATATGTTTTTAGGTCATTTATCATTTGGTCATTTGCATCTATTCCAAATTCTAAAATACCTTGTCTTAATATATCGTCGTTAGTCATTCTTTCCTCCTCTATTTCTCTTCATTTGCTCTAAATATATAAGAAGAACTGAAATATCCGCAGGAGAAACTCCTGATATACGTGATGCTTGCCCTATAGATATAGGCTTTATATTATCAAGTTTTTGTCTGGCTTCTATTCTAAGACCTTCTATTGATGCATAACTTATATCTTCTGGAAGCTTTCGATTCTCTAACTTTTTAAATTGATCTATTTGCTTTAATTGCTTTTCTATATAACCTTCATATTTAGTCATTATTACACATTGTTCTTTAACTTCATCTGACACATCATCTCCAGCACCTTTACCTATTGCATCTATTAATTCGTAAGTAACCTCTGGACGCTTTAAGAATTCATATAAAGATAAACCTACCTTTATTTCTGATGCTCCTAATTCTACTAACTTTTCATTTACATCCTTAGGAGTAACTCTCTCAGTCTTTAATCTTTCCAGTTCTTTTTCTACTTCTTCTTTTTTATTTAAAAATCTTTGGTATCTTTCTTCCGAAACAAGACCTATATCATATCCTCTTTGAGTAAGTCTCATATCTGCATTATCTTGTCTTAAATATAATCTATATTCAGATCTAGATGTCATCATCCTATATGGCTCATTTGTCCCCTTTGTAACTAGATCATCTATTAAAACACCTATATAAGCTTCTGATCTATCAAGTACAAAAGGTTCTTTACCTTGTAATTTCATAGCCGCATTTATACCTGCTATAAGACCTTGTGCTGCAGCCTCTTCATATCCTGAAGTTCCATTAAACTGTCCAGCACTAAATAAATTCTCTACACCTTTTATTTCTAATGAGATTTTTAATTGAGTTGGATCTATGCAGTCGTATTCAATTGCATAAGCTGGCCTCATCATTTTTGCATTTTCAAGACCTGCCACACTCTTATACATTTGTACTTGTACTTCATAAGGTAAACTAGTTGATATACCTTGTATATACATTTCTTTTGTATCTAAACCTTCTGGCTCTATAAATATTTGGTGTGAATCTTTATCGTTAAATCTTACAACCTTATCTTCTATAGATGGGCAATATCTAGCACCCGTACTCTCAACCTTTCCACTATACATTGCTGATCTACCTAAGTTATTCATGATTATTTCATGAGTACCTACATTAGTTCTTGTTAAATAACATGGAACTTGATCTATTTCTATCTTATCTGTTAAGAATGAGAATGGGGTTATCTTTTCATCTCCTTCTTGTATTGTCATTACTGAAAAATCAATACTATCTCTGTGTATTCTAGCTGGTGTTCCTGTCTTAAATCTTCTCATATTTAATCCTAATTTAACTAAGCTTTCTGTTAGATTTTTAGCATATCCTAATCCATTAGGACCTTCCATGAAAGAAACTTCCCCCATGTATATTTTTGAGTTTAAATAAACACCAGTTGCTAATATAACTGCCTTTGCATAGTACTCACAACCTAATTTTGTAATAACACCCTTAACTACATTATCTTCATGTATTATATCTATAACTTCGTCCATAACTACATCTAAGTTTGGCTCGTCTTCTATAGTTTTTTTCATTTCCGTATGATATTTAAATTTATCTGCTTGAGCTCTTAATGAGTGTACTGCTGGTCCTTTAGCTGTATTAAGCATTCTACTCTGTATAATTGTTTTATCAGCATTTATTCCCATTTGCCCACCAAGAGCGTCTATTTCTTTAACTAATTGTCCTTTTCCAGTTCCACCTATATTAGGATTACATGGCATCATTGCTATTGAATCTAGAGTTAATGTTATCATTAACGTCTTGTGTCCCATTCTTGCAGTCGCTAAAGCCGCTTCACAACCTGCATGTCCTGCTCCAACAACTATTACATCATATTGTCCTGCATTAAAATTTTTCATGCAAATCTCCTCTCTAATATCCTAATGTTTCACAATAAACATTATTGTTTTACAAAAATATTTGCTGCAATTTATAAATTATAAATTTTTCGATTAATATTTACAATTTATTTCCTATTATTTACCTATGCAGAAATTAGCAAATATAGTATCTAGTAAATCTTCTTTTACCGTATCTCCATTTATATATCCTAGGTAATCCCATATGTTTTTAAAATCAACTTCTATAAAGTCATATGGCATATTTTGATCTATTGCAATTATAGCATCATTTATAGACTCATATGCTTTTAAAAGAGCATCTTTATGTCTAGAATTTGTTACCATTAAGCTAGAAGAGTTTTTAACACTACCTTTATAAACCATCGCTTCTATCTTATCTTGTAATTCTTCAATTCCCTTATTCTGTAATGCTGATATCTTTATTATACTACTACAGTCAACATATTTAGACAATTCGTCTAATTCGATTTGTTGAGGTAAGTCTGTCTTATTTAATAAAACTATGGTCTTTTTATTTTCTAATGTTTGAAGTATTTCTCTATCCTCTTCAGATAATGGTCTTGATGAATCTAAAACCATTATAACTAAGTCTGCCGTATTATATGATTCTTTTGATTTTTCTACACCAATTTTCTCTACGATATCTTCTGTTTCTCTGATTCCCGCTGTATCTACTATTTTTAGAGGGATTCCTTTTATATTTACAAATTCCTCAATTACATCTCTAGTAGTTCCTGCTATGTCTGTAACTATAGCTCTATTTTCACCTAATATAGAATTTAATAATGATGATTTTCCTACATTTGGTTTACCAATTATAACTGTTTTTAATCCGTCTCTTAATATTTTTCCACTTTCAGCAGTATCATATAATTTTTTAATTTCACTTCTTAATTCTTCTGCATTTTCTCTAAGAGTCTTATATGTTATTTCTTCTACATCTTCTTCTGCAAAATCTATAGAAACTTCTAGATGAGCTAAAACTTCTGTTACTTTAAATCTTAACTCTCTTATTTTTTTAGATAAACTACCTTCTAATTGACTTTGTGCTACTTCATGAGCTTTATCAGTTTTCGCTTTTATTACATCTATTATAGCTTCTGCTTGAGATAAATCTATTCTACCATTTAAAAATGCTCTTTTTGTAAATTCTCCAGCATCTGCTAATCTTACATCTTTAGACAATATTAATTCTAATATTTTCTTTACAGAAATAAATCCACCATGACAGTTTATTTCTATAACATCTTCACCAGTATAAGACTTTGGTCCTTTCATATAAGCTACCAACGCCTCATCTATTACTTTTTCTCCGTCCACTACTGTCCCATATATTAATGTTCTAGTATTGTATTCTTTTATCAATTTTCCTGTTACAGATTTGAATATGCTCTCAGCTACAGAAAGTGCTTTTTCTCCACTTATTCTTATAATTCCTATTCCACCTTCACCTGGAGCTGTTGCTATTGCTGCTATAGTATCATCTATAAACAAGTTTATCACCTCTTATATAACAAATTTTATCTATATTATTTTAATTGTTACCTTAATCTTTACATTATATAAAATAAATTTCAAAAATAAAACCCCCTATAGATAGGAGGTTAAATTTTATCTTTTATATTCTACAACTAATCTTCTATATGGATCAGTCCCTTCACTATAAGTTATTACATACTTATCATTTTGAAGAGCTGAATGCATAATCCTTCTTTCATAAGGATTCATATAATCTAATTTTCTAGTTTTCTTAGTTTTTTTAACATCTCTAGCAACTTTATTTGCATATTTTATTAAAGATTCTTCTCTTTTTGATCTATAGTTTTCGATATCTACAAGAACTCTTAAATGTGAATCTTTATTTATTTTATTAAGAGCTAATCCTGTTAGGAATTGTATAGAATCTAAAGTTTCTCCTCTTCTTCCTATCAAACATGCAGCCTCTTTGCCTTCAATTATAACTTTTATTAGATTATTATCTTGAGATACATTTACTTTTGCATTAATTTTTGCATTTTTTAATATATTTTCTACAAAGCTTTTTGCTATATCTATCTCATCTTCTTTCACTACTGTAATTTTATAAGTTCCTTCTTTAGAACCTATAAAACCTAAAAAACCTTTACTTGGAGCTTCTATTACTTCAACTTCAAGATCTCTCTCAACGATATTTAAGTTTTCTTTGTTGAATTCTTCTAGTGCTGAAAGTATAGCCTCTTCTTTTGTTTTACTTTTTAAATTTAGGCTTCGTTTCATTTATTACTTCCTCCTTAGAATTAGCCAGTTTAGCTTTTAAAGGATTCATTATTAAGTAATATTGAGCTATAGAGAATAAGTTACTTACTGTCCAATATAGTGCAAGACCTGCTGGGAATGTATAACCCCAGTAGAATGACATCGCCGCCATAACATAAGTCATAGTTTTCATTGGCCCTTGAGCTTGATCTGGAGGAGTCATAACTTTTTGCATTACATAAGCACTTACCCCTGAAAGTATACCCATCTCAATATGATGCGTTGATGTTAAACTTGATAGCCATAAAAATCCAGTGTTAGCTGCATCAAATGCACTTGCATCTGGGAAAACACCATAAGCTACAGGATCTCTTAAAACACTGAATAAACCTATTATTATCGGCATTTGTATTAATAGTGGTAAACACCCAGCTAATGGATTTATTTTAGCTTCTTGATATAGCTTCATTATTTCTTGTTGCTGTTTTTCTGGCTTATTTTTATATTTTTCTTGTATTTCTTGCAATTTTGGCTGTATATCTTGCATAGCCTTAGTCGATTTAGTCTGCTTAATTGTAAGTGGTAATAATATTATTTTAACTAATATTGTAAATGCTATTATTGACCATCCGTAATTTTGCACGACATCATATATAATTCTTAAAACATGCCCTAATAAATTACCAATTATGTTCAATTCTCCATACCTCCTAGAGTATCTTTTATTTTAGAGGATCATAGCCTCCTGGATGAAAAGGATGGCATTTTAATATTCGCTTTATTGTCAGATATACACCTTTAAATAAACCATACTTTTTAAATGCCTCTATAGAATATTGCGAACAAGTGGGATAAAATCTACAAGTAGGTCCCTTTAGAGGGGAGATATACTTTTGATATAACTTAACTAAACAAATACATAATTTCGATAAGTATGTATTCATTTCCTTCATTATAAACATTAATTTATTCAATCTTGAAAACCTCCATGATACAATACCCCATATGTACCTTATATATACATTTCAGATTTTCTAATAAGATGTTTCATAGATTTTTCTATTTCATCATAATTAGCATCCTTTATCGCAACTCTTGCAATAAAAACAATATCATATCCACTCTTAACGTTTTCATCTATATTTAATCTATAGGATTCCTTAATTCTTCTTCTTACTTTATTTCTTACAATCGCTTTTCCTACCTTTTTAGATACAGATATTCCAATGCGACTATTTTCTGATTTATTTTTTAGTATATACATTACTAAATATCTATTTGCAAAAGATTTGCCGTGTTTATATACCTTTCTAAAATCAGAATCTTTTTTTAAACCTTGTGTTCTATTAAAGTCCATCTTTTAATCCTCCATAAACACAGCTTTTACCATTTTTCTACACAAAAAGGCCACTTTTAAGCGGCCCTTCTAGCTATTAGTGAGTTAATCTCTTTCTTCCTTTAGCTCTTCTTCTTTTTAACACGTTTTTTCCGTTAGAAGTTTTCATTCTTTTTCTGAAACCATGTTCTTTCTTTCTTTGTCTTTTCTTTGGCTGATAAGTTCTTTTCATTCTATTGCACCGCCTTTCAGATTTTTTCCGTTTTATTTTTATACTTTCTATTATTAAAATAACAACTTTACCCTCAAAGTAAACATAACACATACAATTATAAATGCTTTTATTTTAGTTGTCAACGTGTTTTTAGGGTGTCTGGTATACAAAAATTCGTACAATATATATATGTGTATATAACTTTGTTTTTAGATTATCATCAACTGTATAAAAATAGTGGAATTTATACCTGTGTGTATTTTTATCAACAAAATTATAATACTGTGGATAAATTCCTCATATCGTATTGAAGTTTGGCATATATTCTGATATTATTAATATGCTTGTTGATAATGTTAATAAATTTATCAACTATTTTTATTTTATTCACAAACTGTGGATATAAATGTGTATAACTTATAAATCTTAAGACAATACTTTACTTATAAAGTCATTTATTATTAATTTTTACTAGTTTATAACTTTATATACATATTGTTTATATCTTTTATACTTTTTAGGTTAATTTTGACTTATTTTATATTATCCACATCATTATCCATAACTTTAATTATTATTTTTAATTTAATATAGATTTTTTTATTTTTGTTAATAACTTTGTGGAAAATGTTAATTATTTGTTCGGAGGTTTACATTATGGATATAGTTTCTTTATGGGACAAGACATTACAATTAATAAAAGGTGAGTTATCTCGCCCTAGCTTTAATGCTTTTTTTAAGCAAATAGTTCCTTTAAAAATTTACTCGAATGATTTAATTCTTCTAGTTCCTAATGAATTCACGAAAAGCATACTAGAAGATAGATACTTAACTTTAATAGAAGGTTCAATAAATCAATTATCATTAAAAAAGTACAACGTAAAATTTGTATTGAACGAATCAGAAGTTGAAGGCTTAGATGAAGAAGAAACTAAACCTTCTAATATAAAAAAGAATTATCCTAATTTAAATCCTAAATACACTTTTGATACATTCGTAATTGGTAATAGTAATAGATTTGCTCACGCAGCTTGCGTAGCAGTTGCTGAATCTCCTGCAAAAGCATATAATCCTCTTTTCTTATATGGAGGAGTTGGATTGGGTAAAACACATTTAATGCATGCTATTGGGCATCATATATTAAGTGAAAAAAAGGATCCAAAGGTAGTTTATGTTTCATCTGAAAAATTTACAAATGAACTTATAAACTCAATAAAAAATGATAGAAATGAAGAATTCAGAAATAAATATAGAAATGTTGATGTACTTTTAATCGATGATATTCAATTTATTGCGGGTAAAGAAGGTACACAAGAAGAGTTCTTCCATACATTTAACTCATTACATGAGGCAAATAAGCAAATCATCATATCTAGTGATAGACCACCAAAAGAAATTCCTACACTAGAAGATAGATTAAGGTCTAGATTTGAAATGGGGCTAATAACAGATATTCAGGCACCTGATTTTGAAACTAGAATAGCAATACTTAGAAAAAAAGCTCAAATGGAATGTATTGATGTTCCAAATGAAGTTATGACTTATATTGCAAAAAATATCAAATCAAATATAAGAGAATTAGAAGGTGCTCTTACTAGAGTTGTGGCATACTCATCTCTTACAAATAGACATATATCTTTTGATCTTGCGACTGAGGCATTAAAGGACATTATAACAACTTCTAAAACTGAAGAAATTACAGTAGACAGAATAAAAGAAAAAGTTTCTAATGTCTTTAATATCAAAATGGAAGACTTTAATTCTAAAAAAAGAACTCGATCAATAGCTTATCCAAGACAAATAGCTATGTATATATCTCGCGAGCTTACAGATTTATCTTTACCTAAGATAGGAGAGGAGTTCGGGGGAAGAGATCATACAACAGTTATTCATGCCCACGATAAAATATCAAAAGATATACAAGAAAATGAAGATATAAAAGCAAAAATAGATAAAATTATGTCTGAACTAAAAGGCTAATCTTATACACATTTGTCTGTTAATATCGATTTAATAACATGTTGATAAGATTTTTGTCTATTTTTTAATCACAATATATTCTACAAAAACTAACAAAGATATTAACATTTTGTACACATGTTAATATCTTTGACTTTATTCGCGTGTAAATACTTATGCACATTATCAACAACACCTACTACTATTACTACTAATATTTTTATTTATTTTTTTGTATAAAAGGCAAGAGGAGGTTATCCACAGTGAAAATAATTTGTAATCAAAAACTATTAGCTCATAAAATAGGAATAGCTCAAAAAGCTATTAACGGAAAAGCAACTTTAGAACTACTAAAAGGATTGTTATTAACTGCGAAACATGATCAATTGAAACTGACTGGGTATGATTTAGAAATAGGTATAGAAACATATGCTCAATCGGAAGTAATTGAAGAAGGTGAGATAGTTGTTAATGCTAGACTATTTGGAGATATAATTAGAAAGTTACCTGATTCATTTGTCGAAATAGAAACAGATAACGATAATAATATATATATAAACTGTGTTAATTCAAGATTTAAAATAAAAGGTGAGAGTGCAAAAGAATTTCCTAAATTACCAGAAGTAAAAGAGGAAGATTTATATAGTATTCCCCAAGATCTATTAAAAAATATGATTAAGCAAACAGTATTTGCTACATCTCAAGATCAAACTAAACCAATATTAATGGGAGAATTATTAGAGATTGTTGATGGAGATATAAGTTTAGTAGCGATAGATGGATATAGACTAGCTGTTAGAAGTTGTTCAATTGACAATACTATAAATAACGCAAAAGTTATAATTCCAGGAAAAACTTTAACTGATGTAAATAGTTTATTATCATTAGAAGAGGATATTAAAATTGGATTTGATGATAAAAATGCAATTTTTATCATAGATGATACTAAAATAATTACTCGACTTTTAGAAGGTGAGTTCATAGATTATAAAAAATTACTTCCTAGAGAATATAATTCTAAGATAAAATTAAAAACAAGAGATCTTTTAAACAGTATAGAAAGAGCATCATTATTATCTCAAGCTGAAAAGAATAATCTTATAAAATTAACTATAAGAGATAATTCTATGGCAATAACATCAAATACTGATAAAGGTAATGTTTATGAGGAAGTTTCTTTAGAATTAGAAGGTGAATATCTAGATATTGCATTTAACTCTAGATATTTCTTAGAAGGATTAAAAAATATAGATAGTGAAGAAATATTTATAGAATTTACTACAAATGTTAATCCATGCATAATAAAACCTGCTGATGATATTAAATACACTTACTTACTGCTTCCAGTAAGGATTTCATCGAATATATAGACATTAAAAACCCAACTAATCTTAAAGTTGGGTTTTTTGTCAGTAAATTATGCTACTTAGTAAATTTATGATATAATATATTTTTAGCGTAATATTGGAAGAATAATATAAATATAAACAGGAGGAGTCAACATCATGATGGAGATAACTATAGATACAGAATATATAAAATTAGATCAATTTCTTAAACTAGTTGACTTTGCATCTACTGGTGGACATGCAAAATTCTTAATTCAAGAAGGTGTTGTAAAGGTTAATGGTGAAGTTGAAACTAGAAGAGGAAAAAAAATTAGACCAGGAGATATAGTAGAGGTTGAAGGACAAAAAATTAAAGTAGTGTAAAAAGGAGCGCCTTTTATGCGACTAAATACTTTACAATTAGTTAATTTTAGAAATTATGATAATTTACATATAAATTTTAACAAAAAGATAAATCTTCTTATTGGTAGAAATGGTCAAGGGAAGACAAATATAGTAGAATCTATATATATGCTGTCTTTTGGAAAATCATTTAGAACTAGTAAAGATAAAGAAATTATAAAATTTGGAAAAGAAAATTTATATGTAGGAGGTAGCTTCTCAAAATATAACTCAGATAGTTTGATAGAGATAGCTATTGGAAAAAATAAAAAGGGTGTAAAGATAAATAAAGTGCATATTCAAAAAATGTATGAATTACTTGGAAACTTGAATGTAGTAATCTTTTCACCAGAAGATTTAAGGTTAGTAAAAGAAGGTCCTAAAGAACGTAGAGCATTTATAGACAAAGAAATTAGTCAGATTATGCCTAAATACTATAGTTACCTTACTAACTATAATAAGATTCTATTTCAAAGAAATAAGCTTTTAAAAGGGAACTTTGTTGATAAGAATTTGTTGGATGTTTATGATGAAAGTCTTGCTAGGTATGGGAGTTATATTTATATACTGAGAAGAGATTTTATAAAAAAAATAGCTAGTATATCAATGACCATGCATAAAAAGCTAACCGATGATATTGAAGATTTAAAAATCAATTATAAGAATCAAATCAATTTAATAGATGAAGATACTATTGAGACTGCATATAATAAATTTTTTGATAAACTTGCTTCAAGCAGAGACCATGATATAGAAACTCGATCTACTAGATATGGTATACACAAAGATGATTTAAATATATACATTAATGATTTAGATGTTAGACTATATGGATCTCAGGGTCAACAAAGAACAGCTTCTATATCTTTAAAGCTATCAGAAATAGAATTAATAAAAAATGAAGTAGGAGAATATCCTATTCTAATCTTAGACGATGTTTTTAGTGAGTTAGATGAAACTAGGCAAAGACTTCTTATAGAGAATTTGAGCTTAGTTCAAATGTTTATTACTACGGCTGAGATTTCACATAAAAAAATATTTAATGAAAGCAATACAACTATTTTTAATATAAACCAAGGAAATGTTGTGAGCATAGAGAATGGAGGGAACTAAATGAAACAAGAATACGGTGCAAGTCAGATACAAGTATTAGAAGGATTAGAAGCCGTTAGAAAAAGACCTGGTATGTATATTGGTTCAACTGGTCCAAGAGGATTACACCATTTAGTTTATGAAATCGTGGATAATAGTATCGATGAGGCTTTACAAGGATACTGTTCAAAAATATACGTAGGTATAAACGAAGATGGAAGTGTTACAGTAAAAGATGATGGTAGAGGGATACCTGTAGAAGTTCATCCTAAAACTGGTAAATCAACTTTAGAAACAGTATTAACAGTTCTTCATGCGGGAGGAAAATTTGGTGGAGGAGGATACAAGGTATCTGGAGGTCTTCACGGAGTTGGGGTTTCTGTAGTTAATGCTTTATCAGAATGGTTAGTTGCTGAAGTATATAGAGATGGTAAAATATATAAGCAAACTTATGCAAAAGGTATAACTACATCTGCGTTAGAACCTGTAGGAGAGGCTACTCATACTGGAACTATAATTACATTTATGCCTGATTCAACAATATTTGATGAAATAGAGTTCAAATATGAAACATTAGAATATAGACTAAGAGAATTAGCATTTTTAAACAAAGGCATAAAAATAGTATTTGAAGATAAAAGACATGAAAATCCTAAGAAAAAAGAATTCCATTATACAGGTGGATTAGTTGAGTATGTAAAATACTTAAATAAAAATAGAACTGGAATCCATGAAGATATAGTTTATATAGACAAAAAAGTTAAAGATTGTGTAGTTGAGTTGGCTATGCAATATACTGATGGTTATACAGAGAACATATATTCTTTTGCTAATAATATAAATACTCATGAAGGTGGAACTCACTTGAGTGGATTTAAATCAGCTCTTACAAAAACGATAAATGATTATGCAAGAAGAAATAAATTAATCAAAGAGAGTGAACCAAACTTAGTAGGAGAAGATATAAGAGAAGGTCTTACTGCCGTAGTATCAGTTAAGCTTCCCGAACCTCAATTCGAAGGACAAACTAAAACTAAGCTTGGAAATACAGTTATGAGAAGCATAGTTGATGGTGTAACTGTAGAAGAATTAGGAGCATTTTTAGAAGAGAATCCTACTACTGCTAGAATTATAGTAGATAAAGGGCTTAGAGCTCAAAGAGCAAGAGAAGCTGCAAAAAGAGCAAGAGAGTTAACTAGAAGAAAGAGTGTTCTTGAAAGTACCTCATTACCTGGGAAATTAGCTGACTGCGCTGAAAAGGATCCAGCTAAGAGTGAAATATTCTTAGTCGAAGGGGATTCTGCCGGTGGTTCTGCTAAGCAAGGTAGAGATAGACATACTCAAGCTATATTGCCATTAAGAGGTAAAATACTTAACGTTGAAAAATCTAGATTAGATAAAATATTATCTTCTGATGAAATAAAGAATATGATAACTGCATATGGATGTGGTGTAGGAAATGATTTTGATTTAGAAAAATTAAGATACCATAAAATAGTAATCATGACCGATGCTGATGTGGATGGTGCTCATATAAGGACATTATTACTAACATTCTTCTTTAGATATATGAGGCCTCTTATAGAAGAAGGTTATGTATATATAGCACAACCACCTTTATATAAAGTTAAAAAACAAAAGAAAGAATACTATGTTTATTCAGATGCTCAACTAAATAGTTTATTAGATGAGATAGGCAGACAAGGTGTAGAGCTTCAAAGATATAAAGGGCTTGGAGAAATGAACGCAGAGCAGTTATGGGATACAACAATGAACCCAGAAACTAGAACTTTATTACAAGTATCTATAGATGATGCAGTAGTTGCAGATCAAATATTCTCAATGTTAATGGGAGATAAAGTAGCTCCTAGAAAAGAATTTATAGAAGCTAATGCCACTTACGTTAGAAACTTAGATGTATAAGAAAGGGGAATGTGTAAATGGAAGAAAATAATAACAAAATAATCCCTGTTGAAATAGCGGAAGAAATGAAGAACTCTTATATCGACTATGCGATGAGTGTTATAGCTGGTCGTGCCCTTCCAGATGTAAGAGATGGACTAAAGCCTGTTCATAGAAGAATATTATATTCTATGAGTGAATTAAATTTAACTCCAGATAAACCTTACAGAAAGTCTGCACGTATAGTTGGGGACGTTCTAGGGAAGTATCATCCACATGGTGATACAGCAGTTTATTATGCTATGGTTAGAATGGCTCAAGATTTCTCTACAAGAGGACTTTTAGTTGATGGTCATGGTAACTTTGGTTCTGTGGATGGGGATTCACCAGCGGCAATGCGTTATACAGAAGCAAAAATGAGCAAATTATCTTTAGAGCTATTAAGAGATATAGATAAAGAAACAGTAGACTTTATACCAAACTTTGATGAGTCTTTAAAAGAACCATCAGTTTTACCATCAAGATTCCCTAACCTTTTAGTTAATGGATCTAATGGTATAGCCGTTGGTATGGCAACATCGGTACCACCTCATAACTTAGGTGAGGTTATAGATGCAACTATACAACTAATAGATAATCCAGAGTGTACTGTTGAAGATTTAATGCAAAATATACAAGGACCAGACTTCCCAACTTCGGCAATAATAATGGGAAAAGAAAGTATAGCAGATGCATATAGAACAGGTAGAGGTAAGGTAAAAGTTAGGGCTAGAGCGTGCATAGAAGAACTAGCTAAAGGAAGACAGCAAATCGTTGTAACAGAAATACCATATCAAGTAAATAAGGCTAAATTAGTAGAAAGAATAGCTGAATTAGTTAAAGATAAGAAGTTAGAAGGAATATCTGACTTAAGAGATGAGAGTAATAGACAAGGTATTAGAATTGTTATTGAATTAAAGAGAGATGCTAATGCTAACATAGTGTTAAACAATCTTTATAAACATTCTCAAATGGAAGATACTTTTAGTATCATAATGCTTGCACTTGTAAATGGAGTGCCTAGAGTATTAAATCTTAAGCAAATATTATACTACTATTTAGAGCATCAAAAGGATGTTGTGACTAGAAGAACTAAATTTGATTTAAATAAGGCTGAAGCTAGAGCTCATATATTAGAAGGTTTAAAAATAGCGTTAGATAATATAGATGCTGTTATAAGCTTAATAAGAGCTTCAAAAACTACTCAAGAAGCTAAATCTGGATTAATAGAGAAGTTCAATTTAAGTGATGTCCAAGCTCAAGCTATTTTAGATATGAGACTTCAAAGACTTACAGGTTTAGAAAGAGATAAGATAGAAGCTGAGTACGAGGAGCTACTTAAGAAAATAGAAAGATTAAGAGCTATACTAGCAGACGAAAAGTTACTTCTTAATGTAATCAAAAAAGAAATTTTAGAAATAAAAGAAAAATATGCAGATGAAAGAAGAACTGAAATAAGACATGCTGAAGGCGAAATTGATATGAGAGACCTTATAAATGATGAAGAGATAACTATAACACTTACTCATTTTGGTTACATCAAAAGATTGCCATCAGATACTTATAAGAGTCAAAAAAGAGGTGGAAGAGGAGTTGCAGCTCTTACTACAAGAGAAGAAGACTTCGTAAAACATCTGATAACAACGACTACTCATAGTAGATTATTATTCTTTACAAATAGAGGTAGAGTATTTAGGCTAGATGCATTTGAAGTTCCAGAAGGAAAGAGACAATCTAAAGGAACAGCTATAGTTAATTTACTGCAATTAGCTCCTAATGAGAAAATAGCGACATTGATTTCTATAGATGCTAAAGAAGAAGTAAAATATCTATTATTGGCGACTAAAAAAGGAATAGTTAAGAAAACTGATAGAGAAGAATTTAAGAATATAAATAAATCTGGTTTAATAGCTATAGGATTAAGAGCTGATGATGAGTTAATAGATGTTAAACTTACAGATGGAAATAAAGAAGTTCTTTTAGCTACAAGAGAGGGGATGTCTATAAGATTTGATGAAAATGATATAAGACCTATGGGAAGAACTGCTATGGGTGTTAAAGGTATAACATTATCATCGGATGATGAAGTTGTATCTATGAATCTTTGTGACGAAGGAACTGATTTACTTGTAGTTAGTGAAAATGGATTAGGAAAAAGAACTGATATAAATGAATATAGAAGTCAAATAAGAGCTGGTAAGGGAATAAAAACTTATAACAACAGTGATAAGACAGGAAAACTTGTTGGAGCCGAAATGGTAAATGAAGATGATGAAATTATGATAATAAACTCTGATGGAGTTCTTATTAGATTAAAAGTATCTGATATATCAATATTTGGTAGAGTAACAAGTGGTGTGAAACTAATGAAAACTAATGATGAAGTTAATGTAGTTTCAATAGCTAAAATAAATATGGAAGAAGAATAGGAGTTTATCCTATTCTTTTTGTATAATTTAGGTATAATTTAGATATGTATATATAGAGAGGAGAATGTGCAATGAGTAGAAAACGTGGAAAATATTTATTTTTAGGAGCTATAATAGGATTTATAGCTGGATTATTTTTTGCTCCTAAGAAGGGATCAGAATTAAGAAAAGAAGTTAAGGAGAAATTTGACGAAGTAAAAGATAATCCTAAAGATGTTCTACATGAAACATTAGAAGATGTAAAAGAAAAAATATCATTACTTACAGATGATTGTGATGAAGATAATATAAAAATATCAGAAGAGGAAATAATAATTAGTAGAACATTTAATGACGAGGGAGATAATAAATAATGAATGCAATGGGGTGGCAAATAGGAGCTGTTTTATTTGGTGCTTCGGCCTTAATCATAGCTATATATATAGCTAAGTTACTAAATAGTACAACTAAGGTTGTAGAAAATGCCAATAGATTAATTACTTATAATGAAAGACATATTCAGGATATAATTGAAAATACAGCATCTATAACAGAAAGTGTAGATGAAATTATAGAAGTAGCAACAAAAGTAACTAGTATGTTTAAAGTATTTAGAATTTTTAAAAGTAGATAAACAGGAGGTTTTTAAATGTCAATAAATATAAATTCTGTATTAGACTCTCAAAATAATATTTGGAATATATCATTAGAGGGAGAACTAGATGTATCTACATCAGATAAATTAAAAGAATGTTTACATAGCTTGGCAGATAAAGAAATGTTAGATATGAAAATTAATCTTGAAAATCTAGATTATATAGATTCTACAGGATTAGGTGTTATGATAGGGGTTTTAAAGAAGTTAAAAGTGGGAAATAAGGAAATATATATAGTTAACCCTAAAAATAATGTTAGAAAAATTTTTAATATAACAGGTCTTGATAAAATATTTAAAGTGGAGGGATAGACTTTGACTTGTGAAAGTATAAAAATGGAGATTAGTGCAAATCCAGATTATGTAGGAATTATAAGATTAACCACTTCAGGTATAGCAAATAAAATAGGATTTTCTATTGATGATATAGAGGATATAAAAGTTGCAGTATCAGAAGCTTGCACAAATGCAATCAAGCATAGTTCAGATGATAAGTTTTATATAAGTTTTAATATGCTAGATAATGGACTTAATATAGAAATTAGAGACAATGGAAAAGGCTGTGATGTAGAATGTTTAGGTAAGCCTGATTTAAAAAATCCAAAGGAAAATGGGCTTGGTATATTTATAATACAGGCTCTAATGGATGAGGTAAGTATTGAGTCAGAAGACAATAAAGGAACGACAATAAAAATGACTAAATATTTAGGAGTTGATAATTAATGAAAAATGTAGCTAATGCTACTGATTACCTAAATATGGATAATAAAGAACTGTTCAAGATATATAGTAAAAATAAAGATAGAGAAATAAGAAATATTTTGATTGAGAGACATCTATATTTAGTAAACTTGCTAGCGAGAAAGTATATTAATAAAGGTGTTGAATTTGAAGATATATATCAAGTTGCATCGTTAGCACTTATATATGCTATTGATAGATACGATATTGAAAAAGGATTTGAATTTTCTAGTTTTGCAACACCTACAATAGTTGGTGAAATAAAAAAATATTTTAGAGATAAGGTATGGACATTGAGAGTACCTAGAAGGGTACAAGAACTAAGTAAAAAAATTAGTGAAGCGAAATTGGTTTTAGAACAAGAAAATAAAAAACATCCTAAAGCAAGAGATATAGCAAACTATATAGGATGTACAGAAGAAGATGTTTTAGAAGCAATGGAAGCATCATATGGATATCAACCTATTTCGTTAGATGCTTCAAGTAATGATGACTCTGAAGATAAAGATATTACACTTATCGATAAGATCGGACAAGAAGAAAATGATTTTAGAGATATAGAACATAATGACTTTATAAATAAGTTTATAGATACATTAAATGAATTAGAAGTTAAAATATTTAAAGATAGATTCTTCTTGGATAAAACTCAGTCAACTATTGCAAAAGAATTAGATATATCTCAAATGACTGTATCTAGATTAGAAAGAAAGATTGTAAATAAGCTTAGAAAAGAATATGAAAAAAATATGTAAATAAATTTTAAAAAAAAGTATTGACCTACTGTTTAATAGATGATATATTATTGCTTGTCCAAGAGATACGGACAAAAAATAAAACGAAAGAAAATGTTGACAAGATTGAAATAACTTGTTAAGATAAGTAAGTCGAAACAATGAACTTTGAAAATTAAACAGTAGGTTAATTTATAAATTTATTCTTATTTAAGAATTAAAACACAAACAACCAAGCCAGATATTCAGATAATGACTAGCTGAGCAATGGACAACTTTTATTTGAGAGTTTGATCCTGGCTCAGGATGAACGCTGGCGGCGTGCCTAACACATGCAAGTCGAGCGAACTTCTTCGGAAGTGAGCGGCGGACGGGTGAGTAACGCGTGGGTAACCTGCCCTATACACA
>UWOR01000030.1 GCA_900604495.1 Desulfovibrio sp. Marseille-P6017 | reverse complement strand
CTGGTAGTTCAGCTGGTTAGAATGCCAGCCTGTCACGCTGGAGGTCGAGGGTTCGAGTCCCTTCCAGGTCGCCAAAACTTAATTCGGGAATATGGCTCAGTTGGTAGAGCAATTGACTGTTAATCAATGGGTCACAGGTTCGAGTCCTGTTATTCCCGCCAATATGCTGGTGTGGCTCAACGGTAGAGCAGCTGACTTGTAATCAGCAGGTTGTAGGTTCGATTCCTATCACCAGCTCCATAAATACGGAGGATTTCCCGAGCGGCCAAAGGGGGCAGACTGTAAATCTGTTAGCATTGCTTTCGGTGGTTCGAATCCACCATCCTCCACCAACTAAATAAAGTATTAAGCGCGGATGTGGCGGAATTGGCAGACGCACCAGACTTAGGATCTGGCGCCTACGGCGTGGGGGTTCGACTCCCTTCATCCGCACCACTTTATTACCTAAGCGGGAATAGTTCAGTGGTAGAGCGCAACCTTGCCAAGGTTGAAGTCGCGAGTTCGAATCTCGTTTCCCGCTCCATTTAATAATAACTATAATGTGGGTGCATAGCTCAGCTGGATAGAGCAACGCCCTTCTAAGGCGTGTGTCCGGGGTTCGAATCCCTGTGCGCTCACCACTTTATAGGGGATTCGCCAAGTCGGTAAGGCATAGCACTTTGACTGCTACATGCGTAGGTTCGAGTCCTGCATCCCCTGCCAACTTAATTTCAACTAAGAGTATGACATCATAGTAATTCTATGGCTCATTAGCTCAGTTGGTAGAGCACCTGACTCTTAATCAGGGTGTCCCGAGTTCGAGACTCGGATGGGTCACCAATTAAGACAACAAGTGTAAAACATAAAAACGGAGAGGTGTCCGAGTGGTTTAAGGAGCTGGTCTTGAAAACCAGTGATGCTTAACGGCACCGTGGGTTCGAATCCCACCCTCTCCGCCAAAATGCCCAGATAGCTCAGTCGGTAGAGCAGGGGACTGAAAATCCCCGTGTCGGTGGTTCGATTCCGCCTCTGGGCACCATAAATGTGGCGGTATAGCTTAGTTGGCTAGAGCGTTCGGTTCATACCCGAAAGGTCACAGGTTCGACTCCTGTTACCGCTACCAATTTAATTTAAAGATGGACCATTAGCTCAGTTGGTTAGAGCGCCCGGCTCATAACCGGTAGGTCTGGGGTTCGAGTCCCTGATGGTCCACCACTTAAATCTCGAGGTGTAGCGCAGTTTGGTAGCGCACTTGGTTTGGGACCATGGGGCCGGGGGTTCGAGTCCCTTCACCTCGACCATTAAAATATGGTGGGTATAGCTCAGTTGGTTAGAGCGCCAGATTGTGGCTCTGGAGGTCGTGAGTTCGACTCTCATTATCCACCCCATATACGTGATCCATTAGCTCAGTCGGTAGAGCACCTGACTTTTAATCAGGGTGTCCCGCGTTCGAGTCGCGGATGGATCACCATTTTATATATAAATAAGGCGACATAGCCAAGTGGTAAGGCAGTGGACTGCAACTCCTTGATCTCCAGTTCGAATCTGGATGTCGCCTCCAAATGCGCCTATAGCTCAACTGGATAGAGTGTCTGACTACGAATCAGAAGGTTAGGGGTTCGAGTCCCTTTGGGCGCACCATATTCTCCTGGGATTATAGCTCAGCTGGGAGAGCACCTGCCTTACAAGCAGGGGGTCACAGGTTCGAGCCCTGTTAATCCCACCAGTAACCTCTAGTGATTACACTAGAGGTTTTTTTATTCATTTTACTAATTGAAATTTTTGATACTCCAAAGTGTTTTTAAGCTATTAAATAACTTTAATATGTATATGAATCATATAAAATGTCAAGATTTATAATACAAGTTATGTAAGGAGGCTTTAAAATGTCAAGGAGAAATAGATTAAAAGATAGTAATTTAGAAAATGAAAGAATAATCAACGAAATAAAACAAGCTCAAAAAGAAATACAACACGCAGAAAATTTTTTTCAAAATGCAACAGAAAATGAATTAATCGATGTAGCAATTTATGAATTAGAATCAAAAAAATCTAAATATCAATATTTGATAAAAATAGCCAAAGAGAAGGGGATTAGAAGGTCTGTAAAGGAATATTTAATTGAATCAATGGCTAAATAGTATTAAGGAGATGAGGATTTGTACGTAATATTTGGAAATGAAATAGTAGATAGTGAAGAAATTAAAGAGCTTATAAAGGATAATAGTGATTTTATAGTAGAAACTGATATGTCTAAGGCTACAAAGAGAGAAGATGTTATAGCTTATAGATTAAGTATATGTATAGATACTTTAAAACAATACATAGAAGAAGATTTTGGATTAGAATCAATAGACGATGAAGAATTATTTGATGAACTAATGAGTATGGCGGATGAAACAGCTATGGAATTAGAAGAAGTTATGCCACCAGAAAGTATAATAAATGCAAGAGCATATAAGTGGGATAATTCAGATGATGCAATAAAAGTAATTATAGCTATATGTAATGAAGAATTAGGTGAATTAAAACTTGCTGATGTTACAAAAAGACTATTATCTCAAATAGATTAATAATAAGTATAGAGGATAGATAATTAAATG
>UWOR01000006.1 GCA_900604495.1 Desulfovibrio sp. Marseille-P6017 | reverse complement strand
AAGTAATATGTTGATAACTTGCTAATTTATGTTAGTAACCCTGTTGATATCGTTATGTACTGGTAATGTCAGTTCTAAAATCATATATAATGTTTAAATTTCAATATCGACATAAAATAATAAATTTTATGTTATTTGTATTTTTATGTTTTTTTAATCTGCTTTATTTGATTTATTAATATCGCTAAAAGTAATACTAATAAATAACTTAGTATTACCTTTAAACGTATAACATAATATTCCACTATCTTAATGTCCAACCATTAAATAGTTTAGGGAATATATATTCAACTATGCTTAACCAGCATTTAAATGTTAGTCCAATAATTACTATTGCAGTAATAGTTACTATAGCTAAAATTAATAAAGCAATTAAAGTTCCCATTTTACCATTATCCTTTTCAAATTTTTCTAACACTAAAATTGATTTTACTATTAAATTTTCCATAAAAAATACACCGTCCTTATTTTATTGTTGAATTTAATAACCGAATGGTGTATACTCATAGTTGCGAAGTATGGGGCATACACCTTCGGGTTGTGTCTCTTTTTTTATTTTTATAAATCTAAATCCTCAATATCAAAATCATATTCTACATTAGGCGTTTTATTTTCATTGTCCTTATCATTATCATTTGAAGTTTCAATAACTCCTATTTTATTAATTAATTTATTTGCTATTTCATCTAAGTGATTTTCTAGAGATGAATTAATATAATTTTCTTCTCTTTTCTTTTCTACACTAGCTAAGTCTTTCAAAAATGCTGTTTTAGAACTTTTACTTACAATGTAATTATAAAGATCCTCCTCTTTATCCGTAAAAGTTACTCTTATTTCTCTTGCCATTTTTTCACTCCTATTTTATAAAATCCTTTAGCATTAGATTTTATATCAGTTACTGGTATAGTTTGAGGATATAATTTCTTAAAGGTTGGATATACTTTCTCAGCACCACCACCTGTAAGGATTATATTTGTATTTGATAAGTTTGGATATAAACCTCTTAACTCATTTACTATTGTCTTTATACTTTGTAGCATAATTTCATTTTTGTAAGATGTATCTTTATTTAATAAATCTTTATCGCCATCAAAGTATTTTTTTGCATCTGCTAAAGTTATATCTAGATTATACGGCTTATTGCTTAGTGCCTTTCTAGCAACCCTATATAAGTCTAATAACCCATACTTAATTGACTCTCCACCTATGAAGTTATAACTCTCATTGAATTCTGCTATATCAGTAGTACCTCCACCGATATCAACTACTAATGTATCAAGCCCCTTTTCACATTGAGCCATAACTCCATTAGCCTTTAATCCATATGATTCTGGAACTACTAATACGTTATCTATATATATTTGTCTTTTATTATCATTTATAGATATTTTTCTAAAATTATTTTCTTTTATAAATTCCTTTAGTTCATCCTTTCTGTCATTGTACTGTCCTGCTGGTATACCTATAACAAGATTTACATGATCTTCTTCCGTAACTTTTGCTATTGTATAAAACATTAGTGGCAAGAAGTTTTCTTTTTCATGTTTAACTAAATTATTTTCAAATTCCCCTTGCTCAACAACATATTTTTTACCTTCAAACTCTATTACATCATTTGAGCCAAGTTCATTTATATTTGTGTACTCCTTTATTCTACTTTCAATAATCTTATGATTATCATTTGTAAATCCTATAGTAGTTATATTTCCTACATCAATACTTACTATTTCAACCATTTTTCTCCTCCAAAATTGTTAGTTATTTTGTAACTCATATTTATAATATACACTATATTTTCGCATCTGTAAATATATTTATTACAAAATTTTCCGTAATTTTGTAACTATATTAATTTTTCTAAATTATTTAAGTCTAATTTTATATTTATAATATTAAAATTAGTATGCTTTGAGACATGTTTATTGCTTACAACAATGATATCTGGAAACACAGGGAATACATCTTTCCACTTTCGGCTATAGTAAAGTTTTTCATATTTATCTAAATCGAATTTTTTTCTATTTTCAACTTCTACAAAATAGATTTTGTTTTGTCCATTAACATTTATAGCTATAAATGCATCTGCTATTATATTTTCTAATTTATAGGGAACTTTATATTTTAATAAATTTATATTATTAACTTTTAACTTTGATATGAATTGTGAGAGTATTAATGCATGTTTTAAGTTAATTGGCTTTTTTCTAACATAATGTATTTTTTCTGTGATTACATTCTCTTGGTATGATCTTATATATCCATGTTCGGATAAATACTTTAATCGTCTTTGACATGGTCTAACACTTGAATTAAAATATAAATCTGAAATAGTAGTAGTAGTAGCAACTTTAAAATCCTTTAAAAATTGTATAATTTCTTTATCTCTATCTGTAATAATAATTTTTTTCATAATATTTTATATATTGTCTAAAAAACTCAAATCTTCTAATATATTCGTTTTTAAAGGCTTTTCTTTTTTATTACTATCTACTTTATTATTTAAGTGCTTATAACCGCTATACGGCTCTTTTACGGCTTTTATATTTGATATATATTTTCTAGTCAGTTCCTTTACTTGTTGATCTGTTATAAAAAATGATTGAAACTCAACTATATAAGACCCTCTTTTAATAAGTCCATGTCCTTTACCTCTTAATTTATCTGCACCTTCTTGATCCAATGCAACTATACTATTCTTACTATCTTCACATTTAAATACAATTCTGTTGTTTATGTTCGCCTTCACAACATTGTCTATTACGTCATTTGAGGGTCTTTGGGTTGTAAGAAATACATAGCACCCACTAGCTCTAGAGATAGCTATAAGTTGCTTTAATAATTTCATAGCTGTTTTCCTTTTATCCTCTAATAGTAGAACAATTTCTTCTACATAAAGTATTTGGTACTTTAGTTTCTTAACTCCTGGAAGTCTATTGTATTCAAATATACTTGTTACGTTATTTTTCATAAATAAATCATATCTATTATTTGTTTCTTCTAACAGATCTGCGATAACTTCTGTTGTATCTTCGACTGTATATACAAATTTCTTGGTATGCTTTAATTTAGAAAATAAATTTAACTCAACTCTTTTTAAATCACATAGATATAATTCTAATTCACCAGGACCATATAAATTTGATACACTTGTTAATATTGACTTAGTACATACAGATTTACCAGAACCAGTTGTACCAACAATATAAGTATGCGGATCTTCTTTAAGGTCTAATATTACCTTTTCATTAAGACTTTCTCCTATAGGGAATTTAATACCTTCTGTCTTTTCTTTTATTGGTAGTTTGTATGGTATATTATAGTTCAATTCTTTTGTTATAACCTCAATCTCTATATATCCCTTACGCTCCCTTATATCTATTTTGTGTCTCAATTGAAGTTCAAGTGATTCTTTGCATTTTAAAAAATTTGATAATCCTAAACCTATTGGTGCTGACATTAAATAAATATAACCTTTATCGCTTGAATAAATTTTTATTTGCTTTGGGTATTGATCCTTTTTATTCTTTAATTCGACAGTCTTAAAAAATGTCTCAATATTAAATTGTTCTTTTATATCTAATAACTCATACAATAACTTTTTTGATACTTTTGCTACATCAAATATACAGTCAACTAAAGGCTCTAAAATATTCTCGCTACTCATAATAATCCCCCTTATATAATAAATAATGAGCATTAGAGGTATATAAACTATAGGTATTAAAGTTAAACGGGGTGTACGTTCTTATAAATGCCTAAATAGCTTATTATTTACGAACGTACAATATCTAATTTAAATCTAAAAGTGTTACCTCTGAACGCACACTTTGAACGTACACTATAATTTATTCTACTAACTTGTATAACATTCCTATTTAATGCCCAAAATAATTTTAAAGGGGTGTATATTAATGCTAAATCAAAAATCATATGTATATAGATTTATCGATAAAAATAAAAAAATAATTTACGTTGGCAAAACCAATAATCTAGATAGAAGGTTTGGTCAACATTTTAATAAAGGCGGCCATCTTCCAAAAGAATGTTATAACTCTGTTTGGAAGATGGAATATATAAAAGTTGATAGTGAGTTAAATGCACTATTACTAGAAACTTACTATATAAACAAATACAGACCTAAGTATAATAAGTTAAATAAAACGTACAAAGCCACATCTACTAAAAATGTAAATCTTAAGGAGATAAGTACTAATTGGAAAACATTTAGAATAGTTCATCCATCATTATCTCCGAAAGATCATGTACATAAAAAGCTAACTCTTAAGCAAAATATAATTTTTTACTCTATAGCAGTTGTATCTATAGCGATAGTCACAGTTATATATTTTAGATAAGGCATTTAATTGAATTTTTCTTTTTGACTATCCATAAGCAATTTTTCTAATTCATCAGGTGTATATTTAGAAAAAGTATTATTTACATTATGAGCTCTATTTTTAGGAATAAATATGCTTTCGTTAACATCAGATCTACTATAAAAATTCTTATCATCATTATAAATTTTTTCTAACAAAGAAAAATATTCTCCTTTTTCTTTTAAAAATATATCTATTGCTTTTTCTAACCTAGAGGAATTAAATTTTTTACATTTATTTTCCTTGTTTTTTGAATTGATAATTAAATGAGTTCTTTCTTCTATTAGTTTTATATTTATATGCTTTTCTTTATCTTCACTACAGCTAAAATCTTTTGATTTTTGCTTATTATGTGTAGTAGAAGAATAAGTATTAATAGTAGAAGAATCTATAGTACATTTTTGTACCACGGTGTCCGTAGTACATTTTTGTACCACGGTGTCCGTAGTACATTTTTGTACCACGGTTATATCATCACTTATTAGCATCTTAAAAACTACTGGATTTATATGCACATATATTTCACTTTTTACTCTACCTTTATCATCTCTCTCAGTAGATTTATTTCTAAGTAGTACTTTAGAAAGGCTTCCGCTAAGCATTCTTTTAATTTTTTGCTTACATGCCTTTGTATACTTTTTATCTAGTTCGATTTTTTCAACGCTTGAAAGCTCATCATAATCTGAAATAGTATATTTAGGGTGTGTTGTAAATAGTATTGGCAGTTCTTGTATTAAGTAACTATAACTTATCCAATAACCCATATCATTTACTTGTTTTATATATTTCTTTTTCATATCAGCTGTATTTTTAAAATCTACAAACCATCTAAGTAAAACAAGATCTTCTGCATTAAGACCTAATGTAATTGCATTTTTCTGATTAAATCCTTCGATTGTGTATTTCATATATTATTTCCCCCTTATAATTAAAAAAACCTTGATACTTTTCATATCAAGGCTTAAAGGACAAATTTAAATACACAAATTTAATCTATATAGTTGAAATACTAACATAATTATGCTAATATTATTACATAAATTAATAAGTATATAAAATAAGTCTACTAAAAACTACTTGATATCTGGTTCATATCATTTAGTGCTTTAACTTCGAGTTTGCGCTCTTAGTTAAGCAGTAGGCTTTTTTTATGTTTAATTTTAATTCAATAATAAAACTAAATGTAAAAAATGTCAAATAAAAAATGAGGTTATGTGTGCAAACTAATACGGTAAGTTATATAATTAAAAATTTTATACAATAAAAAGTAACACTAATAGTTTATATAAACTAGATCTAGTGTTACTTTTTTAAATACAGATATATATTTTTTATATTAGTTCTACCTAATAGGTAGTCAGAGCTTACACCAAAATAGTCAGCAGTTTTATTTATTATATCTTCAGTAGCTGCAGTCTCACCATTTTCTAATCTAGATAACGCTCTTTGGGTTATATTAAATACTTTAGCTAATTCAACTTGAGTAAGTTTATGTTTTTTTCGTAGCTCTTTTAATCTTTTATTAAACATTATACACCTACTAAAATATATTTTTATAATTAATATTTTAGTATATTTTTACCATATATTGTAATCTATTGACCTTCGAGACGAAAAACGTCTAAAATGATTAGAGGGTTGCAAGATAAATAGTAAAAAGGTAATATAAAATAGAATAGATGTTCTATTGTGTAGAATATATCTACATAGTTACAGGGAGGAATAATTAATGAATTTAAGTACCGAATATTTTTTACTGCTAATGAGCAAATTAAAAAAAAAGGATTATAAAAATTACAAAAAAATAGTAAATAAGATACTTAAAGATAAAAAAAGAGAAGATTGATTACCAATCTTCTCTTTTTTATTTTGTTAATAGCCTCAAAGTATCCATTATATTTTTTTTCATTGAATCATCAAGTTTTTCATATAAACAAGCAAGTTCACGTAACTCTGGATCATCTATATCTAACTCATCAATAATATCAATAAACATATCTCCTTCACCAGCGATAAGCCATGATTCATTAACTCTATATACTTTAGAAATATCCTTGATAACTCGATTTGGAATATTTCTTGCTCCATTTTCATAAGAGGCTATTTGACTTTGACTTATATTGATTTTTTCGCCGAACTCTTTTTGAGATAAGTTCTTTAATTTTCTTAATTCTCTTAATCTATAATTCATTATAGCAACCTCATTTCATCAAAAATTATTAAAATATTATATATTTTATATTCTATTTTGATTTTATTTAAGTTAAGTATAATATAAAAAAAATCGCAATGCAATTAAAAATAGTAAAAAACTCTTGCTATATTCTAAAATTCGACAAATAAATACATAGCCTATAAATAAAAAATATTGAAATGCGATAAAAAACTATTGCAAAAAATTGGCAGGTATAATACTATTATATTGTAATAAAAAAATATTACAAGGCGATAAATGGAGGGAATATGACGAATAAAGAAAGAAAAGAAGATATAAAAAGGTTTGTAGAACTTGCAAAAATTCTTAGAGAAAAAGATCCAGTTAAATTTAATAGAATTTACGGAAAGATAGAAGGACTTACAGAAAAGATGGAAAAAGGAGAATAGTAAATAAGAATGTCAAATAAGAAGTATTATTGGCTAAAGTTAAAAGAAGACTTCTTTGAAGAAGATGCAATAGCATGGCTTGAAGAACAAGAAAAAGGAAAAGATTATTGCTTATTTTACTTAAAGCTATGTCTAAAATCTTTAAAATCAAATGGGTTATTAATAAGAAATGTTGGAAGTATGCTAGTTCCATATGATGCAAAGACTTTAGCAAAAATTACGAACACAGATATGGACACTGTAAGAGTTGCAATGGATATTTTAACTAAAATAGGATTAATTCAAATTTTAGAAAATGGAGAAATATTTATAACTCAATTACAAAATATGGTAGGATCAGAAACAAAATGGGCCGAAAAGAAAAGGTTACAAAGACAAAAAAAGGACAATGTCCCTAGGTTGTCTGGACAATGTCCGATAGAGAAAGAGATAGAGAAAGAGATAGAGAAAGAGATAGAACAAGATACAGATAAAGATAATGTTGTTGTAAATTGTTTTAAATATGCTCAAAAAGTAGGAGTACTTTTAACTCCTTATCACTATCAAGAATTAGTATCTTATATTGAAGATGGTGTAGATGATAATCTGATTATAAGAGCTATTGATATAGCAGTTGGAAGTGGAAATAGAAATTTTAATTACATAAAAGGAATAATCAATAATTGGTTAAGCAGTAATATAAAAACTCTTTTAGAAGCAGAAGATCATAAAAGAAAGTTTAAAAAAAGTAAATCTATAGGAGAGAAAGATGGAAAGTATCAAGACTATGCAAAACACTTGGATTCAAAAGTTGAGGGAGGATTATCAACAGAAGAAACAATCAGGGCAGCTGCAGAACTTGGAATCGAATTATAAATGCAATAAGTGCAATGATAAAGGGTACACAATTATAAATGAAGATGGAACCGAAGCAGTTAAATTTTGTGAATGTAGAGAAATTACTTTAGCAAAAGAAAGATTAGAAAAAAGTGGAATAGCTGATAGGGTTAAAACTAATACATTTAAAACTTATAAAGTAGATAATGATGCAAGAAATAGCGCAAGAAATATTTGCATAAAGTATATCACTGATTTTAATAAAGAAAAGTCTCTACTACTCCAGGGGCAAGTTGGAAGTGGGAAGACACATTTAGCAATAGCAACTTGTAATAAACTTTTAGAAAAGTATTCAGTTAAGTATATGAGCTATACCAAAGATATAAATGAACTTAAGTTTAACATGACTGATACTGATTTTTATAATAAGAAAATTAGTGAGTATAGAAATACAACAGTACTGTTTATAGATGACTTATTCAAAGGTTTTGAAAAAGGAGATTACTCAAGGGCTAGAGCTGAATTAAGAATAATATACGATATTGTGAATTTTAGATACGATAATAAAAAATCAATGATTATAACAACAGAATTAAGCGTAAATCAGTTATTAGATTTAGATGAAGCATTAGCAAGCAGAATAATTGAGATGTCGAGAGGATATAGACATGAATTTAAAGGCAGAGAACTTAACTATAGAATATTTGGATAGATTGACGATTTTAGAAAAGGCTGAGATGGTAAAGAATCGCTCAGAGGATATCTTAAATAGCAATAAAAGTATAAATAAATTAGATGCATTCAATAAAGCATCAGAAATGTTGAGGGGAGAACATGGAGAAGTTAAGAAAAGAACTTGAAAAAGCTTTTGAGAAAGAGGGGTTAACTCAAAATACATTAAAAATGAGTATGGAGTTAGATATATACATAGCGAAAGAGCAAAGGAGAAGATTAAATGAACAATATATCAATTGTAGGTAGATTAACAAAACAACCGGAACTTAGATACATACCAGGAACAGGAACTGCAGTAGCAAGTTTTACTGTTGCTGTTGATCGAGATTATATAAAGAATGATGGTTCAAGAGAAACAGATTTTATACCAGTTGAAATTATGGGGAAAAAAGCTGAGGCATGCGCTCAGCACTTAGTAAAGGGGAGCTTAGTATCTCTTAGTGGATCATTAAGAGTAGATAATTATACAAAAGATAATAAGATTATGTCATTTACAAAAGTTGCTGCTAAAAATTGTACATTCTTAGATAACAGAAATAAAATTAATGAGAATAAGAAAGAGTTCGATGAAATAGATGATACAGACATTCCGTTTTTATAGTGAATATAAGTATCTGAAGAATAATAATATCTCCAGGAATTACCCAGTAGAGAAAAATAAATAAAGGAGTAGAAAAATGAGTTTTTTAGGATTTTACAGTGAAAAAGAAGTAGAAGAAATTAAAAATAAACTTAATAAAGATTATAAAACATTAAGAGCGTGTAAAGAGGTTGAGATTAATAGCTTAAATTTAGAAAAAGAAAATTTACTAGCAGAGATAGAAGAAATAAACGAAGAGCATAGCAAGATCATTGAAGATTTAGAAAAACAAGTCAAAGAACTAAAAAAACAAGTATTTATTTTGAAAAATTTATTACATTGTGATGCAGATAAAGAAATAAATAGATTAGAAAGAATAGCTAAAAGAACTAAAAAGATAAGAGTTAAAAAGAAATGTGAATCTAGTATTTTAGACTATAAAATGAGGAAGATGGCATATGGACAATAATCAAATTACAGGAGTAATTATATTTGTGATATTGATTATTTACACAGGGATTGTAAATTTTTTTAATAAAGAGGGGAAATAGATGGATAATTTAGTTAATTTATTCGAATGTTTAAAACTTAGATGTGGGTATTGTGGAATAGAAAAGTATGAGATATATATAGATTCAGTAGATGGGAACTATACATGCAAATGTGGGTCTCATACTTTTACACCTTTAAACTTAGATTTGGGAGAGTAATATGAAGTTAACAGAAAATTTTATTACACAAGATAATCCTAATTTATCAAATTGGGGACATGCAAGAACAACATTAAAAGGTACATATAAAAGTGAATATTGCAATGAAGTTAAGAAATATAAATTAAGTAAAAAAGAACTTGAAGTATATTTAAAAGATATAGATAGAAAATAAATTCCTCGTAGAAAATAACTAAATATATTAATCAATACTAAGTATCTACTTAGTTGCACTAGGATTAATTTATGGGGATAAAAGGTAGGTTTAGTTTGGAGGGGTGAGTACGTTGTTATATTTGTATGATGCTAGATACAACTTAAAAACAGAAACAACGTTAGAGAAAATATCAAAATTATTAAAGAAAAAAGAAATTGATTTAAGTAGAGATATTAACACTTTAGAAAAAGTAAAGAAGTGGTATATCGTAGATGAAAGTGTAGATGTAAAGGAACTAAAAAAGTTATATGAGAAAGAAGTATTCAAAAATGAGGTATGGAAGGTTATAGAAGGTTCTGATGATAAATTCTTAGTTAGTAATTATGGAAGGTTTAAGCGAATATACAAGAACTCTCCAAATGGAAAGTTTATAATGCCTTATTATCAAACAAGAAAAGTTAATGTAAATAAAAATAAGCAGTTTATAAAAGTTAAATTTAAAGAAGTTTATAAGGAATACTCTGTTAGTAGGATAGTAGCTTATCACTTTGTAGAAATATTTTATGATGGATATGGATTTACTAGTGAAAGCAAGCCGATTAAATATAAGAATAAAAAGTTTGAGGACTTAGTTGTATATCATAAAAATGGATTAGTATATGACAACTATCATGCAAATTTAGAATTTTTAGATAGAGAAGATCTTGCGAAGAAAACTGCTCATAAGTCTAAAGGAGGAAGAATTATAGTAGCAATAGATGCAGAGACAGGGGATATAATAGATTACTTTAAGTCAACAAGGCATGTAGAAGCTAATTTACCAGTTAGTAAACAAGCTGTATCAGATAGTCTAAATAAAGTATGGAAAACTAATATAGTTGGTGGAAAATATATATTTGAATATGAACAATAATTTATCGGGCCATATTATTTGGTCCGATAGTAAAGAAAAGAGGAGTTTTAATTTATTAAAACGGAGCAATTAAAACTTTTAGGAAATATTATAGAGTTTCCTAAGAATCAAGAATTTAAAAATAAAGAGATACAAGATAAGTTTTATGTTGCAACAGAACTTCTAAGAAGCATCATAGAGAAAGATCATGAGTTTAATATAACAGTTACAAGGGATGCAGCGTTAGAGGTATTTGAGGAACAAGATGAAGAAATAAAAGATTTATTAGTTATAAGTACTAGCAAAGAATTTGAAAGAAAACTTAGATATAAAGATAAAAGTTATTTTTATGCAACAGGTGATGAATTTAAATAGAAGGTGGAGATTATGAAATTTACATTAAAAATAGTTTTTAAAAATGGATATGTTCATTCGAGTAAGCATATATGGGAAGATGTTAAAAATAAAAAAGAATTACATAATAAATTTTCTAGATTTATAACTTCAAATGAAAATGCGTTTTGTATGGAGGGGGGAAATAGTATTCATTACTTTATTAAAAGTGAGATTGCTTGTATTTCAATAAATATCGAGGAAGATGAAAAATAAATAAAAATATATAAGGATCATACTGTTGAAGCTAACAATATGATCCAGTGCAAAAAAAGTATTTAGGTGGTGGAGATTATGAAAATAGGACAAGAGATAATAGTAAAAAATGATTTTAAAATAAATACGATAGTTAGTGATAAGGTCAAAACTGTTAAAAAAGGTGATAAGGGATTCTTAGATAGTACAGGATTTTTACATCTAGTAAATGGTGCAGGAAGCGGGAAAATAGTCAAAATAGATGATATAAAAGTTAAAGGATATGACCACAAAAACATAGCAAAAATGATATATAAAAGACTTAATAACACATTTTTAATAGAGACGATTCTAGAAGATGATGGATATGAAGTTGAAGATATTTTAGATGAAATTGAAGATGTTCTAACAGATATACTATAGGAGGGTACTATGAGAAAAATTAAATTTAGAGCGTATAGCAAGTCGTTTAATATCATGTTTGATTATGATATGTTACAAATAGCTACAGCGGAAATGGTAGATATATGCAATGAAAAGTTAAAAGTAAAAGTTCCAGAATCAACGAATATACAAATGGGATTGTTTTTACCAACTGAAGATGAAGATTTAGTATTAATGCAATATACAGGATTAAAAGATAAGAACGGAAAAGAGATTTATGAAGGTGATATTTTAGATTACGGGACTTATGGTAAATTTGAAGTTCTTTATAATAAGGGTTCATTTAAGATTCGAAAACTTAAATTTGAAAATGGTAACGTACATTTCTTAGAGGAATGCTCTTTTGATGATATAAAGGTAATAGGAAATATATATGAGAATTCGGAGTTATTAGGTTAAAAGGGAGGCTTTCTATGGGTAAGAGGTATAAGTATTATTTCAAAGTATTAAATGATGAATTATTCGGTGGAGAAGGTTCAGAGGGTTATATGCATATAGCTGTTAATGATAAATACGATAACCCGGTTGAAATAGCAAAAAATAAATTCTATGTGACTAAGTATTCAAATGATGTTGAAATAATTGAAATATCAGAAGAAGAATATTTAGAAGCTACAGAAGAGTAGCAAACAAAACAATAATTTTAGTTTATAAGGGTAGAGTATTATAACTCTATTCTCATATGATAATAAAGGACCAGGAAAAGTTGCTAGAGTTAAAATGAATCAGATTAATGTTAGAAAATAGGTGGTGGAGATTATGAGAGAAATAAAGTTTAGAGGATATTCAAAAGAAAAACTAATAGGTTCTCAATGGATTACTAATGGGTATGGAGTATCAAAAATCAATTATACAGATGGAACGAGTTCAGTTCATTTATTAAGTCCATATGGAGACTATTTGGTTGAAGAAGATTCAATAGGTCAATACACAGGTCTTAAAGATAAGAACGGGAAAGAAATATGTGAAGGTGATATTATTAAATATTCACATAGTATCGTAGGAACAATAATCAGAGAAGTAAGAATTAAGTACGGAATGTGGGGAATAGAGGGTATGACCAAAGGAACTCAAATACCCTTTGCCAATCTTCTTGAAAATGAATATGAGGTTATAGGAAATAAATTTGAAAATCCAGAGTTATTAGGTTGAAAGATAGGGTTTAAGAGGAGAAGTTATGAATAAACAAGAAATAATAAGATTTATATATGATATTATAAAATGTAATGGCAAAAACCTAGATTGCATAGGCAAAGATTGCTATCTATGTATTTCTGAAAAAATAGCATACTATATTAAATATGAATAATTATTTTAAGAGGAGGAGATTATGAAAAAAGTATTTTTAGGTGGAACTTGTAATGGAAGTACTTGGAGAGAAGAATTAATAGAGTTATTAGAGATAGATTATTTTAATCCAGTTGTAGATGATTGGACAGAGGAGCGCATGAAAGAAGAAATAAGACAAAGAGAAACATGTGATTATTGCTTATATGTAATAACCCCTAGAATGACAGGAGTATATAGCATAGCAGAAGTAGTTGATGATAGTAATAAAAGGCCAGAAAGAACAGTATTTTGTGTCTTAAAAGAAGATGTAAACCCAGCATTGAATTATACGACAGCAATTGGAACATCAACACATATATACTTTAACAAAGGACAATTAAAGTCTTTGGAGCAAGTGGGTAAGATGGTGAGAAAAAATGGAGGAAAGTATTTTAGAACATTAGAAGATGTTGCAGAATACTTAAATGCGTAGAAAAGAGGAGTTTTTAGTGATGAAAAAAAGACCTTTAGATTATAGAAATGATATAAAAAAATGTAAAGAAAAATTATATGCACACATGGAAAATGATGATTATGTTAGTCCTCAAATGCTAGATGAAGCTTTAGCGGTAATTAATGCTCAAAATGGCTATATTAAGTGGTTAGAAAAAGAGCATGGGGATTGGCTGAATAATATTTAATTAGATTAGGTGGTGGAGATTAATGGTTCATAGACTGATAAGTTCGATTAAAGATAAAGACGGAAATAGACATGAAGTGATATCTACAAGAATGAAGTTTGAAAGTTATAAGCTTTTTCATAAAAGACATGACTTAAAAGTTCAATCAAAGAGATATAAATTGAGATGTTTAAGTAAATAAAAAACATATTTTAGGTAGTGTAGCACCTAACCAATACCAGCAGACTACACCTTGCACCATGACTGGTATTTAAACGAAAAAAGTAGATTTTATATGAATCCAATAGAAGTTATAGATAAATTAATAGAAAATAAAACAGACCTAATGGATGTATTTGGAGAAGATTACAAAGCCATGACTGAAACTATTCAAGAGATGTTTGAATTTAATGGATACAGATTAATAGTCGAACAATTAAAACAATAATTTTAATAAGGTGAAACAATATGGAAATAGTTAAAATTGGAGAAGTATACTCAGATAGCATAAGGGATCTATCTGTTTTACATAATTTTATTTTTATAAATTCAGAAATTCATGCTCAAGGAGATATGATACTACTTAGGTTAAGAGCAAAATATGAAAATAAGTTTAAGAAGACATTTAATAAATTTAACGTTTTAGAGGAAGAAGAGCTTAAAAAAGAGTTTACGGAAGAAATGGAACATGTATATAAAAAATATGAAGGCAGAATAAAAATAATTTAATGGTGGAATAACACATGAAAAAATATTTAAATTCTAATGAAATGCTAGATATATTATTTGTATATCACTTAGCAGATACAAGTGAGAAGATCGTTGAAAGCTGGACAAGTAGAAGTAATATGACCAAGAATGAGGCAAAGTATCTTAGAACCTCAATTACATACGCTCAAAAGTTTCTGACAGGAGTTAGGGATAGATTAGATAATAAAGAACAAGAAAAACTTTCCAAGAGAACTATTAAAGCATCAGAGAAGCCTATAATATTTGTAGATGAATGGATGAAACAAAGAGTTATGGGAACTTATGAAAAAGAATTAGAAATAGTTAAAATAGGAAGAAGTAAATTTAAAAAGGTGGCATTACTTGCAATGAAAGCAGTTTGTGAAGATTGTACCGACAGCTTTGCTACTTGTAGCCTATATGATATATTTGAAGATTGTTTAATGCCGCGAGCAGATAGGGAAAAGAACTGTCCATATTGTTTCTTATCTAAAGAAAAGGAAGAACAAAGGCAAGAAAATCTAAAAAGACTAGAAGAAGAAAAAAGGTTGAGAGCAGAACAAAAAAGCAAGAGAAAGCAGAGAAAGCAAAAAAATAGATATGATGAAGAAGATGAAATAATAGAATATAATTTTAAGACTAGAAGGTGATCTTATGAGTATTGAATTAGTTTATATAAAAAAAGTAGAAAAGGAACTTGAAAAACTAAAAAAAGATTTAAGTAAAGTTAGATCTTGGGAACTTGAAATAAAAGTACTAAAAGAAAAGTTAAACTCATATAAATCATCAGGATTTAGCCTAACATCAAGATCGAGTGATGTAGTTACATTAGATGATATATTAGCAAGAGATGAAACCAGACTTAACACTTTAGAAAGTAATTTAGATTATATTAATTATAGATTAAATAAATATAAGGCATCTTTAAATGTATTAAATGACAATGAATATGAAGTAATAAATAGACGATATTTATCTGTTGAGTGCAAGCGTAATTCTTATGAAAAGATTGCAAAAGATATGCACTACTCACACATGACAATTAAAAGATGGCATGACTCTGCTATAAAAAAAATAGCAGAATATCAGTACGGGAGCATTGAAATTGCATAAATGTTATGAAAGTGTTATGAAAATGTTAAAAAGTAGTTAAGCACTTGTTATAAAAACAGTGTTACTATTGTAGAGTAGAAAGATATAAAAGTTAGAACAAAAATTAATATTTCAACAACGTATTAGGCTATAGACATTATCGACAAAAATTAGCAAAATTAAAAAAGTCAAAGTGAATAAAAATACCATCTCAACTCCAGGGATGGTATTTTGCCGTTTAAGGAGAAGTTCTATGAAAGTATGGAAAGATGCAAGCGAAATTAGTATGATCCATGAATTAGAAGATAGACACTTAAGAGAGATTGACAAAGAAATGAGAAAGAAACCTAATTTTGATAAGAAGAAAGGAGGTTCAAAATGCTTTAAAAATGAAAAAAGTAAAAAGACCTTCAAGACCAATAAAAGATATAAAAAGGGTTTTTGATATCCAGGATTATTTAAGGTATAAAAGTGAAAGAAACTATATACTTTTTATATTAGGAATAACAACAGGGTATAGAGCTGGAGATTTAGTTGAATTAAAGGTTAGAGATGTAAAAGAAGCGTTGAGACGTGGGAAATTCGAAATTATGGAAGGTAAGAAGAAAAATAGCAAAAATATAAGAGAAAGAAATAGAAAGCCACGTTCAGCTGAAATATTACCAGAAGTTGAAAAAGAGTTAAAAAGATATATAAAAAATAAAAAAGATTATGAATACATGTTTCCTTCTAGGAAAGGCAAAAGTCATATTAAAGTAGATAGAGTAACAGCAGTATTAAAAGAAGCAGCAGAATATTTTGATATGGATGATATAACGGCACATAGCATGAGAAAAACATATGCATACACAGTATATATGGAAAATGGATGTGACATTATAGCAGTAAAGGAAATGTTAGGACATAGCTCTATAGAAGAAACAAAATTATATTTAGGATTAGATAACGATAAGTATCATCAATATAGTCAAGCATTAAGAAGACTAATTAGATGATATTTTTTTATTTTTTACATTTGAATGTCTTATAATTTGGTGATTATTTATTCAAGGTTACAAAATGAAGATATATATAAGAAGAAAAATTACAAAATGAATATGGTATTCCCTAAGAAAACCATTGATTCAAAAGGTACAAACACAGACGATAACTGGATTACAAATAATAATATTCGTATAAATATTAGGCTTTTTTAGTACAGTTTTAAAACACTAAATGAGGTGGAGTATGGCTCGAGAATTTAGTAGAAAGTTTTATAAAAGTAAAGCATGGAAACAATGCAGAGAATATATATTCAATAAGTATCATGGGCTATGTAACAAATGTGGAGAACCTGGAGAAGAAGTACATCATGTTACATGGTTAAGTCCTAAGAACATAGATAATCCAGAGATAACATTAGGAGAAGATAATCTAGTATTACTTTGTAGAAACTGTCATGTAGCGATACATAGGAAAGTAAACGCAACAAAAGATGAATATACATTCAATGAGAATGGGGAATTGGTTCCTATTGAGACCCCCCTATAATTTTTTTTATAAAGGCTCATAGGAGACCGTCGGAGTGGACCTATATTTTCCTCCACATGAAATTTTCAAAATTAGGGAGGGGTAAAATGAAAATCAAAAATGAACAATTATTACAGAAATTAGAAAAAGAAAAAAAGATTAAAACTGAAATAAATAGACTTAAAAAAATATATAAAGATTTTCCAAAAGAAAAGGTTAAGGTCCTAGAAGGGTTAATTCAAGAAGCAGCATTCATGAAAATATCACTTGAAGAAATGCGAGAAGATTTATTAACTAATGGTTTAACTGAAATATTTGAGCAGGGATCCCAAAGTTTTGATAGAGAAAGACCTCAAGTTAAAATATATACAACCTTTATGCAAAGATATTCTAGAGTAATGAAACAGCTTATAGATCTTTTACCAGAAGAAGAGAAAAAAGAAGAAGCAGATGAACTATTAGCCTTTTTATCAAAAGGGAAGATTAAAAAATGACAGGTACGTATATAGAAGAATACTATCAAAAAATTCTATCTGGTGAAATAGTTGCTTGCCAAAGAATAAGGCAAGTATATGCTAAATTAGTTGATGATATATATAATCCTAAAGGTGATTATATATTTGATTTAGAATTGAGCCTTAAGCCTATTGAGTTTATAGAAACATTTTGTAAACAAGCTCAAGGAGCTATGGGTACAACTTTAAAATTAGAATTATTTCAGAAGGCAAAATTTCAAGCGATATTTGGGTTTGTACATAAGGACACAGGGCTTAGAAAATATAAAGAAAGCTTAACTATAGAAGGTCGTAAGAATGGAAAGACTACAGAACTTGCTGCAGTAAATCTTTATATGCTTATAGGAGATGGAGAAGGAGCAGCAGAAAATTATTGTGTTGCTACTAAACTAGAACAGGCTCAAAAGTGTTTCATGGAGATTCATAACATGGTGAAACAGTCTCCTTTACTTAGTAAGCATATAAGAAAAAGAAAATCTGACTTATTCTTTAATCCAACTTTATCATTTATAAAAGCATTAGCATCTAATTCTAATGGTCTTGATGGACTTAATGGACACATGATAACTATAGATGAGTTGGCAGCTATTAAGAATAGAGATTTATATGACCTAATGAAACAGTCAATGACTGCAAGGAGACAACCTTTATTATTTTGTATAACTACAAATGGATTTGTTAGAGAATCTATATTTGATGCTCAGTATGATTATGCTTGTAAAGTTTTAGATGGATATACAAGCAATGATCCAGATAAAGTAGTTGATGAGACTTTTTTACCATTTATCTATGAGTTAGATGATAAAGATGAATGGGATAAAGAGGAGCGTTGGATAAAAGCTAATCCTGGATTAGGAACAATAAAGAATATACAAGATTTAAGAGATTTTGTTAATAAGGCTAAAAATGATCCATCATTTAAGGCTACAGTTATGGTTAAAGATTTTAACATGAAGGAAAACTCATCTAGTGCATGGCTTAGATGGGATGAACTTAATAATGAAACTAAGTTTAATATAAAAGATATGGGATTCAGGTATGGAATAGGATGTTTTGACTTGGCAGAAACTACAGACTTAGCAAGTGCAAAAGTTTTATGCATGAGACCTAATGATGAAAACATCTATGCAATGTCAATGTACTTTATTCCAGAAGGAAAACTTAATAATTTGGAAGATAATAAGGAAGCTGACGGAGTTCCTTATAAGTTATGGGAAAAGCAAGGATTATTAAGAGTATGTCCTGGTAATAAGGTTAATAAATTTCATATGTTAGAGTGGTTTAAAGAAATTAGAGATGAATATGATATTTATATTCCTTGGATAGGATATGATCCTTGGCATGTTGATGATAGTTTATTACAGGCATATGAAAATGAATTTGGGAAAGAAGCAATGATTAAAGTTAGACAAGGAGTTCTTACTTTATCATCTCCTATGAAAGAGCTAAGAGCGGATTTAATGGCTCATAGAGTTATATACAATAATAATCCTATAGATAAATGGTGTTTATCTAATACAGAGATAAAAACTGATATAAACGGGAACATTCAACCTATAAAAGGTGTTGATAGTAGAAAACGTATAGATGGAGCTGTCAGTTTAATTATAGGTTATGTTGTATTAAAAGATAAGATGTCGGAGTATCTAGCTATAATTTAGATAGGAGGTGAGAAAAATGGGGATACTAAGTAAGTTTTTCAATAAAAGTCCTTCATTAACTAGATATGAAATGATAACAGATAAAGGAAATGGATTTTATGCTTGGAATGGTAAATTATATCAATCTGATATAGTGCGTTCTTGCATAAGACCGAAAGCTAAAGCTATAGGTAAGCTAGTTCCTAGTCATATAAGGAATTCTGCAGAAGGATTTGCAGTCAATCCAGAACCGTATATTAGATTTTTACTAGAAGATCCTAACCCGTATATGACAGGACAAGTGCTATTTGAAAAAATAACAAATCAACTAGAATTAAATAATAATGCCTTTATATATATACATAGAGATGAAAATAATTATCCTATGGAATTGTATCCTATAATAGCTGATAGTATAGAAGCCTTATATGATAAAGATGGTTTTTTATACCTAAGATTTAATATGAAAAATGGCAAGATAGTTAGTTATCCTTATGAGGATATAATACATATTAGAAAAGATTTCAATGAAAATGACATATTTGGAGATAGTCCAACAAAAGCCCTTACTTCATTGATGGAAATAGTAAATACAACAGACCAAGGTATTGTAAAAGCTGTTAGAAATGGCGGTATAATACGTTGGTTACTTAAATTTAATCAAACTCTTAGACCAGAAGATATGGAAGAGCAGACTAAAAAGTTTACTGATACATTCTTAAATATTGAGAATAGTGGAGGAGCCGCTGCTACAGATTCCAAGTTTGATGCTAAACAAGTAGATCCAAAAGACTATGTACCTAATGCAACTCAAACTGAAAAAACTGTACAACGTATTTATTCATTTTTTAATACAAATGAAAAAATAGTACAAAGTAAATATACTGAAGATGAATGGATTTCATATTTTGAAGCTGAAATAGAACCGTTAGCTATGCAGTTAAGTAATGAATTTACTAGAAAAATATTTACTAGAAGAGAAAGAGGATTTGGTAACAAAATTGTATTCGAAGCGTCTAATTTACAATATGCTAGTATGTCTACTAAATTAAATTTGGTTCAAATGGTAGATAGAGGTTCATTAACACCGAATGAATGGAGAGGAGCTCTTAATTTGCCTCCAATTGAAGGTGGAGATATAGCAATAAGAAGATTAGATACGGCAGTTGTGAAAGGGGGTGAGTAATATTGATATTTGTTGATGTAAAAGGTGAAGTAGTCGCAAGTGGTAATGAATGGCTTTACTCTTGGTATGGAATACAGGCAGTATCGCCTAAAATGGTACAAAATACACTAAGTAGAGCAAATGGTCAGCCTATAACTGTTAGAATCAACAGTGGTGGTGGAGATGTATTTGCTGGATGCGATATCTATAACATGCTTAAAACCTATCAAGGTGATGTAACAATTGAAATTCATGGACTATGTGCAAGTATAGCAAGTGTTATAGCTATGGCAGGTAAATGTAAAATGTCTCCTCTTGCAGAAATTATGGTACATAATGTTTCAACACAAGCTAGTGGAGATTATAGAGATATGGAGCATACTGTAGAAGTATTGAAAAAGGCAAATAAGACAATTGCAAATGCTTATATAATGAAAGCTGGACTAAATGAAAAAGAAATTAAGCAAATGATGGATAAAGAAACGTGGCTTACAGCAGAAGAGGCACTAGAGTTAGGACTTATTGATGAAATAATGTTTACCAATGAAAAAGTAGATAAATCAATGGTAGATTTATTAAAAAATAGTGCAGTAAGCATGTGTAATTCAATAGGTAAGATAGATAATAATCTACTTCAAAGATTTAGAAACTTTAATCCAATAATCAATCAACCTAAAGAAAATAAGGTTGATATTTTTATGCAAAAAAAACTAGAAGCACAATTAAAATTATTAAAATTAAAAGGAGAAATATAAATATGAATAAAGAACAATATTTACAACTAAGAAATGGGTTATACAATGAAGCAGAATCATTTATAAATGAAGGGAAAATAGAAGAAGCTAATGCTAAAATGACAGAAATAAAAGATTTAGACAATAAGTATGAACAAGAAGCTAAAGCAGCAGCTAATTTAAATGCATTAAAAGATAATTCTAAAATAACAAATATAGCTAATAATTCTAGAAATGTAGCTGGAGCAGTAGTTTTAGATACTACTAATAATACAACTACAGAGGATTTAACTAATACAGTAGAGTACAGAAAAGCATTTATGAATTATGTATCAAGAGGTATATCTATGCCTAAAGAATTTGTAAATTCAAATGAAAGTACTAAGACTACTGATGCATCAGTAATGATACCTACAACTGTATTAGAAAAAATAATAGAAAAAATAGAAGCTACAGGTATGATATTACCTTTAGTAACTAGAACATCTATAAAAGGTGGAGTAACAGTTCCAACATCTACAGTTAAACCAGTTGCATCATGGGTATCAGAAGGAGCGACAAGTAACAAACAAAAGAAAGCAGTACAAGGAACTATAACTTTTGCTTATTATAAATTAAGATGCGCAGTATCTATGTCTTTAGAAATGGATACTATAGCATTACCTGTATTTGAAAAAACTCTTATAAATAATGTCGTTGAAGCTATGACAAAAGCTATAGAACAATCTGTAATATCTGGAACTGGCGTAGGTCAACCTAAAGGGATATTAACTGAAACTCCAGTTGAAGGACAATCTATAGATATAGCTAAGGCTGAGGGATTAGAATATGACACTTTAATAGAAGCAGAAGCAGCATTACCATTAGCGTATGAAAGTGGAGCACTATGGTTCATGACTAAAAAAACATTCATGAAATTCCAAGCTATAAAAGACTCTACAGGACAACCTATAGCTAGAGTTAATTATGGAATAAATGGAGCGCCGGAAAGAACTTTATTAGGAAGAAAAGCAATATTAAATGACTATATGGAAAGCTATGTAGAGTCTCCAGAATCAGATAATAAATTTGCTTTCTTATTCAATCCAAAAGATTATGTATTAAATACAAATTTAAATATGACTATGAAAAGATATGAAGATGATAATACTGATGACCAAATAACTAAAGCAATAATGTTAGTAGATGGTAAGGTGTTAGATAAAAATTCATTAGTAATATTAACTCATAAATCAGTTTAAAGTAGGTGATTCTAATGTTAGAATCAATAAAATTGGCACTACGAATAAAAAGTAGTGCCTTTGATGAAGAAATAGATGATTTAATATCAGAAGCTAAGTTAGATTTAAAAATATCAGGTGTAGTTAAAATAGATGAGTATGATCCTTTGATATCAAGAGCAATTAAAACATATTGCAAAGCTAATTTCGGATTAGATAATAAAGATAGTGATAGATATCAAGAATCTTATGAATCGTTAAAACAACATTTAAGTTTGTGTGGTGAATATAATGAGTAGTTTTGATGATGTATTAGAATTAATAAAGATTACATATTCACAAAATGAAATAGGTGATAATGTTGAATCTAAAGAATATAAAGAGATATTTGGTAAGAGAAAAAGCATTAAACAGAGTGAATTTTATCAAGCACAAGCTAGTGGATTTAAACCTGAATTTAAGTTTGAAATAAATTCATTTGAATATGAAGATGAGACACAAGCAAGGTATAATAACAAAGAATATAAGATAATTAGAACTTATGAAGTAAGTGTAGATAAGTTAGAAATTATATTAGAAGGTGCTGTAAATGGCTAAGACTAGGTCAGAGCAAAAATCATATATTTCAAAAGTTGATAAGGCTAAAAAGAAAATACAGGAAAAACCTGAACGTGTATATAACTTCATTGGACAATTTTTAGCTAGTGAAGTAAGAAGAAAAGCACGTAGGAGAAGTGGTAAGTTAAGAAGAAGTATACAATATTGGGCAAGGAAAAGAGAAAAGGACTTACTAATTGGTAGTAAGTCCTTTTACGCACCTGCATGGGAACTTGGTAATAGTCAAATGAGAGCAGAGCCTTTTTTGATGCCTACAGTTCTTGAAAATGTTGATACAATTACTACTTTAACAAAACAAGTATATAGTGAGCTGAATAGTGATGAATAAATTACTTGAATTAATATTGAAAACTTTAAAAACTAAGCATTCAAGAGTGTATCATGAAAATGCACCTAAAAATGTAGAATATCCATATATCGTATTTAATATAAACGATGGATTAAAGAGCCATAGAGATGATTTAATATTAATAATCGATATATGGGATAGAAATGACTCATCAATGCGTATAGAGGATTTAACAGATAATATTGATAAGTTATTAGATGAAGCAAATTTACCTAATGAATTTGTATTACCGACATTTTATAGGCAACAAAGATTAAAGATTGAAGATGAAGATAAATCATTAAAGCGAAGACAACTTCGATTTAATGTACAGACATATTTTAAAAAGTAGGAGGTAACTATGATAATTTTAGGACATGGAGTATTCTCTATTGGTGAAAAAGATATAGCTGTTACTAGAGGTGGTGGTCAATTTGTAGTTGAAAGAGAATATAGAGATATAGAAGCAGATGGTGATAGAGGTACTGTAAAAGGTCGAACTATAATAGACAAATCTGTACCTAAGCTTACAATAAATGCTCTTAGCATGTTACCAGAAGATTTTACGAGTTATTATCCTGGTATGAAATCAACAACAGATACTAATACAACGGTAACTGGTAAAACAGATATATCAACAGAGGATTATAAAACTGTAAAATGGACTGGAAAAACTAAGGCAGGAAAAGGAGTTATTATAACCCTTAAAAATGCAATAAACCTTGAAAATCTTGACTGGACTTTACAAGATAAAGATGAGGTTATACAAGCATTAACATATGTAGGAACATATGATGAAGGAGAATCAGAAACTGAACCTTGGGAAGTTGAATTTATAAAATAATTTATAAAAATAGCACTATTAATTTGGTGCTATTTTTTTATTTAAAAATTGACTTAAATAAATCATTTTTGAGGTACTTAGAAAAATAAAGAAAGGTATTTATACCTTTAAATTCGGAGGGAAGATATGAAATTAAGAAAGTTAAACGGAAATGACATATTTAAAATGTCTAGAATACTAAAAAAAATTGATTTTACAGTAGATATGAGTGGAGTTACTGTTGGTTCAAAAGATACTGAATCTATGCAAATAAATCTAGGTATAAACATGTTTAAAAATGTACTTGAAAATTTACATTTAGCTCAAGATGAAGTTAATGATTTCTTAGGTGATTTATATGGATGTTCTGGAGAAGAATTCGGTAATAAAGAGTTAGATGAAGTTGCAGAGGTAATAGTTGAATTTAAAAATATGGTTAAAGGTAGCAATTTTTTTACGCTTGTAAGCAAATTGATGTAGATGATTGCCTAGATCTCCTATTAAGTAGATATTCAAATATTGATTATATTCTTAATATGGAGTGGGAAAATGCGATAAGGCTTATTAATAAAGCATATGAAAAAGAATTTGATAACAAGGCTTTTAGTATGTGGCTTACTTTATATCCTAATATGGATAAAAATACATTTGTAAGCTTTAGTGATTATAAGAGTAAACTTATAATTCCGACTACAAATACACTTTCTAGTATGGATGACATATTAAGAGATGTTGCTGAAATAAGGCAAAAGAAAGCTAGAAAGGAGGTCTAATATATGGAGATTTTCAAACTGTTTGGGAGCATCGTTATTAAAGATGAAGAAGCTTTAAAGAAACTTGATTCCATTGATAAAAAAGGTAGTGGAGTTGGAAAAACCTTTGATAAAATGAGACAAGCAGGTGAAAAGATAACTAGTGTAGGGAAATCACTTACAGTAGGAATAACCTTACCATTAGCAGGCATAGCAGCTGCAAGCGCAAAGACTGCAATGGATTTTGATGCAGGTATGAGGGAAGTATCTGCTATATCTGGTGCAACTGGAACTGATTTAGAGAAACTTAGTAAATTAGCTAAAGAAATGGGAGCTAGTACTAAGTTTAGTGCTACTGAAAGTGCAGAAGCATTAAAATATATGGGTATGGCAGGATGGAAAACGCAAGATATGATGGATGGTTTACCTGGTATTCTTAGTCTTGCAGCTGCAGGTGGAACTGACTTAGCAACAACTAGTGATATAGTTACAGATGGATTAACTGGTTTGGGATTGTCTGCAAAAGATACCCAAGGATTCGTAGACATAATGGCTGCAACCTGTTCTAATGCAAATACTAGTATAGAGTTAATGGGTGAAACCCTTAAATATGCAGGACCAGTAGCAGGAACATTAGGTATAGAAATGGAAGACTTATCTTTAGCGATCGGCCTTATGGGAAATGCTGGAATAAAAGGTAGTGCTGCAGGTACTGCATTAAGAGGAGGTTTAACAAATCTTGTAAAACCTACAGATTCTATGACTGCTGCTATGGAAAAATATGGTGTTGAGTTAGTAAAAAATGATGATGGATCTGTAAGTCTTATGGGAACAATGATGAATCTTAGAGATAAGATTGGATCTTTAGATGAAACAACACAAGCTAATGCGCTTGCTACTATATTTGGTAAAGAGGCTATGTCAGGATGGGCTTCTATTGTAAATGCGAGTAAAGAAGATTTCGATAAATTAGCATTTGCAATAGGCGATTCATCAGGGAAAGCGAATGAAATGGCGGATACTATGATGGGAGGAGCTAAAGGAGCACTAACAGAAATGAAATCTGCCCTAGAAGGGGTAGCTATAACTATTGGAGAAAGAATGTTACCTCATATAGAAAGGGCCGCTGATTTTGTATCTAAACTATGTACAGGATTCCAAAATCTTAGTCCAGAAACGCAAAACGTCATATTAGTTATAGGTGGACTTTTGGCCGCACTTGGTCCAGTTTTAGTTATATTAGGTATACTTGTTTCATTTGTAGGAAATGTAGGACTTGCATTTACAACATTTTCTCCAATTATCTCAAATGCAGGTGGAGTTGTAGCTTTTCTTAGTGGAGGAATAAGCGGACTAATAGGGACAATGGTAAGCTTACTAGCACCAATATTGGCTGTAGTAGGAGTTGTTGGTGTATTCGTAGCAGCTATAGTAAAGGCTTATAATGAAAATGAAAGTTTTAGAAATAAGGTAAATGAAGTATTTTCACAAATACAATCAATAATATCTAATGTTATGTCAATAGTGAAGGATGTAATATCTATGGCATGGGGAGTAATAAAGGTTGTATGGAATAATGGATTAAGTCAAATATTAGGTTTAGCAGCTAGTATTCTTACATCTATAGTTGGTTTCTTTACGTCTAAGTTAAATACTGCTACTAGCATTGTTAAAACGGCGATATCACTTATTAAGGCAGTTTTTAGTGGTGATTTTCAAGGCGCAGTTAATATAGTAAATACTGTTCTTCAAAAGATAGTTAATGGATTTAATGAAAAAATGGAAAGTGCTAAAAATAAAGTCAATAATGCGATTCAAAAAATTAAATCATTTTTTAATTTTAGTTGGTCCTTACCTAAGTTAAAATTACCTCATATAAATATTAGTGGTAAATTTAGTTTAAATCCTCCATCAGTACCAAAGTTCGGTATAGAATGGTACAAAAATGGAGGGATAATGATGAATCCTACAATGTTTGGGTTCAATCCTATGAGTGGGAAAGCTATGGTAGGTGGAGAAGCAGGTCCAGAGGCTATATTACCATTAAGTAAATTACCAGGTATATTAAGAGAAGCTGGTATTGGTGGAGGAATAAATCTTAATATAGAAAATTTTATAAATAACAGAGAGCAAGATATAGAAAATTTAGCAGAAGAGCTTGCATTCTATTTGCAACGAAAAGGAGCATTTTAGGAGGTGGTTAGATGAAAGAATTTACTTTCAATGGAGTAAGTAGCAGAAATTTTAATTTAAAGGTGAAAAAATCTAATCATCTTTCAAAAGCTAAAAAAAGAATTGAGTTAATAGAAATCCCTGGTAGAACTGGGGATTTAATTGTTTCTGATGGAAGTAGAGAAAATTTAAATTTAGAAATAGTAGTTTATTTAGATGCTAGGGATTTAAATACTAAAGAATATTCAGATAGGATTGACGAATGGCTAAATGGCCATGAAGGATATAAACCTATTGTATTTGATGATGGAACTAAATTAGACGCAGTATTTATAGGACAGATAGATTTTGAAAATATAGTTAAAAACTTTGAAGAAGTAGTATTGTTATTTAGTGCTAAACCAAGTGAGGTGATTAAATGATACCTAAGCTACATGATAAGACAGGAACAGTTATAGGAGAATTAACAGATTGTTTAAAAGGTATAACAATAGAAGAACGAAATGGTATGCTTGAAGCAGAGATAACATATCAATTATTTTCACCTCATTGGGATAAACTTATTAGAGGTAATATATTTACTGCAGATGTTAATGATAAAATTAAAAATCAACAATTTAGAATATATAAAGTAGGTAAGACAATAAAAGGTGTATTTAATGTTTATGCTAGACATATTTCTTATGATGCACAAAGGGATATGACAGAAGGATTAGATATACAAAATCAAAGTTGTGAGTATTGCTTAAATATGATATTTAGAAACTCACAGTTCTCTCAAAAGTTTAAAGGGCATTCAGATATAGTTAATGCTCAAAACTTTAAAATAGGACCTACAAAATTATTAAGTGCAATAGGTGGAGTACGAGGATCTATAATAGATACATTTGGAACTGGTGCTGAAATATTAAGAGATAATTATGATTTTTATGTATTAAATAAACGAGGACATGACAATGATGTAATTATAGAATACTCCAAAAATATGACTGGACTTGATTATACTGAAGATGAAGAAGGTTTAATAACTAGGATTAAAGCTATAGCTAAATATACAGCAGAAAGTGGAGAAGAAACTGAAATATTTACATATGTAGATAGTCCTAAGATATTAGATTATGAAACACCTTTTATAGAGACTATAGATTTTAGTGATAAATTTGAAGATGAAGAAATCCCAACGACTGAAAAATTAAAAATATTAGGAGAAAAATATTTTAAGAATAATAAATGTGACTTCGTAAAGTTTAATTACAAAATATCTTTTATACCTCTTAGTAAATGCGCAGGTTATGAAGATATACAAGATAAAATAGAACTATGTGATACAGTAGGAATTAAAGATTATAGATATAACTTAGATACTAAAGCTAAAGTAATAAAGACTACATATGATTTTTTAAGAGAGAGATATGATAGTATGGAGGTTGGAGAACCAAGGACTACCCTAGGTGATGTTGTAGGTGGAGGAAGCGAAGAATCTAAACCAGGACCGCCTGGTCCACAAGGACCTCCCGGGGCAGATGGGAATATTGGAGATTTCCCCAACAGTTTACCAAGTGTACCTGTTTTATCTAGTAAACTATATGGATTTTCTAGTATTGAGCTTAGTTGGACTTATGAAAATAAAGTCTATTACAATTATGAACTATATGCAAGTAAGATAAAGGACTTTACACCTAATGTATTTGACTTAATACATGCAGGACAAACAAGTTCTTTTTTATTTCAAGCAAAACCTAATGAAATCTGGTATTTCAGAGTATGTTGCGTGAATAGTCATGGAAATAGAACAGAATTTAGTTCTCAAGTTGTAGTTACTACTAAAAAAGTAGATGATTTAAGTAATTATGTAGATAATATGGCTATAAATGATGCTCTTATAGGCACTTTATCACTTGAGAGAGGTTGGATAGGTCAATTAAGAGGTAACTGGATAGATGCAAAGAACTTATCTGTAACAGATGGTAATGGTAAAAGAACTTTAGATATAGATAGTTTTGGGAATGTGAATATAACAGCTACTAACATAAAGATGATAGTAGATGGAGAAGAACAAGGAATAGTTGGTCAATCTCAATTTATACAAAATAATAAAGAATTTGAATTTAAAATAACAGAAAGCACTAGTCCGAACTTAGTGCCGAACAGTTCTTTTGAAAAAGAAGAAGTCTATACTAAAAACCATCCCTTTATATTAGATTGGACCAAAGGTGGAGATGGAACTTATCCTTCTACAATAGATGGTGGAAAAGCAATATTAATATATACCAATGGAGGAGATAGTTATTTTGTTAAAGATACAGCTATAAAAATAGACCCAAATTCAACATATACTATAAGTTTTTACTATTGCTGCACTCATGGTAGAAATGGAAGTAATTATATATTTATAAATGGAAACCCTGTACATATTCCAATAACATATATAGGCGATAGAGCTTGGCACAGATATGAATTTATTTTTAATACACCTGAGAATGTTGATGGAATAACTGCAATTAGACTTGGTATTGTAGCTCAAGAACGTTGTTGGATATTATTTGATAATGTTCAAATAGAAAAACGTAAGGGTGCATCAACATATAGGTATATGCAAAATGAAGTGTGCAACGGGAATGGATTTATTGATAGTGAAGGCATAGGATTTAAGCATGAAGATGGTAGCTATACTAAGATGCTAACTAACGGATTAATGCGATATGTAGGCAGCACTGGATATTCATATCATTATCTTACTTACATTGGTAAAACTCAAAAGTTAGATTTAAACCCTGTAACAATACAACTTCCTGATGATTTTAAGGGTAAGGATTTCAAAGTGAATCTATCTATAGAAGAAATAGCTAATCCGGAAGGGTGGATGGTACAATCATTTCAAGTATTAGTTCAAAATATAGATAATTCAAATGCTACATTTCAGATATATGGAGGTTCTCAATCACAGTTATATGATGGAACTCAAGGTACAATGAAGCCTACTACAATTTCATACACAGTAACTGCATAAGGAGTGATATTAAATGAAGTTAGAAGAATATAAAAATAAGATGACATTGTTTTATTCTAAAAGAACTGGAGAGATACAGACATTTTGTACAGGGATTCAAGATATGAATCTATTCGGTGATAATAAAGAAGATTATGATGTTATTTGGGATTTTATAGTAATAGATTATAATAATAAAATTCTTAATAATAAAGATATGTTTTGTGTCGATTTAAGCAGTAAAACATTAAGGTTAAAAGAATTTAAATTTTAAGAAGGTGACTCAATGGCTAAGCGAAATATTAAATTTAATTTAGACTTCTCTAATAAAGATATTCTCCCTAAGTTCAATATAAAGCAGTTTGATAATGCTTTAATTACTATCTCAACTTACTTAGAAGGGAATATATTCAATCCTACAGGTAATACTTGTAAGCTTTATGTAAGTATAGGTAAAGAAGTTTTCTTACAGGAAAGTAATATAAGTGTATTAGAAAATGCAATAAAAATAGATTTAGATAAGAATATAATTAGTGAAGGCGGAAAGGGACTTGGAGAATTAGAGTTATCAGATATTAATGGAATTCTAACAAGTGCTACTTTCTTATTTAATATTGATTCTAAAATAGGAGAAGGCTCAACAATACCTGGACAAGTAGAGGGGTTTATTGCAAAGCATGAAAGATTAATTAAAGAATTTAAAGAAGAATATAATAGTAGGCTTGAGATCATACAAACTGAACTTAACACTAATACGAATAGAATAGATCAAGTTGAAAGTAAAAATGAGGAACAAGATTCAAGGCTTCTTGATATTGAGGAGAAGAACAAAGTTCAAGATGTATATATACAAGGTTTATTTAATGAAAATAAAGATGGAAGGTTAACTATAGAGGGTGAAGGAAATTCTTTAAAGTTAGAGGGTAGTAAAGAAGGACTTGTTACCATCGATAAAGTAGTTGGAAATACTTTAGTTAATGAAGAAATGCAGTCTACCTTTGAAAACTGTAAAGTAACACAAGAAATGGTTGAAAGCGGTGAAGAAAGTGTAAAGAATTTAGGTAAGTATAAATGTGAAGTTGTGATAAATGGTAAGAATTTATTAGGGTTGCAAGATGTTACTCAAACATTAGATTTAACAGGTTCATTATCACCTCAAAGCGGTGTTAGTAAAGGTTCAATAATATACAAAAATGTTGATGTATCTAGTTTTAAAGGACAATACATTTTAAGTGGCGACTTTACTTTAGATAGTAATAAATATAATTTGAAAGTAATATGTCACAACATAGAAAATACAAAAAATACACATAATGATAGCTACAATTATTTGATTCAAAAAAACGGAGGTAAAGAATTTAACTTTAATACAACTATAGACTTAACTAATTATAAATATATAACTATAACAACAGGTAACATTGTACCATTGGAAAGTAAAATTTATACGGTTAAGGTAAATAAACTTCAAATAGAGGAAGGAACACAAGTAAGTTCACACGAACCTTATTATTACTCAACTAAAACAATATATCTAAATTCACCACTACACAAAAGTGATGAGATAGTTTACATTGATGGTGAGCTAAAACATTATCATAAGATGGGTAGATATTTATTATCACATAACAATGATATAAGAATGTATGATAATAATTTACCTAATTATAATAAATATGGTTTAGCAATGACAGGTTATAAGTTTAAACCAAATGGTGAAGGATGTTGTGATAAAATACCATATATTCAAAACAATTCTGATGATATATTTCATGTCAGACTGGATGGCACTAAACCTTATGGAGGTCTAACACTATGGTTGCCGAAACAATATGGTTCTACAGTTGATGAACTAAAAACATATATGAGGGATAATAACATTGAATATAATCTAATCCTAGAGTTAGCAGAACCTTATTATGAAACAATAGATACAGATAGGTTATTACTAGAAATACCCAATAATGCAACTGTAAGCGTTAAGAGTGTAGTTCCAGTTCAGTCTATGGCTGCTAGCTATACTAATGGAATACCTAACGTATATGGTTTACAAGAAACAAATCAAGTTCAAGATGATTTGATAAATATATCACTTTTAGCGACTGATGAAATGTATACGATGTTAGAACCTATATTAGAATCAATACCACAAGTAATTAATAACGAAAGGACGATGAGTAAAATGGTAGATATGTACGTAGCTATGGTTATAAGAGGACTTAAAACAATAGAGGATGTTCCTGCGAGATATAGAAAAGAAGTACAAGATATATTAAATAAATTAGAAAAGTAGAACTTGTTACAGGTGAGTAATTAAGTTCTTTTTTATTGTATATAAAGGAGATTGTTATGGCTGAAGACACTTCACAAGAAGTTAGAGAACGTCTAATTAGAATTGAAGTTCTCTTAGAGAATATAAATAAAAATCATGAATTGAAGAATGAAATTATAGAAGAAAAAATAAAAGTAGCAAATAATAGAATATCTGACTTAGAAAATAGTAATACATGGTTATGGAGAGCAATAGCAGGTGCTTTAATTAGTTCTGTTATTGCTCTTTTAATAAAATTTTAAAGGAAGGTAATTTATGAAAATAAACTGGAAAGTAAGATTTAAGAACCCTTTATTTGTAGCACAATTAGGAATGAGTGTATTAGTTCCTATATTAGCCTATGCAAACTTAACAGTACAAGATTTAACAACGTGGAAAGCACTTGGTGATTTATTGCTAGGTGCTTTTTCTAATCCATATGTATTAGGATTAGTTGTTATAAGTGTTTATAATGCAATTTTAGATCCTACAACAAAAGGTATAAATGATAGTTTAAATGTATTAAATAAGGAGGTAGAGTAATTATGAATTTTTTAATAATGGCAGGGCATTCAGATAATGGGTATCTAGGTAGTGGAGCAGTAGGAATTATAAATGAAAGTACAGAAACTAGAAGAGTTGGACCAGTAGTAGTTGATTATTTACATAAATTAGGTCAAAATGCTACATATTTAAAATTGGATAAGCCAACAACTTCTTCATACCTTAATGATCAAGTTAAATTAGCTAACTCAAAAGGTGAATTTGATTGCGTCGTACAAATACATTTTAACGCAGGAAGCAAAGATGCAAATGATGAACAAGCTGGAACAGAAACTTATTATCGAAGTGAAAATGGCAAAATATTTGCAGTAAGAGTCAATAATAAGTTAAATGAATTATTTAGAAAAAGAAGTACAGGGGCTAGAAATGATAAACCAAATCTATATTGGCTTAAGTATACTTCTTATCCTGCAATACTTATCGAAGTGTGCTTTGTAGATGATAAAGATGATGTTAGAGTATACCAAGAAAATTTTGATAAAATATGTAGGCTTATAGCAGAAGGTTTAGCAAATAAAACGATACAAGAGTTACCTGGTGATTTTAATCCAATAACATATTTAAAATTATATAAGGACGTGTTGCTTGAGTGTATGCATAAATCTACATTTAAGCCACTTGATCATTATAAAGAATTTGGTGCTAAAGAAGGAAGAGTATATAATAATGATATAGATTATTTATTCGCATATGAAGATGTATTGTTAGCAGTAAATAATAATTCAAGTCTATCTGCAGAAAAGCATTATTTAGATAACGGTAAAAATGAAGGTAGAAAATATAAATAGATACAATATACATACAAGGAAAAATAAAGGCTTTTTACTTTTATTTAAACGTATCTGATGAAAAATAAATATCAATGATATAATATAAAAAAGGGATTTAATCCTTCGAGAACTTATCGACCCAAACTTACATGAGGTGAATTGTAAGAGCTTTATTAGTGCTTAACTAACATAAAAAGGTAGCCATTCCCAACTTGGCTACCTTTTATTTTTATTGTTGATAATTACAAGTAATATGTTGATAACTTGCTAATTTATGTTAGTAACCCTGTTGATATCGTTATGTACTGGTAATGTCAGTTCTAAAATCATATATAATGTTTAAATTTCAATATCGACATAAAATAATAAATTTTATGTTATTTGTATTTTTATGTTTTTTTTAAAAAAATACAAATATGATATACAAATTAAAATTAAATATGCTATAATATATCATACCCTTTGTTTATCGCTAAAGAGTCTATAAGTAGGGTTTGTGACTCTACCTCTTAGAATCTTTCAAAAGATTGTAATCGTGAAAAAGCACTCTTTAATAGAGTGCTTTTTATTTTATTTATTTCTATAAAAAAAGTGTCCCCCGGGGACACTTTTTTAAATTTTAGATTGATTAGTATATAAATCTGTTTGTTCATTTAAGAATTTTAACTCTAATTTTAAATTATTAACTTCTTTCATATCATTTGTATTTTTATGTTTAAAAAAAATACAAATATGGTATACAAATTCAAGTTAAATATGCTATAATATTCCAAACCCTTTGTTATTGATAAAGAATCTATAAGTAGGGTTTGTGACTCTACCTCTTAGAATCTTTCAAAAGATTGTAATCGTGAAAAAGCACTCTTTAATAGAGTGCTTTTTATTATATCGAAATTTACTTTTCGATGTTTTCTTACCATTACTAACTCTTTTACAATCTAATCACAACCAAATTCTTTACAATCAATATTTTCCAATAATTCGCCTGTTGCAATAGCTTTTCTAAAAGTAGAGTCTTTTAGATTATATTTTTGAGTTACTTCTGCAAATAATAATACTTCAAATGAGCACATGTATTTTATATACTATCTTTTCCTAAAAAATATATAATTGGTAGCTTTATAATTTCTACAAAATATTCCATTTTTACATACTTAACGACCAATTACGTTAAAACCATTTACAAATTCAGCTTTTCATAATATCTTTTTAAAAGAAGTCTGGTAATTGCTACTAATAATTTTTAGGGGGAATCATTATAAAAACAAAAAAATAAAGGAGAATTTAGAATGAAATTTAGTAAAAAAATTTATTGCGGAGCTATAATAGGTAGCTTACTATTAGGGAACTTAAGTACACTAAATGCATATGCAGATGGCTATAAGGAGGTTAAAGTTGATAACTTGCAGGTATATACAGATAAAAACGAAGTCTTATCTAAAGAAACACCTATATCAAGCATTGAATACAAAGGTGATTCTCTAAATATAATTAATGCAAAAAGTAATGAGAATATAATTTTTCATAATGATGGAAAACCAATAGAGACAAACTTATTTGAAGATAAGCAGGGTAATGAGCTTTTCGCAGTATCACTAGATAATGAAAATGGACAAAATATATACACTTATCATATGGCTGATACAGATGAGGTAAACATAAACGATACAATATCTAAAATACAAAAAGAAGAATTCAATGTAAGAAATACAACAAGAGCTCTTACTGGAGATGGAATGTATTCAGAAGGTTTTAAATGGGATTTTTATGCTACAATCAATGGAGCGAAGCAACAACAGGGAAGTCTATCTACTTCAGTGCTTATGAAGAGGGATCGTGCTAGTTCAAATACACAATCAATTTGGTCTGTAGAAGAATCATCTCAGCTATTATCTCGTTCAAATAGAGAAATAAAAAATCATGTAGTTAGAATGGATGTAAATCAATCTACCCAAATATTACATGACTGGGGTCCAAGAGCTCAAACTAATGGAGATAAATTAAGTGTTAGTCTTGGAGGTTTATCAAATCCTAAAAGTTGGTCTTTTAGTATAAAAGGATTTGGATTTGTTGATCATTCAAGACAAGGAAGCAAATATGGCAGATGGGAATTTATTAATAAAGGAATATATCCATCTAGGGAGCTTAATGTAAAACCGGGTATAACTGTTACCAATAAAAAAGGTAATTTAATAGTTAAACTAAGCCAAACAGTACAATTCTCTAAAAGTAGCCATCAAACAGGTGTCATTACTATAACAGAACCAGATTTTAAGTAATTACAAAATATCTTATTAACCTATAATGATATAATCTTATTTTGTATATTTACAACGTTAATCAAAATTAAATAATCCAAGTTGTAAAGTGTGCACTTATATAAACTTAAATTATTTTAATTTTCAGATCATAAATTGTTTCATATGTTGTTGAAGAATTTTTAAGATACATTAGTCATCAATAAATAACTCAAAATATTAGAAATAATTGGTAAAATATCCTTGTATAGTTAATACTCGTTTTTAGGACTCTAAAATGAGTATTAACCATCTTTTACCTTTTACTAAAAGAAAAGGAGACATTTTTTATGAAAATAGATAAAATTCTTAAAGTAGTATCAATTATAATTGGATTTGTAGGAGTTATACTTGGACTTTATACATTTTCAATGGATTTAAGATGGATGCTAACATCAAAAAACTTTGAATTAATATTAAAGTATGTATTTATAATAAGTGGCTCTATTATAACTGCATTAATAATATATGGGTTTGGAGAAATGTTAGAGTTATTATATAAAATCAATGAAAATTTATCAAAGCAAATAGAAAAATAGATACGCTTGTGATTTATATTATTGAAAAAGTCATCAACTAAATCTGAATAAGATAAACCTCGTAGAGTTGTACCTATGAGGTTTATTTTTTTAACACTATTCAAGTTGGTTCTAAGGTTAAAATAATTGGTTCTAACTATGCAACAGGGCAAACTATACCAAATTGGGCAAAAAGTAAAATTTATACGATTAGTAAAATAGATGGAAATAAGGCTCTTATACAGGAAATTACTAGTTAGGTATATATTTCAGATTTGAAATTAGCATAAAACTAAGGGATTAATGAAAAAAATAAAGGGCTTAGAATCGATTCTATGAGGTCGATTTTAAGCCCTTTTTATATAAATTCAATTTAATATAAAATTTTTATTCACCCTTTAAAATTACTTTTAAAATATTACAATACAATATATACCCTAATAATGATCCTAATAAATTTAATAATAAATCATTGATATCAAATACTCTATATGGTGCTCTTATCCATAATAAACATATTATTAATTGTGATAATTCAATTAATAAGCTAGTTAAAAAGAATATTTTATTAAAATTTTTATATCTTTACATTTTTCAAATGATAAAGGAAGTAAAAATCCTAAAGGTATAAACATTACGATATTTCCAATTACTTGCTTTATAAAAGAAAATTTATCCATTTTGATAAAATCGTTGAATGGAATTAAATTTAAATAATAATTATTATATGAAGCTAGCTGAAGTGATTCAACACCAATTTTATCTAATGGTAATGGTAATATTGTAATATGGAAAACTATTACTCCGTAAAAATATAATAATGTAATATAAAATATTTTTTTAAAATTATATTTGGATTTTTTTAAATATATAAAAGAACACTATATAAAATTATCGAAATTAAAAATGTAAATAAACTTTTTTCTAACCACATATTATTGAGAAATTGTACCTGAAATAGTTCCAGGAACATTTCTTTGAGCCTTTCTTAATATTAAGTAATGCTTTCCACTTTTACTTGGTGTAAAACTTGTAATTATATCGATATAACTTTTATATGATTCGCTTGTAAAATAATGCTCTCTTACACTTCCTACTGTTGTTTTTCTTCTAACTTCAATATAAGCCTTCTCGGTAGCTCCTAAGTTTGTATTAGTTACTTTAGCAGTAGCTGAAATTTTAGTATATTTAGCATTTAAGTCATAATATTTTCCGTTAGCTCCACCATCTATAATATTTCCATTGCCCCAAGTTCATGAAAAATTTGCTGAATACGCTAAGCAAGTTCCTGATAATGTAAATATCATTATCAAGCTTGAAACCATAATTGCTTTGATTTTTTTCTTTTCATAATTATTTCCTCCTCAAAATTATTCTTAGTAATTTATTTAATTCCTTCAAATTATATTATTAATGACAAAATTTGCAAATAGTTTTAACATAACTGGTCGTTAAATGTGCAAAACTAGAATATTTTGTAAAAAAATATACGATTTAACGATTAAAACTTATGTAATATAAAAAAATAGAAATTATAAAATTCTAATAAAAATCTACCTATTCCAACAAATTCAATTCCATTTACATTTATATCTATGTCTTAAAGTTGTCGAAATATAAGTAGTTTTATCTAAAGTATTTACACAACAGTAAATTATGATATTATTAGACTTAAATAAGGAATATCTTAGGAGTATATATATGAAATTTTAAAAAATGAAACTAATGTTATCTGTAATGTGTTCAGTATTAATTGTAGGAGTTAACGTTAATAAGTCATATGCAGGTTATAATCGAAACATTGACAATTTAAGAGTTACTTTAAAGGTTAGGAGTTCACCTTCAATATATTCAACTCATATAACTACTTTAGATGCAGACAAAGATGTAGTAGCAGGTAGTGACTCAAGCTCTAAAAGATGGGTAACTGAAGGTGGTGTTAGTAGGCTTTGGTGTTCATATGCTTACCCACAATTATCAAATGGAAAGTATCTAAATAATACTCGAGGATGGATGTGTGTATCTGAGACAGGTATAAGTAATGGTAGTTATATTGAGTCAACAGGTGGAGCTGTTATAACTCCTTCTTCAGGTGGATACTTATACCAAAATAGTTCATTAACATCTAAATATCCTACCAAATATGCACGTGGAACAACATTTGGTCCTGGTCAATTTTATTTTCAACATAGTGCATCAAATTTAAATGCTTGGGAAGTTAGACCTGGTGGAGTACTTAAATACATGGATGGTTGGTTGACAAATGCTTTTAACAAATAATATTTACAATGTTATATGATAAGGAGAGGTTATGTTAATTAAGAGGAAAATAACAACGATAGCAGTAATAGGGTTAGTACTCATATCTAGTGGTGTTATAAGTAAAGCTAATTATGATGAAAATGAAATATCTAAAAATAGAGAAATTGTAAAAACTAGTTATGAAAATTTATTAACGGCAGATGGAATAGATCATGTTAGAATAACATATGCTAATGGGGAATATGTAGATATAGAGAGATACTGAAAGAATGTTAGATCAAACAGACCATTATCATGAAAATGGAGAATTAATGTCTCGAATATTAATATTGAATGAAGGATCAGAGGCAATATCAATCGGAAATGACAACGGTGTATATTCAGGCTTAAGACAAGAGCTAACACATGATATAATTAAAGAAAATAAGAAAATGCTAAAAATATCTATGGTAGAATCTTATTTTACCTCTGATATTGAATCTGGATTAGATATTAATTGGGAGTCATCATATACAGAGGATGATAATATTATTAAATATTCTAGCAAAAACCATAATATATATATAGATAAGAATGATAATAGAGTATTAAAGAGATAGATTCTATCTAATGGAGAATTGTATCAGACTATAGAATATGATTTTATTAATAGAAATTCAAGAAGTGGTCAAGAATTATTTAGAATAGATAGTCCATTGACATCAAAAATGAGAAATTCTATAGACCTTAGTAATATTGAAATAACAGATAGTAAGGCTGAACCTGATGTTCCACTTAAAGATGCCAGAGGATAGCTGTATTAAAAATAAAATACTAGGGATAACTTTATCCCTAGTATTTTATTCTATAATAAATTAAATTATTTTTTATTTTATTATAGGTAGCATAACTCATAATTGATCCATTGAACCAAAATCTAAGCGAACCATGTGTTACACCTAGCAATTTAGCGGACTTGTCCATTGTGAAGTTATTATTTTTAATCCAAAGTTTTAAACTATTTATAAAGTTATCATAGTTCCAAACTAAATGAGTATATCCATCTCTACAAAGATAATTAATATCAAAGTATTCTGATAAAAGTTTTAGTATAGATATTGACGGATAATATCTGCCGACTTCATAAGCACTTATTATACTATTTGTAACATTGCATATAGATGCTAAATCTTTAATATCAAGATTCTTATCTAATCTAGATTTTCTAAGCCTTCCACCAAATGTATTTTCATTTATTTCATCCTTAATATACATGGAAATATTTGTATTTTTATCAATAGAGCATCTGATATATCGTGGGTAACCATAATAGTTGATTTATGTTCATTTTTTATAATCTTATATACATCATCATTTACTAAAAGTCTTGTTTGATAATCAAGTGCAGAGAATGGTTCATCTAAAAGTAATATACTAGGATTTACAGATAGTGTACGAATAAGAGCAACTCTTTGTCTCATACCACCGGATAATTCTTTTGGGTACATAGTTCTAAAATCCCAAAGGTCGTATGTTTTTAAAAGTCTTTCAACTCTTTTCATAGCTTCAGGTGTTTTTTTATGTTGAATCTCAAGTCCTATAGTTATGTTATCCATTATATTTCTCCATTCAAGCAAATGGTCTTTTTGAAACATATATCCTATAGTTCCATCAATTTTTACTTCTCCTGATGTTGGTTCCAATAATTTTGTCAAGATGTTTAAAATAGTAGATTTTCCACTTCCAGATGGTCCAAGGAGTGTTAGGATTTCACCTTCTTTTAGAGTGAAGTTTACGTCTTTTAAGACTTCTAGTTCACCGTCTTTACCATAGAAGATTTTGTTAAGTTTTTTTACGTCTACTATTGTTTTCAATATATCACCCCCTGTTATCTATATAGTTTATTGTATTAAAATTAGGGGAAATTTGTACCAATTTATAGGTTTTATTATTATATTAAAATTATTTAGGTAGATATTTTGATTAGAATTAGGTAGATATTTTGATTAGAATAGGCATTAATTTATATTTAGAATTGAAAGTAATTTGGAAATAATTAGTAGGTAAAATGGGAATCAGAATGAGGTATTATATTTGTAAATTATATCAATAATAATTTAATTAGCTTATATTTCTGGAATTAAAATAAGGATTATAAAATGATTGAAATTTGTCTAAAAAAGTGTTATGCTATCAACAGTAAATTTAAAAAGAATATCGTTACTACATATATAATTAACTTCAGAATTACGATTGATTATATATAGAAGAGCTTATTTTTATAAGCTCTTTTTTAATGATAAAGAGAGGTAATAATATGATAAAAGTAGATAATTTATCCTACTCATTTCCGCAAAAGGATCTATATAATAAGGTTTCATTCACATTAAAAGAAGGTCAACATTGCGCTTTTATAGGATCTAGTGGTAGCGGAAAAAGTACACTTATAGATATAATTATGGATCCAGAAAGATATATGTTCGATGGTAAATTAGAAATATACCCAAATTGTAAAATTGGATATGTAAGCCAGTTCTCGCAACTAGACAAAACAAAAGAAACTACAGTTTTTGAATATATAGGTGAAGAATTTATTAAACTACAAAAGGAAATAGAATCTATTTGTAATGAAATGGAGACATCTTCAGATATTGAAACGTTATTACAAGAGTATCAAGAAGCTTTAGATACATTTGAAGCAATTGATGGAGATGATTTCGAAAATAATATTAATAAAAAATTAAATCTTGCAAATCTAAATAGGCATAAAGATAGAATGATATCTGAACTTAGTGGTGGAGAATTTAAACTTGTACAAGTAATTAAGGAAATGCTTAATAATCCAGACTTAATGGTTATGGATGAACCAGATGTGTTTTTAGATTTTGAAAACCTTAATTCTCTTAAAAATCTAATTAATTCATATAAAAAAACAATGTTAATTATTACGCATAATAGATACTTGTTAAATCATTGTTTTAACAAAATTATTCATCTTGAAAATACAGAGATTCAAGAATTTGATGGAAGATATATTGATTATAATTTCTCATTACTTCAAACTAAAATTGAGTTACAAGAACTTGCTATTGCTGATGAGGAGGAAATTGAGAGAAATGAAGCTTTAATCAATGTATTAAGAGAGAAAGCAACTTATAATCCTGATGCTTCTAGAGGTAGAGCTTTAAAAGCTAGAATTAAAATACAAGAAAGATTAGAAGAACGTAGAATTAAAGCTCCATTTGTAGATATTAAACAACCTAATATTAATTTACTTACTAATAATGAAATAGAAGAAACTATAGCTTTAAAAGTTAATGACTTTAGTGTTGTTTTTGATGAAATCCTTTTAGAAAATGTTAATTTTGAGATTAAATCTACTGATAAAGTAGCTATTATTGGAACAAATGGTGTTGGAAAAACTACTTTACTAAGATCAATATTTAAAAATAATAATGAGTGTATTGAAATAAATGATAATATTGAAGTTGCTTATTTATCTCAGATGCAAGGTGAAATATTAAATGAGTCTAATACAATACTTGAAGAGTTTTTTGAAGTAGGATTTAAAAATTACAGGGAAGTTAGATCATATATTTCAAGATATGGTTTTGAAGAAGAGGTTATTGAACAAAGGATAGAATCCTTATCTGGAGGAGAAAAGAATATACTACAACTGGCTAAAGTTTCTGCTAGAAAGGCCAATATGTTGCTTCTTGATGAGCCAACAAGTCATTTAGATACTTATTCACAAATAGCATTAGAAAAAGCTATAGAAAATTATAATGGAGCTATTTTAATGATTTCTCATGATTATCACTTTATAGTTAATTGTATGGATTATGTTTTAATGATAGAAGATAAGACCATTAGAAAAGTTAGCATGAAAAAATTTAGAAAAATGATTTATGCTACTCATTTCGATAAAGATTATTTAGAAATTGAGCAAAAGAAAAAATCCGTTGAAACTGAAATAGCATTGGCTTTAATAGATACTGATTTTGAACGTGCAAAAACTTTATTAGAAGATTTAGAAAATCTTATTAAATTACTTTAATCTATTTAAAAATATGTTGGTATAATTATCAGCATATTTCTTATAATTTGTATTTTAAGTATATTATATATAGTAAATAAAAGGTGTGAACAGTTAAAGGTTCACATCTTTTATTTTAATTAAGAAATTTTATAAATTATTAAAATTAAGCTTCAAATTATAAATTTAATTGAAGAAATCATTATATCACCAATTGATTAAATAAATTAAGAATATATTCATACGATAGATAAATAAAGTCAGAATATATCTCAATATATAATATGGATAAAATACAAATTATGACACAATATCTATATTTTTAGTAACCTAATAAAAGAGGATATAAATTAAAAATTATTTTAAATATAGAAAATACGAACTGATATAAGTTGTAAGAATATTTTCTGTGTGATAATATTTTATTTAGTATTTAATAAAATCTAAATAATAAATGAGGATGAGAAATATATGAAATCTATAAACATACTAGAAAAGATATCAGATGGAAAATTATATGATATTGATGACACAGTAAAAGCAGATACATGTGGTTGTAATGGTTGCAGTGATTGTTGTTATGATATTGGTGAACTAGTAGTGCTTACACCCTTTGATGTATATGAAATAGTTAATTATTTAGGTGTAGAGTTTGTTGAATTACTAGGAGATAAGATTGAATTAATTGAAAGTAACAAAATTTTATTACCGCATTTAAAGATGAAAGATGATAATAAAAGATGCAGCTTTTTAAATAAAGAATTTAGATGTATGATTCACTCTAAACGACCAAACATTTGTCGTTTATTTCCACTTGGAAGGGTATATAAAGATGATGACTTTAAGTACTTTTTACAAGTAGGAAATTGCCCTAAGACTGATTTAAAAGATGTTAAAGTAAGAGACTGGATAGGTATTGAAAACTATGATGAAAATAAAATATTTATATTAGAATGGTATAAATTTATTAAAGCATTAACCTTCCGTTTGAAATTCGTCAGAGATGAAGAAGAATTAAATGAAATTAATCAATTTATATTAGATAATTGTTATAATATCAAGGTAAAAGAAGGAGAGAGTTTTTACTCTTTATTTGAAGAAAATTTACCTTATGTAAAAAATAAATTAGGAATTATTTAAAAGACAAACAGATATCTATTGTGGCTAAGCAATATTAGATATCTGTTATTTTGTTTATGTAAAAATACACTGATTATAATTGTTAAATACTGTATATTATTGTACTATTATAATAGTTTCGATTATATAAATGGGGAGGGTATCATGGAACTTTATACTAACGGTATTTTATATATGGGGATCTTTAGCATGATTTTTAATGGATTAATAAAAATTATGGCTATATATACAATGTATTTAACTATAAAATCTTTTAAAATATATATAAGTAAAAATTCATAATAGTTATATGGTTTTGGATAATATTAAATGAAAAATATAGATCTAATTATGGATAAAACTAATAAAAATAGATAGATATATTGAGTATGCAAAATATCTATCTATTTTTATTAGTTTTTTTAATACCATGTTCTTTGATTTATAATTTAAATAAAGTAGATAAATAATACATTAAAGTTAAGGTCCACTATACAGTAAAAAAGTAAGTATAGTGGTTCTGTAAGGAAATACATTCTATATGGTAAAATCTAGCTGGATTAAAAAGTAAAGAGGAGAAGTTAATATGAATTCATTAATAAGTAGTGATAACACATGGATGTTATGGACGTTCTTAGTGGTTTGGTCTGCTATAAGTATAGTATTAGAACAAAAATACAAGTGGGCATCTAAAGTAACAGGAGCAATTATAGCATTATTAGGAGCAATTATATTTGCAAACTTAAAAATAATACCTACAGAAAGTGCTGTGTATGATTCGGTATGGTCATATGTAGTACCAGTTGCAATACCACTATTATTACTAAAAGCAGATATTAAAAAAGTTAAAAATGAAAGTGGAAAAATGTTAGGTGCATTTCATATATCAGCTTTAGGTACAGTAGTAGGTACGTTTATATCAGCATTTTTACTAAGCTCATTAATACCACATGTAGCTGAGATAGCTGGTATGATGACTGGATCATATATTGGAGGAGGAGCTAATTTTGTTGCTATGACAAATGCTTTTAAAACTCCAGAAAATCTAACTAATGCAACAATAGTAGCAGATAATTTAGTTATGGCTGTGTATTTTTTTGCAACTATGTCAATACCTTCGATACCATTCTTTAAGAAAAAATGGGGTATGGCTACAGAGGGTGAAGAAAGTATTAGTGGAAGTTCTACATATTGGACTAAAAAAGAAATATCATTAAAAGATATAGCTATATGCTTAGCAATTGCCTTTTCAGTAGCAAGTTTATCTAACTTATTGTCTGAGTTCATCTCATCAATAATACCTACTTCAAATATACTATTAAAAATGGCTAATTCTATTTTTGGAAACATGTATTTAATAATGACAACATTAATGTTAGTAGTAGCAACAGTATTTTCTAAACAATTAGACGAAATTAATGGAGCAGAAGAAATAGGTACGTTTTTAATTTATTTATTTTTCGTAGTTCTTGGAGTACCTGCATCTATATCAGAAATAATAAAAAATGGTGCTTTTATATTAGTTTTCTGTATACTAGCAGTGTTTATACATTTAGTTGTAACTTTAGGAGTGGGAAAATTGTTCAAGTTTAAACTAGATGAATTATTACTAGCATCAAATGCTTGTATAGGAGGTCCAACAACTGCTGTAGCTATGGCTATAGCTAAAGGGTGGAATAGTTTAATAGTACCTACAATGATAGCTGGTGTATGGGGATATGTTTTAGGAAATTACGCTGGAATAATTGTTGGAAATATACTTCAAGTTATTTTATAGTATGAGTTATAAATATAATACCAATAAAGTCCAGTAAATAATATTTACTGGACTTTATTGGTATTATATTTAGATTTAATTAATACGAGTTTTATAATTGCTTATATTTTAATTTTAAAGATATAAAAATACAATTCAAACTTATACAATGGTATAATGAAAGAATAAAATAATAATTATTTAATATAAACTATATAGGAAAATTTTATGAAAGATAAGAGTTATATGTAGCTATATATGTGAATATTTTAATGAACAAAGTAAATCATCCAAATAGGAGGAGTCATAAATGAATATTTAAAAGAAAACTCTAGAGAAGCAGATGAAGTTACGAGTGGCTTAGATAAAGATATACTAGTTTGTGGACATACTCATATACCATATGCAAAATATTATGGTGAAAAACTCCTTGTAAATGTAGGTAGTATAGGAAAGCCAAAAACTAATAAACCTGATGCAAATTATGTTATTATAGATATATCAGATACGAATGTTAAAGTTGAAATAGTGGAAGTAGCTTATGATTTTGCAAGACTTATAAGGGAAGGTAGTGCAAAGTAAAATAAATAACTAATTTAAATTTAAGAATAGAATATTTAAAAAATTGAGAATTTAAGATAGTAATAAAAAATAACTGTATCTAAGATTATAAATTATTAGGTACAGTTATTTTTTATTACTATCTTCATAAGTTCTACATATTTATTTCATATAATTGATTAATAAAATAAAATGAAAGGTTGTGATTTATATGGACAGTGATCCTCTACTGATAAAAAATAATAAAAATATAAAAATAGAGTTCATATATTATATCACAAAAAGATTACTTAAATGATATGAACTCTATAAAAGGGAGATTATCATGGTACAAGTAATAAGCAATTTAATAGAAGAAAGAAAAATATTAGAGCTAAGTGAGTATTTTCAAGGATTAAACTCAGTAGACATAGCTAAAGATATGATTTATTTAAGTGGAGAAGAAGTAGTATTAGCATTTAGGATACTACCAAAAGATGTAGCTGCAGAGGTTTTTTCATATTTAGATAAAGATATGAAGCAATATATAATACAGTCAATTACAGATAGTGAAATAAAAGAAATAGTAGATAAACTATTCTTAGATGATACAGTAGATTTTATAGAAGAATTACCATCTCATATCGTAAAAAAAGTTTTAAAAAATACTTCAAAGGAAAAGAGAGAACTTATAAATCAATTTTTAAAGTATAATGAAAATTCTGCGGGATCAATAATGACTATAGAATTTATAGATTTAAAAGAAAGTATGACGATTAAGGAAGCGATAAACTATATAAGATATGAATGTCTAGATAAAGAAGATGTTGATACTTGTTTTATAATTGATAAAAATAGAAAATTAAAAGGAGTACTACCTTTAAGACAATTAATTTTAAATGATGAAAATACTATTATAAAGAACATAATGGATAAAAATATAATCACTTCTAAAACTATAGAAGATCAAGAAGTAGTTGCATCTGAATTTAAAAAATATGACTTAACATGTATGCCAGTAGTAGATGGTGAAAATAGATTAGTAGGAATAATAACAGTAGATGATATTATAGATATAATTGATAAAGAAAATACAGAGGATTTTCAAATAATGGCAGCTATGAAACCTAATGAAGTTCCGTATTTAAAGACTCCAGTTATAGAGCTTGCAAAACATAGAGTTATTTGGCTTTTAGTTCTTATGATATCTGCAACCATAACAGGCTCAATTATTAAAAAATTTGATGATGTATTACAATCTGTAGTAATACTTGCAGCATTTATACCAATGCTTATGGATACTGGTGGTAATGCAGGGTCACAATCTTCAACTTTAGTAATAAGAGGCCTAGCGTTAGGTGATATAAAAATAAAAGATTATTTAAAGGTTATGTACAAGGAATTTAGAGTAAGTTTAATAGTTGCATCTATTCTTACGATTGTAAATTTCTTAAGAATATATTTATTAGAAAAAACTGATTTAATAATTTCTCTTACTGTGTGTGGAAGTTTATTTTTCACAGTAATAATAGCAAAGGTTGTAGGAAGTTTACTACCAATTATAGCAAAGAAATTGAAGTTTGATCCTGCAATAATGGCCAGTCCACTAATAACTACTATAGTAGATGCCTTTGCTCTAATGGTATACTTCACTTTTGCAAAAACTCTCTTAGGAATTTAGGAATATAGAGGGCTATTTTAGATATCCATTTTTATATTTTAGTTGATAGTTTAATATTAAAGTGATTGTACGTTATACTATAGTTAGCAGATAAATTTGAATTTTAGGAGACTTTATATGGTTAATATATTGGTTGTTGATGATGAGAAAAAAATTTGTGAATTTGTGAAGGCTTATTTGGATAAGGAAGGATATTGTACTTCTGTTGCTTATGATGGAAATACTGCTATAGAGTATTTTAACAATGATAAATATGATTTAGTTATATTAGATAGAATGCTTCCAGATATAAGTGGTGAGAACATTTGCAGGTCTATTAGGAATAAGTCTGAAGTACCTGTAATAATGCTTACTGCTAAAATTGAAGATGAAGATAGAATAGAAGGGTTTGATTTAGGTTGTGATGACTATTTGTGTAAACCATTTAATGTAAGGGAACTTGTACTTAGAGTTAAGGTTATTCTAAAAAGAAGTAAAAACTTAAGTGATAAATGTGATAGTGGTATTATAAAATTTGGAAATGAAATTGAAATAAACACTTCATCATATGAGGTTAAGGTAAGAGGTAAATTTATTTCTTTAACTAGTACTGAGTATAAAATATTATTAATGATGGCATCTAATCCTAAAAGAGTATATACAAGAGTTGAGATTTTAGATAATTTAGTAGAAGGATATTATGAAAAAGACGATAGAGTTATTGATAGTCATATAAAAAATTTAAGACAAAAAATAGAAGTAGACCATAAAGACTGTAAAATTATACAAACTGTATATGGTATAGGGTATAAGTTTGGGCTTAAATAATAAAGTTATATCTCTAAGAAATAAAATAATAATATCTTTTGCAATAATAATGACTCTAACAGTTTTAGTAATAACCGTATTTGTAAGAAGAACTTTTGAAAATGAGTTTGGAAAATATGTAGATGATAGTAACAAATCTGAGGTTGAACATTTAATAAATTTTGATTTGAAAAATATTTACAAGGATAAAGTATGGGATATTGATTTAATAAAAGGTTTATGCGAAGACTCCATAGGAAAAGGGATTGCCTTAGAAATATACGATATAAATAATGAAGTTATATATGGAATATTTGAAGATGAAAACAGTTTATCCAATAAGATATTAAATAATATAAGAGAAAATATGGAGAGTATAGAAGATAATTGGAGTGCTAGATTAAAGGAATATAAGGTTGATATATATGGAGAAAATAATAATATAGTTGGATATGGACAGATATTATATTATGAATCACTATATTATATGGAAAATGATATTATGTTTCTGAATATAATAAATACTTTTATGAAAATTATAAGTATTATATCCATAGGTAGCGTGATTATAATATCTTTAATCATTTCAAAGTCAATATCAAGTCCTATAGAAAAAGTATCTATGATGGCTAAAACTATTGGTGATGGAAAATATAAAAATAAAGTTGAGTACAAAAATAATATAAAAGAAGTTAAAGAATTAGTGGAATCCATAAATAAGCTATCTTACAAATTAAATGAACAAGAGCAGCTGAGAAAAAGGATAACTACTGATGTAGCTCATGAACTTAGGACACCACTCACTAGTATTCAAGGTCATCTAGATGCAATGATAGATGGAATTTGGGATATGACGACAGATAGACTTGTAAGTATAAGAGAAGAAGTAAGTCGCTTAAGTGATTTGGTAGGTAGTCTTAGACTTTTATCAAAATATGATAGTGAGAAAAATGCTCTAAACAAATCTAATGTTAATTTACAGAAACTTATACAAAATATTGTATATAACTGTGAAAGTGCTGCTTTAGCTAAAAATATAAAAATTAATTGTAATTTAGCTAAAATAAATATTAATATTGATAAAAATCAGTTTTCTCAAGTTATAGTAAATTTATTATCTAATGCTATTAAGTATACTAATAGAGATGGGGAAATAAATATAAAATCATATGAGGAAAAAGATAATGTAATTATATCTATTAAAGATAACGGAGTTGGAATTCCAACAAGTGATATAGAATTTATATTTGAAAGATTTTATAGAGTTGATAAATCTAGAGATAAAGAAACCGGAGGTATAGGAATAGGTCTTACTATAGCAAAAAGTATAGTACATGCTCATAATGGAGACATATATGTAGATAGTGAATTGAACAGAGGAAGTATGTTTACAATAATAATTCCTAAATAATTATATATATATAGTTGCTTTGATATTGATAACATGATATTTTTTGAAAAAATCAAGTTTTATATTTTAGTTTTCTAGGGTTTCGCAGTTTATAGCTGGCTGCTCCGAGAGAAAACGCACAGCTTACTGTGTACACGGAACGATAAAAGCCTGGGAGATATTTTTTATAATACTCCTATGGCTTTTTTTTATTACTATTTTTAAGGAGGGGTTGAGTAGTGAATAGTTTTACGCATAAAGATATTTATATAGAAGATGGGAAAAGAGTATTAGAGATTAATATATTGCCAGAGAAATATTGCAATTTTGATTGTATATTTTGTCCTATAGGTAGATAAAAAAATAAGCTAGATACTCAAATATTATTTGATGGTGTGGATAATTTATTAAGTGAATTAGAATGTATTATAGACGAAAGTAATGCAGAGTTAATTTTTATTAACTCAAAAGGTGAAGTTTTTGTAAATGATAAGATTAGTGATATTATAGATTTTATAAAAAGTAAGGGATTAGTTATAAGGCTACTTTCTAATGGATATTTATTAGGTAGAGATGAGTATAAATATATTGCTAATAAATGTGATGAAGTTAAAGTAGAAAGAATGGATGATGATATATTTAAGAAAAAGTTAGGGATATCAGATGAAAGATATGAGTAAGTGTCCAAGGAATTATTAGAAATAGTAAAATAGTATATAATAAAATTAACTGTACCTATAATTAAAAAAAATAAATGATTAAGTACAGTTAATTATTTTGATTTACTATTTATTTAAATTATTTAAATCCCATTTGTCAGCATCTGTAACTTCTCTTAATACCTTGCAAGGATTACCTACAGCTATAACACCTTTAGGTATATCTTTTGTAACGACACTTCCAGCACCAATTATACTACCTTCTCCTATAGTTATACCTCCTAGGATAGTACAATTTGCACCTAACCATACATTATCTTCAATATTGATTGGCTTTGAATCACCAAAACCTTCAGATCTTTGTGTTGCATCAATGGCATGACCTGCACATGAAATACAAGTTCCAGGACCTATGAATACACCGTTACCTATATAAATAGGAGATGTATCAAGCATTACACAATTATAATTTACAAATGCCATACCGCTAAAATGTATATTAAATCCATAATCGCACTTAAATGTTGACTCTATAAAAGTTAAAGGAGTACTTGTACCTAAAAGTTCTTTTATAATATCTTGTTTTCTTTTTTCATTGTCTGGTCTTAAATTATTAAATTCCCATAGCAGATTTTTAGCTTTTGATTTTAAATCTGGACTTATGTCCTTATAGTGATAAATATAAGGTTTATTTTTTTTCATTTCTTCTGTAAAGTTCATAGTTTTATATATTAACCTTTCGTTTAAATTTATACTTTATTTTATTTATATAAACTTGTATATTATTAAAATTATATCTCAATAAACTTAATTTTGTTTATAAAATTATGTATAGTTATCATCAACGTAAATACATAAATTCAAAAATAACTTACATGTTATTATAAAGCAGATAACACTTAGTATAAATATAGTTCAATTTAAAAATTTTTTTTTATAATTATGCCCTTCTAATTAAATTATCATTATATTATACTAAAAATTCCAAATAATCCATAATATAAAAAAGTTTGACGTCAAATTAATTTTATAATTAAAGGAGTACAACTATGAATGTTATAGAAGCAATAAAAATGCGTAAAAGTGTAAGAAAATTTAAAGATGAAGTAGTACCAAAAGAAGATATATTAAAAATGTTAGAATTAGCAACTGAAGATCCTTCACCAAAGCATCAACAAAATTGGAACTTTGTTGTACTAACTAATCGTGAGATAATTAATAAAATGGCTGATATAGTAACGAAAAGTCATGAAAGATTAGGTGAAATAGCAAAGACTGAAAAAGATAGAAAAATACATATGAGTGTAATAAAATATTATACATGCTTTAGAAATGCTCCAGTAGTACTGGTATATGGTTCAGAATATAAAATGATAGAGTATAAAATACTAAAAGATAATGAGGCATTTTTATTTTTTATTTTCAGTTTTAAAGTTTGTGCTAAGCTTTCTAAGTAATCTTAAAAACTCTTCTTTTTTCTCTTTAGTAAAATTTTTATAAGCAGTTTCTCTTACTTGTGATGAAATAAAATTAAATTTATCCTCAATGTCTATAGCTTTTTGAGTTAAGCTTATATATGTAACACGTTTATCTATAGCTGACTTTTCTTTTTCTATATATCCTAAACTTATAAGTTTATTTACTAGTGAAGTTACTGTAGATTTATCTTTACCAATTTTTTTAGCTATCTCTTTCATAGTTAGTTTCTTATCACTTTCATAAAGAGCAGTTAATATATTACCATGTGTTGGTATTAGGTCAGTTAAATTATTTTCTTTTAATTTATTTTCAATGAATTTTATCATATTAGCTTTAGTTCTACTAATAAAATAAATAATATATTTATCCTTCATATCAATTCTCCAATCTAGATAAGCTATATTTATCTTTATATATAATACCATATTTAAATAGGTATTTTCTTAATTAATTATTAGCAGATTCAATAAAATTTACTATCTTTATGCCAATACCATCTTATATAGTATTCATAGAATAAACAAAAGTTATCTGTGTATATAAGTAAGGTGAAGTCAACTATAAAATGCTTTAATATTTCTACTAAATTATTATCTAACTGTACTTTATCTACTTGCATTTTTTAAACCTCATTAATATAGTTACAGCATTAAGCAATATATTAATTGTCATATGTGTAAATTATTAGTAAAATTATTGAAGAGTCGAAATTATAAGATAATATTTATAAGTTTGATTTTGGATTATATTATAGACTAATAAAATTTTAGCAAAGGAAAGGAAAAAATCTATGATAAGTAATTTACGTATGAAAGGTATAACTTTAGTTATGCTTGGAGCTATGTTATGGGGAATATCTGGAACCGTAGCTCAATTTTTATTTCAACAAAACGGTTTTACCCCAGAATGGCTAGTTGTTGTTAGGCTATTAGCATCGGGGATATTATTACTATTTTTAGGTTTAATTAAAAAAGATAAAGGCATAAAAGAAATTTGGAAAAATAAAAAAGATAGAACAAATCTTATATCATTTAGTATATTAGGAATGTTAGGTGTTCAATATACTTACTTTGCTGCAATTAAGCATGGCAATGCGGCAACTGCGACTATACTTCAATATTTATCACCAGTAATTATTACGTGCTATATGGCATTTCGTTGCAAGAGGTTACCTAAGTTAAATGAAGTTTTTGCTATAGGTTTGGCAATGATTGGCGTATTTTTCATAATTACGAAAGGTGATATACATAGTTTATCTATATCAGAATTAGCATTATTCTGGGGATTAGCATCAGCTTTTGCTTCAGCATTATACACACTTCAACCTATAGAGTTATTAAAAAAATATAGTTCTACTACAATTGTTGGATGGGGGATGCTAATTGGAGGTATAGCTTTTAGTTTTATAAATCCACCATGGAAGTTTAGTGGAGTAGTTTCTATATACTCAATTGTAGGTGTTGTTTTTGTTGTTGTATTCGGTACACTTATAGCATTTCAATGTTATTTAGAAAGTTTAAAGTATATACTTCCAACAGAAGCAAGTACATTAGGATCGGTTGAACCTTTATCAGCAGCATTTTTATCTGTAATATGGTTAAAAGATCCATTTGGATTTATGGATTTTTTAGGTATGACTTGTATTATTGTTACAATTATAATATTATCTTATGTTAAAAAAGGTAATAAAGACGAAATAAGTGAAAATAGTTTATTAGATACGAAGTTATAAAATATTAATTAAAAAATATAGTTTAAAGTTTTTGTTGACAATCCAAAATCAGTAATATAAAATTTAATTAAAATTAAATATAAATCTTCAGGGCAAGGTGAAATTCCTTACCGGCGGTTATAGCCCGCGAGCCTTATGGCAGATTCGGTGAAACTCCGAAGCCGACAGTAAAGTCTGGATGGAAGAAGATTAAAATAATTGATACTATAATAGGTATTATTTATTGTCTTGCAAATTTTAGCTCTGAAATCATTGATTTCAGAGCTTTTTAATTTTACGTACATAAAATACTTTAAGGCAAGCAGCTTATTAAACAATAGCTTTATTAAATATACTTAAATAGTAAATATATTAAAATCAACTTCCTACCTCCTGAAATTAGCCAGGAGGTTTTTTAATAGTAAAATTTATATAAGGAGGTTAACATGGATGAATATTTTATGAATATGGCAATAGATTTAGCACGTAAAGGAGAAGGAAGGGTAAGCCCCAATCCTTTAGTAGGTGCTGTAATAGTAAAAAATAATAAAGTGATTTCTACCGGATATCACAAACTATATGGAATGGAACATGCAGAAATTAATGCAATAAATAATGCAAAAGAACCTCTTGAAGGAGCAACAATTTATGTAACTTTAGAGCCATGTTCTCATTATGGAAAAACTCCACCATGTGCTTTGACTCTGATAGAAAAAAAGTTCAAAAGAGTAGTTATTGGAATGAAAGATGTAAATCCAATAGTTTCTGGAAATGGCATAGATATGCTATTAAAAAATAATATAGAAGTTAAAGTTGGAGTATTAGAAAAAGAATGTAAAGAACTAAATGAAGTATTTATTAATTATATTAAAACTTTAAAACCTTTTGTTTTATTAAAATATGCTATGACACTAGATGGAAAGATTGCAACTTTTACTAAAGATTCTAAGTATATAACTTCAGAAAAATCTAGAAAAGAGGTACATAAGCTTAGAAACAAGTATAAAGCTATAATGGTTGGAATTAATACAATACTTAATGATAACCCTCTTTTAAATTGTAGAATAGAAGGCGGAGTAAATCCTATTCCAATTATAGTGGATTCAAATTTAAGAATACCAATGGATTTAAATATTTTTAATGTTCATGAAAAGATAATAGTTGCTACTATATCTGATGATGAAGATAAGATAAATAAATTAAAATCTAAAGGCGTTGAAATAATAAAGACTTCTAATATAGATAATCAAGTAAACCTCAGTGAATTAATGATTAAATTAAAGGAAAAAGAAATAGATAGCATTTTATTAGAAGGTGGTTCAACTCTTAATTACTCAATGGTTAAGTCTAATTTAGTAAATAAGGTCATGTCATTTATCTCGCCTAAAATATTAGGCGGAAAAACATCGCCAACTCCTCTTGGAGGCAGGGGAATAGAGTTTGTTAGAGATGCTATAAAATTAAAAAATATAAATCAATATATTATAGATGAAGATATTGTCATTGAAGGATATTTATAAGGAGAAATTATGTTTACAGGAATAGTAGAAGAAATTGGAGTGGTAAGAAGTATAAAGAATGTAAATGGAGGCAAAGAAATCTGCGTACACTGTAAAAAGATACTTACTGATATAAAGTTGGGAGATAGTATATCAACCAATGGTGTATGTGTAACTGTAACTGATTACTATAAAGATAGTTATACCTTCTATATAATGGAGGAAACTATAAGAAGAAGTAATTTAGGAAATCTTAAAGTAAATGATATTTTGAATTTAGAAAGAGCTTTAAAGGTAGATTCTAGATTTGATGGTCATATAGTTAGTGGACATATAGATTCATCGTGCATTATTTCAAATATAGAAAAATCACCTACAAGTTTGGATATATTTATAGAGGCAAATGAAAATATCTTAAGGTATATAGTAAAAAAAGGTTCTGTAACTATAGATGGTGTAAGCTTAACAGTTGTATATGTTGATGATTATAGATTTAAGGTATCTATAATTCCACATACACAAGAAGAAACCACTTTATATAAAAAGCAAATAGGGGATTATGTAAATATTGAATGTGACATTGTAGGTAAATATATTGAGAAGTTTTTAAAAATAGATAATATATCTAAAAAATTAAATATAAATAAAGAGTTCTTATCTAATAATGGATTCATGTAAATTTTAAAGGAGGAAGTATGTTAAATAGCATAGAAGAAGCATTAGAAGATTTTAAATTAGGAAAGATGTTGATTGTAGTTGATGATGAAGATAGAGAAAATGAGGGGGATTTAGTAATAGCATCGGACATGGTAAAAGATGAAGATATTACATTTATGTTAAGATACGCAGGTGGTCTTATATGTACACCTATGGCTAAAGATTTATTAGATAGATTAAATATAAAAAGTATGGTTTATGAAAACACAGATTCGCATAACACAGCATTTACAGTTTCTGTAGATTATATAGATACTACAACTGGAATTTCATCGAAAGAAAGAGCTTTAACTATTAAAAAACTTATAGATAAAAACTCAACGGAGCATTCTTTTAAAAGACCTGGTCATGTATTTCCTCTAGCAGCTAAAGAAGGAGGAGTACTTGTAAGAAATGGTCATACAGAAGCAGGTGTTGATTTAGCTAGAATATGTGGATTTTCTCCTAGTGCTGTAATCTGTGAGATAGTTAAAGATAATGGAGAAATGGCTAGACTAGATGATTTAATAAAGTTTTCAAAGTGTCACAATATAAAGATAGTATCTATAAAAGATTTAATTGAATATAGACTAAAAAATGAAAATTTAATGCTAAAAGTTAGTGATTCTAAAATGCCAACTAAATATGGAGATTTTAGAATATATGGATTTGAAAATAAATTAACTAAAGATCATCATATAGCTATTGTCAAAGGAAATATAGAAAATAAGGATTCGGTATTATGTAGAATACATTCAGAATGTTTTACAGGCGATATACTTGGTTCTATGAGATGCGATTGTGGAAATCAATTACAAGCAGCTCTTAAACTTATAGAAGAAAATGAATCTGGTGTAGTAGTTTATATGAGACAAGAAGGTAGAGGAATTGGGCTTTTAAATAAAATAAAAGCTTATAACTTACAAGATAATGGACTTGATACAGTTGAAGCTAATTTAGCACTTGGATTGCCTGTAGATTCAAGAACTTATTATGAGGCATGTCATATTTTAAAAAAACTGAATATTAAGAATATAAGGTTAATGACAAATAATCCTGATAAAATCAAAGATGTTGAAAAGTACGGTATTAATGTAAATAAAAGAGTAATTTTAGATTTAGATTTAAATGAAAAGAATAAAGATTATTTAAAAACTAAGCAAGATAAATTAGGTCACTTATATACAGTATAAAGAAAAATAGGAGGATAAATATTTATGAAAATTATAGAAGGACACTTAATAGGAAAAGATTTAAGAATAGGAATTGTAGCAGCTAGATTTAATGAATTTATAGTTTCAAAATTAATATCAGGTGCAATAGACGGACTTAAAAGACATGGAGTAAATGAAGATGATATTGAAGTAGCTTATGTTCCAGGATCATTTGAGATTCCATTACTTGCTAAAGCTATGGCAAAGTGTAATAAATATGATGCAATTATAACTTTAGGTTGTGTCATAAAAGGTGCAACACCACATTTTGATTATGTTTGTGCAGAAGTATCTAAAGGTGTGGCATCAGTAGGAATTGAAAGTAATATTCCTGTTATATTTGGAGTACTTACGACAAATTCAATAGAACAAGCAATAGAAAGAGCAGGAACTAAAGCTGGTAATAAAGGATATGATTCTGCACTTACTGCAATAGAGATGATTAATTTAGTAAAACAATTTTAATTATAGAGTTTAGATGTATTAAAGTTAAAATTATAGATTAATATAAGATAAAAACACCAAATATTGTATTTTCTACATAGCAATATTATAATATAAAAAGCATAGTGACTAGAATTTATATTACAAAGTATATAGTATAAGAAGTAAAAGTAGAAGGAGAAGAGACACAGTATGTTATATTTAGTTTACATTTTTGCAGGATTAGGGGCAGGAATTGTAACAGGACTTGCAGGACTTTCTGCAGCAGTAGTTATAACACCTTTATTAGTAAGTTTATGTAAATGGCAAAGTTATGATGCTGTAACGGTAGCACTAGCAGCTGATGTACTTGCTAGTATGTTGACAGCCTACACTTATTATAAAAATAAAAATATTGACTTAAAAAATGGAATCCTTGTTACAATTACCGCTTTTATAGGAACTATTATTGGTAGTTATAGTGGATTTCTTTTTTCCCAGTCGCAGCCAGATGGTCTAGGGTATATTTCTATGGCAACTACCATTTTACTGGGGATAAAATTTTTAGTACAACCTATTGAAAAAGGTTTTGGTGCAGAAGATGGTTCAGAACAAATAAATCATAAAAAAATTGCAACAGCAATGTTCTTTGGATGTGGAATAGGTTGGATTTGTGGTTTTACAGGAAGTGGTGGAGGAATTTTAATGCTTACAGTATTTACATTACTTCTTGGATATAATTTAAAAGTAGCTGTAGGTACAAGTACTATGATTATGACTTTGGTCGCTTTAACAGGAACAGTAAGTCATATTTCTATGGGTGCTAAAATACAACCATTACCTATGCTGTTAGTTATCATTTCTTGTGTTATAGCTGCTTATGCTAGCGCACAATTTGCAAATAAGTGTGAGATTAAAAAGTTAAATAGAGTCGTAGGTATATGCCTTGCAATTCTTGGGATAATAACTATTTTAATAAAATTGATATAAATAGAAACTTATATTAAATGATTAGTAGAAAAAACTATGAGATAATATGCAATAGTAATATGGTATAGAGCGTTAACTCTATACCATATTTAATTATAATATGATGAGAATAGTTTTAGAGATAAAAATTAATACATCCAAGGAGAGTATATGATAAATATAGTAATAAGAAAAGAAGAAAGAGATTTTAAAGAAGTCAAAGTAATGATTAAAAATCATTTGAAAGTTCAGAACACACAGATAATAATGAACATAATTTAGTAGAAAAGCTTCGTAAATCGGATAACTTTATAGAAGGATTATCCTTAGTAGCAAAACATAATGGTAAAATTATTGGACATATAATGTCAACAAAACTGGATATAGTATTTTAGAATGAAAAATATATGTCTTTAGCATTAGCACCTCTTTCTGTTCATCCGGATTTTCAAAAAATGGGGGTTGGTAGATTACTTATAAAAGAAACTTTTAAAATAGCTAAAGAATTAGGTTATGAATCTATATTTGTTCTAGGTAGTGAAAAATACTATCCTAGATTTGGATTTGAGAAAAGTACAAATTTTGGTATAAATGCACCTTTTGAAGTACCAAGTGAAAACTATATGGCTATAGAGTTAATTAAAGGAGCATTAGAAAATGTATCTGGAGATATAGTTTATGCAAAAGAATTTTTTGAAGTTTAGAATATATTAAATCAAGAAAACAACTTAAAAATAGGTCAGGAAGTTTGTTTAGAAATTTCTAAAGTTGATATTAAGTATTTAGGAAACAAAGATAATAAAGAAAATTTAACAATAGCTGTATAGGGGTAAAGATATGAAAGATGGACACATACATACGCCATATTGTCCTCATGGTAGTAAAGATAAACTAGAGGATTATATACAAAAAGCAATAGATGTAGGATTAATTGAAATTACTTTTACAGAACACTTACCACTGCCGAATAACTTTGAAGATCCATCACCTAAAAAAGATAGTGCAATGGATGAAGATGATATATTAAGTTACTTTAAGGAAGTTAATTTTTTTAAAGATAAATATAAAGATAAGATTAAAATAAATGTAGGTGTAGAAGTAGACTATATAGAAGAATACGAATATGAGATAGAAAAAATGTTAAATAAGTATGGTAATTATTTAGATGATTCTATATTATCAGTACATATGATAAAAATAGGTGAGAAGTATTATTGTATAGATTTTAGTGCTGAAGAATTTTTAAAGATAGTTACTAAGCTAGGTTCTATAGAAAATACTTACAATAAATATTATGAAACATTAAAGTTAGCAATAAATAGTGATTTGGGAATATATAAACCCAAAAGAATAGGTCATTTAAATTTAGTTAGAAAGTTTAATAAGTTATTTCCATATGATTATGATGGAAATAAGCGACTAGATGAAATTATTAATCTTATATGTGAGAAAGATTATGAGCTAGATTTTAATACTTCTAGTATTAGAAAAGTATATTGTAGAGAACCGTATATACATGGATATCTACTAGAGCTTGTAAATAAATATAAAATTAAAACCGTTTTAGGTTCAGATTCACATAGTTTTGAAAGTGTAGGATTTAATATATAACTCAATTTTAGCTGTTACATCAAATATTCTCTTATATTCTCTGCTAAATTGAGATAGGGTTTCATATCATAGTTCATAATAAACCAATTTATATGTTATTTTATTATTCTCATAAGAGACAATTGATGAAATTTTCAACAAGATCTATATTATTTATAATGGATGATAGAGCGCATTATAAATTTTTTAGTGAAAATGCTTATGATAAAACAGATAAAACTCCATTTAATAAATTGGAAGAATTTTTTTATCAAATTTAAAATAAGTATAAAAATAACTCTATAATAGTACTTTACTATAATAGAGTTATTTTATTATGGTTATTTAGAACGTATATTTTGATAATAAAGTAAATTAATTTTTTAATAAAGAAAGGTGATAGAAAAATGGAATTAAAAGAGTATTTATCATATTTAAATCAAGGAAAGAAGGTAACTGAAGGTTCAAAAGTCCATGAATTTATGCATAAATTATCACAAGAAGCTTTAAAGATTACATCAGTATTAAATAATGAATATCATGAAGCTCATGAAATTAGAGAAATTTTTTCTGAGTTGATTGGCAAGGCAGTAGATGAAAGTTTTGGACTGTTCCCACCATTTTACACTGACTGTGGTAAAAACATAGAAATAGGAAAAAGAGTATTTATAAATGCTGGATGTAAATTTCAAGACCAAGGAGGCATAATTATAAAAGATAATGTTTTAATTGGTCATAATGTAGTATTAGCTACACTTAATCATGAAATTGATCCTAATAAACGAGGAGATATGTATCCATCACCAATTGTTATAGGAGAAAATGTATGGATTGGATCGAATGCCACAATTTTACCAGGAGTAACTATTGGTTATGGTTCTATCATTGCAGCCGGTGCAGTTGTAACTAAAAATATTCCTAAGAATGTTGTTGTTGGAGGTGTTCCAGCAAAAGTTATTCGTAAAATTGAGAAGTAAATTATAAAACTAGTTGACTTGAAGTTAACTCTAAGTACTATCATTAATTTGTAAAACACAATAAATTAGGGGGGATTAAAGAGTGAGCAAAAAAGTATTGGTATTATCAGCAAGTCCAAGAAAAAATGGGGATTCTGAGATTTTATGTGAACAATTTATAAATGGGGCTAGAGAATCTGGTAATGATATAGAAAAGATATTTTTAGGAGATAAGATTATTAATTATTGTATAGCTTGTTATAGATGTAGAAGAGATGGAGTATGTGTTCATAAAGATGATATGGCTAGTATATTGCAAAAAATGATTAATGCAGATGTAATAGTAATGGCAAGTCCAGTTTATTTTTATACTATGGATGCACAGATGAAAACTTTAATTGATAGAACCGTAGCAAGATACACAGAGATTACTAATAAAGATTTTTACTTAATAGCAACTGCAGCAGATCTTAATAAAGCAATGCTGGAAAGAACTTTCGATGGATTTAGAGGATTTATGGATTGCTTACCAGGGGCAAAAGAAAAAGGCATTATTTACGGAGTAGGTGCTTGGCAAAGAGGAGATATAAAAGAAAGTAAAGCTATGAAAGAAGCGTATATAATGGGGAAATCAGTTTAATAAATAAAAGAAGAAGTTGATGATGAAGCATACAAAATGCTTAAATAAAATTAAATAAATTATAAAAAAAGCTAGTTTGGAAATTAATTTAAACTAGCTTTTTTATTCTAATACTTAGATAAAAAAATAAATACACATCTTAACTTATACATATATTTTATTCAAGGCTATTTTTGAAAATTACTTAATAGTTATCTACTTAATAGTTATCTATAGCAAACTATACAACATTAATGGGTGTACTTAATAAAGTATATAATTTGATTTAAATTTTAATTAGGGAAAGAGAGGTATATGTTATGAATGCTAATAAATGTCTAAAGCTTTTACGTGAAATTAAAGACGTTGCTTTAGCAACAGTTGATAAAAATGGAAATCCTCAAGTGAGAATTATTGATGTAATGATTGTGGAAAATGAAACTTTATATTTTGTAACAGCAAGAGGTAAAAACTTTCATAGTCAATTATTGGAGTCAAAGAAAGTTGCAATTGCAGGTTTAACTAAAAATTATGAGTCTATTAGATTAATGGGAAAAGTAAGTTTAGTTAAAGAACAAAGTAAATGGTTAGATCGTGTATTTGAAGAAAATACAGTTATGAATGATGTTTATCCAAAGGATAGTAGATATATATTAGATGTTTTCTATATAAATGAAGGAGAAATTGAATACTTTAATTTAAGTAAAAGTCCTATTTATAGAAAAACATTTTCTTTAAAAAGTAAAAATATATTTAAAAAAGGATTTTATATAACTAATGATTGTATAAAGTGTGATAAATGTAGAAAAAACTGCCCTCAGCAATGTATTACTAAGGATGAACAATACTTAATCAATCCAAATAATTGCTTACATTGTGGATTATGTTTTGAGAAATGTCCTACAAAAGCAATTATTAAGGCAGGTGAATAGGTGTGTTAAGTGAAATGATAAATTTACTTCAAGAAAAAAGTGCATTTTTTATAAACTTACTATGTCAACACTTACAGATATCATTTATTGCAGTAACAATATCTTGCATTATTGGTTTAGTTATTGGAATTATTATTAGTGAATTTAAGAAGAGTTCTAAATGTGTATTAGGTATTATTAATTTTTTATACACCATACCATCAATATCTTTATTAGGGTTTTTAATACCTTTTTCTGGTATAGGAAATAAAACAGCCATTATAGCATTATCTATTTATGCATTATTACCAATGGTAAGAAATACATTTACAGGAATTGAAAATATTGATGATGCAGTAATTGAAGCAGCTACAGGTATGGGAAGTACAAGACTTCAAATTATATATAAAATAAAATTACCTTTAGCAATGCCAATAATTATGTCAGGTATTAGGAATATGGTAACAATGACAATTGCATTAGCCGGAATAGCATCTTTTATTGGAGCAGGTGGATTAGGTATTGCTATATATCGAGGCATAACTACTAATAATACATCAATGACAATAATAGGAAGCTTATTAATAGCAATTTTAGCACTTATTATTGATGGAATACTAGGAGTTATAGAAAGAATAATTATAGATAAAAAATCTAATTTACAAATAGATTTAAAAATTTTTATATCAGCTATTGTGTTTATATTTTTAATTATTGGTGGTTTAACTTTTTATAAGAATAAAGATAATAACCAAGTTATACATTTAGCAACAAAGCCAATGACAGAGCAATATATTATTGGGGCTATGATTAAGGAAATGATAGAGGAAAAAACAGATATTAATGTAGAGGTAACACAAGGTGTTGGAGGCGGTACATCTAATATTCAGCCAGGAATGGTAAGTGGTGAGTTTGATATGTATCCAGAATATACTTCAACAGGTTGGAATATGGTATTAAAGCATGATGGTTTTTATAATGAAGAAATGTATGATGAGTTAGTAAAAGAATATAAGGAAAAATTTAGTTTTACATGGACTGGTATATTAGGTTTTAATGATTCTTATGGAATAGCTGTAAGAAAAGAAATTGCAGATAAATATAATTTAAAAACATATTCAGACTTAGCCAAAGTATCAGATAAATTAGTTTTTGGTGGAGAGTATGATTTCTTTGAACGACCTGATGGATACAGTGCACTTTCCGAAAAATATAATTTTAAATTTAAAAAAACTATGGACTTAGATATAGGATTAAAGTATAAAGCAATTAATGAAGGTAAAGTAGATGTTATGGATATATTTACTACAGATGGACAGTTAACTGAATCAGGTGTTATTGTATTAAAAGATGACAAAGAATTTTTCTCCACAGCAATGGGTGCTATGGTTGTAAGAAATGAAGTATTGGATGAATATCCTGAATTAGAAGATGTTTTTAGTGAAATGGAAGGAATACTAAATGATAGTGAGATGGCAAAATTAAATTATATGGTAGAGACAGAAGGTATGGATGCAGAAACTGTTGCACATGAATATTTAGTAAAAATAGGTATTTTAAGTAAATGAGGTGGGGTTATATGAAAATTACAATTGAATTCAAGAATATAAAAAAAGTATATAAAGATAAAGTAATTTTAGAAAATTTTAATCTATCAATAATGAAAGGTGAATTTTTAAGTGTAGTAGGAAGTTCAGGATGTGGGAAGACTACACTATTAAAGATGGTAAATGGATTAATTACTCCAGATAAAGGTAAGGTATTTGTTCATGGAAAGTGTACTCAAGACGTAGATATTATAGAATTAAGAAGAAATATCGGTTATGCAATTCAAGGAAGTGTATTATTTCCACATATGAGTATAGAAGATAATATCTCTTATGTACCAAATCTTTGGAATAAAAGAGATAAAAATAAAACTAAAGAAGCAGTAAAGAAATGGATAAAAATAGTTGGATTAGATGAAGAACTATTAAAAAGATATCCAAATGAATTAAGTGGTGGTCAGCAGCAAAGAGTAGGTATAGCTAGAGCACTTGCTGCATCTCCTGATATATTACTTATGGATGAACCATTTGGAGCTGTGGATGAAATTACTCGTTCTAGCTTACAAGATGAAATTATAAGAATACAAAAAGAAGAAAACATTACTATTATTTTTATTACACATGATATTAGAGAAGCATTAAAGCTTGGAAGTAAAGTTTTAGTTATGGATAAAGGAGGGATTCAACAATTTGGTACGCCTAGTGAAATATTAAATAATCCTAAGAATGATTTTGTAAAGAAGCTTATTGAAAGAGAAGTAAGTTATATTAAATAAAAAATGACCTAAATATATTTTTAGGTCGTTTTTTTAATTATTTTTATACTTTTCTCCCAATGAAAGCATAGATTTAAGAATAGGCTTAAGGCTATATCCTGTTTCAGTAAGACCATATTAAAGATCTCATTAGCTTAGGCTATAAATTTTATTTTGATTAATAAATTTAAAAAAATTTAGAATAATCTATTGACTTGGAGTTAACTCTAGGAATTATACTTTTCAATGTGATAAGAAAGAGATAATCAACTGGAGGAGAGATATGTCATTAAATATTTTAAATAAAGTTAATGAACCTAAAGATTTAAAATCTTTATCAAGAGAAGAATTAAATTTATTATCTTCGGAAATAAGAGATGTATTAATTAAAAAAGTAAGTACAACAGGAGGTCACTTTGGACCAAACTTAGGTATGGTAGAAGCAACTATAGCACTACATTATGTATTTAATTCACCAGTAGATAAGTTTGTATATGATGTGTCACATCAATCATATACACATAAAATACTAACTAGAAGAAAAGAAGCTTTTATAAATCCTGAAAAGTTTGGAAGTATCACAGGATATACAGAGCCTAGAGAAAGTGAACATGATTTCTTTACAATAGGTCATACATCAACTTCAGTAAGTTTAGCTTGCGGACTTGCAAAAGGAAGAGATGTAGTTGGAGGAAAAGAAAATATTATAGCTATAATAGGTGATGGTTCTTTAAGTGGAGGAGAGGCTTATGAAGGTTTAAATAATGCCGCATCATCTAATAAAAATATAATAATATTAGTAAATGATAATGATATGTCTATAGCAGAAAACTATGGTGGATTATATCAAAACTTAGCCATACTTCGTGAAAGTGAAGGAAACGCAGAAAATAACTTTTTCAAGTCATTAGGATTTGAATATCACTTTGTTAAAGATGGAAATAACATAGAATCTTTAATAGAAGTTTTTAAAAAAGTTAAAGATACAAATCATCCAGTAGTAATTCATATGCATACTGTAAAAGGTAAAGGATATGAAGATGCAGAAATAAATAAAGAAGCATTCCACTGGGTAATGCCATTTGATTTAGAAACAAAAGAATTAAAATTTGCTGGCCAACCTGTTAAATCTTATGCAAATATAACAGAAGAATTTTTAATAGAAAAAGCAAAAAAAGATAGTAGCATAGTAGCAATAACAGCTGCTACCCCAAGTATAGTAGGAGTAAACGGTTTTAGAACTAAACTAAAAGATCAATATGTAGATGTTGGTATAGCAGAAGAACATGCAATAGCACTTGCATCAGGTATAGCAAAAAGAGGAGGTAAACCAGTAGCATCATTCTTAAGTTCATTTATACAAAGAACATATGACCAATTATCTCAAGACCTTGCTATAAATAATAATCCAGCAACGATTATGGTTTATTGGGGAGGAATAAGTGGGTCAGATATAACTCACTTAGGATTATTTGATATACCTTTAATATCTAATATACCGAATATAGTTTACTTAGCACCAACTACTAAGGAAGAACATCTTGCTATGGTTGAGTGGGCTATAGACCAAGAAAAGCATCCAGTAGCTATACGTGTTCCTAATATGGAAGTTATATCAAGTGGGGTTGAAGTTGAACCTAATTTTTATGATTTGAATAAGTATGTCAAAGTTGAAGATGGAAATGAAGTTGCAATAATAGGCCTTGGATCATTCTTCCATTTAGGTAAGAAAGTTCAATATAAATTAAAAGAATTTGGTATTAATGCTACATTAATAAATCCAAGATTTATAACTGGCTTAGATGAAGAGTTATTAAATGAGCTTAAGAAGTATCATAAGCTAGTGATAACATTAGAAGATGGAATACTTGATGGTGGATTTGGTGAAAAGATATCAAGATTCTATGGTGATTCATCTATGAGAGTATTAAACTTTGGTGCAAACAAAGAATTTACTAATAGTGTTCCATTAGAAGTATTATATGAGCGCTATCATCTAACTGAAGAATTAATAGTTAATGACATAGAAAGAGTACTTGAAGATTTAAAAATATTAGGGTAATATAAAAACAAGTGGTTAGCTCAATATTGAGTTAACCACTTGTTTTTATATCAATGTTATTAATAATTTAAATTAAGAAGTTATGCTAATCTATAGATTATTTTAATAAAAGGAGAATAAATATGAATGAAATACAATTAGAAGAAAAAGAAATTGATGTAAGACCATTTGCATATGCAATTTCACTAATTAGTGGTAAGTGGAAAATGCACATATTGTTTTGGCTATGGAAAAAAGAAATTCTTAGATATAGCGATTTAAAGAGAGCATTGGGTAAAGTAACACATAAGATGCTAAGTAATCAACTAAAGGAATTAGAGAGTGATAGTATTATTATAAGAAAGGAATATCCACAAGTACCTCCAAAAGTGGAATACTCACTTTCAGATACTGGTAAATCTATGATGCCTATTTTAAATTCACTATGTAAATGGGGACATGAATATGTACCTAAAGATTACAATTTATAAATAAATTGTAATAGACTTATTTACACTGGAATAGTATTTAAAAGGATATATACCTAAACATGATTAATAAAATAGAGGTGGATTATGACTTTTAAATCAATAAATACAAAAATTCTAGATGAACTTGAATATATGTTTGACAAAGAAACACAAAATATTATAGCTATGAACATGGTAAATAAATCAGGTGTAAGTGCGGCTATAAGAGATTATGATCTTAAGCGTAGAATGCAATATACATTTTCCATTGATATAGAATCTGGAGAAATAACAAATCAAAAAAGGGCTGGACTATGCTGGGTATTTGCGGCATTAAATACTATGAGATTGGATGTTATGAAGAATCTTAACTTAGATAATATGGAACTTTCTCAAAGTTATATATTATTCTATGATAAACTAGAAAAATCTAATTATTTCTTAGAAAGTATTCTAGAAACATTAAGAGAGCCTACAGATAGCAGATTAATTAGTTTTTTATTATCAGCACCTCTTAATGATGGTGGTCAGTGGGATATGTTAGCAAATCTAGTTAGAAAGTATGGTGTTGTTCCAAAGGATGTAATGCCAGATACTTTTGTATCAACTTCTACAGATGAAATTAATCCATGGCTTACAAAAAAATTAAGAGAATTTGCATGTCAAATAAGAAAATCTTATAATTTAGGTGAAAGTATAGAGGAACTTCGAGCTAAGAAAAAAGATATGATGGCTACAATATATCGTATGCTTTGTATATCTATAGGAAAGCCTCCAAAGAAATTTACTTGGGAAGTTAAAGATAAAGAGAACACTTTTATTAGAATTAAGAATATTACACCAAATCAATTCTTTGAAGATTATGTAGATTGGAATTTAGATGATTATGTAAGTATTATTAATGCACCTACAAATGACAAACCATTTAATCATAGTTATACTATAAAATTCCTTGGTAATGTAAAAGAAGGAAATATTATAAGACATTTAAATCTTCCAGTTCAAGACCTAAAGAAATTAGCAATTAATCAGTTAAAAGATGGAAATGTGGTCTGGTTTGGATGTGATGTAGGTCAATTTCTTGATAAAGAATATGGATCTATGGATATTGATGGAGTTCAAGCTAATAAATTATTTAAAACTGAGTTTGCTATGAATAAAGCAGAAAGACTTGATTATGGTGAGAGCCTTATGACTCATGCTATGGTATTTACTGGAGTAGACTTAGAGAGATATGATGAACCTATTAAATGGAAGGTAGAGAATAGTTGGGGAAACGATAGTGGGAATAAAGGATTTTATATAATGTCTGATAAGTGGTTTTCTGAATATGTATACCAAATTGTAATAAATAAGAAATATTTAACAAAAGAATTAATAGATCAATACGAATCAGATCCGATTGTTTTACAACCATGGGATCCTATGGGTTCATTAGCATAAACCTTAAATAAAAAAGCAATAGCAACTAACTATTGCTTTTTTATTTAATAATATCATATGTATGTATCCATATCATTTGAGATAATAATATGATACTAGGAATCCATACAGACTTAACACTTATAGAAATCGAAATTAAAGTACCTAAAGCAGCTCCTAGAGCAAATGAAAATGTAAGTACAGTGAATGTAATTAGCTTTATTGTATAAAATTTATTCTCTTCTTCTAATGCATCGTATAAAAACTGTCCTATAGTTCTAATATTTCCTGTACATATAGTTGTACTGTACCCAACACCTAGACACTTTTTAAACAGGCATAATTGATATCCCATCCAAAAAGATACTAAGTTCGTAACTATAAAATCTAATACAGATAAAGGTATAAAGCCAATACTAAACAACCCTATTGACTCTATAAGTAAAGCTATTTTTCTCCAATTTCCTTTATACTTACTTTTTTTTATTAAATATGCAACATATTCAGAAAATGCAGCACCTAATACACAAGCTATAATAGGAATAAAGAAGTTAAGCGCATTTTTCCAATTTCCAAGAGCAATATTAATCCCTAATTTAGACATATTAGCAGTATGCATATTTGCTAGTATTTCATTTCTTGTAATGTAAGTGTAAGCATTCATAAATCCTCCGATAATAGTCATTATAATTAAGAATATTGGATTTTCCCAAGGAGGTATTTTTTTATCATTATTATCTTGTTTTCTATTCATATAATTTTACCTCTTTTATATTCTAACATTTGTGATAGTTAGATTTTACTTTTGATTATAGTATGTTAAATAATATTCTCATATACGTGTATATGTTAGAATTAATTTTTTATCTAAGTTATCCTTATAATTAACGCTAAAGATTTTTAAATAAAGTATACATAAATAACATGATTATAAATTGAAAATATTAATATATAAAAAATTAATTTATGGGGAAATTAATAAAAGTAATAGGAATTAAAGGAGAAATAAAAATGACTACAAATGACAAAAAGGTATTTAAACTACCAAGTGCGTATACTGTTTTATTAGCTATAACCACTATTATAGCTATAGTAACTAACTTTATACCAGGAGTTAGAGGTGCAAAATTATCTGATTTTGTTATGGCTCCTATAAATGGTCTATTAGAAGCAATTGATATAGCTATATTTGTTTTATTAATTGGCGGATTCTTAGGTGTAACAACAAAAACTGGTGCTTTAGATGCGGGAATAGGTTCAGTTGTTAGCAAGTTAAAAGGAAAAGAATTAATACTAATACCGGTACTAATGTTCCTATTCTCTTTAGGTGGAACTAGTTTTGGTATGGCAGAAGAAACAATAGCATTTACAGCTCTTGTTACAACTACAATGATAGTTGCAGGATTTGACCCTTTAGTATCAGTGGCGACATTAATTTTAGGCGCAGGTTGTGGTGTTTTAGGTTCAACTGTTAATCCATTTTTAGTTTCGACAGCAATAGGAGCTCTAAATGGTGTAGGAATAGATGCTAACCAAGTGATAGTAATAGGTACAGCAATAGCATTATGGTTAGTATCACTACTTATCTCAATATACTTTGTCATGAGCTATGCTAAAAAAGTTCAAAAAGATAAAAGTGCTACATTATTAACAGATGATGAATTCCATCGTGCAAAAGAAGCATTTATAGGAGATAAATCAAGTGATGATGTAATAGAATTTACTTCTAAAAGAAAAGTAGTTCTTGCATTATTTGGATTTACATTCTTAATAATGGTAGCAGGGATAATACCTTGGGAGAAATTTGGTATAACAATTTTTAATAATACTTCATTTTTGACAGGTTCTTCACTTGGTAATTGGTGGTTTTCTGATTTAGGTATGTGGTTTGTAATTATGTCAGTTATCATAGGATTAGTTTATAGAATGAAAGAAACAGAAATAGTTGTGGCTTTTATAGATGGTGCAGCAGATATGGTAGGTGTATCATTAGTTATAGGTGTATCAAAAGGAATATCTGTAATAATGAGTTCAACAGGATTAGATAACTATGTTTTAAACTCTGCATCTTCAGTACTAAGAGGAATGTCACCTATAATATTTACAATAGTTGCTTTATTAATTTATATAGTTTTATCGTTCTTTATACCATCTACTTCTGGTTTAGCAGGATTATCAATGCCAATATTTGGACCATTAGCAGTTAGCTTAGGGTTTCCAGCAGAAGTAGTTATATCAATATTCAGTGCAGGTAGTGGTATAGTAAACCTTGTAACACCAACGAGTGGGGTTATAATGGGAACACTTGCAATTGCAAAAGTAGATTATGCAACTTGGGTAAAATTTGTTACTAAAGTTATAATAACAATATTTATAGCATCAGCAATTATATTATCAATAGCAATGATGCTTTTATAATAACTTTAAATAACCTAAAGTTATGTACTTAACATAATTTTAGGTTATTTTTTATTAATGAAAAAATTTTTAATTGTATGTAAGTAATTAATAGGAATAGAAGGTTAAAAATTTAATTTTGTATTGACTTAGAGTTAACTCTAAGTATTAGTATATTAAGAAAGGAAGCAAATTATAGGGGGTATTTATGAAATATACAAAATTAGGAAATTCAGACTTAGAGGTTTCAAGAATATGTTTAGGTTGCATGGGATTTGGGGATGCAAGTCAAGGTATGCACTCATGGACACTTAGTGAAGAAAAATCTAAAGAGATTATAAAGAAAGCTCTTGATGTAGGTATTAATTTTTTTGATACAGCAATAGGATATCAAAATGGTACGAGTGAGATATATCTTGGTCGTGCATTAAAGGATTTAGCTAATCGTGAAGATGTTATTATAGCTACAAAATTTCCAATAAGAAGTCAAACAGAAATAGACTCTAATGTTAGTGCAAAAGAACATATTAATAATATGCTTAATCAAAGCTTATCTAACCTTGAAACTGATTACATAGACTTATATATATATCATATGTGGGATTATAACACACAAATTGAAGAAATAATGAAAGCTTTAAATGAACAAGTCCTAGCAGGGAAAATACGTTATATTGGTATTTCAAATTGCTTTGCATGGCAATTAGAAAAGGCAAATAGCATAGCGGATAAAAATGGATGGAGTAAGTTTATATCAGTTCAAAATCATTATAATTTATTATTTAGAGAAGAAGAAAGAGAAATGGTAACTTGTTGCAAGGAAAGTAATATTGCTATGACACCTTATAGCTCACTTGCATCAGGTAGATTAGTTAGAGATATATCACAAATAACTAAAAGATTAGAAGAAGATTCATTTGCTAAGAGTAAATATGACTTAACTGTAAATCAAGATAGAATAATAATAGACCGTGTTGCAGAAATAGCACAGAAAAGAAATATGACAAGAATACAAGTAGCTCTAGGTTGGTTATTATCAAAGACAACATCGCCAGTAGTTGGAGCAACCAAACTTTCTCATATTGAAGAAGCAATTAAGGCTATTGATGTAAAACTAACAGATGAGGAAATAGAATATTTAGAAGAACCATATATACCTCATAAATTAGTTGGAATTATGGCTCAAAAGTAATATTTTAAATTATTTTTTTAAAGTTAATGTTAAGTTCATGTTTAAGATGTAGTATTATATCATAATTTACAGGAGGAGAAAATATGCTTACATTAAAAAACATAAGAAAAAGCTATACCACTGGGGACTTTACACAAATAGCACTAGATAGTGTGTCAGTAAATTTTAGAAAAAATGAATTTGTTGCCATATTAGGTCCAAGTGGTTCTGGAAAAACAACATGTTTAAACGTTATAGGTGGACTTGACAAATACGATAGTGGAGATCTTATTATAAATGGAAAATCCACAAAGGAATTCAAAGATACAGATTGGGATGCTTATAGAAATAACTCTATAGGATTCATTTTTCAAAGCTACAATTTAATAAACCACTTAGACATAATTTCAAACGTAGAGATGGGGATGACTCTAAGTGGTGTATCTCAGAAAGTAAAAAGAGAAAAGGCACTAGAGGCTCTTGAACGAGTTGGATTAAAAGATCATGTTCATAAAAGACCAAATCAACTATCTGGTGGGCAGATGCAAAGAGTTGCTATAGCTAGAGCATTAGCAAATGACCCAGATATAATTTTAGCGGATGAACCTACAGGTGCACTTGATACTAAAACTAGTGTACAAATTATGGAATTAATAAAAGATATAGCAAAAGATAAGTTAGTAATAATGGTTACTCACAATCCAGAGTTAGCTCATAATTATGCAGATAGAATTATAGAGTTTAAAGATGGAAATATAGTATCAGACTCAAATAAGTTAAATGAAGGAATACGTGATGGAGCTTATTCATTAAAGAAAACAAGTATGAGTTTTTTAACAGCCTTAAAGTTATCTTTTACTAATATTAAAACTAAAAAAGGAAGAACATTTTTAACAGCTTTTGCATCGAGTATAGGTATAATAGGAATAGCGGTAATACTTAGTTTATCTTCAGGTTTTAACACAAAAATAGAAGAAGTTCAATCTGATACTTTAGCAGAATATCCTATAACAATATCTCAAACTTCTCAAGAAGTAGATATGGAAGCTATGCATAATGAAATGGCAAGTAATGCTGCAGGTAAAAAAGAATATGTTGATAGTAATGAGGTATTTTTATATGACCAAAGTGATACTATAAAAACTCATAAAAATAATTTTAGTGATGACTTTTTAAACTATTTAAATAATATAAATAAAGATATTTGTTCTAGTATTGGTTATACAAGAATAGCAAATATGAATCTTATAAGTAAAATAGATGATAATTATAAAGTATCATCATTTACAAATCAAAGTAATAATTCACCTATGCCATCAACTTATATATCATCTTATCCAGAAATGATAAATGATAATGAAGGTTCTTACATAGAAAAGAATTATGATGTATTAGCTGGAGAATACCCAACTAAGGATACTGACTTAGTTCTTGTAGTAGATTTTAAAAATAGAATAGATAAAAATACTATAAAATCTATTGGGTTAGATATAGAAGACTTAGATAGTATAGATTTTGATGATTTAGTTGGAATGGAATTTAAGCTTATAGATAATAATGACTACTATGAAGAAACTTCTTTTGGAACATTTATGCCTACAACTGATTTAGAAAAAGCTTATAATAGTGATAATAGTATAACTTTAACAATAAAAGCTATAGTTCGTGAAAATGCTAATAGTGGAGTTGGTATGTTAGCTAATGGAATAGCATATAGTGATAAGCTTACAGAATTAGTAGTAGATAATGCACTAGATTCAGAGATAGTAAAAGCACAAAAAGATGCTGACTTCAATGTTCTTACTAGAGAGGCAGTAGATGAAGAAAATAAATCGTCTCTAATATCTTACTTAGGTGGGGATTCTACTCCTTATGCTATTATGATTTATCCAAAGAACTTTGATGCAAAAGATCAAGTTGTAGATTATTTAGATGCTTACAATGATAAAGTAAAATCAGCAGATGATGAGATTGTATATACTGACCTAGCTCAAGCTATGTCTGATATGACGGGTGGTATAATGGATGGAATAACAATTGTATTAGTAGCTTTTGCATCTATATCATTAGTTGTTTCATTAATAATGGTTGGTATAATCACATATATATCAGTATTAGAAAGAACAAAAGAAATAGGTATACTTAGAGCTTTAGGTGCAAGAAAGAAAGATATAACAAGAGTATTTAATGCAGAAACATTTATAATAGGTTCTTGTTCGGGATTATTAGGAATATTCTTAGCATGGGCATTAACATTCCCAATAAACAATATTCTTTACCAAATGACTGATTTAGAAAATGTTGCTAATTTAAATCCAGTACATGCTGTTTCATTACTAGTAATAAGTGTAGTACTTACTATGATTGGTGGATGGATACCAGCAAAATTTGCAGCTAAAAAAGATCCAGTGGAATCTTTAAGGAGCTAAAATTAAAAATAGAGGTACTATCGATAAAGATAGTACCTCTATTTTTAATTTTCCTAAATTGGAAGATATACATTGAATGTTGTTCCTTTATTTATATTACTTTGAATAGTAATTTCACATTTACATAAATCTAGAATTTTTTTTACTAAAGTCATTCCAAGGCCATTACCTTGTAAATTTCGAGAGTTGTCACCTTGATAAAACTTATCAAAAATTCTATCTTGAACTTCCTTACTCATTCCAATACCGTTGTCACTTATAGTAACACAGATACCTTTAGATGTAGTTTTTAATCTAGTTACAATCAGTCCATCATTTGGAGTAAATTTAATAGCATTGCTAAATATATTTAACCAGACTTGCATTAGTAAATCTTCACTTCCATAGTAATTGATACTTTTTAGATCCATATCAATGTCTATATTTTTTTTAGACCATTGAGTTTCAAGTAATAATAGAGATTGTCTAAGCTGTTCATCTAAAGAAAAATATTTTTTATCAGGTATAATTTCTTGAGTTTCTAGTTTAGATAGTTTAAGAATATTTCCAGAAAGAGATGATATCTGTCTAGAACTATCTAAAATAATTTTAGTGTATTCCATTCTTTCCTCTTCTGTTAAACTATTATCTTGTAATAATGTTGCATAGCCTTCAATAGCTGCTATAGGTGTTTTAAATTCATGAGAAACATTTATGATAAAGTCATTTCTTAATGTTTCAATACTACTTAATTCCTTAACCATTTTATTAAAAGATGCATTCATATTATGAATGTCAGGTGGATGAGTATTCTCATCGAGTCTTATAGAAAAGTCACCTTTTGCAACCTCATTTGTAGCTTCAATCAACTTATTTACTGGCTTCATAAAATTATTAGTTAATACACCTATAATTAATGTAAATGTAGAAGCTAGAGCTATGTTTATTAATATAAATAGACTTATACCCCAAAAAGTACTTAAATTTTCATTATTAGCCACGTCTAATTTTGTTCCTATAGAAAAACCTAAACTAACTACAAGTAAAATAATAGACGAAGTTAGAAATATATTCATTAAAAATGGAATCCATATATGTGATGGTTTTCTAAATCTCATTTTTTGTCACCTTATACCCTAATCCTCTTACTGTAATAATTTTAAAGTCAGGATTATTCTCAAAACGTCTTCTAAGTCTGTTTATATGAACATCTATAGTTTGTACATCAGAAGGGCTATCTAATCCCCAAATTTCATCCATAAGTTGATTTCTAGTAAATACCTTATTAGGATAAGATAAAAGTTTATATAATAGATAAAACTCTTTTTGAGTTAAAACTATAGTTTCGCCATCCCTAGTTACAGATAAAGAGTCATAGTCTAAAACTGTTTTTCCTGCAACTTGTTTTTTATCTTGGACGATTTTACTTCTTCTTAGAAGGGCATTAACTCTAAGTATCATTTCATTAACATCAATAGGCTTTACCATATAGTCATCTATACCAATTAAGAAGCTTTTTTGTTTTGAATGAAAATCATCTTTTGCAGTAATCATTAGAATCGGAATTTCAGAATTTACTTTTCTAACTGAATCTGTGAATTGATATCCATCCATTTTAGGCATCATTATATCGGAAATAATTAAATCAACATGGTTATTTTCTAAGATATTAAAAGCTTCAATACCATTATGAGCACTATACATATTAAATCCTTGCTTAGAAAGAATGGTATAAAATAATTTATTTAATTTTTCATCATCTTCAACTAATAAAATATTAATCATGATATCACTCCTTTGTAATTTTAATTATATTAGATTATGTTTAGTAGTCAATATATATAAATATGAAATAAAAAAGTTCATTTTTAGTTCATCTTCAATTAATCTTTAGTTAATTTTTGTATCATAAAATAGCTAATATAATATTTACTGATTTAATTAAGAAAGGAATAAAAATAATGTTAAAAATATTAAAGTATTTAACAAGAAAAGACTGGTCGTTTATATTATGTAGCTTTATATTTGTGGTTTTACAAGTATACTTAGATTTAAAACTGCCAGATTATATGTCTGAAATAACAATGTTAGTTCAGACACCAAATAGTGAGATAAGTGAAATATTAAGTTCTGGGGGATATATGTTACTATGTGCTCTTGGGAGTTTAGTAGCATCATTTATAGTAGGATACTTTGCAGCAAAGATTGCTACAAACTTATCATGGACTCTTCGCTCTAAGTTATATGATAAGATTGAAGGATTTTCATTAGCAGAAATAAATAAGTTTTCTACATCAAGTTTAATAACACGTTCAACTAATGATATAACTCAAATTCAAAATATAGGAGCTATGGGTCTTCAATTAATAATAAAGGCTCCAATAACAGCAATTTGGGCAGTATGCAAAATATTAGGTAAAGGATGGGAATGGACTGCCGCTACTGGTGGGGCATTATTAGTATTATTATTTATTATATTAATAATAATGATTTTTGCATTACCTAAATTTAAAAAGATACAAAAATTAACGGATAGACTTAACTTAGTTACTAGAGAAAACTTAACTGGAATTAGAGTAGTGCGTGCATATAATGCCGAAGGATATCAAAGCGAAAAATTTGAAAAAGTAAATAATGATTTAACAAATAATAACTTAGTTATAAATAGAGTTATGTCAATAATGCAACCAGGAATGATGCTTGTAATGAATGGTTTGTCACTAGCTATATATTGGATAGGCGCGTACTTAATAGATGGTGCTAATATGATGGATAAAATGGGCTTGCTCAGTGATATGATAGTATTTTCATCTTATTCAATGCAAGTAATAATGGCATTCATGATGCTAACTATGATATTTATAATGCTACCAAGAGCTTCTGTATCATCTAAGCGTATATTAGAGGTTTTAAATACAAGAGAAAGTATAATAGATGGAAACAAAGATATTAAAAATATTTCAAAGACTGGTGAGATAGAATTTAAAAATGTTAGCTTTAAATACCCTGATTCTGAAGAGTCTGAATATGTACTACAAGATATAAACTTTAAAGTTAATAAAGGTGAAACTGTTGCGATAATTGGTTCAACAGGCAGCGGTAAAACTTCATTAATAAACTTAATACCAAGATTTTATGATGTCAGTGAAGGTGAAGTTTTAGTAAATGGAGTTAATGTAAAAGATTATAAACAAAAATCCCTTAATAACATATTAGGGTATGTTCATCAAAAAGCAGTTTTATTTACTGGAAGTATAATGTCAAATGTTGCTTATGGTGATAATGGTAAGGATATTTATTCTGAGAATGATGTGAAAAAAGCAGTAAAAATAGCTCAAGGAACAGAGTTTGTTGAGAAGATGACTAATACTTATAGTGCATCTATTTCTCAAGGAGGAAAGAACGTATCTGGAGGACAAAAACAAAGATTATCAATAGCAAGAGCAATCTGTAGAAGGCCAGAAATTTATATATTTGATGATTCTTTCTCAGCACTTGATTATAAAACAGATAGAAAACTACGCTCAGTATTAAAATCAGAAATAAAAGGAGCTACAAACTTAATAGTAGCTCAACGTATAGGAACTATAATTGATGCAGATAAGATAATAGTTCTAGATGAAGGTAAAATAGTGGGTATTGGAACACATAATTATCTTATGAAAACATGTAAAGTTTATCAAGAAATAGCATATTCTCAACTTTCAAAGGAGGAGTTAGTAAATGCGTAGTAAGAATAAATTAAGATCAGAAGGTGGTTTATTAAACCTTATGAGATATATGAAAAAATATACAACAGCATTAGTTTTTGCATTAATATTTGCAATAGGAGGATCTATAATCACAGTTATAAGTCCCAATAAACTAAGTGAAGTAACTGATATAATCACAAATGGTATAATGACGGGAATTAATATAAATAGAATAAATGAGATAGGTATGTTCTTAGTTATACTATATGCGATTAGTATTACATTATCTTACTTACAAGGATTTATAATGGCAACAGTAACTCAAAAAACAACTAAAAAGTTAAGAAGTGACATAAGCGATAAGATAAATAGATTACCACTAAAGTACTATGATAAAACTACTGTTGGTGAAGTTTTAAGTCGTGTGACTAATGATGTAGATACAATAGGTCAAACATTAAATCAAAGTATGGGAACTTTAGTTAGTGGTATATCTTTACTTATAGGTTCTTTATATATGATGTTTGTTACAGATGTAACTTTAACAATTACAGCAATACTATCTACTGCTTTTGGATTTGCACTAATGATGATGATAATCTCAAAATCTCAAAAACATTTTGAAAATCAACAGCGTCTTATTGGTGAGGTAAATGGTCATGTAGAAGAAGCATATACAGGTCATAGTGTAATTAAAGTGTATAATGCTCAAGAAAAAACAAATAAAGAATTTAAAGATTTAAATAATAAGCTTCGTGAAAGTGGATGGAAGGCACAGTTTATATCAGGTCTTATGATGCCTTTAATGACATTTATAGGTAACTTTGGATATGTAGCAGTGTGTATAGTTGGAGCCATGCTTGCTTTTAATAATAAAATAACTTTTGGTGTAATAGTAGCATTTATGATGTATATTAGATACTTTACACAACCACTTGGTCAGCTTGCACAAGTTGCTACCAGCTTACAATCTAATACAGCAGCATGCAAACGTGTATTTGAGTTTTTAGATGAAGAAGAAATGATTAATGAAAGTGACAAAAACATTTATATTGAAAATATAGAAGGTAATGTTAGTTTTGAAGATGTTAAATTTGGATATAACGAAGATAAATTAATAATAAAAGATTTTTCAGTGGATATAAAATCTGGGCAAAAGGTTGCCATAGTAGGTCCTACTGGAGCAGGAAAAACTACTTTAGTAAACTTGCTTATGAAGTTCTATGATGTAAGTAGTGGACTAATTAAAATAGATGGAGTCCCTATTCAAGAATTAAGTAGAGAGAAAGTTTATGATTTATTCTGCATGGTACTTCAAGATACTTGGTTATTTGAAGGAACTATTAGAGATAATATAGTTTACAATAAAAAAGATGTTTCTGAATCTGTTATAGTATCTGCTTGTAAAGCTGTTGGAATTGACCACTTTATAAGAACATTGCCTCATGGATATGATACTGTATTAGATGATAGCACAAATTTATCAGATGGACAAAAGCAGCTAATTACTATAGCGAGGGCAATGGTAAAAAATGCACCTTTATTAATATTAGATGAAGCAACAAGTTCAGTAGATACTCGTACTGAAGTTTTAATTCAAGAAGCTATGGATAAATTAACAGTAGGTAAAACTTCTTTTGTTATAGCTCATAGATTATCAACTATCAAAAATGCTGATGTGATATTAGTTATGAAAGATGGAGATATAATTGAAAGTGGAAATCACCATGAATTATTAGAAGCTAAAGGATTTTATGCAGAATTATATAATAGTCAATTTGAGAAGGCAGGTTAATAAAAAATAAATATATTACTACCTTTTTATAAGGAAAGTATATATTATTCTAATTACATGAATATAAATTTATAATGCAATTAAAATTTATATTATTAATAAAAGTGTGCAAATTACTACAGTTTACTTTATAATATACAATAATTGTGTATAGAAATCATGCTTATATTTAAAATATGATACGTATGTAATATTTTAAATATAAGCATTTTATATTTTCTAAAATCATTATTTATAAATTATCATTAAATATTTATCTATCTGAATCTAGTACATTATAAAATATGGTATTGGCAATAGATAAAAGTATAGAAGCTATGATGGCGTTAAAAAGTCCATATAGATGAGCTCCATTAACTATAGAAAAAGCTAACTTTAATACAATACCGTTTATTACAAATGAAAATAGACCTAAACTTAAGAAAGTAATAGGTAAAGATAAAAGTTGTAATATTGGTTTTAAAAATGTATTCAATAATCCAAATATTAAAGTTAATATTAATAAAGCTTTTAAAGAACCAATATATACGCTACTCATTAAATTAGATACTATAAACAATGAAATAGCGTTAATAACAATAAATAAAGAAAATCTTTTCATAGAATTCAACTCCTTTTTTAATTTTAATTATTATAAATTTTACTCATTTCTATACTACCTAAAGTAAGTATAACTAATATACTATATTTTATTATGTTAATATACTTTTATTTACAAAATTTAAAATCTAAAAATCTAACTTTTTATAACAAATTTTAAGATTTTAATATGAAAAATAAGTAGAAATTTGATATACTTAATTATTGTAGTATACAGACATCAAGCATATCTTAAGGAGGAAGAATGAGTAAATTATTAAGGATAGGAATTGATATAGGTTCTACAACTATAAAAATGGTAGTTATAGATGCAAAAGATAATATTATATATAAAACATATAGAAGACATTTAGCGGATATAAGAAATGCATTTATGAAATGCTTAAATGATTCTAAAGAATATATAAAGGACAGTAAATTAATATTTTCTATAGCAGGTTCTGGTGGTATGAGTTTAGCTAATGACTTAGATATAGATTTTGTACAAGAAGTAATAGCAAGTACTAAAGCTATACAAGTAAATAATCCAGATACAGATGTAGTAATAGAACTAGGTGGAGAAGATGCAAAAATTACTTATCTACAAGGTGGAGTAGAACAAAGAATGAATGGTACTTGTGCAGGTGGTACAGGAGCATTTATAGATCAAATGGCTGCTCTTTTAAATACAGATGCAAGTGGATTAAATGAGTTAGCTAAAAACTATTCTCATATATATCAAATAGCAGCTAGATGTGGCGTTTTTGCTAAGACAGATGTTCAACCTTTAATAAATGAAGGTGCAAGAAGAGAAGATATAGCAATATCTATTTTTCATGCAGTAGTGGTTCAGACAATAAGTGTACTTGCTTGTGGTAGACCAATAAAAGGAAAGGTAGCTTTCTTGGGTGGACCCCTAACATTTTTATCAGAATTAAGAAAACGATTTATAGATGTTTTAGAACTAGAAGATAAAGATATAATTTTCCCTGACGATTCAGAACTATATATAGCATGGGGAGCAGCTTTATCATGTGAAAAAAGAAATATAACTGACTATAATACAATTTTAAATAAATTAGAATCTATAGCATGTAATTGTGAAGAAAAAACAGATAGCTTAGAACCATTATTTAAAAATGAAAAAGAGTATAATGTTTTTAAAGAAAGACATAACAAAAACAAAGTCAATCATTTATCTATAAAAGAAGCTAAAGGAAATTGTTATCTTGGAATAGATGCAGGTAGTACAACTACTAAAGCAGTTTTAATAAATGAAAATGGAGATATACTTTACTCTTATTATGCTAGTAATAAAGGAAATCCAGTAAATTCCACTATTGGAATATTAAAAGAGATATATACAAATCTTCCTAAAGAAGCTAATATTGTAAATTCTGGTGTTACAGGATATGGAGAAGCTTTATTGAAAGAAGCATTTGGAATAGATGTAGGAGAAATAGAAACTGTTGCACATTATAAGGCATCTAAATTTTTCTGTGAAGATGTAGATTTTATACTAGATATAGGTGGACAAGACATGAAGTGCTTAAGAATAAGTAAAGGAACTATATCAAGTATAACTTTAAATGAAGCCTGTTCAGCAGGATGTGGTTCATTTTTACAAGCTTTTGCCAAATCACTAGGACTTGATATACAAGATTTTGCCAATAAAGCATTATTTGCTAAGTCTCCAGTCGATTTAGGTTCAAAATGTACTGTATTTATGAATTCTAAAGTAAAACAAGCTCAAAAAGAAGGTTTTACAGTAGAAGATATATCAGCAGGGCTTGCTTATTCAGTAGTTAAAAATACTTTATACAAGGTTATAAAATTGAGAAATCCAGATGATTTAGGTGAAAACATAGTAGTTCAAGGTGGAACTTTCTATAATGAAGCAGTACTTAGAAGTTTTGAGCTTTTATCAAGTAGAGAAGTTATAAGACCTAATATATCGGGGCTTATGGGAGCTTTTGGAGCAGCAATACTCGCTAAAGAAAGATTTACTAAAGATCATAAAACTACTTTAGCAACTCTTAAAGAAGTAGATAACTTAGAAATAAAAAATAACACTGTAAGATGTGGTAAATGTTCGAATAACTGCTTATTAACGGTAAATAGATTTGGAAATAATAAAAAATTTTTATCAGGTAATAGATGTGATGAACCATTGGCTACGGCTAATAAAAATGATAATTTACCAAACTTATATCAATATAAATATGATAGAGTATTTTCATATAAGCCATTAGACAAAGATAAAGCTAAAAGAGGAACAATAGGAATTCCTAGAGTACTAAATATGTATGAAAATTATCCATTTTGGTTTACAATATTCACAGAATTAGGATTTAGAGTAGAATTATCAAGTGAATCTTCTAAAAATATTTATGAAAAAGGATTAGAATCTATAGTATCAGAAACTGCATGCTATCCAGCTAAAATGGTACATGGTCACGTAGAAGATTTAATAGAAAAAGGAGTAAAAGATATATTTTATCCATGTATAATCCATGAAGTTAAGGAACAAGAGAATGCAGATAATTGCTTTAACTGTCCAGTAGTTACTTCTTATGCAGAAGTTATAAAAAATAATATGGAGACTATAAGTGAAAAAAATATAAACTTTATGAGTCCATTCTTACCGATTAGAGATAAGAAAAAGCTTAAGAAAAGACTAGTAGAAGAATTAAAGAAATTTAATGTTACAAAATCAGAAATAAGTAAAAGTGTAGATAAGGCCTATGAAGAGCAAGATCGTTTTAAGGAAGATATAAGAAAAAAAGGTTCAGAAACACTTAAATATATAAGTGAAAATAATACAAAAGGAATACTATTAGGTGGTAGACCATATCATATAGATCCAGAAATAAACCATGGTATACCAAAACTTATAAATAGCTTAGGTCTAGCTGTATTTACAGAAGACTCTTTAGCATACTTAGGAAATGTAGTAAGACCACTTAATGTAGTAGATCAATGGGCATATCATTCGAGATTATATGCATCATCTACTTATATTGCAAATAGAGATGATATTGAATTAGTACAGCTTACTTCATTTGGATGTGGTCTAGATTCTATAACAGTAGATCAGGTACAAGAAATACTCGATGTTCATTCTAAGATTTATACGAATATAAAAATAGATGAAGGAAGTAATTTAGGGGCGGCAAGGATAAGACTTAGATCCCTAAAGGCAGCAATTGATGAAAGAGAATTAAATAATGTAGTAAGAGAAATAAAACAATTACCAGAAGTTAAACCATTTATAAATCCAGGTAAAAATAAAACTCTTATTGTACCAGAATTTTCACCTATACACTTTGAAGTAATACATGCAATGCTTAGACAAAATGGTTATGATGTAGTTCTTTTAAAGAATAGTGAGAATGTAGTAAATGAAGGTTTAAAGTATTTAAATAATGATATATGCTATCCAGCTGTAGTGGTTATAGGTCAAATCATAGATGCTTTAAAATCGGGTAAATACGATTTAAGTAATACTTCAATATTACTTGCACAAACAGAAGGCCAATGTAGATTTACAAATTATGTAAAGTTATTAGAAAAAGGATTAAAAGATGCAGGAATTGAAGATGTACCGGTATTATCACTTAGCCTAGCTGGTGTTAAAAAAGAAAATGCTCTTGAAGGCCTAAATTTCGAAATTCTTAAAAATGCTATAATAGGTATGATATATGGTGACTTATTAACTAAAGTACTTTATAGAGTTCGTCCTTATGAGAAAGTAAAAGGAAGTGCAAATAAACTTTATGAAAAATGGTTAAAGATTTGTCAAGAATCATTTAAAGGTATGAACAAAGAGATATATAAACAAGTTATACATTATATGATTAAAGACTTTGAAAATTTACCTAAAGTAGATATAGAAAAGCCTAAGGTAGGTATAGTTGGAGAATCTTTGGTTAAGTTAAGCCCAATAGCCAATAATAATATAGTTGATATGCTAGAAAGTGAAGGAGTAGAAGTTGTTTCCAATGATTTATTATCCATGTTTTTAGCACCAGCTTATAATAATATATATAACTATAAAAACTTAGAAGGTAGCTTAATTGGTAGTTTAAAAGGGAGGTTTACTATTAAATTTATTGAACAATACCAAAAAATATATATAGATGCTTTAAAAAATAGCAAATTATTCTATGTATCTGAGAGAATAGAAGATACAGCTAAAAATGCTAGAAAGATAGTATCACTAGGGAATCAATCAGGTGAAGGTTGGAAGTTAGCAGGAGAAATAATGGAGCTTACCCATTGGGATGTAAAAAATATAGTATGTATGCAACCATTTGGATGTTTACCAGCTCACGCTAATACTAGAGGTGCTATTAAAGCACTAAAGAAGCATTGTAAGGGACTAAATATTGTACCTATTGAATATGATCCAGGATCAAGTGAAGTTAACCAAATAAATAGAATTAAACTTATGCTTGCAAGTGCATTTAATAGAATATAATGAGAAAAGTCCAGCAAATTATTTGCTGGACTTTATCATGTATCGTAAGCTCAGATACATTAATGTGTTTTTATAATGTTAAATATGTTTTTTATAATTAAAAGTGTCACAGTATGTATTGTTTTTATCTATTTGAACACTTTTTGCATGACAGTTTTTATTTTCGTTATATATACAATTATGAGCTTCACATTTTATATCACTTGGTTTTGTAATTGAGTTACTTGAACTATTTACAAAAGTACCATTAGCTTTATTATAAAATGCTCCATTATCATTTTCTAAAATTTCTGCAAAAGTTAAACAAGTAGTTCCTTCAACTGATACAGCACCAAGTCCACTTACATGTATATTTCCTGCTTTACACTTAAGATCTTGATTATATGCACATTCAGTTGCATTACACTTTAAATTTTCTGTTTGCATTTTATTTACCTCCTTAAGAAATATCTATTTTATTATTTCCAAAAGGTAAAATATAATTCGATTATATATTTTTAAAATATATAAAATACAATATTAAATATAGGATATGTTAAGTAGTTAAGATTCATTTTTTTGAGATATTTTTTCTTTAGTTCTTTTGTCTATTTCTTTTTTTAGTTCTTTTAAATAAGGGGAAAATCCAATCTTATCTACACCATAAGTAAACTGCAAATCATATTCTAGTGGAATCCAAGTACTAATATCCGCTTCGTTATGCTGAATAACTGCCTCCAAGTTATCTAATGCTTTATAAAGTTTAGCTTCATCAGTTTTGCGTTCATTCATTTCTTTTAAAAGTTCTGTGAATTCTTCACGATAAGGAGTAGGGAAGGTTTCAATCCAGTTAAAAAATATTTCTTCTTCTTTTTTACTATCTTCTTCTTTTTTCTCAAAAGTAGGAATATCACCAGTAAAGGCCTCACCTAAATCATGAATTAAACACATACGAATTACCTTATCCATATCAATATTAGGAAATTCATCACGCATTAATAATGCCATTAATGCAATACGCCAGCTATGCTCGGCTACACTTTCATTGCGTCCGCTAGATGTCCATGAGTGCCTAGTATTACATTTTAGCTTTTCTGCTACTGTTAATATTTCTAGAAATGTTGATGTATTCATTTAAATTTACCCATATAGGTTTTTATTTAAAAAATATTTAGTCTAAGTTTTTACCAGTAAATGCCAATGGTAAAAGTTCTTCTAATGTATATTCTAAATATTCATCTGTGCTTTTTGCAATAATTATTTTGAAATTTTTTAAATTACAAAACTCTGCCATTACTTGTCTACATACAGCACAAGGAGCACAAAAATCTCCTTCTCCAGCTTTTACACCTTCTTTATTACCTACAACTGCTATAGCAGTAAAATCTTTTTCTCCTTCAGAAATCGCTTTAAAGAAAGCAGTTCTCTCAGCACAGTTTGTTGGAGTGAATGCTGCATTTTCAATATTACATCCTTGATAAATTTTACCACTAGCCCCAAGTAAAGCTGCACCTACATTAAAGTTTGAGTATGGAGTATAACAAAACTTTTGAGCATCAAATGCTTTTTCTATTAGTAGCTTTTTATTAATCATATAATTGTCCTCCTAATTTTCATTAAAGTTGTCTAATATAGAATGATTACTTTTAGGTGGAAAAATCATATTAACAAGCTTATCAAAATCCTTAACTCTTATAAACCCTTTATTATATTCGATGATATTATCCTCAATGAGCTCTTTTATAACCCTATTAACACTTCTAATATTTGATCCAACACCTTCGACTAAGATGTCTTTATGGACTAAATCTAAGTCATACTCATCTAAAAACTTCCATAAAAAGAAAAGTAATCTATGTTTTAGAGAATAAGCAATATTTGCCTTACTATTAATAGATGTATGATACATTCTCTGAGAAAGTTGAATATTTATATATAAAGAAAAATCACTATCAGATTTAACCCATTCTAAAAAATAATTTTTAGGTATTTTAATAACATCACAAGGTTCAATTGCTTCTACATAGTTTAGTATTGGTTTATCAATAAAAACTTCTAATTCACCGAATAATTCATTTTCACAATAAATGTTTTCTAAATATTTAATTCCAGTGGGTGTTAGAGAATAAACTTTAACCTTACCTTTTTTTATTATATATACAAAATTAGCAGTTTCATTTTGTGATAAGATCTTATCAAAAGTATTAAATGTTAAATTAATAAAGTTATTTTTTATATAATTAGGACAAGTATCTAAAAAATAAGATAAGTTGTTCATATGTATTCTCCTTATTAAATATAATGTAAACAAATTATATCATATAACTTATTATAAACAAGATATAGACAATAAATTAGGGACAATTGTCCAAAAACAAAGAATGCAAAAGTAAACTAGGTAAAACAAAGTTTTAATTATCTTTGTTAGAAAGTATAGTTCTAATAAATAGCTCAACTTGTGGAAACTTATAATAAGAATTTTTATATAAAATATAAGAATTTCTTACAAAAGGAGTACCATCATTAAAATATAAAGGCTTTTTATAGCCTTCAAACTTATCTAAACAAACTTGTGGAAGGACACTCCAACCTATACCAGCTTCACACATTTCCAAAATAACCTCTATATTATCAATATCTAATCTAGATGAATTCATAAGCAGATTATTTTCATTAAACCATTTCTTTATTAAACTTTGAAAAGCAGCGTCAGTATGCCGATTAATATATGGTAGAGAATTAAGATTATCAATATCGAATTCATTTTGGTAAACAAAGTAAACTTGTTCCTCTTTTAAAGGTATTTTTCCCTCATCCCAATTAAAGTCGCCTCTAACTATAGCAATAGAAATTTCGTCATTTTTTAACATGTTAAATATATTTATACTTTTACTTACAATCATTTTAATATTTACATTTGGATAATTTAGAGTAAAGTCTCTAATAACAGGTGGAAGTTTATAATTTGCATAGTTTACAGAAACTCCTATGTTTAAATTGCCACTAATAGTTCCTTTATTAGAAGATATATACTCCTTCATATCTTTTATGCTGGAGTTAATTGTTTTTATATAGGGTACTATAGATTCTCCGAAAGGAGTAAATAAGACTCCTTTTTTTGAGCGCAATATAAGTTCAAATCCTAGTTCTGATTCTATATTTTTTATTCTTTTTGTTAAAGTTGGTTGTGTTAAATAAAGCTTATTTGCAGCTTTTGTTATATTTTTAGTTTCGTGCAAAGTTAATATAATCTCGTAATCTTTTTCGTTCAAGTTAAATTCATCCCTTCTAGAAGTTTATTAAATATGTATGTCATAAATATTATAACATTCAAATCAAAAGATATTAATATTTTACAACCATTCCAAAATGGAATGAATAATTATAAAATTATACTATTTTACTAATTATTCATAAATTGATATATTAGGGGTAATAGAGAATGTATACAAAAATAAAAAAATGTATACATATAATTGTTAAATATGAAGTCAAAAAGGAGAAAAAGTATGGAATTATTAGTTACGGCTACTGCTGGTACACTAGAATCAAGTGATATTCAAATTATATTAGAGCCAAATGATAATGGAATAGTTATTGAACTTGAGAGTACAGTAATGGCTCAGTTTGGAGAGCAAATTGAAACTGTTATAAAAAAAACACTAGAATCTTTAAATGTAGAAAATGCAAAAGTATTTGCAAATGACAAAGGGGCTATAGATCCTGTAATAATAAGTAGAGTACAGGCTGCAGTATATAGATCTGCTCAAAATAATGACTATAAGTGGAGATAAGGAGATATAAAAATGAAATTAAGACGTTCGATGCTATTTGTTCCTGGAAATAATCCTGGAATAATAAGAGATGTTCATATATATAAGCCAGACTCAGTAATGTTTGACTTAGAAGATGCTATTGCAATAACAGAAAAAGATTCTGCAAGATTTTTAGTACATAACATGTTAAAAAAACTTGGAGAATACTATAAAGAATTAGGAATAGAAACTGTAGTTCGTATAAATGGACTTGCTACAGAGTTCTGGCAAGAAGACTTAGCTGCTGTAGTAAGTGCTGGTGTTGAAGTTGTAAGAATACCTATGACTGAATCTGTAGAAGATGTTATGGCAGTAGATGCTGAAATAGAAAAAATAGAAAAAGCATGTGGAATGGAAGTTGGTAGCACTAAAATAATGGTTGCTATAGAAACTGCTCTAGGAGTAATGAACTGCTTTAATATAGCTAAATCTCCAACTAAGAGATTAATAGGTATGGCATTAAGTGGAGAAGACTTTGTAACAAGTATGAAAACTACAAGAACTCCAGAAGGTGACGAATTATTCGTAGCTAGAGGAATGATAGCTATGGCAGGTCGTGCTTGCGGACTTGAAGTATTAGATACAGTTTATGCTGACGTTAATAACGATGAAGGATTCTTAAAAGAGGCTAACCTTATAAAGAGAATGGGATTCGGTGGTAAGTCACTTATACATCCAAGACAAGTTGAACTTATACATGATGTTTACACTCCAAGTGAAAAAGAAATAGCTAAGGCTCAAAAAATAGTTGATGCTACAGCTGAAGCTTTAAAGAATAACTTAGGGGTATTTACAGTTGATGGTAAGATGGTAGATAAACCAATAATAGAAAGAGCTCAAAGAGTGTTACAACTTGCTGAAGCTGCAGGTGTATTAGTTGGAGGTGAAAATTAATATGCAAACTAAAAGAGTAAACGACGAAATGTTAAAAAACATAAAAGGTTATGAAAATAGAAAAGCTTACGTTGCACCATTTAGTAGTTTAAGTGCTGATAAATTAGGTAATGTTGACAGTGACAACTTAAAGGAGCACGTAAGAAGAACAAAATTAGTTTCTTCTTTAAGAGAAGCTATAGAAAAATGTGAAATAAAAGATGGAATGACAATATCTTTCCACCACCATTTTAGAGCTGGGGATAAGTTATTAATGCAAGTTGTTGATATATTAGCAGAAATGGGAGTTAAAAACTTAAGAATAGCTGCTTCTTCATTAACAAGTGCTCATAATGGTCTTGTTGCTCACATTGAAAACGGTGTCGTAAATAGAATAGAAACTTCAGGACTTAGAGGAAAATTAGCTCAAGCTGTTTCTGAAGGAATACTTGAATATCCAGCTGTTATACGTTCTCATGGAGGTAGAGCAAGAGCCATATCTTCAGGAGATGTTAAAATAGACGTAGCATTTTTAGCTGCATCTTCAGCCGACTGCATGGGGAACGCTAACGGTGTTAAAGGAAAATCTATATGTGGTGCTATGGGATATGCTAAGGTTGATGCACAATATGCTGAAAAAGTTGTAGTTGTAACTGATACATTAGTTCCTTATCCAAATTTCCCACAAAGTATACCTCAAACTCAAGTTGACTATGTTGCAGTAGTTGATGAAGTTGGAGATTCTTCAGGAATAATGTCTGGAGCTACTAGATTTACAAATAACCCTAAAGAGTTATTACAAGCTAAGAGAGTTGTAGATGTTATGAAAGCTTCTGGATTATTCGTAGATGGATTCTCAATGCAAACTGGTTCTGGTGGAGCATCACTTGCTGTTACTAGATTCGTTAAAGAAGAAATAAAGAAAAGAGATATAAAGTTAAGCTATGCATTAGGTGGTATAACAGCACCAATGGTAGAGTTATTAGAAGAAGGTTTAGTTGATCAGTTATTTGATACACAAAGTTTCGACTTAACTGCAGCTGAATCAGTAGGAAGAAATGAAAAACACGTTGAAGTAAGTGCTGACTTCTACGCTTCTATAGGAAATAAATCGGCAGCTGTTAACAAATTAGACTTTGTTATATTATCAGCTCTTGAAATAGATACAGATTTCAATGTTAACGTAATATCTGGTTCTGATGGAGTTATAAGAGCAGCGTCAGGTGGACACAGTGATACAGCTGCAATGGCTAAAATGTCTATACTTGTTGCACCACTAACAAGAGGTAGATTATCTACAATAATAGATAAGGTTACAACTGTTGTAACTCCAGGAAGTACAGTAGACGTAGTTGTTACAGATTACGGAGTAACTGTTAACCCAGGTAGAAAAGACTTATTAGAAAAGTTCAAAGCTGCTAACCTTCCATTAATAACTATGGAAGAATTAAGAGCTATGGCTACAAGATTAGTTGGAACACCAAAAGAAATAGAGTTTACAGATGAAGTAGTTGCTGTAGTTGAATACAGAGATGGAAGCATCATAGACACTATAAGAAAAATAAAAAAGTAGATTAAGTATAAAAATCGATGGATAAGTTTTTCCATCGATTTTTTTTATTTATACGAAAATCATAATAGTAATATATATTTTATACAGATTTAGGGAATTATAAATTAGTACTTAAAAATATATAAGGAGAAATAAATATGGAGAATAACATGGCAATAGAATATCCAATGTTTTGCTATCAATGTGAGCAAACAGCTGGAGGAAAAGGATGTACTAAGATTGGTGTTTGTGGTAAAACACCTGAAATAGCAGTACTTCAAGATTTACTTATATTTCAAATAAAAGGAATAAGTTGTTATGCAAAATAAATAGTTGAAAAAGGTGAAAATGTAGATAAAGATATAGTTAGTTTTGTAGAAAATTCATTATTTACAACTTTAACTAATGTAAATTTTGATGCAGATGTACATGTAAAAATGTTAAAGGAGTCTCAAAAGATAAAAGAAACTTTAAGAAGTAAAGTTGGAATCATAAAAAATAATACAGAACATGCTACATATAACTTAAGTGATACAAAGGCTGAAATGTTAAAAGATGCAAAAAAAGCAGGTATAATGTATGATTAACAATTAGACCCAGATATACGATCATTAAGACAAACTATAGTATATGGTTTAAAAGGAATATCAGCATATGGTCATCAAGCAAGAGAACTTGGATATTATGATGATCAAGTAGATAATTTTTACATAAGAGTATTAGAAGCAACAACTGATGATAATTTAGGTGTAGAAGAATTAATAAGATGGACTATGAGAACTGGAGATATGAGTGTTGCTGTTATGAAAAAGTTAGATGAAGCTAATACTACAGTTTATAAAAATCCATCACCACATAAAGTAAATGTGCATATGAAAAAAGGTCCATTTATAGTAGTATCAGGACATGATTTATGGGATTTACAAATGTTACTTGAACAAACAGAAGGTAAAGGAATAAATATATATACACATGGTGAAATGATACCTTGTCATGTATATCCAGAATTAAAAAAATATCCTCATTTAGTAGGTAACTTTGGTGGAGCATGGCAAGACCAACAAAAAGAATTTGATAATATACCTGGATGTATATTAATGACAACTAACTGTTTAATGAGACCTAGAGAAACATATAAAGATAGAATTTTTACGACAAGTGTAGTAGGATGGGACGGAGTACAATACATAAGCGTAAATGAAGACGGTAAAAAAGATTTTACTCCAATAATAGAAAAAGCTCTAGAACTTGGTGGATATGAAGAAGATCAAGAACCTCATGAAATATTAGTAGGATTTGGACATCATGCAACACTTTCTCATGCAGAAGAAATCGTTAATGCAGTTAAAGAAGGTAAAATAAGACATTTCTTCTTAATAGGTGGATGCGATGGAGCAAGACCTGGAAGAAATTATTATACTGAATTTGCTAAAAAAGTACCAAAAGATTGTGTGATACTTACATTAGCTTGTGGTAAATATAGATTCAATAAACTAGAATTTGGAGAAGTAGCAGGGCTTCCAAGACTATTAGATGTTGGTCAATGTAATGATGCTTATTCAGCAGTTAGAATTGCAACAGCACTTGCAGATGCTTTTGGAACTGATGTAAATGGATTACCATTATCGTTAATAATATCTTGGTATGAACAAAAAGCAGTAGCAGATTTATTAGCATTATTATCTCTTGGAATAAAAGGAATATACCTAGGACCTACACTTCCTGCATTCTTAAGCCCTAATGTACTTCAATATTTAGTTGATACATTTGATTTAAGAACAATAAGTACACCAGACGATGATTTAAAAACTTGCTTACAACAAGGATTAAAATAAAAATATATGTTATTTAATTATGTATAATTAAGCTCTAAAAATAACTGTAGAATAAGAATTTGAATAATTTAAATTCCTAGGTACAGTTATTTTTTATTTTATTAAAATTTGTAACTTATGTTACAGAAATATAAACTAAACTATTATATATTCAATTACAGTAATCACAAATGTGATTACTTAAATTAAGAAAATAAAAGAGTATATAAAATACACTTTAAAATAGGAGGAATAAAAATGAGTTTATTTTTAGGAAAGATACATTATTGGTTATTTAATAAAATATTATGGTTTGAAGGATTAGAAGATGAAATAATTAAATTAGCTAAAAATGAAGGTTTAGATATAGAAAGTTTAACAAATGAAATTAATCTAAAATATGAAGAAAAACTTCCAAATAAAAATTTAGAAGATATGATAGATACTGGTAATATACACGGATGGTTACAAAGTAAAATACATTCAGCAGAAGGAAGAATGGCTATATTAACAAAATCTATATTAAAAAATAATGAAAATTCACTAGCAAAAATAGAAAAAATATATACATTTCAAGGTATTAAAGCAGCTAAAGAAGTTAAACAAAGTAAAAATCTTACAACTGCGACAGAAATATATACAAGTATTAATGACTATATATTAGATGGTATGCCATGCGATAGAGTAAATCAAATAATAACTTCAGAAGATGATAAAGTAGAATGGATAAGAAGAATATGTGTACACAAAGATATATGGGATAAAGAAAATATTGATGTTGATATATTCTATAAATTAAGAAATTTATGGATAAAAGCTTTTGTAAGTGAAGTTAATAGTAATTTTAATTATATTGAAAAAGAAGATAAAACTTATGTTATAAGTAAGAAAAATTAAAAGTATACAAAAATAATATACAACAGGGAGATTTCGAATGAATGCAATAGAAATAATGAATGAAGAACATCAATATATAAAACGTATGCTAAAAGTAGTTAGAGCTGTAAGTTTTAAAGTATTGCAAGGTGAAGATATAAATTATTATGATTTTGAATTAATAATAGATTTTATATCAAATTATGCGGATGCTCATCATCATAAAAAAGAAGAAAAGATGCTTTTTAATAAGATGATTGAAAACTTAGGGGAGGTAGCTGAAAGAGTTATAAAAAATGGAATGCTTGTAGAACATGAATTAGGTAGATTATATATAAGAGACTTAAAACAAGCTTTAGTAAACTTAAAGTCAGGTTATGAAGAATCTAAGTTAGATGTAATAGCAAATGCTATATCTTATACGCATTTACTAGAAAGACATATTGATAAAGAAGATAAAGTCATATATAAGTTTGCACAAAGAGAACTAGATAAAAGTATATTAAGCACAATAAATGAAGAGTGTATAGAATTTGAAGAAAATAACTTAAATGTTAAGGATAGATGTATATTAATACTAAAAAACTTAGAAAATAAATATGTTAAATAAAATATGGAGGTAATTAATATGAATCCTATAAATATAAATAAAATAGATACAAATAGAGAGTTTTTAGTAGTAAATGAAAAATTTAAAACCTTATTTTTTAAATTTGAAAAAGATAAAGGACTTCCAAATCATTCACATAATGGTTATGCGACTATACAAGTTTTAGATGGTATTATAGATATAGAATTTGTAGGCGGAGAAAAATTTGAATTAAGAGAAGGGGATTTTTTACCTTTTGATGCAAGAGTAGAACACAATGTAATAGCAAGGGTAACAAGTAAAGTACTAGTTACGATATCTTTTTATTTATAAAGATATTATATTACTATTAATAAGCTTTGTACAATGTTACATAAATGTTATATTAGATATAAATACTGTAAGGTTAATGGATGGAAGCAAAGTTATTTAAAATATAAAATAATATTGTAATAAAACTTAATTGAATTTGGAGGAAGTTATGTTAAAAGTAATAAACTTAAAGAAAGAGATTAGAAATAGTAAAAATACATTTGAAATCTTAAAAGAAATAAATTTAGAAGTAAAAAAGTGAGTTTATTTCTATAATGGGACCATCGGGAGCAGGGAAAACTACTTTATTAAATATTTTATCAACAGTAGATAAGCCTACATAAGGAAATGTATATTATGAAGGTAAGGATGTAGGTAAATTAAATAATAAAGAACTATCTAAATTTAGAAGAGAAAATATAGGATTTATATTTCAAGACTATAATTTATTAGATAGTATGAGTATAGAGGATAATATTGCTTTGCCACTTATTATTTCAAATGAAAAGCAAGATAAAATAAAATCAGAAGTAATGAGACTCGCTAAATTATTTGGAATAGAAAATCAACTAAAAAAATATCCATATGAATTAGCGGGTGGTAAAAAACAAAGAGTTGCAACAGCTAGAGCACTAATAACATCACCAAGTATTATATTTGCAGATGAGCCTACAGGAGCACTTGATTCTAAATCTTCAACAGAACTACTAAGTTGATTAAATAATATGAATAAAAAGTTTAATGTTACTGTTATAATGGTTACTCATGATCCATTTAGTGCAAGTTATTCTAAAAAAGTAATATTTATAAAAGATGGAAGATTAAATGCAAGAATAGATAATAGTGGAAATAGAAAAGAGTTTTATAACAATATAATGAATTTACTTACTGCTATGGGAGGTGAAATAAATGAAATTGTTTAAATTGTCATTAATGAATTTAAAGCAAAATATAAAAAACTATGGAATGTATATATTCTCAATGATACTTTCTATTGTAGTTTTTTATAATTTTGAAACCTTAGTATTTAGTAATCAATTTAAGCAATTAGAAAACTTAGAAGTAGCATCATCTATAGCAGGAGTATCAGCAGTAGTGCTTTCTTTATTTCATATTCAAGTAGATTCTTTATAGAACAAAGAAAAAAAGAATTTGGAATTTATACTTTTATGGGTGTTGAAAATAATAAAATAGCTTTTTTATTTACTCAAGAAGGACTATTAATAGGAATAGTTGCTCTTGTTGGAGGTATATTGGGGGGGGGATTATAAGTAATAAATTATTTTTAATGGCACTAGCTAAGATTTCATTTGTAAATAAGTCAATTAAATTTGAAATATGTATGCCAGGAGTAATAATAACATTAATTATGTTCTTAGTTATATTGGTATTTGTATTTATAAAAGAATATATAAGTTTAGTAAATACAGATATAACTAAGCTTATATATGCAACTAGTATATATCAAAATGAAAATAATAAAAATAAAACTTATAAAGGTATACTAGGACTTATTGTTATAATAATAGCTTACGTTATTATACTTTATTATAAGAAATTTAATATACAGTTTCCAATTGCTATAATGATTACAGTTCTAATGGTTATACTAGGAACAACATTATTATTTAAAGGATTCTTTACTTTTATAGTTTCAAAACTAATAGATAATAAAAACTTTTTATATAAAGGAACTAATGTACTTAGTTATAATAATATAATTTTTAGGATAAGAGATAATAATAAGGTTTTAGGTCAAATTGCAATTCTAATAACATGTTGTTTAACTTCAGCTATAGTAGCAATAACAACTAAAAGCTTATTAGTACAAGGAAAAGATAGTGAGTATCCATATAGCTTGACTTATATAGGAGATATAAATAATGAAGTTGTAAATAATGCAATTAATTTAAGTAAGGAAAAAATAGATTATAAGCTTACTACAGAGGTCATACCTTATGAAGTAGAATCTTCTCAAATACCGCTTGCAAATAATATTAATATAATAAAATTCTCAGAGATTGAAAATATAGTAAACAATAGAGAATTAAATGATAAAATATTAAAGCATAATTTAAAAAACAACCAAGCATTATTAATTCTACCTAAAAACTATGTTAATGGATTTAACTTTAATATAAGTATAGATATAAATGGAGAAAAATTTAATATAATTGATTCAGCTCCACTTAGTTTGTTTGGACTATTTAAAGAAAATAAGATAACTTTAGCAGTAAATAACAGTGCTTACAATGAGTTAAGTAAAACAATAGGAAAAGATAAGTTTAATATAACTACGATTACATTAAAGAACTTTGATAATACAAAAGAAATAGCAAGTTATATAAGAAATAATAGTGATATAGATTTATATAGTGTAAATGAATTTAATCCCAATGATTATGGATTTATAAATGCAATTTACTTTATAGGACTATTTTTAGCATTAGTGTTTGTTATATCTGTTGGAAGTATAATGTACTTTAAATGCATATCAGACGCTAGTAAAGATAAGAGAAGATTTGATATTTTAAGAAGAATAGGAACAAATCAAAAATATATAAATAAAGCTATATATAAACAAATTGGTATTTTCTTTATGATTCCAGCATTAGTATCTACTCATAGTATAGTAGCTGGATATGCTATAACTGATTTGTTTAATCAAAATAGTATATTACTAACTTCAACCACAATAGTTAGTTTTTTAGCTATATACTTAATATATTATATATTAACAGCTAGAAAATATATAAAGTTTAACTAAATAAGATATAGAAATATAAAAATCTAGTTATTAGTAAAATTAAAGCTTTTAACTAGATTTTTACTTTATATTAACTTACCTAGATTATTATAAAATCAAGTATAAATAATATTATTATAAATACATTAATAAATGAAAATAATAAATACAAAAGATATAAATTTATAAATGAACTTGATAGGAGATAATTGACATGGATAAGTTATATGACGTAATAATAATCGGTGGAGGACCGTCTGGATTATCTGCTGGAATTTATGCAGGAAGATCAGTCTTAGATACATTAATAATAGAAAGGAATACTTAGGTGGTCAAGCTGTTACAACTTTTGAAATTGTAAATTATCCTGGAATAATAGAAACTGATGGACCTAGTTTAATTGATACTATGAGAAAACAAGCTGAAAGCTTTGGTGTTAATTTTGAGTATAGTGAAGTAATATCTATGGAGTTAGATAAAAAAATAAAAATAATAAAAACTAAAAATGCTGTTTTTAAAACTAAATCAATTATAATTGCCACTGGAGCAAAGCCTAGAAAAGTAGGTTTTAAAGGTGAAGATAAATTTTATGGAAAAGGTGTGTCTTATTGTGCAACTTGCGATGGTAACTTTTATAGAAATTTAGATGTATTCGTAATAGGTGGAGGATATTCTGCAGCTGAAGAATCTTTATTCCTTGCAAGAATTGCAAGAAAGGTGACTATATTTGTTAGAAAGCCTAAGTTCTCTTGTGCAAAATCTATTGCAAATAGAGTTTTAGAAAATGATAAAATAGAAGTTAAATTTAATACTGAAATAGTAGAACTAGGAGGAGAAGCTCAACCAACATATATAGAGTATATAAATAATATTACAAATGAAAAAAGTAGATATGAACTTTCAAAAGAAGATAGAGCTTTTGGCTTATTTGTTTTAGCAGGCTATATACCAGCTACTGATATATTTAAAGATATTATAGATTTAGATGATTATGGATATATTACCACTGATGATAATATGAATACAAATATAAAAGGAGTTTATGCTTGTGGAGATTTAAGACAAAAATCCCTTAGACAAGTAGTTACAGCAGTATCTGATGGAGCAATAGCTGCAACTGAATGCGAAAAATATATAGACGAAAATAAACATTTATTTAAAGATATATATTAAAAATTAAAATTATAAATAAAATATACCCTAATTTATAGGAGATATTTTATTTATAATTTATATAAGTTAATTATATCTAAAGCTTTTCTTTTTATTTCATCTATAGCTTCAATAGGGTGTATTATTTCAATATCCTTACCATATCCAAAAGCAAATTCTATTCCTTGAAATAAAGAATCAAAGCTTATATCAATATAATTGTTATTTTCTTTAAGAATAGTAATAAATGGCCTTGATTTTATATGATTTATAATAGAAGGATTAACCTTAAACGTAAAATTATATTTAGGTATTAAATTTTTAAATTTAGTTGTACTACATTTCCAATAATTTTCTAAATTAAAACATTTAGGTCTATCAAACTTTTCTTTATTTAAAATTACAGACTCAATAGAGCTAACTTTATAAGTTTTGATAATGTCATTATTTTCACCTATAACATACCAAGTACCTCTTTTACAAACTAGACCAAAAGGCTTTAAGATTACTTCTTTTGTTTCATCTATTTTTCTATATATCATTTTTAAGATATTATGATTCCAAATTCCTTTTTGCAAAATACCTAAAACATATTTATTAGTAGTAATAGGGCTTTTGCTCCAAGTATGCATATCAATATAAATGTAGTTTTGAATATTTTCAATTTCTTTTATCTGATCAATAGAAGAATTTTCTAGAATTTTTAGCATAGTAGAATCTTTTAATTTTTCAATACCTAAGTCCTCTAAAATTTTATTTCCAGATGGTAAAAATAAAGAATAAAGTTCATTTTTATTAATGCCAGTTAAATTAGTTTTATAATCACCTAAAAGCCTTATGCCGCCATTAGTTCCTCTATTGGTGAATATTGGGATACCTAGGGAACTTAAAGAGTCGATATCTCTATAAATAGTTCTAACAGATACTTCTAACCTTTTAGCTAAATCACTTGCTGTTAATTGTTTATGTATTTGTAATAACATTAAAATTGAAATTAATCTATCTGCTTTCATAAAATTTCCTCTCTAATATGACATAAGATGTCAGTTATTATATATTATAATCTATTTTCTATCAATATATAAGTATAATAAAGGAGAATAAATATGAATGGAAAAATAATACTAAACTTAGCAATGAGCATAGATGGATATATAGCAGATGAAGAGGGTGGATATAATTGGATAATTGGAAATAACAATAGCTTGCTAGATACAGAAAATAAATGGAGCCATGATGAGTTTCTAAAAGATATAGATATAGTAGTAATGGGAAAAAGATGTTATGAGCAAAATATGCATAAAGAGTACAAAAATAAGAAGGTATACGTAGCAACTTCAGAAGATAAAGAAGATTTTGATAATATTCATTTTATAAATAATGAAATATGTAATGTAATATTAGACTTAAAAAATAAAGGGCAGAATATATACTTATTCGGCGGAGGGGTTCTTATAGATGAATTTATTAAAGAAAATATTATAGATGAGTATATATTTGGAATAATACCTACAGTTCTAGGAAAAGGTAGACCTTTATTTTTAGGTAATAATACTAAAATAGACTTACATTTGGATTATTATTCAATAGAAGATGGAATTATAATTTTAAAATACTTAAAGATAAATAAGTAAACTAAAACTATAGCTGTAAGCATTAGTATAAGCTTATAGCTATAATTTTAATTTAATAAGTAATTAATTGAAGCAATTATGATTTAGTTTATTTATATCATTTATTATTTTAACTATTTCACTAGGCGATTCAACTATATCATTTTCTAGCCATACCTGTATAATAGCTAAAATACCACCAACGGAATATCTTATTAAATAATCAAAATTAAATTCATTAATATTATTAGATCGACTAATAACTTGCTCAATATTTGCTTTACTTGATATATATAATATTTTATCAATTATTCTAGAATCTCTTTGTCTACAGAATAATATTTTGCATAAATCTTTATTTTTAGCAATTAACCCAAGTACTTTTATTAACAATGCATCTGTATATTCCTCAAAAGGCGTTTCATTTAAATATTCAATTACTTTATCAAATAATTCATCTTCCATAGATTGTAAAAGATCAAATGCATCATTATAATGAGTATAAAAAGTTCCTCTATTAATATCGGCCTTTTTACATATATTAGTAACTGTAATTTCATGAATTTCATTCGTTTGAAGTAATTCAATTAAACTTTCCTTAATAACCTTCTTAGTATATATAACTCTACGATTTCCTTTAACTCCAGACATCTAAATACTCCTTAAGATAAATATTTTATATAAGTCAATTTTAAGTAAGATGTTATTAAATAAACAAAAAATAAAAAAATGTCTATTTAATAACGGTATGGTTTTATATGACTATTGTCTATAATTTCTTAAATATTTATAATATATTATAGTATTAAATATACAAAGTGTCTATTTAATAACTTGTATAACAATATGTATTTATCATAAAAAGGGAGGTTAAAATGTCATATATAGAAGTTATTGATACATATAAGAGATATAAAGTCGGAGACGATATAATAGTAGCTAATAACGGAATTAACTTTTCTATTGAAAAAGGGGAGTTTGTTGTAATATTAGGACCAAGTGGTGCAGGAAAATCTACTGTACTTAATATACTTGGTGGAATGGACTCATGTGATGAAGGTAAGATTATAATTGATAAAACAGATATATCAAAGTTTAGTAATAAGCAACTTACTAAATATAGAAGACATGATGTAGGATTTGTATTTCAATTTTATAATTTAGTACAAAACTTAACAGCGAAAGAAAATGTAGAGTTAGCCACACAAATTTCAAAGGATTCGCTTGATGTAGATGAAACACTTGATTTAGTAGGTCTTAGTCATAGAAAAGATAATTTCCCATCTCAATTATCGGGTGGTGAACAACAAAGGGTTTCTATAGCAAGAGCAATTGCAAAGAATCCTAAAATTTTACTTTGTGATGAACCAACAGGAGCACTTGATTATAAAACTGGAAATCAAGTTTTAAAAACGCTACAAGATACTTGCAGAAATACGGGAACTACAGTTATTGTGATTACACATAACTCAGCAATAGCACCAATGGCTAATAGAGTTATAAGAATTAATGATGCGAAGGTCAGAAGTATTGAAGTAAATGAAAATCCACTTCCAATTGAAAATATTGAGTGGTAGAGGTGAAATGTGAAAAATAGTAAAGCATATAAGAAATCCATTATAAGAGAAATTTTATCTTCAAAAGCCAGATTTGCTTCAATATTAATAATTATTTTGTTAGGTGTAGCTTTTTATGCAGGAATTAAATCATCTGGTCCTGATATAAATGAATCTGTAAACGAATTTTATAATAGTCAAAAACTTATGGACAGTAAAATAGTATCAAGTTTAGGATTGACAGAAGGTGATTTAAACTTACTTGAAAATAATGATAAGATACTAGATTACTATGCTTCTCATACAATAGATGCTAATCTTACTAATAAAAATAGTGTAGTAAAATTTATGGAGTATAATAAAGATAATAATATAAATGACTACATTATATTAGATGGAAACCTACCTCAAAATAGTGGTGAAATAGCATTAGATGAACAAGCTTTAAAGGTAGATAAGAGTTTGAAAATTGGAGATACTTATGTAATTGATACAGATGAAGAAACTATGAATTCTTTTAAGCAAAAGGAATTTAAAATCGTTGGTATAGTAAGAAGTCCTATGTATATGGAAAAAGAATCAAGGGGAACAACAACTATTGGAAAAGGGACTATTGATTACTTTGCTTTATTAAATAGTAAAGACATAGAAGTGGACGCTTATACAGAAATATATGTAAGATTTAAAAATCTTCAAAACATAGACACTTACAGTGATGAGTATAAAGATAAAATGGAGGAAAACACTAAATATCTTGAAGCTTTATATTCAAAAAGAGGTTTAGAGAGAGTTGAAGAAATAAAGAAAGACGCTCAAGAAGAGCTTGATAAAGCGTATAAAGAAATAAAAGAAAATGAATCTAAACTTTTAAGTGCTCAAAAAGAAATAGAAGATGGTAAAGTAAAGCTTGAAGATGGTAAAGTTAAGTATGATCAAAGTTTAAAAGAATATAAAAATCAGATAAAAGAAGGTGAAGCAAATATTTCACAAGGAAAAAGTGAAATAAGTGCAGCACAAAGTGAGATTGAAAAGCAAAAGAAATCTATTGAAGAAGGTAAACTTAATCTTATCAATGCCAAGAATACATTAGATAATACAAAACAAGAGTTTTTAAATTTAGGTATTGATCCAGATCAAGATTTAAATGATTTAAAAAATAATATATCTAGTGAAATGCCTAATTTTGAAACTTTACTAGATGGAATTGTAAGTTATCAAGAAGGTAAAGTACAATATGAAACACAGTTAAGTGTACTTACTGAAGGTGAAGTAAAACTTAAAGAATCTCAAGAACAGTTAAATAGTGCCAAAGCTGAACTTTCAAAAGGAGAAATTGAACTAGAGAAAGGCAAACTAAAAGGACAAGCAGAACTTGATAAGGCTAAAGTACAACTAGCAGATTCAGAAAAAAGTTTAATTGATGGTGAAAAAGAAATAGATGAAAATAAAGCTAAATTAACTGAAGCTAAAGAAAACATAAAAAAAGAAGAGGATAAACTTAATGATATAGAAGAAGGAAAGTATTACTTCTTTGATAGAAATGATAATGTTGGATATTCGGGTCTTAAAGATGCAATAAATAGTTTAGATAGTATAGCATCAGTTTTACCAGTATTTTTCTTCTTAGTAGCTATTATGATTTGTTTAACAACAATGACAAGAATGGTAGAAGAAAATAGAGGTGAAATAGGAACTCTTAAAGCCCTAGGATATAATAACTTTGAAATATCTAGAAAGTTTGTAGTTTATGCATCTTTAGCTAGTATCATAGGTAGTGTACTTGGTATCTTAATAGGATGTACTATACTTCCTAATGTAATTAATGAATCATATAAAAGTTTATATAATTTACCAAGATTAACTGTATACTATTATCCATCATATATAGTTCAATCTATATTAATATCAATATTATGTACAGTTGGTGCTGCACTATTCGTATTAAGTGTTGAACTTAAAAGTACACCATCTAATCTTATGAGACAAAAGGCACCAAAGCTAGGTAAGAAAATACTATTAGAAAGAATTAAACCTTTATGGAGTAGGTTAAACTTTAATCAAAAAGTTACATTTAGAAATATCTTTAGATATAAGCAACGTATGATAATGACAGTACTTGGAATCTCCGGGTGTATGGCAATGCTTATTACAGGATTTGCCCTGAAGGATTCTAATACAGTTATACTAGAAAAACAATTTGATAAATTATGGAAGTATGATGCTATGGTGATTTTTGATGACACTTATAATAAAGAAGAAAATAAAGAATATAACAATACTTTAAATAATTTAAAAGGATATGAAAGTAAATTAAATATACATCAAGAATCGGTTACATTTAGTAAAGAGGGAATGAATAAGCAAAGTGTTAGTTTATATGTTCCAGAAAGTACAGATAGGTTTGATAATTTCATAGTATTAAATAATAGAAAATCTAGGGAAAAATATAAAATATCAGATGATGGCGTTATTATAAGTGAAAAGTTAGCTAATTTATTAGGTACATCAGCTGGTGATACCATAACTATGAAAGATGAAAACAATGACTTATTAGATGTAAAAGTTTCTAATATATCTGAGAATTATCTGTCACATTATATGTATATGTCTCCTTCATATTACAAAGAGATATTTGGCAAAGATGCAGAGTACAATTCACAATTTTTAAACTTTAATAAAGGTATAGATAAAGAAGAAGTTTCTAATAAGCTTATGGATTGTGAAAATGTTATAAATGTTACATTAATGTCAGATATAAAAGCTTCTAGTGAAGAATCTAGTGCAAATTTAAATATGGTTATGTTAGTAATAATAATATCTGCAGGAAGTCTTGCTTTTGTAGTTTTATACAATTTAAATAACATAAACGTATCAGAGCGTATAAGAGAATTATCTACTATAAAAGTATTAGGATTTTATGATAATGAAGTTACTATGTATATATTAAGAGAAAATGTAATACTTACATTATTTGGAATACTAGCCGGATCATTCTTAGGAAAGATACTTCATGCCTTTATACTTTACACATCAGAAACAGACACTATGATGATGTATCCAGATATATTTATAAATAGTTATGTATTTTCTGCTTTAATAACAATGTTATTCTCAATGATAGTTATGATTATGATGCATAATAAGTTAAAGAAAGTTGATATGATAGATGCGTTAAAGTCTAATGAATAATAATAAATTAAAAGAGCAATTATTTTATAGTTTAAAATAATTGCTCTTTTATAAGAATGCAAAGCGAATTTATTTGAAATTATTATATATAGATAGAATAAATATTTTTTTAATATAAAATTATCTCCATGTTAATTCTAACTAGCATAATAGATTAAATTAATATATACTGAAATAGTAAATAGCAAAAAAACAGAAATTTGTCTTAATATCAAAATTTAAAGGTGAATTATGATAAAATAAATATATAAAAATGATTTTAGTGTATTTATATTTTCATTTATGAAAGTTGATACAAGTTATGCAAATATAAGTGAAAGTCTTAACTTCAAAAATATAACAATTGAAGATGGATTATCTCAATCAACAGTAGAAGCTATATATCAAGATAGTAGAGGATATATATGGATAGGCACTAATGATGGTTTAAACAGATATAATGGATATGAGTTTAAGCATTATAAACACGATAAGTATGATGAAAATTCGATAGCAAATAATTATATAGTTGATATTATAGAAGATAAAAATGGATACATATGGGTTTCAACGATAGGAGGACTAAGTAAAATAAATCCTGATACAGATAAGGTAAAGAATTACTATTCAAAAGAAGATAGTGGTAATTTATCTAATAATAACTTATGGCAAATTCTTTGTACTAAAGATAATAAAATAATTGCATCTACAGTAGATGGTCTTAATTTATATGATGAAAAAAATGATAAGTTTGTTAGGGTTTTAGAAAATGAACTTCCTAGTCAATATATATATTCGGTTAAAGACGATTTATATGGGAATATATGGGTTGGAACAGATAATGGATTAATAGAATTAAATAAAGATTTAGAGATAATTAAACGATATGAAGATACAATTGGAAATAGTGAAGTATATAATATATATGATGATTCAAAAGGGAATATATGGATTTGTACATTAGATAATGGATTATTTAAGATAAAATTAGATGATAAAAGTATTGATAACTACAAAAATAGTGAAAATAAATTTTCAATCCCAAGTAATAATACAAAAGATATATTACTTGATTCAAAAGGAAAGCTTTGGATTGCTACTGATAAAGGTATTTGTAACTTTGATTATGAGAAAGAAGTATTTACAACCTATAATAAAGAACCATATGAAAACAATAGTTTGATAGATGATGAAACATTTTGTTTACTAAAAGATAGCAGTGGACTTATATGGGTAGGTACTTATAGTGGTATATCATTATTTAATCCAAATAGTAACTTTATTCATTTTAAATCTAATCCATATGATGAAAATAGTTTAAGTGGAAATATAATTCATGGTATATATGAATATGATAATAAAACGTTATGGATAGGTACTAATGAAAATGGAGTAAATGTTATAAATGGAGATATAATAAAACATTTAAATAAAGAAAATAGTAATATTATTAGTGACTTAATAGAAGATATAACTGGATTTAATAACTATGTATTTATAGGTACGAATGAAGGATTATCGGTTTTAGTTCAAAATGATGATAAAGGGTATACTATAACCAATTATACAGATAAAGATGGTTTGCCATCAAATAAAATAAGGTCTTTATTTATAGACTCTAAAGGTTACCTATGGATAGGAACTAATAAAGGATTAGCGATATTAGATGTAAATAATGAAAAAATTATAGATGTTACATATATACTTGATAACATAGGAGTATCAGATAAATTTATAAGAGCTGTATATGAAGATTCAAAAGGAAATTATTATATTGGATGCTTCTTAGAAGGAGGATTAATTAAAATAAATCCAGACACTAAGGAGTATAAAATATATCAAAATAATGATAATGATAGTATAAGTAACAACTCTATAAGATATATAACTGAAGATTTAAATGGAAATATATTAGTTGGAACTAGTCATGGTATTAATATCCTAAATTTAAGCACAGATAAATTTAAGCATTATACAGAAAATGATGGTTTAATAAATAATACTGTATATGGAATATTAGTTGATAAAAATAATGATATATGGATGAGTACAAATGGTGGTATATCTAAATTTTCAATCAAAGAAGGAGCATTTAGCAATTTTACAGTTACAGATGGTATTCAGTCTAATGAATTTAATGGAAGGTCATGTTTTAAAAGCAAAGATGGATCTATATATTTCGGTGGTATAAATGGATTTAATGTTCTTAATATAGATGATATAGAGTTATCTACATTTGAGCCAAAAGTTATATTTGATAACTTTGAGATAAATGGTATAAATGAAAAATATATATCAAATATAAAGCTTAAATTTAATCAAAATAATATAAAAATAAGCTTTTTTACAAATGACTATAAAAATACAAAAACAACTAAATATTACTATAAGTTAGAAGGCTTAGAAGATAATTGGAGTGTAACTAATAGCAATTCACTTGTATTTGCAAGTTTAGCACCAGGAGATTATACTTTAAAAGTAAAAACAATAACACATCATGGAGTAGAAAGTGAAGAAAGCTCTGTAATTTTTACTATTAATCCAGCTATTTGGAAAAGTAAATATGCTATATTCATTTATTATATTTTAATAATTTTAGCAATATATGCATATGCAAATAAGGTTAAAAAGTTAGATAGATTAGTTAATAAAAGAACTTATGAGTTAAGAAAAGAAATGGATAAAAATGAACAATTGTTCAATCAAGTACTAGAATTAGAAAAAAATAAAAATAATTACTTTATTAATCTATCACATGAGCTGAGAACTCCTTTGAATGTATTAAGTAGTATAAATCAATTAATAAGATCATTTATTAAAAATGATAAATTTATAACTATTGAAAAACTTTCTTATTATATGGATATAATGGATAGAAACTGTAATAGATTATTGGGATTAATAAACAATTTAATTGATTATACAAAGATTGAAAATAATAACTATATAATACATAAACAAAGAGAAGATATAGTTTATTTGGTTGAAGAAACAGTTCTTGATATGAAAGATTATATAGAAGAAAAAGGACTTGAATTGATTTTTGATACTGATGTAGAAGAAAAGTCAATTATATGTGATAAATTTGATATAGAAAGGTGTATTATAAATTTAGTTGGCAATGCTGTTAAATTTACACCGAAAGGAGGATTAATTGAAGTATTAATAGAGGACTTAGGTGATAAAGTAAAGATAGTTGTAAAAGATAATGGAATAGGTATTAGTGAAGAAAATCAAAATATAATTTTTGATAGATTTAATCAAGTGGTAGATAAAAATTCCGAACAAAAAGGTGGAAGTGGACTGGGACTTACTATAACTAAACAACTTATTGCACTTCATGGTGGATATATATGTAAATAGTAAAGTTGGTTTAGGGAGTGAGTTTATAATAGTACTTCCTGTATACAGTGAGTAAATAATATAACAAATAATTATATATAACAATTGAAGAGCTAAATTATTGAGTAATAATTTAGAGAGTATAGTTAATAAAATAAAAGTAAAAATACCTAGTAGAAATAAAGATAATATATAAAAAAGAAATTATTGTATATGAATTTTTCTATTAGAAATGATATTTTTATAATAAGATATGTTATATTGATAAAATAAATAAATTAACATAGAAAACAATATGAAAAATATATTACTAGTAGACATATATTATTGTAAAATTGAAAAATAATTATTTTATATGTAACGAGAAAATGAAGGATGATACTATGAAAGGATATCGTAGGTTACAAGAATTAATATAAAAATTATAAAATTATTATATAGGGGTAAGGGAGATTATATATGGAAAGTAATTATAAAGTTGCATATAAAAATGAATGGTATAGATTAAAAAAACTAGATCCATTTGATATATCAAAAAGGCTAGATGTAAAGTATAACAAAGAAAGCAAGCAATTTATTGTAAATTTTTTAAATGAAGATTACATATTAGACATTGAAACTGAAACAATACATAGAGAAAAAGATAAACATGAGCCACTAATTGATGACTCTATAATTATATTAAACTATCTTACATACTCAACTGAAAATATAAACAAAACTAATAAATGGGTAAGCTTAAAAGAAATTCCAAATGGAGGGGCGTTATTTTATCCAGCTTTTTATAATACATCAATAAAAAAACTTATAAATATATTTGGGTATAACATTGATGAATTTGAAAAACGAGTAGTAAACTTAGGAGCAAAATATATTAAATTAGGTGATAAAGGATATGAATTTAAAATACTTCCTAAAATAAGTATCTGCATAGCAATATGGGAAGGTGACGATGAAATTTCACCTAATGCTACTATCTTATATGACTCATCAATATCATATTTAGTACATATAGAAACGGTAATTGGAATAGGGTATTCTATATCTAATAAACTAGTTAATTAAATAAATTATAATAAGCCATAGATATAATTACAAAGTCTTAATTATACCTATGGCTTTTAGTATTAATATAGAGTAAAGCTAAAGAATTGAAATTTAATAAAAATTCAGAAAATTAAGAAAAATAATTGACCTTTTTAAAACATAAATATACAATTAATATATATATTAAATAGGGGGACGTACAATGAAAAGAAGATTAAAAAAAATATTAGTAACATTATGTTCATTGACAATGGTATTTTCTTTAGTCGCTTGTAGCTCATCAAATGATTCATTTGATGGAAAAACAGTTACTTTAGCAAAAGAATTAGATATTATATCGATGGATTCAAGCTATGCTACAGACGGATCATCTTTTGAGGCAATTCAAGCTACAGTTGATGGATTGTTAACAGTAGATGCAGACGGAAATATTATTCCTGCATTAGCTAAGGATAAAGCAAAGATAAGTGAAGATGGATTAACTTATACTTACGAGTTAAAAGATGCTAAGTGGGATAATGGAACAACAGTAACTGCAAATGACTTTGTATATGCTTGGCAAAGAACAGCTTCAAGCGCTGATGCAGAGTACAATTATTTATATGGTGAAGATGGAGCATGTATTGCTAATGCAGATGCCGTAACTTCTGGAGAAAAAGAAGCAAGTGAACTAGGGGTAAAAGCTATAAATGATACTACTTTAGAAATAACACTTTCTAAGCCTTGTGCATACTTTGAAAGCTTAATGTCTTTTCCTGTATTCTATCCAATAAATGAGGCATTTGCAACAGAAAAAGGTGATCAATACGCATTAACACCAGAAAATATGCTTGCATGCGGTGCTTACAAAATGACTAGTTGGGAAACTGGTAGTAAGTACGTTTTAGAAAAGAATGAATCTTATTATGATGCAGATGCAGTTAAGGTTGATAAGTTAGTATTCAATATTGTAAAAGATTTATCAAGTTCTGCTTTAGCATTTGAAAGTGGAGACGTTAATTTTACTAAGTTAAATAAAGATTTAGTTGATAAATATAAAGGCTCAAGTACATACACAGAAGTGTTAGAAGGTTATTTATGGTACTTCCAGTACAACTATGCAAATGAGTATTTAGCAAATGCTAATATTAGAAAAGCTATTTCTTTAGCAATTGATAAAGAAGACTTAGTAAATAATGTATTAAAAGATGGTTCTATAGTTGCTAATGGTTTTGTTCCTACTGAACTTACAACAGGTCCAGATGGAAAAGATTATAGAGAAACAGCACCTACTTATATGGAAACAAATGTAGAAGAAGCTAAAAAAGCTTGGGAAGCTGGACTTAAAGAATTAGGAGTAGAGTCAATTACACTTTCTATGTTATTTGATAATGCAGATCCTGCAAAATCTGCAGCTGAATACCTTCAATCTAATTTACAATCAACACTTGAGGGGCTTACTATTGAAATGGTAGCTCAAGAAAAGAATAATCGTATAGAAATGCAAAAAGCACGTGATTTCGACATATCATTAACTCGTTGGGGTCCTGACTATGCTGACCCTACGACTTATCTTTATTTAATGACTACTGGTAACTCATATAACTATGGAGATTACTCTAGTGCAGAATATGATGAGAAGATTAAAGAAGCTAGCAATGAACAAAATATGGAAACTAGATGGCAGTTATTAAAAGATGCTGAAGGTATCTGTATGCAAGACTATCCAGTGGCTCCTATATTCCAAGTTGGAGGAGCTAGCTTAATAAGCGAAAATGTAAAAGGTATTGAAACTCATGCTGTGGGTGTACCATATATCTATAAAAATGTTGAGATAGTTGAGTAATAGAAATTAAGTATTATATACAGACACATTGTGGTGTTTTTCCATAATGTGTTTGTTTATTAGGAATAGAAAGTAGGGGAATTTATGGATAAATCGACGTTTAAATATATTGGCAAAAGATTAGTTATGTCAGCTATTACACTTATGATAATAGTATTTGTACTATTTGTTATGCTAAAACTTATGCCAGGTACACCTTTTAATGATGAAAAGTTAACAGAAACACAAAAAGCTTTAATTTATGCTAAATATGGATTTGACAAACCTATATGGGAGCAATTTGTAGTGTATTTTAAAAATATGTTAAGTGGTGATTTTGGAATTTCTTATGGTATTTCAAGAAATCTTCCAGTATCAAGTCTTGTTTTACCTCGTATATCAATTAGTTTTGGTATAGGATTAGCAGCTGTAATATTAGGTACGATTTTAGGAATTTTATTAGGGATATTTGCAGCTCTTAATCGTAATACAGTTTGGGATTCGTTATCTACAGTAGTTGCAGTTTTTGGTGTTAGCATTCCATCTTTTGTATTTTGTTTAATTTTACTTATTATATTTGGAGTAAAAATGCCTGCACTACCAATACTTTATAATTCTTCACATCCAATAAAATCTGCAATTATACCAGTGATAGCGCTTTCTGTTTCTGTAATTGCTAATGTAGCTAGATTTACAAGAAGTGAGATGATTGAAGTTATGGAAAGTGATTATATACTTTTAGCAGAGTCTAAGGGATTAGACAGAAGAACATTAATAAAAAAACATGCTCTTAGAAATACTCTTGTTCCTATAATTACTGTTCTTGCGCCAATTTTAGTAGCCCTTATGACAGGAAGTATGGTAATTGAACAAATATGTGGTATTCCAGGTCTTGGAAGTTTGTTAGTTCAAGCTATAACTGTAAATGACTATAATGTTACAATGGCAGTAGCTTTTATATACAGTGTTATGTATGTGGTAATTATGTTATTAGTTGATATTTTATACGGAATAATAGATCCAAGAATTAGACTAGGAAAGGAGAGTAGCAATGAGTAGTGAAAAATATGAATTTAAAAATGATGATTTTGAGTTAGTTAGAGATAAACATGATATTAATAAAGATGAAGTTATTCCTGATACTCCTTTTTTTAAAGATGTTTTAAATCGTTTTACGGATAATAAAGGAGCTATGATTGGTGGTATATGTATTTTAGTTATTGTTGCTCTTGCTATTATATGTCCTATGATTAGTAAATATAAATTTGATAAAGTTTCAACTAGTGAGCAATCAATGGCACCTAGAATTCCTATTATAGAGAAAATTGGTATATTTGATGGTGAGGTAAATAATGTAAATAAATATGATAACCCTGATTTTAAAGATACATATCATTATTTTGGTACGGATACACTAGGACGTGATTTATGGACTCGTGTATGGTCAGGTTGTAGAATTTCTTTATATGTTGCAATAGCAGCTGTGTTTATTGATATTTTTATTGGAATGTTATATGGGCTTATTAGTGGATATTTTGGAGGTGTTGTAGATAATGTAATGCAACGTTTCCAAGAAATTATAAATAGTATACCAAGTTTAGTAATTTTAGTATTATTAATGCTAATATTTAAGCCTTCTTTATATACAATAATTTTAGCTTTAATGCTAACTGGATGGATTGGCATGGCTCGTATTACAAGAGCTCAAGTTTTAAAAATAAAAGAACAAGAATTTATTTTAGCATCTAGAACTCTTGGAGCAGGTGACTTTTTCATAATATTTAAAGAAGTTCTTCCAAATATTTTTGGTCAATTGATAATTATGTCAATGTTTTCTATACCAAATGCAATATTTTATGAAGCATTCTTAGCTTTTATAGGTCTTGGAATACCAGCTCCTACTGCATCACTTGGGACACTTATTAATGAAGGATATAAATCTATTTTAGTATCTCAATATATGGTTATTATTCCAGTTATAATTCTTGCTTTATTGATGCTAAGTTTTAACCTTATGGCTGATGGACTTAGAGATGCGTTTGATCCAAAAATGAAAGAAATGTAGGTGTTATTATGGGAAAACAAAGAGTATTAAAAATTAGAGATCTTTCAATATCTTTTAAAACAGGAAGAGGAATGATAGATGCTATTCGAGGTATTAAATTGGATTTATTCAAAGGTGAAACTATAGCCATTGTCGGAGAATCAGGTTCTGGTAAATCAGTAACAACAAAGGCAATTATGGGAAATATAAGCTCAAATGGAGTGATTAAAAGTGGATTGATTGAGTTTACATATGATAAAGAAAATGATGGTAACTTAGTTGTAGAAGATATAGTCAAATTAAGTAAAAAAGAGATGGGGAAAAATATTTGTGGTAGACGTATTGCAATGGTATTCCAAGATCCTATGACAAGCTTAGATCCTACTATGACAATAGGAAAACAAGTTATGGAAGCTATGATATATCATCATCATTTATCAAAAGAAGAAGCTTTTAATAAAGCAGTAAATCTTTTAGAGGAAGTTGGAATTGTAGATGCTAAAAAACGTATGAAAAATTATCCACATCAATTAAGTGGTGGTATGCGCCAAAGAATAGTCATAGCTATTGCACTTAGCTGTGAGCCTGAGGTATTGATTTGTGATGAACCAACAACAGCCTTAGATGTTACAATACAAGCTAAAATACTTGAACTTATTAAAAAAATTCAAGTGGAAAGAAATTTATCTGTAATATATATTACTCATGATTTAGGAGTTGTAGCTAAGGTAGCCGATTATGTTGCTGTTATGTATGCAGGAAAAATTATTGAAAAAGGAAGTATAGAAGAAGTATTTTATGATCCAAGACATCCATATACTTGGGGGCTACTTAGCGCTATGCCTGATTTAGAAACGGAAGATGATGAGTTATACACTATTCCAGGAACACCTCCTAATCTTATACAAAAAATAGATGGTGAAGCCTTTGCTCCTAGAAACTTTTATGCATTAAATATTGATTATCGAAAAGAAGCCCCAATATTTAATGTAGGAGGAACTCATCGTGTAGCTAGCTGGTTATGTCATGAAAATGCACCAAATATAGAAATGCCAGAATCTTTAAAAAAACGCCTACTTAAAATGAGAAAGGAGGCTGGTCTAAGTGAGTAATGTGGAACCACTATTAATAGTTGAAAATTTAAAGCAACACTTTAAAGTTAATCGTAAATTTACGGTAAAGGCAGTAGATGGTATTTCTTTTGAGATATATCCAGGAGAAACCTATGGACTTGTTGGAGAATCTGGCTCTGGAAAATCTACAACAGGACGTAGCATAATTAGATTATATAAGCCAACATCAGGAAATATAATATTTAATGGAAAAAATATATCAGGAAAAATGAGTAATGAGGAAATAAAAATACTTAGAACTAAGATGCAAATGATATTCCAAGATCCTATGGCATGTTTAAATCCAAGGAAAAAAGTATTAGATATTATTGGAGAAGGACTAGATATTCATAAAATGTGTGCATCAAAACAAGAACGAGATGAAAAAGTATATAATATATTAGAAAAAGTAGGATTAAGCAAAGAACATGCATATAGATATCCTCATCAGTTTTCTGGAGGGCAAAGACAACGTATAGGAATTGCTAGAGCTTTGATTATGGACCCTGATTTAATCATTGCAGATGAAGCAATATCTGCCCTAGATGTGTCAATACAAGCTCAAGTTGTAAATCTTATGAAGAAAATTCAAAAAGAAACTAACACGGCATATTTATTTATAGCACATGATTTGAGTATGGTTAAGTATATATCTGATCGTATTGGAGTTCTTCATTTGGGTTATATTGTAGAGACTGGTACTACAGAGGAGATATTCTCAAATCCTATTCATCCATATACAAAATCACTATTAAGTGCTATTCCTTCTCCAAATCCTATTGTTGAAAAACAACGTGTTACATTTAGTTACGATGCAAAGGAAGAAGGTGTTGATTATTCTAAAGGTGTAGAGCATTTAATTGAAGGTACACATAGTGTTTTAGCAACAAAAGAGGAGTTAAAAAAATGGGTGAGTGTGGCTAAGTCAAAATAAAAAAACTCTTAGTTTAAACTAAGAGTTTTTTTATTGGCGGGAATAACAGGACTCGAACCTGTGCCCCATTGATTAACAGTCAATTGCTCTACCAACTGAGCCATATTCCCAAATATTTTATATAAAATAGAAATTTTTTAACTGTCCCTTACAGTTATTATTTTAACTAGTTTATTTAATTTTATTAATATTTTATATTACAAACTAATGAGTAGCAATATAAGATGATCTTTTTACTATTAAAATATACTTTATTTTATAAACTATCTTATTTTACTAATTTTACTAACTCCTTATAAATTGCATTAGTTTTATTTGAATTATTTTCATTAAAAATAATTACCAAATCTTTAGTAGTAACTCTTATAAAAGGGCTTACTTTATTATGGATACATACTTTGGATTTAAAATTATCTCCATTAACTTTATAAAATCCATTATTGGTATTAGGAGTATTACTACCTGAACCTCCTGAAAGTATTACTTTATCAAGCAACTATACATTGGTTATATCCTCTATATTGTAAATAGAGTTCATGATTTTAATTGAATTATTATACATTACTATTGATGTTAACTTTGAATCCATTTGTTTAAATAGAAAATTTACTGATAATTCAATCCCTAAAAATATTATAAAAATAAATATTAAACTATATTTTTTCACTTTATTTATATAAACTCCCCTTTATTCTATATATGATAATAGTAAATACTATTTTAGCGGAATCCTCTCAAATTGACAAGAAAGTTCTATTTCTATAAAATAGTAAAAGAGAGAGCAAAATATAAAATGATAATGACTAATAATGAAGGGGGATTATTATGAGAAAAGCGGTATTTTTAGATATAGATGGAACCTTAATAGATTGTTTTGCAGGTATTAGAGATATTACACCAAAGGTAAAAGAAGTAATACGTAATTTACAATCAAGAGGAGATTATGTATTTATTGCAACAGGAAGGCCGTATGCTTTTTTAAGCAAAGAAATAAGAGATTTTGGTTTTGATGGATTTGTTTTAGCTAATGGTGCTCATGTAATGATAGATGGAAAAACGATTCATAGTAAGCCTATGAATAATGAATTTATCAAAGAATTAGTATCTAAATTAGATCAAGATAATATTCAATATGTATTAGAAGGTGAAAAATACTCATATGTAAAAAATGAACATAAAGAATTACATGATTTTTATGATAAAGTGGGTATGTCTAAAAAGTATTTTAAGAGAGAATACAACCTAGAAGAGCTTGATATTCATAAAGTTGAGATGCTATGCCTTAGCAAGGATACTATGAATAAATGTGTAAAGTTTATAAATAATTTTCCAGAGTATGGATATTTTAGTAGTATAAATCAGATACATCTTGAATTGTACTTTAAAGAAAGTACAAAGGCAGCAGGTATATTAAAAGCATTAGAATATATTAATGTACCTATAGAAAATACTTATGCATTTGGAGATGGAGAAAATGATATCGAGATGCTATCAACAGTTGGGTGTGGTATAGCAATGGGGAATGCTAATAATGACGTTAAAAAGTATGCAAAAGAAATTACAGACACAGTTTATAATGATGGTGTAGCTTTAGGGATTGAAAAATATATACTACAAAAAGAAAATGCTTTATAAATAAATGAAAAAGTGAGATTCATGAAAATTTAGTACTTTTTATGCAGATCACTTTATTAATTAGAAAAACATTGAATAAGTTTAAGCAATATGATATATTATTTAATAATTGAGAAATATTATCAAAGTCAAAGGGATTTTACAAATTATACAGTTAAAAATCTCATTGGCTTTTTATTTTTATTGGGAGGATTTTAGATGACAAGTAATCAAATGACTGAAGGTAATATAGCAAAGCAGATTACTTTATTTGCTATTCCTATACTAATATCTAATCTTTTTCAACAGCTATATAATACAGTAGATGTTGCAATAGTAGGTAGATATGTAGGTGCAAATGCATTAGCGGCAGTAGGGTCATGTAATTTAATAGTAGTATTTATGATTTACTTTTTTATAGGTATATCGAATGGAGCAAGTGTTATTATTTCTCAATCTTTTGGGAAAAATGATAAAGATAAAATACATAAATCAGTTCATACTATAATAGCGCTTAGTTTAATATCTGGCTTTTTACTTATGGTTTTAGGCTTAACGTTTGGTGGTATGTTTTTAAGATGGATAAATACACCAGATAATGTATTGACATTTTCAATTACATATATAAAGATATATTTTATAAGCATGATACCTATGATGATATTTAATATGGGGAGTGGTATATTAAGGGCTGTAGGAGATTCCAAGACACCTCTATACTACCTTGCAATATCAGGAATTACAAATATAATTTTAGATATAGTATTTGCAGTTGTATTTAAACTTGGTGTAGCAGGAGTAGCAATGGCAACAACTATTGCACAATTTGTTTCTTCTATATTAATTTTAATTAAGCTTATAAAAACTAGTGAAGTGTATAAATTATTTATTAATAAAATAAAAATAGATTTTAAGATTCTTAAAGAAATTTTATTAATAGGTATACCTACTGGTATACAGTCAGTTTTAGTTTGCTTTGCAAATACAATAGTTCAATCAAAGGTAAATATATTTGGGTTAAATGTAATGGCAGGATATACAATATATTATAAGATTGAAGGATTTATATATATGCCAATTTCAGCTATTGCTTTAGCTGTATCAAATTTTGTAGGTCAAAATGTAGGTGCAAGTGAATTTGATAGAGTAAAATTAGGAAAAAATATAAGTATGATAATATGCGTTTCTTTGACTATTATCATAGGAAGTATAATATTATTTAATGCAAGTGATATTATAAGAATCTTCTCTAAAGACTTAGATGTAATTAATGAAGGTAGTAAGTTTATATATTGGATAGTACCTATTTATAGTATATATGCTATAAATGAAGTTTTAATGGGCGTAATGAGAGGTGCTGGAGAAACATTTATTCCTATGATAATTGGAACTATATGTATGTGTGGACTTAGAATATTATGGCTAAGTGTTATGATATCTCATTATAAAGATATAAATATTGTTTACTTAAGCTATCCTATTACATGGATAGTTACAAATATATTTACAATTATTTACTACTCTAAAGGTAACTGGTTAAGTAAAAATTTTAGATATGAATAATATAGTTTTCAATTGAATATGTATATAAAAGTAAAATACTCATACATAATTATATATAATTATGTATGGGTATTTTATATCAATTATAAAGTTATATAACCATCCAGTATTTATTTTTTAAGTGAATCTGTTTTAGTTTCATGCATAGTGTTATTTGCGAATTCAGGTGGTGCATATGTTATATAAAGTTTAAGTGGAACATTTCCTAAGTTTAAGATAGTGACCCACTTACAAGAAGGTATTATAACAGATGAATTTTTATTAATGTATGTTTGATAATCGAGTTCATTCTGACTAGTACCGATTTTTATAAGTCCTGTACCAGATGATGTATGTATAAATTGATCACTTGTTTTTGTTAGGTAAGGATCTACTGAGTATGATACTGGAATGCTCATTAATACAATTTGTAAGTTATTTCCTGTCCAGATTACTGTTCTAAATCTATTATTCTTTTCAGCAGCATTTTCAAGATTTACTACAAGTGGTTCGGGTCCATAATCACTTAGCTTGATACTATTCTTTTCAGTATTAGGCTGATCGATTTCTCTCTCATTCCATAGATTATTTTGATACATATAAAACATTTGTGGATTTGACCATGCAAAATATGGATATCTGTTATATATTTGTGAATTACTGTAATAATTATATAATCTTATAAGATTATAATACATACTTAGTTACTCCTTTTAAATACTTTAAAAATTTTTAGACTCTAAAATATTGTATGATAAAGATTATTATAAATATGTAAATATACTGAGTATATTTAGAGATATTAGGTATTGGATAAAAAAGAGTATAAGTAAAATCTAGATTAATATGAAATTTACTTGACTTAGAGCTAACTCTAAGTACTAAGATTAATATTGTAAGATATAAATAAATTCATACAAAGGGGGATTAAAGTATGGCAAAAAAATTGGGATTAGGATTTATGCGTTTACCGCTTATAGATGAAAATAATCAATCAAATGTAGATATAGAACAAGTAAATAAGATGGTAGATACTTTTATAGCAAGAGGATTTACTTATTTTGATACGGCATATATGTACCATAACTTCGAAAGTGAAAATATACTAAGAGAAACATTAGTAAAGCGACATAAAAGAGAAAGTTTTACTGTTGCAACAAAAATGCCTACTATGTTTTTGAAGAATCAAGAAGATTTAGAAAGAATATTTAATGAGCAATTAGAAAAAACAGGTTTAGATTATTTTGATTACTATTTACTTCATAATTTAGGGGTTACAAATTATGAAACAGCAAAAAGATTTAATGCTTTTGAATTTATAAAAAATAAAAAGGAAGAAGGAAAAATAAAACATATAGGATTTTCATTCCATGATAGTGCTGATTTATTAGATAAGATATTGAGTGAGCATCCAGAAGTAGAATTTGTTCAATTACAGATTAATTACTTAGATTGGGATAATGAAAGTATTCAGTCTAGAAAATGTTACGAAGTAGCGACAAAACATAATAAGCCAGTTATAGTTATGGAGCCAGTAAAAGGTGGATCACTTGCTAAAGTACCTAAATACGTAGAAGATTTATTTAAAAATTATAATGAAAATATGTCAGTAACCTCTTGGGCAATTAGATTTGCTGCAAGTCATGAAAATGTAATAATGGTTCTCAGTGGAATGTCTTCTATGGATCAATTATTAGACAATACAGCATATATGAAAAACTTTAAAGCTCTTAATAATGAAGAGTTCGATATAATTAATAAAGCAGTTGATATGATTAATAATTCAATAGTAGTTCCTTGTACTGCATGTCAATATTGTGTAGAAGGTTGTCCCAAAAATATACCAATACCACAGTATTTTGCGCTTTATAATACTGAAAAACAAGAATTTAATAGAGGGTTTTCCACACAAGGAGTATACTATAAAAATCTTACAAAGAGATATGGAAAAGCATCAGAGTGCGTAGAATGTAATAAGTGTGAAAGAAGCTGTCCTCAACATATAAAAATCACAGAATTTTTAAAAGATGTAGCTAAAACATTTGAAAGTGAAGAATAAATATAAAATTGATAGAAGTATATTTATTTAAAGTAGGATATTATGGTAAAATTATGTGAAGAACATAACCTATCATATCAATACATCAATCAGTTAATAAAAAAGGAGTGCAGTTTATGACAATAACAGAAGTAAGTAAAAAGTATAGAATTTCAGCAGACACAATTCGTTACTATGAAAGGATTGGTTTAATACCTCCTGTAAATAGAAAATCTAGTGGAGTTAGAGATTTCACTCAAGAAGATTGTAACTGGGTTGAATTTGTAAAGTGTATGAGAAGTGCGGGATTATCTATAGAAATATTAATTGAATATGTTACTTTATTTAAACAAGGAAACAATACTATTAAAGCTAGAAAAGAACTACTTATAGATCAAAGAAATCAGTTAGCTGATAAAATTAAAGAAATGCAATTAATTTTAGATCGTTTAGATAATAAAATTGATAGATATGAAGATAGAGTTTTACTACATGAAGAAAAGTTAAGAAAGAATGATAATTAGTAAGTTTCATATAAATTCATAATAGTATAAAAGCCATTCAATTACGTTAAGGTAAGATGTAATTGAGTGGTTTTTTAGTAGTTGAGGAGTAGAGTCTAAAGAAGAAACAAAATTTTGCCCTAATTGTGGAAAAGAAGCAACACGGTTAACAGATAGACCACAATTATTAGATGAAACTCAAATTAAGCAAGCTAAAGCTAAAAAAGAGAATTTCGCATATAAATATGAGTATATAAAAAAATGAATGATTTAGATGATGATATAAGTAAATCATATTATCTATATGAAGAAAACTATTTGACTACTCTAAGGATCATTCTGGGGTAAGTTTTGATATTGTAAATGAACAAAGCAATAATTTATTTAGAATGTTAGGTGAAGATAGTTTAGCATTAGGATTTGTATGCGGAGATTATGAAGGGGCAGTAAATAAGGTTTTAGTAAAACAAGATAAAGCATATATAGTATCTAAATATACTATTGATATAGATAAACTTCTTCAAATGCAACGTATTGACTATAAAAGTAATTATAAGAGTATAGAAATACTTAATAAGTGTCGGAATGAAAGGTATAAAGAAAATCAACACAAAGGTATGTTCTCTGGTTATATTGATTTTGCGTGGAAGCTAATAGATAAAGGCCTTGGATATACCACGTGCTTTTTAGCTGATGAGTTTAAAAATAAATATAATTTAGAGTTGTATTCTTTATTAGATTCTAGAGGGAAAAATATAACAAGAAATACCTGGTTTATATATTCAAAAACAAAGAAGTTTAATAAAATAGAAGAAGAATTTATAAAATTTATACAAGATAAAATGATTAGTATATAATGTAAAACATTTAAATTCATTGAAATATCAATATCTTAAGTTAAAAAAAAAATAGTAGTATTCATAAAAAATGAATACTACTATTTTTTTTTATATTTAATAATAAGATTCTTAATTTGAAGAAATAATATCTTTATGAGAGGTGAGAAATACATGATACATATAAATAAACTAAGAAAAGTTTATGATAATGGATATGAAGCATTAAAAAGTATTAACCTTGAAATAAAAGAAGGAGAGCTAATATGTTTACTAGGTCCTAGTGGATGTGGAAAAACAACTATATTAAATTTATTAGCGGGTCTATTAGATCCTACAAGTGGAGATATTAAATTTGATAATGAATCTATTATAAATAAGCATCCTAAAGACCGTAATATAGGATTAGTATTTCAAAATTATGCGCTATATCCACATATGACAGTTTTAGAAAATGTTATGTTTCCTTTAACTGTTGGCAACAAAAAGAAGCCAAAAGAAGAAGCTATGAAAATAGCTAAAGAGTATATGAAAATAACCAGCATAGAAGAATTAGCTAACAAAAAACCTGGAGAAATGTCTGGAGGTCAACAGCAAAGAGTTGCGATAACAAGAGCACTTGTTCAAAATCCTAAAATATTACTTTTAGATGAACCACTTAGTAATTTAGATGCAAGACTTAGATTAAAAATAAGGGAAGAGATAAGAAGGCTTGTAAAAGAAATAGGTATTACTACAATATTTGTAACTCATGACCAAGAAGAAGCTTTATCGATAAGTGATAGAATAGTTCTAATGAATCAAGGTATTGTACAACAATTTGATATACCTCAAAATTTATATTTAGAACCAGCAAACTTATTTGTAGCAAAATTTATGGGAAACCCAATTATCAATATTTTTGAAATGCATAAAGAAGGAGATATGCTAGTTGGAAAAGATTTTTCTATAGATTTAAATTTACTTACAAAAAATAGAATAAAAGAAGATTTTAATGAAAGTAAATATATCATTGGTATAAGGGCAGAATATTTTGTTGTAAGTGATAATTCATTATTTAAAGCAAAAATAGAAACTGTTGAATTAATAGGTAAAGATTGTATATTAAATTTTAAAATTAATAATAAAAATGCAAAATCAATTACAGATATAAATCAAGGTATATGTGAAAAAGATGAAGTAGGATTTGATATTGAATATGGAGGCATTTATATATTTAAAGAAGACGGAACGAGGGTTTACTAATGAAGAAGCTAAAATATAGTGCAGAAAATGTACCACATGCATGGTTATACCTATTACCATCTTTAATTATAATCATAATATTTCATGTATATCCATTGATAAAAACATTTATTATATCTTTTCAAAAAGGTACTTTAAATAACTTAGTGTTTAATGGTATTAAAAATTATCAAATAGTATTAAGTGATCCTAAATTTCATAAAGCAATAATCAATACAACTTTGTACGCATTTACAGTAGTGCCAATAGGTGTAATTATTGCAATGATTATAGCATTAACTATTTTTGAAAAAATTAAATATAAAGATATTTTTGAGACTATATTTTTCATACCATACTTAACAAGTATTATAGCTGTAGGGATAGTATTTAGATTTTTACTAAATAAAGATTATGGATTTATAAACTATCTATTAGGATTTATAAATGTGGGGCCAATAAACTTTTTGGACAATCCTAAAATGAGTATGTTTACCTTAATCATATTTGGTATATGGTCAGGTCTTGCATTTAATATAATAATATTAATTTCAGGACTTAGAAATGTAAATGAAAGTTATTATAAGGTTGCAGATATGTTTGGAGCAAGTAAATCAGAGCAATTTTTTAGGATAACTTTACCTCAAATGATACCAATTATTACATTTTTATTGATGGTTAACTTTATAAATGCATTCAAGGTATATGCCCAAGTTTTTGCTATATTTAATGGAAAATCGGGAATCGCAGATAGTGCTACTACAGCAGTATTTTATATTTTTAATAAATTCTACGTTGAATATCGATATGGGCAAGGTATGGCAGCTGCAGTTATATTATTTGTTCTTATACTTATATTTACGTTAATTCAAAACTATGTATTGAAGAAAATATCTAAGTAGGTGAAAATATGGAAAAATTTAATTCAGTTATAGCAAAAATATTTATATTCATTATGGCGATTATAACATTATTTCCATTTGTATATATGATTTTATCAAGCTTAATGACTTTTCAAGAGGCGACTAGTATACCTCCAACATTGTTTCCAAAGTCTTTTCAATGGCAAAACTTTAAAGAGGCAATGAAGCAAGCTCCTTTTGTTAGATATTTCTTTAATACAGTTTTTGTAGCAGGGGTATCAACACTTGGAACATTAATAACATCTGTACTATCAGCATTTGCACTAGTAAAGTTAGAGTTTAAATTTAAAAATATACTATCAATGGCAATGGTTACTTTACTAATGGTGCCATATGAAGTTACAGTATTTACAAATTATCAAACAATAGCACAACTAGGATTATTAGACACATACACAGCTTTAATTGTACCATCACTAGCAAGTGTGTTTTATATATTTTATTTGAGAGGTTATATTTCAAGTATTCCTATATCTTATTATAAAGCAGCTAAAGTTGATGGATGTAGTGACTTAGAATTTATTACAAGAATACTAGTACCCCTTATAAAACCATCATTATTCACAATGGGAATACTTAGCTTTATAGGTGGATGGAACTCTTTCTTATGGCCAATACTTGTAACTAATAGCAAAGAAATGAGATTACTTAGTAATGGATTAAGTGCATTTGCAACAGAAAGTGGAACAAATGTTCAGCTACAAATGGCTGCATCTACAATAGCGATAGTACCTATATTAATAATATATTTAATATTTAGAAAAGAAATAATTAAAGGAGTTGCTAGCAGTGGTATTAAAGGATAAAAAAACAAAAATAACGTTTCATAATGGAATACTAACTATTGGAGGGACAATTATAGAAATTGTCTATGAAGATAGCCATATATTCTTTGATTTTGGAAGTGAATATAATCCAAGTTCTAAGTTTCAACCATCTAATTTACAAGAATTATTAGATGAAAAATTAGTACCTTATTTAAATAACATGTACGACCCAAGTATTCCTCTTAAGGGATATAAATCAAGTGAAGATAATTTTAAAAATACTGCTGTGTTTTTATCACATATGCATTTAGATCATTCAAAAATTATAAATTACTTGAATCCTAATATAGACATATACACATTAGAAGGTACAAAGTCTTTACTTAATACATTAAATGTAAATAATGATTTTCTCTTTCCTCTTTATAATAAAGGAAAATCAAATACTAGGGATATAATTGGAGTAAAAGAAAATGAAATAATTGAAGTAGGAAAAATAAAAGTAAAAGTTATGCCTGTAGACCACGATGCATATGGTGCATGTGGGCTACTTATAAAAACTCCTGATTTAGTTATTTCTTATACAGGAGATATAAGATTACATGGATATAGAGAAAAAGATACTTTACAGTTTTGTAAAGAAAGTGAAAACTGTGATGTTTTATTAATAGAAGGAGTTACAGTTTCATTTAAAGATTTTGATGATGAGAAGGATGAGAATGACGTATGTAATGAAAATGAGCTGATAACAAAAATTAATGAAATTGTAAATAATAATCCTAACAAGCAAATAACATTTAATTATTATATATCTAATATAGAAAGGATTTTAAACATAATAAAAACTAATACAAGAAAGGTTGTATTAGATGCATATTATTCTTATGTTTTAAAAGAAGCTACTGACTATGAATCATATTACTATAAATTAGATGATAAAGATTATGGATTAAATCCAGAATATGAAATTGGTTTTGAAGAGCTATTAAAAGATGAAAGTAAATATATGTGGCAATTAGATAATTTAGCTCTTAAAGATTTTAATGGATTAAAAGAAAATGGAATTTATATTCACTCAAATGCAGTTCCTCTAGGACCATTTGATCCTAGTTATGAACCTTTTGTAAATAGATTTAAAGAAAAAGATATAGAATTTATAGCAGTATCATGTAGTGGACATGCTCATCCAAGAGATTTAATAAAGATAATAGATTTAATTAAACCTAAACTATTAGTTCCAATACACTCTTATAAGCCTGAAAAGCTTTATAACGAGCATGGAGAGAGATTATTACCAAAGAAAAATCAAACAATTTAAAGGAGGCATAAAATAATGAAATTTAAGACTTTAGTACCACTAGTGTTATCACTTAGTTTAATGGTTGGTTGTTCTGGAAAAAAAGAAGATACATTAAGTAATAATGAAGAAATAGTTACGGAGTTAAACAATCCTGTTGAAATTACTTTCTGGCATGCAATGAATGGTGACCAAGAAAAAGCACTACAAGAATTAGCAAATAATTTTACAAAGGAAAATCCTAATATAACTGTAACTCTTCAAAATCAATCTAGTTACCCAGATTTACAGCAAAAAATAACTGCGACAATGGCAAGTCCTAAGGATTTACCAACGTTAACTCAAGCCTATCCTGATTGGCTATTAAATGCAATAGATGAAAACTTAGTAGTTGACTTAAAACCATATATAGAAAATGAAACTATTAAGTTTGATAATTATGATGATATAGTAAAAGGATTTAGAGAAGCATCAACAATAGATGGTAAGATATATGGAATGCCTTTTAATAAATCAACAGAAGTTTTATGGTATAACAAAACATTACTTAACAAATTAAATATAGCTGTACCAACAACATATGAAGAATTTGCAAAGGCATCAAAAGAAATTTATGAAAAAGAGAAAATAGTTGGTGGAGGATTTGATTCATTAAGTAATTACTATACAACATATTTAAAAAATGAAGGTGTAGTATTTAATCAAGATTTAGATCCAACAAGTGATAAATCATTAAAAGCAGTAAATTATTACTTAGATGGAATAAAAGGTGGATATTTTAGAATAGCAGGAACGGACAAATACTTATCTGGACCATTTGGAAATGGAACAGTAGCATTATATGTTGGTTCTAATGCAGGTGAAGCCTTTGTAAAAGAAGGTGTTGGAGATAAATTTGAAATAGGTGTTGCTCCATACCCATCAAAAGAAGTAATGCAACAAGGCACAGATTTATTTGTTTTTTCTAGTGCAAGTGCAGAACAAAAAACTGCAGCATATGAATTTTTAAAATTTTTAACAACAAAAGAAAATCAAATAGCTTGGGCTAAGAAAACTGGATATATTCCTGTTAGAGAAAGTGCTATTACATCAGATGAATATAAAAATTCAGGAAGTTTAATAGCTCCGATTGTAGCTGATGCAACTAGTGATTTATTTACAAATCCAGTTATAAAAGGTATGGATAGTGCATTCCGTGAATCTAATACAGTATTAGAATCAATACTAGCAGATACAAAATCAGATGTTAAAGATAAGTTAGAAACATTTAAATCTACTTTAACATCTATTTGGGAATAAATAAGTAACTAGGGCGTTTTCTTATCTAAAGATAACGCCCTAGTTTTAATTATATAAGAAAGGAATAAAGTTTATGAAAATTGTTATATATCAAACTAGTGATTTACATGGGTATATTTATCCTACAAACTATGTAAAAGATCAACCATTAGGTTTTTTAAAAATTGCTAGTTATATATTAAAGGATGAGAAAAAATTTGATGCATCTTTAAAAGTAGACTGTGGTGATTTAGTTCAAGGTTCCGCACTTACACATTATTTATCTAAACAAAATATAAATGAAAATCCTATAATAAAAGGATTAGAAGCTATAAATTATGATGTTTATGTATTAGGAAATCATGAATTTAATTATGGATTAGATTACTTAAAAAATGCATATAGCTTAGTATCTGATAAGATAATAAATGCTAATATAAAAGGTCTTCCTTTTGATACTAAACCATATAAAATATTTGAATTTGGAAATTTTAAAATAGGATGTATAGGCTTTACAACTTCTTATATACCTAATTGGGAGCAAGAAGTAAATATAAGAAATTTAGATTTTTTAGATCCTGTAAAACAATATAAAAAGTATGAAGAAGAATTAAAAGATAAATGTGATTTTATAATAGTTTGTTATCATGGAGGATTTGAAAAGAGTTTAGATGAAGATATGACTCCAACAGAAGCACTTACAAAAGAGAATCAAGGTAGTGAACTATTAGAAAACTTTAACTCTATAAATATGATATTAAGTGGACACCAGCATCGTGCATTTATAACGAAGATAAAGAATGTAATTTGTTCTCAGCCAATGAATAATGGACAAAGCTTTTCCAAAATCATTATAGACACTGATAATAAGGATATAACTTATGAATTAGTAGATGTTAGTAGTTTAGATAATGAAATAGATAATAAACTAGAAAATATATTTAAAGATACACAAAAAGATTTAGAAGTTTATTTAGATCAAGTTATAGGAGAATTTGATAAAGATATGAAAGTAGATGACATATTTTTAGCAAGATTAAAAGGTCATCCTTTTATAAATTTCTTACATCAAGTTCAGTTAGATGTTTCTGGTGCTGATTTTTCTGCCTTATCTGTATTTGACAGTGCTATAGGATTTTCAAAGAAGATATCTATTAGGGATGTTTTGATAAATTATCCTTACCCAAATACATCAAAGGTACTTTCTATTACAGGAAAGCAATTAAAAAAAGCTATTGAAAAAAGTGCAACTTACTTTGTAATTGAAGATAAAAAAGTAGTAGTAAATAAAGAGTTTCTTGTTCCAAAAGTTCAACATTATAATTATGATACTTATGGTGGTTTAGATTATAAAATAGATTTATCTAGAAATTTTTATGACAGAGTTGTTTATATGAAAAAAAATAATAAGGATATTTCTATGGATGAAGATTATACTATTGTTTTAAATAACTAGAGCTAGCAATACATCTATTTATCCTGCATATGAAGGGTGTAAAGTAGTTAAAGAAATTAATTTAGATATGAGTGAGGTAATTATTGATTATATTCAAAAAATAGAAATTATTGTTAATGAAAAAAATTACTTTATAAAAGCTAATTTTTTGATATTGAATATATATATATTTACATGATATTATATATCAAATAATATATACGAAAATTAGAAGAGGTAAAGAATGAAGTTTATAAGAATAGAAGCAAAAGAAGATCCTTATCATGATGACGCAATGAATATATATATAAATAGTTTCCCTATATTTGAGCGAAGGACAGAAAAGATCAAATAGATGTATTAAAGAATGAAAAATATAAATGTAATGTTGTCTGTGATAATAATAAAGTAATAGGGATATTATTTTATTGGGAAATTAATAGTTATAGGTATATAGAGCATTTTGCAATAGATAAAAATTTAAGAGGAAAAAGTTATGGAAGTAAAATATTAAAAGAATTTTGTGAAGAAAATAAAACTACTATATTAGAAATTGATATGCCAGTAGATGATATATCAATTAAACGATTAAACTTTTATTCTAATTTAGGATTTAAGATACAAGAATTTGAGCATATTCATCCTCCTTATAGAAAAAAATATGATGGACATAGATTGAAAGTAATGAGTTTTGATAAAAATCTATCTAAGGTAGAATATGATGAATTTTGTATATTTTTAAAAAGCGTAGTAATGGAATATTCAGAATTTAATGACTAATATTATGATTAGAATAAGTTATAAGATGAAAGAGGTTAAATATACTTAATGTTGTATTTAAGCCTCTTTTTTAATCATAAGGAAAAAATAAATCTCAAGATAAACTTAATATGAGAAATTAGTTAGAAATATGATAAAATAATATCTTATGAAACTATAAAAAATAATGAGGTAGACATGACATCAAGGAATATTGACCACAAGAATAGAAAAAAGAAAAGATAAAAATAAGTAATATAAAAGATTTTAACAATGCTTTAAAAAAAGAAGGATATAATATAAATCAATTAAATGAAATGAATTATAAGCAAGAACTTGCAAGTATATTTAATGTAGATATAAGTCTAATAAATTATTTGTATCAGTGTATAGATAATTCTAAGGTTACTTATAGAGCAAGGGATGTTAAACATTTTATTGATTATGTGGAAAAAATATTAATATTTGAAAATGAAGATGAAAAGTCAAAGATTAATGAGTTGGAAGAAAAAATAAGCAAAGACTATCTATACTCCAAAGATATAGAATTATTAAAAAAGATGATTCTTTCTAAGCAAAGTAATATAGAAGAAAAGTATGATGATAAAACTCAAGTTAAAACAATATTAATGGATATACCAAAAAATTTAGATTCTAAATATATTAAACCAGAGAAAGGGTCAGTTGAGTATCATCAACATATAAATAGTAATATACCAAGAATGAAAAGATTATTAAGAAATATGAACAAATACATAAAATGTGAAGATGATAAAATTTTTAAAATAAATCAAAGTAATACTCTGCAGGATTCAATAAATATAGCGGTAGTAGAATATGATAATCAAGAATTTAAGGCAATAAGTGGTAGTAATGAAATTGTAGATTATTGTAAAGCACCGCCAATAGATAAGCAATTTTTTAGAAGTAGCAAAGTTAATAAGTTAGGAAAATTAGGCATAGGTTACAATAGAATTAATGACAGTGAAAAAAAGATCTTTGAAGAAATACATAAAAAAATACAATCTAAAGAATTAAGAAACAAAGGAAATCTTACGTTATATAGTAAGTGGGAACCATGCCCAAGTTGTTATTTTGTAATTAATCAGTTTTGTAATGAGCATCCAGATATAAATGTAAAAATAAAATATATTAAAAAATATGGAGAAGTGTAAATAAATTAGAATAAAAATATATTTATTTTTTATTAGATAATTTATTATATGTATTTAGTTTATATTTTATATTTGCATTATAATTCAATTTAAAAAATTGTGTATACATACAATCTAAAATGTATAATAAGGATAGCCTTGTTGAAAATGATGAGATTTTATTGAAATGGTTTTCATTTGAGCTTAGATATAATTGATAAGTTGCATATTTATTAAGAGGGTTTTCATTAGTAGAAGAAATTAAAATAATAGGTGTTTTATTATTTTTTAATATTTCAGCTATATTTTGCATTATAGCACCCCTTCCTTCAAATGATACTATTATTGCAACATGATTTTCATCACTACTAGAAGCTGTTAAACGCTGATGATATTCTTCTATAGGAACATTGATCAATCTTCCTATTTCTTGCATCTGGAACTTAAAATTTTCAGCAAAGTAAATATTACCAGCAGATGTATAAAAGTCTATATGCTTGGAGTCTTTTAACGCATTAGAAATTAAATTTAACTGATTAATATCTATTAAATTTAATGAAGATATAAGGGTTTGTTCATATAGTTCTTTCATCTTTAATATGACTTCATATTGTGTTTCATTTCCGTTAAAAGGATAGTTATAGTCGATTACGTTTTTTTCATTAAGATATTCATTAATAGATGAAGAAACCTGTATTTTTAAATCTGACAAACCTAATAAATCTAGCTTTTGGCATAATCTATAAATTGTTGAAGTTGAAATAAAGCAAGCATCACTAATTTCACTTGCACTCATTTTTATAAAATTCTCAGGATTATTCTGCATATACTTAGCTAATATTTTTTCATTTTCAGTTAAGCTAGTTAATTGATTTAATTTATTAAAAATGTTCATGAAGATCACCTCATGAACATTATACAGTATTTTGTAAAATTTTAGTGTTATAAATTTATCTAATTTAAATATTAATACAATCAAAATAATCACTTAATGCATGAGCAATACCATCATCTTCATTAGATAAAGTTATTTTATTAGATACAGACTTTAAATCATCAACAGCATTATCCATTGCTACTCCTATACCTACGTATTTAATCATAGATATATCATTGTGTCCATCTCCAAAAGCAATCATTTCATCACTTTTGTAACCCATAGGTACTAATACGCTATCTAGTGCCTTAGCTTTATCAATTCCTTTAGCTGTAAATTCAAAGTAGAAAGGTGAGGTAAACATACAACTTAAAATATCTTTAAATGGTTCCATTATTTCTATATAATTTTCTTTAAGGTACTTAGAATCACCAGCAGTTAAAATTTTATTTAAAGGATAGGTGGCAAAGCTAGCTAGATCGTGTTCTTCACATAACTTAAAGTTACCACCACGAGATTCGTACTGAATCACATTAAAAGGTTTACCATCATGTTCTATTTCATTATCAAAAACATTATTTACGTATAAGTAATCTTCTTTATCAATCATAGGCTTAACCTTAAATTTCTTTAGATGTTCTAGTACAGCTTGTCCATGTTCAATGCTAATAGTTTCATTAAATAAAACCTTGTTAGTTTGGCAATAAACAACTTTAGATCCATTAAAAGAAACTAAAAGACCATTATTTTTATCCATTTTCAATTCTTTAGCAAAATCTATTAAGCCAGATGTAGGTCTTCCAGAAGCTAAAACTAATTTTGCTCCTGATTTTTGTGCATTAATTAAAGCATCTTTAGTTTTTTTAGTTATTATTTTTTTATTATTAGTTAATGTTCCATCAACATCCATAATAATCACTTTTATATTATTCATAAAAATTCCCCCTGTCTATTTTAATTATATCGGTATTATTTTATAAATAAATATAATGAATTAAAAATGAATAATATATGTCAAAAACAAATAAGAAAATAAGAAAACAATGAAATAAATTTATCACAGAATAAAATAAACTTAACAAAAGTTAAATTTATAAATCTATATATATATTTATAATGATTATTGAAAAAAATATATATAATATCGAAAAATATACAAAAAGCTTATAATATCGAAAAATATACAAAAAGCTTATAATATGGAAAAAATATTAACAAAATATACTATAAAAGCATAATATATATGGATAGCAGTTAGAAGCTATCAATATATTATGGAGGTAAAATAATGGCTTATTATAGCGATAGAGATAATTATAAAGAGTATAAAAATGATAGAAATAGAGATTATGGATATAAATATGATGATTATGAAGAAAAAGGATATAAACATGGAGAACATGAATGCAATTATAATGATGTAAAAAGATATAAAAATTATAAAGAAGTACAAGGTAAAAAATGTAATATGAGAAAAGATAATTATTATGATAATTACTATACTAGATATAATAACTATTATACAAAAGAATGTAATCATGTAAAAGATTATTATAGAGATGTAAATATATATCATTATAGTCAAGAAACAATATATGAAGGATGTGAATATTTAGGATCAACTACAGTAAAAGATTGTGAAAAAGGATATGGACAAAAAGATGGACAAGACTTCGGTCCAAAATTTGAAAAAGGATATGGAGAAAAATATGAACAAGACTTTGGTCCAAAATTTGAAAAAGAATATGGACAAAAAGATGAATTTGATTGTGGATATAGACCTATGGATAAAGATGATGATAAATTAAAATGGAAAGATATGTGTCCTTGCAAAAAAGGTGGAGCATGGAAGTAGATTAAAATAAAAATCTAGTTTCATAGATTGAATATGTTCATCCTAAACATATAAGCTAAATATAAGTTTGAGTTGAATATTTAAATCTATACATGTCTAAAAAAGTAAAAAAATGAAAAATATATTAACAATATTTATAATAAAGTCATATTATATATGGATAGAAGTTAAAAGCTATCAAATATATATTATTATTATTATGGAGGTAAGACAATGGGTTATTGTTGCGATAGAGATAATTATAAAGAGTATAAAAATAAGGATTATAGATATAATGATTATGAAGAAAAAGGATATAAACATGATGAACATGAATGTAATTATAATGATGTAAAAAGATATAAAAAATATAGAGAAATACAAGGTAAAGAATGTAATATAAGAAAAGATAATTATTATGAAAATTACTACACTAGATATAACAATTATTATGTTAAAGAATGCAACCATGTAAAAGACTATTATAGAGATGTGAATATATATCACTATAGTCAAGAAACAGTATATGAAGGATGCGAATATTTAGGATCAACTACAGTAAAAGGCTGTGAAAAAGAACATGGACAAAAACCTGAATTTGATTGTGGATGTAAGCCTATGGATAAAGATGATGATAAATCAAAATGGAAAGATATGTATCCTTGTAAAAAAGATAAAGCATGGAAATAGATAGTATGAAAATAGATTAATCTAAGAATCTAGTTTCTTAGATTAAAATAAATTAAACCTAACTTATATTTTAAATATAAGCTAGGTTTAATTTTATTATTTAAAAAGCTTTATATATAACAAATACATATTCATTATAAACATAATTTTTAATTTTTAATTTATAAAATTTATTAATAAATTTATAGATAAAAGGTAATTTCAAGAATAAAAGTAAAAATGTACTATAATATAAAGAAAATGATAAGTCTATCAGTTAAAGAGTTAATGTATTAAAACTTATATAATTGGCATATAGAATTTATATTAAAAGGGGGAAATAATATATATGATATCTGTATATAAGAAAGGAGCGTATTTGCTTAAGGGTATGGAGATAGTATCAGAAGAAGATACAGAAAAAGTAAATTCGCTTAAATTAAATTTAAAAAAATATGAAGCTAAAAAAGGTACTATAACATATTCAATTTTAAGTAATCATAATATTTCAGATAACATGGATAGACTTAAGATTAAATTTGATGCTATGGCATCACATGATATAACTTTTGTTGGTATAATTCAGACAGCTAAGGCATCAGGGATGAGGAAATTTCCAATACCATATGTACTTACTAACTGTCACAACTCATTATGTGCAGTAGGGGGGACAATAAATGAAGATGATCACATGTTTGGACTATCAGCAGCTAAAAAATATGGAGGAATATATGTTCCTCCTCATATATCTGTTATTCATCAATATATGAGAGAAATGATGGCAGGATGTGGGAAAATGATTTTAGGTTCTGATAGCCATACTCGTTATGGAGCGCTTGGAACTATGGCTATTGGAGAAGGTGGTGGGGAGCTAGTTAAGCAATTACTATGTAGTACTTACGATATTAGTTACCCAGAAGTAGTAGGGGTATACTTAACTGGAAAGCCACAAAAAGGTGTAGGTCCACAAGATATAGCTTTAGCTATAATAGGTAAAGTATTTAAAAGTGGATATGTTAAAAATAAAGTAATGGAATTTGTAGGTCCTGGAATATCTAATCTTTCTGTTGATTTTAGAAATGGAATAGATGTTATGACAACAGAAACTACTTGTTTAACTTCTATATGGAGAACCGATGAAGAGGTTAGAATGTACTTAAAAGTTCATAATAGAGAAGAAGATTATGCTGAGTTAAATCCAGATGAAGTAGCTTATTATGATGGAATGATATACGTAGATTTAAGTATTATAAAACCAATGATAGCATTACCATTTCATCCGAGTAATGTTTATGAAATAGACTACTTAAATAATAATTTAAAAACAGTATTAAAAGAAATAGAAGAAGAAGCAAATAAATTATTTGATAACCAAGAAATTGAATTTAATTTAAAAGATAAAATAGTAGATGGTAAGTTAAGAGTAGATCAAGGAATAATTGCAGGTTGTGCTGGTGGAACATATAGTAATATAATGGAAGCTTCAAAAATAATAAAGAATAAAAGTTGCGGAAATGGAGAATTTTCTTTATCAATATATCCATCATCGCAACCTATTATGTCAGAGCTTATCAAAAGTGGAGCTGCAATAGAACTTATAAATTCAGGGGTAATAATAAAAACTGCTTTCTGTGGACCTTGTTTTGGAGCCGGGGATACTCCAGCGAATGGGTCATTTAGTATAAGACACACAACAAGAAATTTTCCAAATCGAGAAGGTTCAAAGCCAGGAAACAATCAGTTATCATATGTTGCATTAATGGATGCAAGAAGTATAGCGTCAACTGCAGCTAATGGAAGAATATTAACACCAGCTACTGATTTTGATATAGATTACTTAGATAATTATAGTTATGAATTTAATCAAATATCATATCTAAATAGAGTTTATGATGGATACAGTAAACCTAATAAAGAAGCTAAGTTAGTATATGGTCCTAATATAAAAGATTGGCCTAAAATGAGTAAACTTACAGACAATATATTATTAAAAGTTTGTTCTAAAATAATGGATGAAGTAACAACTACGGATGAGTTAATACCCTCAGGAGAGACATCTGCATTTAGGTCTAATCCCCTAGGTCTAGCAGAGTTTACACTATCAAGAAGAGATGAGAGGTATGTACCAAGAGCAAAAGAAATATATGAAGTAGAAAAGTATAGAATAAATGGCGGAAATCCTATAGAAAAGGATTTTGATTTGGCTGAAGCTTATAAGAAGATAAAATCAATAGATAATTTCAGTAATATAAATATTGAAGATATAGAAATAGGAAGCGTTATTTACTGTAACAAACCAGGTGATGGTTCAGCTCGTGAGCAAGCAGCAAGTTGTCAAAGAGTTATAGGTGGGCTCGCTAATATTTGTAAAGAATATGCAACTAAGCGTTATAGATCTAATGTTATAAATTGGGGAATGATACCATTTCAAACTAATGAAGAACCAGAGTTTAATATAGGGGATTATATATTTGTTCCTAACATAAGGCAATTACTAGATAAAGATATGGAGAATATAAAGGCTTATGTAATAGGAAATGAAGTAAAAGAAATAAACTTATATATATCTAATATGACATATGAAGAAAGAGAAATAATTAAGGCAGGATCTCTAATAAATTACAATAGAAGTCGTAACTTAGATACAGTTAAGGCACAGCATATTTAATCTTGATATGGAAGTTATTGAAATGGTGAATTTATAATAAATTCACCATTTTTTAATACAAATTTAATAGATAAGTAACATACTGTGCTAAAGCTTTCTTGATATACAGTGTACAGAGAATTTAATTTAAAAGAATTTAAATAATATATAATTTATTACAAAATAGGAAGAATATAAATAATGTAAGAAGTATGGATTATAGGAGGAAATAATGATTAAATTAAAAAATCAATTTTTATTAGCTACATATATAATGATATTTCTCTTGTTTATTATAAAGCCAGCGCTTGTACCAAGTATAATAAGTAGGATAATAATTGCATTTAAACCATTTATAATCGGTGGAGTAATCGCATTTTTAATAAATATACCAATGAAAATTATAGAAGAAAAATTAGTAAAACCACTTCTGAAAAGTCATAAGAAATATGAAAATTTATCAAGAACAATAGCGTTGGCATTAACTTTAATATTAATTTGTCTGGTAATAGCTGCGTTTATAAATTATATAGCGCCTCAACTTATAGAGAGTGTAACTACTTTAACTAATAGCATACCAGATTATATAAGTTCAGTTCAAAGTTTTATAATGGAAAAATCAGATAAATTAAATATATTTAATGATATTAAGATAGATATTCCTTCAATGGTTCAGAAGTCGATGTCTTATATTGGTAACTTAATGAATATGTTTATATCGAATTTATTTAACTTTACACTTGGTATTACAAATTTGTTTATTAATTTTTTCTTAGGAATAATAATAGCTATGTATATATTGCTTACTAAAGATACCCTTGCATTACAATTCAAAAAAGTTATATATGCATTTTTTAGTGAAAAAGTATGTGAGAAAATTATGTATATTTTAAAGTTAGCTAATCGTAAATTCTCTAAATTTATTTTAGGTCAATCTACAGATGGATTAATTCTTGGAACTATATTTTTTATAGTATTTTCATTTGTAAAAATACCGTATGCATTACTTATAAGCATAATGATACCTATACTTAATTTTATACCCATATTTGGTACATATGTAGGTATTTTGATATCAGCATTTATTATACTTATGGTAAAGCCTTCAGCAGTTATATTATTTTTAGTACTTATCATAAGTATTCAGCAGTTAGATGGAAAATTTGTATATCCAATAGTTGTTGGTAATTCTTTAGGACTTCCTTCGTTATGGATATTATTTGCAATTATAGTTGGAGGAAATTTATTTGGAGTTATAGGTATGATAATAGGCATGCCTCTTGTAAGTGTTATTTATGAGTTATTTGGAGATTATGTAAATAAGAGAATTAAGCATAAAAAGTAGTTATAAAATAAAAAAGTTATGATTTAAAATTAATAAAATCATGACTTTTTTATTTTAAACATTCCTAAAATATAAACTCCTAGTAGATGTAATTATGTTAATAAAATATAATGAATAAAACTTATAATAAAAGTATCATTAGAAAAATGATTTTCATATATTATAATAGGCTCAAATATGCCTAATTTTGCTACCTTTAATTAAAACTTATAGAAATAATACCAAATATATGGAGGTATAAATATTTGAATATAACAACTAATTTTTTAACTATAAATAAATATTCAAGACCAGGGACTAAGAGAAGTAAAACTACAAAAATAGCATGGCACTATGTTGCAAATCCTGGAAGTAGCGCATCAGCTAATAGAAATTATTTTCAAAATAGTAAGGTATATGCTAGTTCTCACTATATACTAGGATTAAAAGGAGAAATACTTTATATAGTTCCAGATGATGAGATAGCTTACACAACTAATAGTGCAAATAGCTATAGTATAGGTATAGAATGTTGCCATCCTACAAGTGATGGGCATTATAATGATGCTACTTATAACTCAATGGTAGAATTAGGTGCTTATTTATGTGAAAAATATAATCTAGACCCAACTGATGATATGATTAGACATTATGATATAACAAGAAAAATTTGTCCAAAATGGTTTGTAGATAATCCAAATGCTTGGATTAAGTTTAAAAATGATGTTAAAAATAAAATGAATAGAAGTACTTCAGATGATGATAATGGTAACATAATTCATATCTCACCTAATACAAAATCTGATTGGGTTAAAGAGTTACAAACTTATTTAAACAATGCTTATAGTGCAAAACTAAATGTTGATGGTTATGTAGGTCCGAAAACTTATGCAGCCGTAAAAAATAGAGTTGTAGGAAAAGGATATATAACGAAAGGAACTCTTGTATCTTTATTACAAGAAGCTTTAGGAGATTTAGATATAGATGGAAGTTGTGGACCTAAAACTATTGCTAGAATAAAAGAATATCAAAAAAATAATGGATTAGCTATAGATGGACTTTTTGGCCCTGACAGCTGGAAAAAATTGTTTAATATGTAATATAAATTTGTAGTATATAAGTAATAAAAAGAGAATCTATATTAAGATATAGATTCTCTTTTTATTGATTAAAAATAGATATTATGGTATATCTATTGAAGAGTATATATATTTATTAAGATATATTAAAAAGGAGAATTAGTATGAAGTTTAGGAGAGCAATTAATGAAGATGTGTTTGGTATAATGAATATTATCAATCAAGCTCAAGTTTATTTTAAAGAACAAGGGATAGATCAATGGCAAAACAACTATCCTAATATTGAAACTATAAATAATGATATTGAAAATGAATATAGTTATGTATTATTAAAAGATAATGAAATTGTAGCTACAGCAGCTATTTCTTTTGATGGAGAAAGTACATATGATTCTATTTATGATGGTGAGTGGTTAAGTAATGACGATTATGCTGTTATTCATAGAGTAGCAGTAGATAATGCCTATAAAGGATTAGGTTTATTATCTGAAATTATTAGATATGTAGAGAAAATTTGTTTAGACAAAGGAATTAATAGTATAAGGATAGATACACATGAGGAAAATATATCAATGCAAAGATCACTTAATAAAAATAGATTTAAGTATTGTGGATTGGTACTTTTAGACGATGGAAGTAAAAGAATAGCTTTTGAGAAGATTCTAAGTATATAATATAAAGAAATAATAAAATTTAATTTATTCATAGTTAAATAGAAGTCGGATACTATTGTTATGAGTGTAGTTAAGCTTGTGAGAACACAATCTTAACTACACTTTTTTATAACTTTAAATAAATTTCATAGAATAAGAATTAGAAATGTATGACAGTATAGAATTTATATTATTTTAGGTAAAAATAATATAATAATTAAGTAAATATATAGTAAAATATACTATAATTTATAAAAGGGGGGATAAATAAAATATGAGATGCACAACTTGTAAAAATAGATTAGATGAAGATGCTAAATACTGTAATAATTGCGGACAAGATATAAATTATACAATGATAAATAAAAATGAGTATATGTTAAAAGCTATAATAATAATACTTATAATTACAATATTAAGTATGACATTTACTATATTAAAAATTATAGAATATATGAAAACATCAGAAGATAATATTAGTAATAGTCAAAAGAGTCAATTTATAGAAGAGAGTAGCCAAGAAGAACAAAATCAAAAAAATTCTCAACATATAACTAATTTAGTAAGCACACAAAGAATTGAACAAATTAAAGATACACATATATCACAAGAAGAAGCGTTAGAAATTTGTAAACAAAAGTTAAGTAATATAATGGATACTACCTATTTTAATATAGGAACGGATGAATCTGGACTTAATAGTATTATAGAATTAAATGGATCAAAATATTATTGTGTATATATAATTAATTCAGATGAAGATATAGATTTTAGATTTTGTATAGATAGTATAACAAAAGAAGTATATTATTCAAATGAAGATAATTTTGATATTTTAATTCCTATAGAAGAATATATAGAGGAATGTAAAAAAGAAATAATCTAGAATATATAAAAGAAGAATATTTAAATAGAATTTATATAATAAGTAATGAAGAAGAAAGTGCTTTAGAAAAATTTAACAGTGGGCTAAGTAGTAAAGAGTATGGAGATATATTATATTCATTATATCAAAAATATGACTTAGTTTTAAATGAAATATATAATGATTTAGAAATATATTTACCTAGTGAAAAAATAAAAATTTTAAAAGATGAAAAAATAAAATGGATTAGTGAAAAAGAAGAAAAGTTAAATATAGAACATAGTGATTTAGAAGATAATTTAAGTTATATAGAAGTTAATGAAATGTTATGTAGTTTAACAAAAGAACGATGTTATGAATTAATTGAATGTATAGAATAATATAGTATACTTCCTTTTATTTAAAAATGAATAAATTCAAAGGGTTATAGGAGATAATAATAAAAGAATTTACCATAAATAGGAGGAAATAAAATGAACTTATTAAAAGATAGCATTACAAAAGTTAATTTAATGAGAGCTTTTGCAGGAGAAAGTCAAGCTAGAAATAGATACACTTTTGGAGCATCACAAGCTAAACAAGATAAATTAACTTTAATAGAGCAGGCATTTTTATATACTGCAGATCAAGAAAGGGCACATGCAAAAGTATTTTTTAACCATCTTAAGGAACTTTCTGGAGGAACTATACACATAGATGGAGGGTATCCTGTAGAGGTTTTTGATAATATAGTTCAGACACTAAGAGCTGCTCAACATGATGAATATCAAGAATATGAAGAGATTTATAAAAACTTCGCAAATACAGCTAGAGAAGAAGGTTTTATAGCTGTTGCTAATAGCTTTGAGCAAATATCTCAAATTGAAAAAACTCATGGAGATAGGTTTGGGGATTTTGCCCAAAAGATTGAAAGTGGAACATTATTTAAAAGTGATAAAGAAGAGCAATGGATTTGTTTAAATTGTGGTCATATTCATACTAGTAAAGAAGCACCTAAATCATGTCCTGTATGTCAACATCCACAAGGATATTTTATATTATATTCAAAATCACCTTTTGAAAACTAGAAAATAGTGACTTTGAAATAAAATACATAAATTTATAACTATTTTAAATATTTAACTTGAGATTGATATAAAAAAGAACTAGGTAGTTAGAATACTTAGTTCTTTTTTATATCAATTTTCATTTAATGAGTTTGTAAGATAAAGTATAATATTATATACTTTATAAATAAATATAACATATGGAGTGAAATTTACTTTTGAATAGTATAATATGTGAACGTAGAATATATCAAGATAATAACAAAGTGCACACTCATCCATATGGACAGTTGATTTTACCTATTAACGGAAATATTAATATAGAAACTAACTAAAAATTCTTAAGTATAGGAAATGAATCTATATTTTTTCTTCCTCCAAATTGTGAACACTTGTTTAATGCTAATAAAATTAATGAATTTTTAGTTCTTGATATACCGACTAATTATCTAAAAAAATGTGATATGAATAAAATAGATGGAGGTAAAGAGATTATATTTGATGATAAGTGGAAATCAATAAAGCATCTATTTTTTAGTGAGTCTCAAAAAAAGAAAAGCTCTTCTTCTATAAATAATTTATTCATGTATTGTTATGAAATGATAATTAATGAAAATGAATTTAAGTCTATTAAATATATAAATGAACATTATGCAAAAAATATTTCAATTAAAATAATATAGCAAAGTATAAAAAGTTGTATAAATATTTATTAACTTATCAATATATGTACAACTTTTTATGTTTTATCCATATTCCTAGTAGGAATATGGATAAAACATAAAATAAAAAACTAATTATAAAAATTAAAATTCAATAATCAATTATAAATAATCACCATGGTTTAGACCAAGGTGCATAGTAATACTCTTCATTCCAAACAAGGTCTGTACTTACTCTAAATAATCCACCAGAATAAAAAATATTAATTACTTCTATATTATTTGCTAAGTCTGTATTTAAAATGACATTATAATCATCAACTTTAAATACAGTATCATTACCAGTAGGCTCATCCAGAGATACATAAAATATAGGTCCATATCATGAACTAATTTGTTGAATATAAACCATAAAATATTTTTCTATAAGATTATAATTATTAAACATATCATCTAGATTAGACTTGGCTGGATCAGTTATATTTATAATCATAATTATTCTCCTTATGTTTTGACATATAAGTATTTTACCAAATGAAAGTAATTTTTAACCTAATAAAAAATGAACTTGTTCTTAAGCGAAATATAGTAAGAAGTAGTGTAATATAAAAGTTTTTATAAGAATATATTATTACATACAAAGTTAAGTTAAATAAGTGAGGATTTTTATATGTGGAAGAATATACTTGTCATTACAGGTAGCCCAAGGAAAAAGGGCAATAGTGATCTAGTTGCAGATGCATTTATATCAGGTGCTAGAAAAGTTGGTCATATTGTAAAAAAAGAGCAAGCAGCTTTTCTTAATATAAAACCATGTCAATCATGTAGACAATGTTTTCAAAATAAAAAAGCATTTTGTATGGATGATGATTTTAATAAAATAGCACCATTAATAGAAGATGCAGATATAGTAGTATTTTCAACTCCACTTTATTGGTTTTCATTTCCATCACAACTTAAAATGTTAATAGATAAGTTTTATCCATTTTCTATAGGGAAAAGAAGTTTAAAAGGGAAAGAATGCGCAATATTAGTATGTGGAGAAGACATTAATGATAGTGCTTTTGATGGTATATTGGACTCATATGATTTAATAGTTGATTATTTAAATTGGATGGATATAGGAAAGCTATATTTTAAGGGATTAAATGAAAAAGGTGATATAAAAAATACTGAAGGTTTAAAAAATAGCTGAAGAATTTGGAATGAGTGTATAATTTATATAGTAAACGTATATTTATTTAAATTAATTATTAAAAGTTGATTTAATCCTATGTTTAGACAATTTTCGCACCGATGTTATGATAAAATTGTAATGAGTTATGAATAAAATAATAAGTAACAATATTAAAGAGGGAGAATTGTCATTTAGGGAGAAGTCAAATATGCATTTATTTAGATTGAAGGGTTTATTAGCTTTATGTTTATTAATTTGGATAATTACAAGAATTATAATATTAATGAATAAAAGTAAAAATAAGATTAGAATTAGAATATGGGAAGAAGTTTTGACAAGTATATTTACAATATATATATTTATACTTGTAAGAATTACTATTTCACATATACATACTGGAGTAAATATATTAATTTATCACCATTTATCATATATTTATGTATAAAGTATGAAAATAGAAGAAGTTTAAAAAAGTCTATTTCAACATCTTTTCTAATATCATTCACAATAGAACTAAGTAAGTTAGTTATTAATATTTTGTATATATCAAATTTAAAAATCTTTTATCCAGAAGATTTAATACTAAATATACTAGGTGGATCTATAGGTTGGTTTGCTTTTAATATTTTATATAAGGAAAAATAAAGAATATAATAGAGAGAGTATATATAAATGAAAAAAAACCTATTATTAATGCTTAGATATAATTAAATACCTAAATATAAACAAAATGGTTAACAAGTTAACTATTTTAAAGGAGGGTATATGCAAGATTATATTATTGAGATGGCACAGATAATAAAAAACTTAACTGAAGGCATTGGAGAAGAAGAACTTAAAATTTTCACTAAAGTTTTATAGAAATGAGTAGTAATTTTATAAAAGAAGGAGAAATATAAATATGTTATTTTCATTGTTAATATATACTATAGCAGGACTTGCAAGACTTTCTGCAGCTGTTATAATAACACCAATGATTACTACAATTTTAGGATTTAATGCATATGAAGCAATAGGAATAGCATTAGTTAGTGATGTGCTAGCATCAGCCGTATCAGCATATACTTATTATAAGAATAAAAATATAGATATAAAAAATGGCATAGTTATGCTTGTAACTACACTAATATTTACAGCAATAGGTAGTTACCTAGCCTCACTAGTCCCTCAAAAAAACATTAGGTAATTTTTCTATATATATGACATTACTTTTAGGTATAAAATTTATAGTTAAACCAGTTATAAAAGCAGACATAGTTGAAGAAATTATCTATATCATCAGAAAATGTTAGTATAAAAGTGGATATTAAAAATAAAAAATATATAAAATCAGCAATATCAGGATGTATAGTAGGATTTATTTGTGGATTTATAGGTGCTGATGGAGGAATGATGATGTTAATCATCTTAACTAGTATCTTAGGGTCTAATTTAAAACAGCTGTAGGCACAAGTGTGTTCATAATGTCGTTTACTGCATTTACAGGAGCCGCTAGCCATATGGTTATTTGAGGATTAGGTGATAGTATAGCTCTTATAACTTGTGTAATAGCTACTTTACTTGGTGTATGGGTAACATCTAAGTTTGCTAATAAAGCTACTCAAGAAAAACTTAATAGTGTAACGGGAATAGTTTTAGTAGTATTAGGTATATTAATGTTAGGAATAAAATTCTTTGGATAAAAAATAGCCTTGTATATTTTTACAAGGCTATTTTGTCGTTTTAATAAATAATGAATAATAAGTAACTGTTATTACTAGATATATTAACCAAGCAGTTTTATATCCATAAGATGTATCTGCTATTAATCCAGATAAAAATGGTCCAATAGAAGCACCTATTGTCATAAACATATTAGCTATACCGAATATAACAGAGTAGTTATCATCAGAAAAAATTTTACTCACACCAAATGCTGGCCAAATAGAAGATATACACATAGTCATTCCATAGAATATTGCAAACAAATAAGCAAATATAGGTTTATTAGCAATAAGTAAAAATATTATACTTATAATAGTTATGATACCAAGACCAGTTAATACTTTTCTAGTTTTAAATTTATCAAATAATATTCCTCCAATTATATTTGCAATAAGTCCAACTACTGCTAAAATTGAACCTATATTAGCATTGAAATTAAGTGGATAACCTAAAATAGATAAGTAAGATTGTATATGTTGCTTAATTCCAGCAAAACTTATTCCCATTAAAAAAAGTCCTATTGTAAAAGACCAAAAACTTGGAGTTTGAGATATCTCTTTAAAATTTAAATTTTTATTATTTAAATTATCATCATAATCATTTCCTAATTCTTTAGCCTTTATATAAGCATGAGAAGGTCTTCTTGCTATAAATAAACTAATTATAAGAGATACTACTAAAACGACTGATCCTAATAATAGGTAAACTAATCTATAATTATAATTTTCTAATATTCTAGATACAAATTGCATCCAAAAAAATGTACCTGTACCAATTCCAGCAAAAACTATACCCATTATAGAACCTTTTTTATGAGGTTCAAACCAATCAGATATCATTGTAGAAATTGGTATTGTTGTTAATCCACATACTCCTATAGAAACAATTATCCCAATAAGATAAAAGTTAAATATACTATTGGCAAAACCGTATAATATATATCCACCTCCTGCTAATAGAGAAGATAGAGTCATTATAATTTTTATATTAACTTTATTTAGTAAAGTACCAATTACTGGTGAACATATAGAAATTGTTATGGCATTAATTGTAAATAAAAAAGAGTATTCACTTATAGTAAATCCTCGAGCATGTGTAACTGGAGCTATAAGTATAGTACTTACACTATTGATTATACTAAAAGTAGTCGCCATTAATATAAATCCTGATACTTCAATTACATATTTATAATTACTATTATTATTAGTCATAGAATTCTTCCTTTCAAAAATAACTTATGTATATTTATAATTCCCCAAGCTTAATAAAAAATGTAAAATATAAAATTTGATTATTGGAAAATATATATTTGTGTAAAAAATAAGCAATAGGAGTGAGAACATGACAAATATCACACTAAAAGATATACAAGATGCAAAAAAAGTTATACAAGGTATTGTAAAAAAGACTGATATACTAGAAAGTGTAAAACTAAGCAATATGACAAATGCTAATATTTATTATAAATGCGAAAATTTACAAAAAACTGGTTCATTTAAATTAAGAGGTGCCTGTAATAAAATAGCTAATTTAACAGAAGAAGAAAAAGCCAATGGAGTTATAGCATCAAGCGCTGGAAACCATGCTCAAGGTGTAGCATTAGGTGCAACAATGAATGGGATTGATGCAACAATAGTAATGCCATCAACTGCGCCACTTGCAAAAGTAACAGCAACTAAAGGATACGGAGCAAAAGTTGTTTTAGATGGATTAGTATATGATGATGCTTATGCAAAGGCTGTTGAAATACAAAAAGAAACTGGAGCAACATTTTTACATCCATTTAATGATAAATATGTCATAGCTGGTCAAGGTACCATAGGACTTGAAATATTTGAACAATTGGATTATAAAGTTGATACTATAATATGTCCAATTGGAGGTGGCGGTCTTATTTCAGGAGTAGCTATAGCTAGTAAAGCTCTTAATCCTAATGTTAAAATAATAGGGGTACAAACAGCAAATATACCTTCTATGCATGAATCCATAAAACATGGAAAAGTAACTACTGCTTTCAAATCAACATCAATTGCAGATGGTATATCAGTTAAGACTGTAGGAGATATTACTTTTGAAATAGCAAAAGATTTAGTAGACGAAGTTATATTAGTAGAAGAAGATGAAATATCACAAGCACTATTATTTTTAATGGAAAATCAAAAGGTAATTGCAGAAGGATCTGGAGCTGTAACAACTGCTGCAATACTGAGTGGTAAGTATAAACCTAAAGAAAATGAAAATGTAGTATGTATAATATCTGGTGGTAATATAGATGTTAATACTCTTCAAAAGATAATTTCTATTGGACTTACTAAAAGTGGTAGAAGATATTCATTTGAAACTGCTATACAAGATAGACCTGGTGGATTAGCAGAGCTAAGTAAAATAATAAGTGCCCTTGATGGTAATATAATTACAGCAAATTTATCTTCAACAGGAGATATAGGTAAGTTAAATGCTAAAATGACAATAGAAACATTTAATCATGAACATATAGCTAAAATAAAAAAAGCTATAAAAGATGCTGGATTTGAAATAATGTAAATTTCAATAATATAAATTTAGGTTATTGAATATAGTATTAAGAGCAATCATAATTTTTATGTATTGCTCTTTTTATATTTAATAAAAGAATTAAAAAAGAATAATAAATAAGTAACAATAAATAAGGAGGGATAGTAAAATGAAAAACTTAAAACTAGACCATGATGAAATGACTTTATTAAAGGAAATAGTACATAAATATAGTAAAGAATCAGAAGATAAATACTATAGACTTATAAATACATCTATAACTGAAGAAGAGAACAAAACACATGCTACAGAGAAAAAAATACTAGATAAATTAATAAGTAAATTAGATAAAAAGTAATAAAAAAGGATTCTCCTTTTAGAGAATTCTTTTTTATTACTTTTTATCATGTTTACAATATAAATAATATTTATAAAAAATACAGAAATTAAAATAATAATAACATACTTTGAAACTATGTTATTATATATTAAAAGTACAATAAAGTTTGGAAAGAGGGAATAAAGATGGAAAAAGCAAATATAAATTGGGGTGAACTAGGTTTTAATTACCAAAAAGTAGATAAAATATATGTATCTTATTGGAAAGATGGTAAATGGGATGAAGGATCACTTCAAGATGATGATAAAATATCTATAAGTGTAAGTGCTACATCTCTTCACTATGGACAACAATGTTTTGAAGGACTAAAAGCATATACAACTAAATCTGGAAATATACAGTTATTTAGACCAGATATGAATGCTAAAAGACTACAAAATAGCTGTAAAAGAATATTAATGCCGGAAGTTCCTATAGATAAGTTTATAGATGCATGTCTTAAAGTTGTAGAAGCTAATGAGAAATATGTTCCACCTTATGGGACTGGAGCAACGTTTTATTTAAGACCATTTGTTATAGGTACAGGTGATAATATAGGAGCAGGACCAGCGCCAGAATACATATTCTGTGTATTTGGTATACCTGTAGGTCCTTATTTTAAGGGTGGATTTAATCCGGTAAAAATGACTACTGCTAAATTTGATAGAGCAGCGCCTTATGGAACTGGTGGAGTAAAAGTAGGAGGAAATTATGCTTGTGGAATGCTACCTCATCAAATAGCTGTAAATGATGGATTCGCAGATTGCATATATCTAGATCCAGAAACTCACACAACTATTGAAGAAGCTGGAACATCTAACTTCTTTGGTATAACTAAAGATAATAAATTTATAACGCCAGATTCACCATCAATTCTACCAAGTATAACTAGAAATTCATTACTTACAGTAGCTAGAGATTATTTAGGAATGGAAGCTATAGAAGGTGAAATAAAAATAGATGATATAGATATGTTTGAAGAGGTTGGAGCTTGTGGAACGGCAGCTGTTATAACACCAATAGGAAGTATAACTTATAATGGTAAAAAGCGTATATTCCATAGTGAAGAAGAGGCCGGACCAAAGATTACTAAATTATATAATACTTTATATGGAATACAATTTGGAGATATTGAAGCACCAGAAGGATGGATAGTAAAATTACAAAAACAATGTGCTAAGTAATAAATTTATTAAACTAAAAGATGCTAAAATATTTTAGCATCTTTTTTGTTTTAAATATTAAATTATTTGGTATAATATGTAATAATAATATTAATATAGGAGAAAATTTTATGTTAGAAGCGGGAATAAAAGCACCAGATTTTAAACTACAAGATAAAGAAGGAAACTTAATAAGTTTATCAGATTTTAAAAATAAAAAAGTAGTACTATATTTTTATCCAAGAGATAATACTCCAGGATGTACTAAGCAAGCTTGTTCATTTAGAGATAATTATGATGAATTTAAAAATAAGGATGTAGTAGTAATAGGTATTAGTAAAGACAGTATAAAATCTCATGAAAAGTTTGCAACTAAGCATGAGTTACCATTTATTTTATTATCAGATCCAGAACTTGAAGCTATAAAAGAATATGATGTATGGAAAGAAAAAAAACTATATGGAAAAGTAAGTATGGGAGTAGTAAGAACAACATATATAATTGATGAAAACGGAATTATAGAAAAAGTTTATGATAAGGTTAAAACAGATAAAAATGTAAGTGAAATACTTGAATATCTAAGATAATGTAAAAAATGTAGTTACTTATATAAAAATAAGTAACTACATTTTTTTATTTTAAAGATTCTAATGCTTTATCATAATTAGGTTCTTCAGTTATTTCATTTAAATATTCTATATAAGTTATTTTATTATTTTCGTCTACAACAAATACGGCTCTAGATAAAAGACCTAATTCATTTATGTAAACGCCATATTTTTTACCAAAATCTCTATATTTATAATCAGATAAAGTTTTCACTTTATCAATACCAGCACCACCGCACCATCTACCTTGAGCAAATGGTAAGTCCATAGATATAGTGTATATAGTTACATTATTAAGCTTGCTTGCTTCAGTGTTAAACTTTCTAACCTCAGTATCACATACTGGAGTATCTAATGATGGAACTGTTAAAAAAACTTTTTTACCTTTTGTATCATTTAATTTAAAATCATTTAAATCATTATCAGTAACTGTAAAGTCAGGAGCAGTATCTCCTACCTTAACTTGTGTACCATGTAATGTTAGTGGTGAACCTTGAAATGTAACCTTCATGTATTTATACCTCCTATTATTTAATACCATACTATTATTCCTATTTTATATATTTTTTATTTCTTAAATATATTATCAAAGTTAAAATTCTTATTAGAAGCACAAGATAATAAAAATGAAATACTATTTATATGATAATTAAAAATAGAGTTGTAACAAGTAGTATTTTCTTTAGATGGATTTTTTTCTAATAAATATAATCCATGAGTATGATGAAGTATTTGCTCACAAATATAAAAATATAAGTGAATTTGTTTTAAATCGATATCTCCATTTGAGTAAGTTACTTCATCTATAAGTTGAGTATAGTAATTTTCTAGGTTATAAAACTCATTTTTGTATTTAGAGTATGATGAAAAATCTTTTTTTTCTAACATAGTGTAAACTAAAGAAATACAATCATCATGCGTTAAATTGAACGAATTAAATAAATACTTTAAATATTTTTTACGGCTTATACCATAATTAACTAACAACGCAATTAAAATACCTACCATAGTATCAAATGTACGCATTATAGAATAGTGCAGTGGATTACTTTTACCAATACCTATAATAATTGCAGCAAAAGTAACTGAAGCTATTCCTGCTGAATCTGAAATCCCAATTAATGTACAAAGATGTATTATAAAAATAACTCCAAGTGAAGAACTAATAATGTTGCTTTTTATGAATAAAGCAAATGCATATCCGACTAAACCACCTAATAAAGTTCCGATAATTCTAGAGTATGCTTCTGAAACAGAACTTTTCATTGTATTCTTTATAGAAAATATACATACGGAAACAGTGTACACTGGTGTTTCTATAATTCCATACTTTCCTGCTAATGTAGCCAGAAATACTGCTATTCCAGTTTTAATAGTCCTTAATCCAATCTTTTTCATAAAAGGCCTCTCTAAAATTTGATAATATATGCTTTAATTACAGTAAAAGTAGCTCATTAAATAAAGACCTATCTCTTTAATTTAGAGATAGGTCTTTATTTATTTACATATAAAAGTATCGCAACATGCATTATTTAAATTAATATGAACACTAGTAGCTGTACAAATATAATCACTATTATAAGTACATTTTTTTGCTTTACATTTTATATCACTAGATGTAGTAAAAGTATTACTAGTATTATTGCTAAAACTTCTATTAGAATCCTCAGGTGTAAAAGTAGCACAAGTAGTATTTTTTGTAGATGTTGCATCACTTCCTAATATTTCTATGCTGCCTGCATAACAAGTTCCTGATGTATTATAAACACAATTATGTACTGAACAATTTAAAGTCATAATATTTACCTCCATAAATTAATCTATACTTTATTATTTCTAAAAAATTTTCCAATTATACTATAAAATATGTATATATATATTACTATATAGATATATACATATTTTATAGGAGGGAATATATGAATATATTGCAAAACAAAAATTTAATAGTAGAATCTAACTGTTCTGGTGCAGAAATTACTAGAATATATTCTAAAAAAAGTAAAAGGGATATATTATGGTGTGGTGATAATACATATTGGGGAAGACGCTCACCAATATTATTTCCTATAGTAGGAAGATTAAAGGATAATAAGACAATTATTGAGGATAATATATATTATATGAATCAGCATGGGTTTGCAAGAGATATGAACTTTAAAATAATTGAAGAAAGTGAAAATTCTATATCATATCAGTTAATTTCAAGTAATGAAACCAAATCTATGTATCCTTATTCATTTGAATTAACAATTAAATATACCTTAATTGATTCTACTATAGAAGTAGAGTGGACAGTTAATAATAGTGACACTAAAGATATATACTTCTCAATAGGTGCACATCCTGCATTTAATATTCCTATGAGTGATAATGAAGCTATTGAAGACTATTATCTAAAATTAATATGTAGAGATGGAGTAGAAAATATTACTCTAAATGGTCCATATTATGAAACTATAAAAAATATAGATAATATAGACATTATAAATTTAAATCCAAATCTATTTAAAAACGATGCTTTAATTTATACTAACATAGATAAAGTCTCTATTTTTAATAAGGAAAATAAAGAGTGCTTAAATGTGGAACTTAAAGAATTTCCATTAGTAGGTATATGGAGTCCTTTTAATGATGGTAGTATTGCTCCATTTATTTGTATAGAACCTTGGTATGGTTTAGCTGATAATATTAATACTGACTACCAATTTAATAAAAAAGCATTCATAAATAAATTAGAAGTTAATAAAATACTTAATACTTCTTATAAAATAAATATTTTCTAATAAAATAAAAGACACCTACTGCAATATAAGTAGTAGGTGTCTTTTATTTTATCTCTTTAATTCTATTACATTTTCAACAAGTACTTTACATCTTCCACAGCATGAACCAGCTCCTGTTATATCTGCAACCTCATCTGTAGTATTAGCTCCATTTTTAACAGCATCAACAACTGATTCTAATGAAACTCCTTTACATCCACATACAGATGCTAATATCTTTTCTATTTCATCTGCACATCTACCACATCCTGTAGCAGCACCAGTTGCTTCTTTAATTTCATCAAGAGTACGAGCACCCTTAACCATTGCCATTCTAATATCTAAATAACTAACTTTTTTACAGTGACATATTATTTTATCTGCAGCCATATCTAACTTCTCCCTTATATATAAATTATAATGTAATATTATGATTATAATATTACATTATAATTTATTCCCAATCAATGCTTTTTAAAACATTTTTTGACAAATTAGAATTGTAGTATTTCATTAAATATTTTTATAGCAAAGGCATCTGTCATAGATGAAACATAATCAACTATAGACTGATAGTAATCATCTTTATTTTCTAAATTGTATATTTTTTTATTATTATATTTTTTACCTCTTTGATTATCTTTATAATTAGTACTATATTTTATAAGCCACTTAGAAAAACTATCACATAAATTAGGATATATATCACAGTGTTCATCTAGCTTTTTTAATGTATTTATACCATCATACATAGAATCTATAGTTTCTAAAATTGTATTTATAACTAACTCAACATATTTTTGAAAATTGCTAAGCCTACTGTGATAATATATATTTTTATAGCAAAAAGCTTTTATACTATCCATAAATTCAAAATAATCATTTGATAAAGTGATTCCATCTTTAATACTACTATTTTCACATAAATTTGTTACTAAATTATGTACTATAACAGTATTATTTATTTTATTAAAATCAGGTATATTAAACTTCTCAGTTATGCTATTTAATTCTTTTATTTGATTTTGAGTTAATATTTTAAGTCTAAGAGCGTCCTCAATATCTCTTCCTAAATAAGATATTTTATCAGATATTTTAACAACGCAACCTTCCCAAGTATATGGAGAAACTTGTCCAGGTTTAGATATTAAGTTTAAATCTATTTTATTTTCTCTTGGAAATAAAGGCTTTGATTTTACCTCACCACAATGACATATAATACCATCCCTAACTGCATAGGTTAAATCTAAATTTATTTCTTCATCAATTTGAGTGGGCAAAGTTTCGATTACATCAGCAAAACGCAAACTATTTTTTTCATGCCAAAATTTGTAATTAAGCTTCTTACTAGTAAAGTTACTTAAAACTCTTTCACCATCATGACCAAAAGGTGGGTGACCTATATCATGACCAATAGATATAGCCATTGTAAGTTCTGTATTTAATCCAAGATAGTTTGCAATAGAATAACTAACAGATGACACATGTCCAACATGCTCCATTCTAGTACAGATATGATCGTTATTAGTGGCAAAAAATACCTGGGTCTTATGCTTAAGTCTTCTATAAGAATTAGAGTGAAGTATTCTGTTATAATCTCTATTAAATTCACTTCTAATATCATTATTACGCTTGTATATTAGGTCATCTCTAAATATACAAGCACTGTATTTATCATTATTTTCTTGAATAGCTACATTTTCAAATTTTCTTTTCCCCATAAAAGCTCCCCTAAATAAAGTATTATTCAATAAAATTATATCAGCAGTTATAATTTTATTTTTATTGTAGTAATATTTATGTATTAATTACACATAAAGGTATAAGTGAACCTAAATCTAATAAATCCTCATTACTTAATGAAAGTATGTTTTTACTTTTACTGCTTACAAATTCTAAAATTTTATCATAGTCAGGATGATTTTTTATATTACCAAAGAATGCTATTATATCTTTAGATATTAATCCACTACATCCTCCTATAAATCCGTAATTTAAATCAAATAATTGGATATGTCCTTTTTCTATTAATAAACAATCTATATTATATTTTCTTACAGAATTATATATACCTTCATCTGAAGTTATTATAGAATTATCATCAACTATACATATAGAGCATTTACAATATCCTTGATTAACATTTATTTTAATAAAATTATTATCATCTAAATATTGTAATATTTTACTATCTGTATAATTAAAATTATGTATAGCAATATTCCCTAATATAGCTACATTATATTGAATATTGTTAGGATATTTATTGCTTATAATTGAGTTTCCTTTTATTACATTAAAGCCATATTTTTTTAGTTCCTTATTATAAAAATCATATACGTTAGGTGCTACTACTATATTATTATCGTTTAACTTACATACAGTTATATCAGGATGATGCTTTATAGCATTATATGTTTCTTCACATGAAGGTGTTTTTATTATATTTATATTCATTTCTTTTAATTTATTTTCCATATTCATTGGAATTCTTTTATCTACTATACCTAATAATAAATTGTCTTCAAGAATAAATGATTTTTTTACAAATTTCATATTTAATCTCCTTAATTTTGTTATTACATATATTATTATAAATTATATTTAATTAAAACTATAAATTATATTTAATTTATGATATATTATAATTTCCTAAAGACATAAAAATAGACAATGGAAGGAATTATATATGGAACCAATAAGATTACACCCTAATGAATTTAAATTAACTAATTTTATAAATTATTATAAAGATAACTATGATGAATTACTTTCTGAATATCCTAACTATGTATCTAGAATATGTTTAATAGATAAGGATTATATGGATGTAGTTACTTTTGATGAAGATTATGAAGAATTAAGTGATGCAAATGATTATGAAGAGTTATTATTAAGTGAGCAGTATGCACTTCATTTTGTAATAGGTAAAACTACTGAAAATCAAGAATCAGTTGAATTTATAGATGGTAAGACACAAGGATTAAAGCATTACATTGATGATGTATATGAAGAAGATGTAGTAAAAGATATCGGAGATCTTAATTTAGATTTAGATCACTTAATAGGATTACTATTTGATATTGAAGAAGATGACCTTATTATAAGTGTTGTTAACTTTGAACACGGTGGAGAAATGTCTACACCGAGAATAATAGAAGTAGATGATTGTGGAGATTTAGATGAAACTATAAAAAACTTCATAAATAGATTTATGTAAAAAAAAGACTATCTCAGTAAAATATAACATTAAATGAGATAGTCTTTTTTTACTTTTTGAAGTTATACAAAAAATGAGAACGAAGGCAATTATAAGTAATTTCCTAAAAGCTATATAAAAAGGGCAAGGGGTAGTGTATAATACAAAACAAGAAGTAACAAAATTGTAATTTGACAAAATAAATTTTTCATCTAGGAGGCAATTTATGAAAAGAATGCTACTTATGACGGCAGCTGCTATGACTTTATTACTTACCCCGTGTGGATTATCTAAATCATATGCTGCAGAAAACTCATCAATAAACATAGAAAATACAATAATAGGACATATAAATGCATACACAGTAAACTTTAGAGATGGAGCTAGTTTAGATGCTAATATATACTATACATTAGATAAAAATGAAGAACTTCAAATAATTTCAAGTGAAGGAAATTGGACAAAGGTAATTCATAATAACCAAACTGGATATATATACTCTAAATATGTTACTAAAGATACTAAAGATATTGAAGTGTCAGATATAGAAAATTATTCATCAATAACTGTAAAAGCTACAGCATATGCTGGAGACACTATAACTTCAACAGGAACTACTCCAAAATGGGGAACTATAGCAGTTGATCCAAATGTTATACCTTATGGAACTAAAGTTTATATACCAGAATTTGATATGATATTTATAGCAGAAGATACAGGTAGTGCTATAAAAGGAAATAGAATAGATATATTTATGTATACAGAAGATAATTGTAATCAATGGGGTGTCAGGAATATAGAAATATATATAATATCATAAAAATAAAGGTCTTACATATTTGGTAAGACCTTTATTTTTTATATTTTATTTCCTGAAACTAAAAACATTAAAATATTATGCTTATCTTCACTTACTTTAAACTTACCTTCCATTCTACAATATATAAATACTACTAGACTTATAAATAATATATGACTTATAATACTATACTTAAAATTAAAATAATTGAATATATTCATATATATTCTACTTGTATAAACTAAAACTATGCTTAGTGTAAGAAATTCTAAAGCAAGAAACAATTCTTTAAAGTTATTTTTTATTATATCATTTATTAAGTTACTTTCATTATACAATTCATCTTGTAGATCTATATTAGTTGTTACAATCAAAACATCTAGTCTATGCTTTACAAATATAAATGAATATTTTAATACTCTTAATATATAAAATCCCATTATACAATATAATCTTATGTAGATATAGTTTAAAGCGTAGTTTAAGTAAGAAAATTTATATAGTATGTTTATAATCAATATATCTAATATCAAAAAAATTAAGTTTCTTATAAATATTCCTTTTTTATTAAATTTAGGTTGATACATAAAAAAATATTTATTTTTACTCATAAAATTATCTCCCATTATATTTTATATACACTATAAATTATAGGAATATTTATTTGATTTAACAACAATTACTTAGGTCTATAGTTATTTAAAAGAGACTTTTCTGCCATTTCCACTAAATTCTTAGTCATTTTACCACCAACCTGTTCTCCTGCAAGTACATTTTTAGCGATACCTTCTAATGTATTTTGGGGACTATTACATTCTACTTTATCATTTAATTCATCATAACTATATCCAAGTTCATTAGCTACTTCCATCTTCATCATATTTAAAGCTACTTTTGCATTTGAATTATTTATTTTATTTTTCATAATAAAATACACTCCTATGATTATATTTTAACAATAGTTTATACATATAACTGAAATTTATTAAGCATAATAAATAAAAAAAGGAGAAGTTGTTATGTTCGATGTAGCACCTATAGAATGGGTTGGATATCTAGCATCTATTTTAATCGTTGTATCACTAACAATGACAGATATAATGCGATTAAGAATAATAAATACACTAGGATGTATATGCTTTGTTATATATGGTTTATCTGTAAAAGCGTATCCAGTAGCCTTATCTAATCTAGCAATAATATTAATAAATTTCTATAACTTATATCAACTCAAAAATAATAAATAAAATAATATATTATAAAAATAAAGACATAAATTTATGTCTTTATTTTTATCTTTTACTTAGTTTTTTCAATTAAAATGATATAATATAGTCGTTGGATAATTAAACATGGGGGTAAAGTATAGATGAAAGAACTATTAGAGGTTAATCCTATAATTGGAGCTATAAAAAGTGATGACTGTATTGAAAGAGTAATAAATTCAGATTGTGAGGTAGTATTTCTGTTGAATGGAGATATAATTACATTAAGAGATAAGATAGATTTATTACATAAGAATAATAAAAAAGTATTTGTTCATATAGATATGATTACTGGGATATCTTCTAATCCAATAATTATAGATTATCTAAAAAAAGAATCAAATCTAGATGGAATTATAACTACAAAAACTAATATTGTAAAAAGAGCTGTTGAATTAAACATAGATGTTATTCAAAGATTTTTCTTTATAGATTCTATGTCTCTTGAAAATGCTATTGAAAGCTTAAGAAAGGTTAAGCCTCAAGCTATAGAAATTATGCCAGGTATTATACCTAAAGTTATAAAAAGAATCAATAAGGAATTTAGTAATATCCCTATAATTTGTGGTGGGCTTATTGATGAAAAAGAGGAAATAATAAAAGTTTTATCTTCTGGAGCTATGGCAGTATCAACTAGTAAATATGAAATTTGGTAGAAAAAATTAATTAATAAAGTAAAAAAGCTCGTTATATATATAACGAGCTTTTTGATTGACAAGGAAAATGTTTTCTATTAATATTTAATTAAGTTAATATTACGGCGAGAGATGAGAGAGCCATAGTCTTTACTATAGGCTTTTTGTGTTTATTTATGCTTAATATTAACTAGTATCTTTAAATAAATTAGTGAATAATTATTATATAATAAATGGGGGTAAAAATATGAGTAAGAAATACATAATGGCATTAGACCAAGGTACAACTAGTTCAAGATCAATACTATTTGATAAGTCTGGAAATATAGTAGCAACAGCACAAAAAGAATTTACACAAGTATATCCACATCCAGGTTGGGTAGAACATAATCCAATGGAAATATGGGGATCTCAAAGTGGGGTAATGAGAGAAGTTTTAGAAACAAACTATATATCTCCTAATGAAATAGCTGCTATTGGTATAACTAATCAAAGAGAAACTACAATAGTCTGGGATAAAAATACTGGTAAACCTATATATAATGCTATAGTATGGCAATGTAGAAGAACTTCTGAAATATGTGATGAATTAGAAGCTAAAGGGTATAAAGATATGATAAAAGAGAAAACAGGTCTTATACTAGATGCCTATTTCTCTGGAACTAAAATAAAATGGATACTTGATAATGTTGAAGGTGCAAGAGAAAAAGCTGATAATGGAGAGTTATTATTTGGTACAGTGGATACATGGCTAACTTGGAATTTAACTAGAGGTAAAGTTCATGTTACTGATTATACTAATGCTTCAAGAACAATGCTTTATAATATAAAAGAATTAAAATGGGACGATGAAATATTAGAAATATTAAATATACCTAAGAGTATGTTGCCTGAAGTTAAACCTTCAAGCTATATATATGGGTATACTGATGAGAATATGCTAGCTGGAGCTAAGATACCAATAGCAGGTTGTGCAGGAGATCAACAAGCTGCATTATTCGGTCAGACTTGTTTCGAAGAAGGTAGTGCTAAAAACACTTATGGAACAGGATGCTTTATGTTAATGAATACAGGAGAAAAACCTGTTGAATCTAAAAATGGATTAGTAACAACTATAGCATGGGGAGTAGATGGAAAAGTTGAGTATGCTTTAGAAGGAAGTATATTCGTAGGAGGAGCAGTTATTCAGTGGCTAAGAGATGAATTAAAGATATTATATAATGCTAAACAAAGTCAATTCTATGCTGAAAGTGTTGAGGATACAAATGGTGTATATATAGTTCCTGCATTTACAGGTCTTGGTGCACCACACTGGGATATGTATGCTAGAGGATGTGTAATGGGACTTACTCGTGGGGCTAATAGAGAACACTTAGTTCGTGCTGCTTTAGAATCTATAGCATACCAAGTTAAAGATGTTCTTCATGCTATGGAAGAAGACTCAGGATTGAAATTATCAAGCCTTAAAGTTGATGGAGGGGCAAGTTCTAATGACTTCTTAATGCAATTCCAATCTGATATATTAGATACAAATATAAATAGACCTAAAGTAGTTGAAACTACTGCTCTAGGAGCTGCATACTTAGCTGGTCTTGCTGTAGGATTCTATGAAAGCAAGGCTGATATTAAAAATTCTTGGATAATGGATAGAGAATTTACTCCAAGTATGAATGAAGATAAAAGAAATAAACTATATAAAGGATGGAAAAAAGCAGTTAAAAGATCTCTTGAATGGGCAAGAGAGGATAATGAAGAATTAGTAAAGTCTGAGTGTTAAGAATTAAAATTTCTAAAATTTACTGATAATTAATTAAATAGTCTATATAAATAATGAGATCCAAGAAATCGTTTTATTTAATTATTGACAATGGTTAATATCAGACTAGATAATAAAAGCCTTTCTATAAATTTATAGAAAGGCTTTTTAGTTTGACTTATTCAGATAATAAACTTAATAATTATAAATTAAAGAGGAATAAGTCCTAATTTGGATTTATTCCTCTTTAATTTGTATTTAAAAATTATCACATTATTTATAATTTTCAAGAGTATATATATTATATAATGGTATTTATGTAATATGGGGGAATGACTATGAACAATGTTTACAATATTGGTATTGATATAGGTTCCACTACAGTTAAAGTAGTTGTTTTAAAAAATAGAGATATAATTTATAAAGAATATACTAGACATTATTCTGATGTAAAAAAATCAGTAAGAAAAGTAATTAATAATATCTATGATGAATTAGGGAATATAAGAGCACGTATATTAATGACTGGTTCTGGAGGAATAAATATAGCAAAAGAAATTAAAATAGAGTTTGTGCAAGAAGTCATAGCTAGTACAAAAGCAATTGAAACTTTTAACCCAGAAGCTGATGTTGTTATAGAACTTGGAGGAGAAGATGCAAAAATAACCTATTTAACCGGTGGAATAGACCAAAGAATGAATGGTATTTGTGCCGGAGGAACTGGTGCCTTTATTGATCAAATGGCGTCACTATTAAAAACTGATGCTAAAGGTTTAAATGAACTTGCAAAAGGCTATGCTGTAATTTATCCAATAGCATCTCGATGTGGTGTTTTTGCTAAAACAGATATACAACCACTTATTAATGATGGGGCTAATAAAAGTGATATCGCTATGAGTATTTTTAATGCAGTTGTGGTTCAAACAGTAAGTGTATTATCATGTGGAAGACAAATAAAGGGTAATATAGCTTTTTTAGGAGGTCCATTATATTTTTTATCACAGCTAAGAGAAGCATTTAAAAACAATCTAAACTTAAAAGATGAAAATATAATATTTCCAAATAATGCTCAGCTATATGTTGCAATTGGAGCGGCATTGTTATCTGAAAAAGAAGATAGTATAGATTTAAAAACACTACTTTTAGAAATAGATAAATCACAAGAAAATATAACTTCAAATACAGACACTTTACAACCTTTGTTTTTAAATGAAGAGGAATATATAAATTTTATAAAAATACACGATAATAGCAATAAAGTAAAATATAAAAATATAAATGAACACTCTGGAAATTGCTACTTAGGTATTGATGCAGGTTCTACAACTACTAAAGCAACTTTGATTGATGATGATTGCAATATATTATATACATACTATAAAAGTAATGAAGGAAAGCCATTAGATTCAGTTATATATATATTAAAGGATATTTACTCTAAGCTTACTCCTAATAGTAAAATCGTTAACTCTACTGTTACTGGTTATGGAGAAGGATTTATAAAAAAAGCTCTTAGTATAGACATAGGTGAAATAGAAACTATAGCACACTATAAAGCAGCTAAATACTTTAATCAAAATGTAGATTTCATATTAGATATAGGCGGACAAGACATGAAATGCTTAAAAATAAAAAACGGTGTTATTGACAGTATTATTTTAAATGAAGCATGCTCTGCAGGCTGTGGTTCATTCTTAGAAACCTTTGCTCAATCATTATCTATGGATATAAAAGAATTTTCTAAAAAAGGCATCTACTCTAAAACTCCCATAGATTTAGGCTCTAAGTGTACGGTATTTATGAACTCTAAAGTAAAGCAAGCACAAAAAGAAGGTGCAAGTGTATCTGATATATCTGCTGGACTTTCTTATTCTATTATAAAAAATGCTTTATTTAAAGTGATCAAATTACACAATATATCTGAAATTGGTGAAAATATAGTTGTCCAAGGTGGTACTTTTTATAATGATTTAGTATTAAGAGCATTTGAGAAGCTTATAAATCATCATGTTATAAGACCTAATATATGCGGACTTATGGGAGCGTTTGGTTCAGCATTAATATCTAAAAATCAATATATTGACGGCTATAAAACTACTTTAATTAAAGAAAGTGATATAGATAATTTAAAATTTGAATCGTATGTAAAAAGATGTAATGGTTGTTCAAATAAATGCTTGTTAACTGTAAATGAATTTAATAATAAGGACATATATGTATCTGGTAACAGATGTGAAAAAGGGGAACTAATTATTAATAAAAAAAATACAAAACATACAGACTCAAAAAATGTAATTAATTTGTTTAACTATAAATACAATAGAGTATTTGAATATAAACCACTAAATATAGAAAAAGCATATCGTGGTGAAATAGGTATACCTAGATCCCTCAATATATATGAGGATTACCCATTTTGGTTTACATTTTTTAGTGAACTAGGCTTTAGGGTTGTTTTATCTAACAGATCTTCAAAAAGCGTTTATGAAAAGGGTATAAGCTCAATTGCATCAGAAAGTGTTTGTTATCCTGCTAAAATGGTTCATGGCCATATTGAAAATCTAATTGAAAAAAATATAAAAAATATATTTTATCCATCAGTTGTATATGAAACTTCAGAAGATAAATATAGCGATAATCATTTCAATTGTCCTGTAGTTACTTCTTACTCTGAAGTTATAAAAAATAATATGGAAAGCTTAAAATCTAATAATATAAATTTCATGAATCCATTTGTAACTATTAATAATAAGAAAAAACTAAAAAAAGTCCTTTATGATGAATTATATCATAAGTTTAATATTAATAAATCTGAAATATCTAATGCAGTAGATAAAGCAAGTATAGAACAAGAAAACTTTAAAAGTGATATCCAATATAAAGGTTTAGAATGCTTAAAGTACTTAGAAGAAAACAATAAAAAGGGTATTGTATTATGTGGAAGACCATATCATATAGACCCTGAAATAAACCATGGTATACCAGAATTAATAAATTCTTTAGATATGGCAGTACTTACAGAAGATTCAATCTGCCATTTATCGAATTTAAAAAGACCTCTAAGGGTTGTAGATCAATGGGTATATCATTCTAGATTATATAAAGCAGCTGATTTTATAAAAGATAAAACTTACTTAGAATTAGTTCAATTAAATTCCTTTGGATGTGGGATAGATGCTGTGACTACAGATCAAGTTCAAGAAATATTACAACAAAAAGGAAAAATATATACTTTAGTAAAAATAGATGAAGGTAATAATTTAGGTGCTGTAAAAATAAGACTTCGTTCTTTAAAGGCTGCTATTAAAGAGAGAGATTTAAATAATTCTATCTCATTAGAATCAAAAATAACTGAATATAAAAGAAGTCCTAAAGATCCTTTAAGAAATACCATATTAGTACCTCAGATGGCACCTATACATTTTGATTTATTCGAAAAAGCAATTAATCTAAGTGGTATAAATTTAGAGGTTCTAAAAGACACAAATAAAGAGATTATAGAAGAAGGTCTAAAATATGTAAATAATGATGCTTGCTATCCAGCTATTATTACTATTGGTCAATTAGTAAAAGCCTTGAAATCAGGTAAGTATGATTTAAATACTACCTCAGTCGCTATAACACAAACAGGTGGAGGATGTCGTGCAACTAATTATATTGGTTTTTTAAGAAAAGCAATTAAAGATGCTGGTTTTAAAGATATACCAGTAATATCGCTTAATGTTAGCGGATTAGATGGTATAAATATAGCTAAAAAAATAACTCCTAAGCTAATAAATCGTTTATTTATGGCTTGTATCTATGGTGATTTATTGATGAAAGTTCTTTATAGAGTAAGACCCTATGAAAAATATAAAGGAAGTGCTAATCAATTATTTAATAAGTGGATGGATATCTGTAAAGATGCCTTAATAGATTGTAAAATATCTAAATTTAAAGAAAATATTAAAAATATAGTTTATGAATTTGATAATTTAGAAGTAGTAGACATGCTAAAACCTAAAGTTGGATTAGTAGGAGAGATACTTGTTAAGTTTCACCCTATAGCAAATAATAATTTAGTTGATATAATAGAATCTGAAGGTGCTGAAGCTATTGTACCAGATTTAACTAACTTCTTTTTAACATGTGCTTATAATACTAACTATAAAAATGAATATTTAGAAGGTAGATATAAGAATAAGCTACTTGGAAATTTATTTATTAAAATTGTAGATATATATCAAAATGTATATAAAAATGAACTAAAAAAGAGCACGCGATTCTCACCTCCAGAACATATTAAAGTTATTGCTGAAAATACAAGTTCCGTAGTATCTATTGGAAATCAAACGGGAGAGGGATGGCTACTTACAGGAGAAATGATAGAGCTTATACATGAAGGAATTAATAATATAATATGTATGCAACCATTTGGATGTTTGCCAAACCATATTGTTGGTAAAGGACCTATAAAAGAATTAAAGAGATTATATAATGATGTAAATATAATACCTATAGATTATGACCCTTCAGCAAGTGAGGTTAATCAATTAAATAGAATAAAATTAATGCTTTCTAAGGCTTTTAAGAGTATTGATATTACAAATAATAGTAATTTAGATTTAAGTGAAAAATATTCAGATTTTAATGATAAAAAAATGTATAAAATTAATCTTGATAATGTTAAAGTTAACAATTAATAAAAGGCGTGTATATAAATACATTAGTATTTATATACACGCCTATATAGAATAACATAAATTATTTTTCTATATACATAAACTCGGTAAACTTTTTATAGTCATCATACTTTTCGTTAATTATCTTTATATAAAACTCTTCAGATCTAAAAGAAAACATCTCTTCATAAGATTTATAATTTAATTTAATTTCGTCTCTAACATCTGATATATCTTTTTTTATTTCTACTACGTTTTTTATTTCAGCTTTATCTTGTAGATTTGGATTGTACTTTAATTCAAATTTATATATTCGCCCACATTTAGAGCATACTGCTATTATTTGACTTGATAATCCTACTAATGTACTAGTAATATCTTTCTCTATTGAATTGGAGTGTGTAAATAACACTCTGTATTTTTTCGAGTCACCACAAGTGCAAATCGTCTTTTCTAAGTCAGAATTAAATATGTATCTTGGAGTATATATCATAAGTTTGCCTCCTTTTAAAATAATTCTTATATTTCAATATAATTGTATCACCTTATAGTCCTACTTTCATCATATGCTAAAAAATAATCTTTATTAAAAAAATAATAATCATATAAAGGTTAATATATGCTTAATAAACAAATAATTGAAGCTTATTTCAGATATTAAGTCAAAAAAAACAGTGTTTTTAAAATGCTAATTTATTTATCATAGTAAAATATAGTTATATAGTTGCAAATTCATACTAACTTTATATGCTTTGTTTTTATATAATCTTAAAATTGCAAGTTCTATAAAATTTATTGCAATTTTATTTATTGATGTACAATTTATAAAAAGAATATTTAGAAAATTCTTAAACCGGTGCGCATCTAAAAAAGGAGGGATTTACTTATGAGATTTTTAACAGTTGGTGATTGTGCTATATCAGTTGAGTTTGGAAATGAAATCAATGCTGAAATAAATAATAAAATAATAGTTTTTAATAATATAATAAAAGATTCTAATATTAATGGAATTATTGAAACTGTACCATCATTTAGATCGTTACTAGTTTATTATGATCCTTTAAAATTGTATTTTATGAAATTAAAGATATATTATCCAACCTATATAAAAAATTAGATATAAAAAAACAATAACAAAAGAATTATAGAAATACCAGTTTGCTATGATAAAGATTTTGGTGTCGATTTAGAATTTGTTGGAGATTATACAAATCTTTCTTTAGATGAAGTTATTAAGCTTCATAGCGAGAAAGAATACTTAATTTATATGTTAGGTTTTTTACCTGGATTTGCTTATTTAGGAGGAATGAATAAAAAATTAAATACTCCAAGATTAAATACTCCAAGATTAAATTTAGAAGTAGGATCAGTAGGAATCGGTGGAGAGCAAACCGGTATATATCCATTAGTTTCTCCTGGGGGATGGAGAATCATCGGTAGAACACCTTTAAAACTATATGATATAAATAGAGAAGATACTATATTATATAAAGCTGGAGATTATATTAAATTCATACCAATAGATAAAGACGAATTTTATGAAATAGAAAATTTAGCTAATAAAGGTAAATACGAATTGAAGATACTTGAAAGGAGTGCTTAACATTGGGAATCATAATAAGAGAAGGAGGATTATATACCACAGTACAAGACCTTGGAAGAATAGGATATCAAGATCTTGGATTTTCGGTATGTGGTGCAATGGATAAAAACTCACTTAAGATAGCTAATATGTTAGTTAATAATAAAGATAATGAGGCATGCTTAGAAGTAACTTTAGTTGGTCCTATTTTAGAATTTACTAAAAATAATATTATTGCGATTACCGGTGGTAATCTACAGCCTAAGTTAAATGAAATTAAAGTAGATATGAATAAGGCTATAGTAGTAAAAAAAGGAGATATATTATCTTTTGAAAGTGCTATTGATGGAGCTAGATCTTACATAAGTTTTTCTGGTGGGCTTGATATACCGACTATTATGGGGAGTAAATCTACAAATGTAAAGTGTTCGATAGGTGGATATAATGGTAGGACATTAAAAAAAGGTGATTTTATTAAATTTAAATCACCTAAAGAATACATACCTAATTTTGCATCAAAAAATATTATTAATAATGAAACCTACGGCAATAAGGTTATTTTAAGGGTAATATTAGGTCCGCAAGATGATGCATTTACAAATGAAGGATTAAATACATTTTTATCATCTACATATAAAGTTACAAAAGAGTTCGATAGAATGGGTTGTAGACTTAATGGTCCCGAAATAGAGCATAAAAAACAAGCTGATATAATTTCAGATGGAATAGTACTAGGATCTATACAAGTTCCATCTCATGGTAAACCTATAATAATGCTAACAGATAGACAAACAACTGGTGGATATACCAAAATAGGAACAGTTATATCGGTTGATATATGCAAATTAGCTCAATGTAAAACTGGAGATATCATAAACTTCAAACAAATATCTTTAGAAGAAGCTCAAGTCTTATATAAAGAAGAATATTTTAAATTTGAAGAGATAAGGAAGCAAATAAATAAGCCTTGTGTTGAAATTTTAAACCCAAGAGTTACATCAATAAAAATAGAAAAGTTACTAATTAAGGGGAGATTAAATAATGGAATATGATAAATTATTAGAATTAATAAATGTAATAGGAACATCTTCTTTAACAAAATTCACTTACAAAGAAGGAGATATGAAAATAGAATTAGAGAAAAAATACGAAAATACAAATCAAATACTTAAAGAAGATAGACAATTAAGCAAATCTTTAATTGAAAACAATAATACTAACTATGAATATATAAAATCACCTTTAGTCGGTACATTTTACAAATCACCATCTGAAAATGAAGATGCCTTTGTCTCAATAGGAGATAAAATTAGTAAAAATCAAGTTTTAGGAATAATAGAAGCAATGAAGGTTATGAATGAAGTTACAAGTAATGTTGACGGAATAATAGAAGATATTTTGATAGAAAATAATGAAACTGTAGAATACAGTCAAGTATTATTTAAAATTAAACTAATTTAGATATTGGAGATTTAACTATGTTTAATAAAATACTAATTGCAAATAGAGGAGAAATTGCAGTTCGAATAATAAGAGCTTGTAAAACTTTAAAAATAAAAACTGTTGCTATTTACTCTGAGGCAGATGTAAACTCTCTTCATGTAGAATTAGCTGACGAAAAGATTTGTATTGGCCCAGCAAGTCCTAAAGAAAGTTATTTAGATATGAACAAAATTATAAGTTCTGCTTTAGTTACGAATTGCGATGCAATACATCCAGGATTTGGATTTTTATCTGAAAATAGTTCTTTTGTAAGTTTATGTAAAGACAATAATATAAAATTTATAGGTCCAGATAGTAAGGTAATAGACTGTATGGGGAATAAATCTCAAGCTAGAAATACAATGATTAGTGCAGGGATTCCGGTTATACCTGGAAGTGAAATACCAATATATAAAAGCGAAGATGGAAAGAAAGTCGCAGATAAAATAGGATACCCAGTCATTATAAAAGCTTCTTCCGGAGGAGGAGGAAAGGGGATGAGAGTAGTTGAGTTAGAAAGTGATTTTAATAAATTATTTAACTTAGCTCAAAGAGAATCATTAAATGCATTTAATGATGACACAATGTATATAGAAAAATACATAAAAAATCCAAGACATATAGAAATACAAATACTAGCCGATCAATATAATAATGTTATTCATCTCGGAGAAAGAGACTGTTCTATACAAAGAATGCATCAAAAGATGATTGAAGAGTCCCCTTCGCCTATTATTAACGAAAACTTAAGAACAACATTAGGAGAGTATGCTGTTAAAGCTGCAAAAGCTGTTAATTATGAAAATGCAGGTACTGTAGAGTTCTTAGTAGATAATGAGTTGAATTTTTATTTTATAGAAATGAATACTAGAATTCAAGTAGAACATCCTGTTACAGAAATGGTTACAGGCATAGATTTAATCAAAGAACAAATTAAAATTGCTTACGGATATAAACTATCTTACACTCAAGATAATATTAATATTAATGGTCATGCAATAGAATGTAGAATAAATGCCGAGGATCCATCAAAAAACTTTATTCCCTCTCCTGGAAGAATAAATACACTTCATCTTCCTGGCGGTAATGGAGTAAGAATTGATACATCAATATATTGTGGATATGAGTTACCATCCTGTTATGATTCCATGATTGCAAAGATTATAGTACTAGGAAATGATAGAGACGAAGCTATCGAAAAAATGAAAGTCTCATTGGATGAGTTGGTTATAAACGGAATAGAAACAAATGCAAATTTTCAATATTCAATTATGAATAACAAGATTTATATAGAAGGTAGAGCAAATACTGGATTTATAGAAGATCTATTATCATAATATAAAATACTAATTATAATGAGGTATAAAAATGTTAAAAGTTGATTTAAATTGTGACTTAGGAGAAAGCTTCGGAAAATATCAATTAGGTTTAGACGAAGACGTAATAAAGTATATATCATCAGCTAATATAGCTTGTGGATTTCATGCATCAGATCCATTAGTTATGGAAAAAACAGTAGATTTAGCTAAAAAAAATAATGTATCTATAGGAGCTCACCCAGGTTATCCTGATTTGTTAGGTTTCGGAAGAAGAAATATGAATATATCTTTAGATGAAGCTAAAGCATATATAAAGTATCAATTAGGTGCACTTTATTCATTTTGTAAATGTAAAAATATAAAGTTATCTCATATTAAACCACATGGTGCATTTTATAATATGGCAGCTGTTGACTATGACCTTGCAAAAAGTATCTGTGAATCTATATACGAATTTGATAAAGAGATTATTTTATTAGGACTTTCTAATAGCCAAATGATTAAAGCTGCAAATGATATAGGAATTAGGTATGCTAGAGAAGTTTTTGCAGATAGAGCTTATGAAGATAATGGTTCCTTAGTCGATAGGAGTAAGGATGGTGCCCTCATAGCTGATGAAAGTTTAGCTGTATCCAGAGTTATAGAAATGATAAAGAATAAAAGAGTCAAGACTATAACTGGTAAATACATAGATATTGAAGTTGATTCAATATGTGTTCATGGAGATAGCATTAAGGCATTAGAGTTTGTTAAGACTATAAAAAATAAATTAGAGAATGAAAATATAAAAATAGCACCATTAGATGACATTGTAAAAATTTAAAAAGAAGAAGGGAGTTTTTATATGGAAGCACTAAAAGAAAATAATATAAAAAAAGAAAGTATATTAAAAGAAAGATTAAAAAATATTGGCCCAGGAGCCTTAATAGCAGCAGGATTTATCGGACCGGGAACGATAACTACCGCTACAAAATCCGGTGCAAGTAGTGGGTATACTTTGTTGTGGGCAATGCTATTTTCTACAATAGCTACTATCATATTTCAAGAAATGGCTGCTCGGCTTGGAATCGTAACTCAAAAAGGTCTTGGTGAGAATATAAGAGAGAAAATATCAAATAAAACTCTTAAAGTAATTGCTATATTTATAGTAATAGTTGCAATATTCATAGGTAATATAGCCTATGAAACTGGAAACTTAGTTGGTGGTTCAATAGGTTTATCTACATTAATGCCATCAATACCAAACACAATTTGGGCTCCAATTTTAGGACTAATAGCATTTGTACTTTTATGGTCAGGTAATTATAAAAAAATAGAAAAGATGTTAATTGGCTTAGTATTAGTTATGAGTGTTACTTTCTTTACTACGGCAATAGTATCAAAGCCTGACTTAGGATCAATCATAAAAGGATTGTTCATCCCTAGAGCAGGTACTAATGATTGGTTAACAATAGTTGGTCTTATAGGTACAACTGTAGTTCCCTATAATTTATTTTTACATGCTTCTACTGTATCAGAAAGATGGAAAAATGTAGAAGATATAAAAAATGCTAGAATAGATACAGTTTTATCTATTGGATTAGGTGGATTAATATCTATGGCTGTTATAATATCAGCATCAGCTTCTTTTTATGGTAGTGGTATAGATATAGATAGTGGAGCAGTTATGGCGCAGCAATTAGAACCATTATTAGGTTCTTGGGCAAAATGGTTCTTTGGTATAGGTTTATTTGCAGCTGGTTTCACTTCTACAATAACATCTCCACTATCTGCTGCATTTGCTACAGCAGGTGCTCTTGGATATAAAAAAGACATGAAGAGTATGAAGTTTAAATCTATATGGATGGTAGTTCTTGGTGTGGGTATAATATTAAGTGCTTTAGGAATGTCATCAAGCCCTACAGAATTAATACTTATAGCACAAGCTGCAAATGCTGTAATACTTCCTATAATAGCATTGTTTTTAATATTAGTATTAAATCATAAAGATTTAGGAAAGTATAAGAATAAATTATGGAATAATGTTTTAGGTATATTTATATTAGGTGTAACTTTAGTAATAAGCTATCGTTCATTATTATCGTTTATAACAGCATTGAAAGGATTATTTTAATAACAATATAATAAAAGGCTTACTTAAATATAGTAAGTCCTTTATTATATATTAAGACATTAAAAATATAAGATCTACGAAAATACCAATTATTGAGCATAAAATATTTTCGATAATAAGTATTTTTGCACAAGCCTTATTATATTGAAGTATTTTACAAGCAAAAACTATTCCAAACGAAATAATCAAGGGTCTAAAACCTGTAACATTTATTAATGAACAAATAACAGCTAGATAAAAATACCCTATATATCCGATTTTCATTTATACTACCTCCTTGAAAGTAGTATTATATACTTTATACTATTTAATTTATTATGTTATTTTGAATATACTCTATACTGTCTTCTATTTTATTAAATATCTTTTGCGATATAAGCATTCTTTCAATACCTTTATATTTAATATAATTATCAAAAACCTTATCTACATTTATATAAATCTTATTTTTTATTTTATTTATATAAATACATCTTGTGTAATCATATTTAATATTAAAATTACAATTTTATTTGACTTTGTTTGTAATAGCTTATAATTACCTAAATTTATATTAGACTTTATTATATCAAGCATAAAATATAACCTCCAAAGCTTTATGTACAGAGATTATTTCCAATTTATACTTAATTTAATCTTATATCTTAGATTAAATTGCATATATAACAAAAAAGAACAAATGTTTGCATAACTAAAATTGGCACTTTTATATAAATTAAAAATAAAAACTAATATTCAATATAAAATATATACTAGATACAATTATAATATTTGTTTACTAAGAATATGTGATAGTATTTAAGGAATATAGGTAGATAATAGATATTTTATAGACATGATTAACTTTTATAAAATAATAAGTAAAGGCTAGTAGTGCATTATCTACCAGCCCTTATTGTTGTAACAGACTTTTCTTTATGTTTAAAAAAGCAAATTTTAATAATATAGGAGAAATAATTGTAGTGGCTACGACAACAATTATAACGGGACCTAACATAGATGTTGATATTAACCCTATTGCAGCACCTTTGCTTGCTACTATAAGTGCAACCTCACCTCTAGATACCATACCGATACCTATTTGAATAGATTCCTTATTAGAGAACTTACATAATTTAGCTCCAATACCTGCACCAATTATTTTAGTGATAATAGCAATTATAGTTAAAATTACTGCAAATAATATGACATTTAAATCCATTTTAGGTAATACTACTTTAAGTCCTATACTTGCAAAAAATACAGGAGATAATAAAGCATATGAAACTATATTTAATCTATTCGATATAAACTCTTTTCTATCAATATTAGATAGAACTAAACCTGCAATAAAAGCTCCTGTTATATCAGCAACACCAAATACTTCTTCTGATATATAAGATAATAATAAACAAAATACAAAAGATGCTATTATAAACCTTCTTCTATCTCTGTTTTCATATCTTGACCAAGCCTTAAATACTTTATAAGCTATAAATCCTACTACCCCTACAAAAATAAAGAACACAATTATTTTAAAAAGAACTAAACCTATACTTATTGATGTATCTTTTAAGCTAGTTACAATAGTTAGAGCTATAATTCCCAATATATCGTCTATAATTGCAGCTCCTAGTATAGCTGTACCTGCTTGTGTATTTAATTTACCCATTTCTTTCAATGTTTCTACCGTAATACTAACTGAAGTTGCAGTTAATATTATTCCTATAAATATATTTTGCAAAATAATACTACCGCTAGTTTCGTTATATAATTCTGGAATTCTAAAGAAGTGAGCAAATAAAAATCCTCCTAATAGAGGAATTACAACACCAAGTGAAGCTATTATAAATGAAGCTTTTCCAGTACTCTTAAGTTCTTGTAAATCTGATTCAAGACCTGCGCAAAACATCAAAACAATAACACCTAATTCTGATAATTGTATTATAAAATCTGTTTCACTTAATACATTAAACATAGCTGGCCCAAGTATTAACCCTGCCAGTAGTGCACCAACCACTTGAGGCATTTGGAACTTTTTTGTTATTATTCCAAGTACCTTTGTACTTAACAGTATTAGAGCTAAGTCTAATAAAAAATTATATGACAGCATTTAAACCCATCCCCTTTTTCTCACATAATATTAATATCGGTTGGAAACATCTTTAATAGTTAGTCTAGTTATGTGAGTTAACTTTGTCAACTTGATTTAGCAATAAATAAATCATTATATACTTTATCTTACTTAAATAAATTACATATAGTTACTCTAAAAATAATATTTTTAAATAAAATGTTTAAATATAAAAAAATATATTATTTTGATATAATAAACTTTATAAGTACTTATAAATTAATACATAGGAGGATATATATGAATAAAAAGACAGTATTAATTACAGGAGCTTCAAGAGGTATCGGAAGAGCTATTGCAAAAACTTTTGCAGAAAATAACTATAATGTGATAATAAACTATAATAAATCAGAAGAAGAAGCTAAAAATTTATATAATGAACTTAACGATAAAGGATATTCAGTTAGAATTTTTAAAGCTGATGTTTCTAATATAATTGAAGTTAATTCATTGGTAAATTATTGTATAGGCCAATTTGAAAAAATAGATGTTTTAATCAATAATGCAGGTATAAGTAAAACAAATTTATTTACAGATATTACTTATGAAGAATGGAACGAAGTCATGAATGTAAATTTAAATAGTGTATTTTATACAACTAAAAAAGCATTACAATATATGATACCTGAGATGAGTGGTAAAATAATAAATATATCATCTATCTGGGGGATAGCAGGTGGTGCATATGAAGTTCATTATTCAGCTTCTAAAGCAGCATTAATCGGGATGTCAAAAGCTTTAGCTAAAGAACTTGGACCTTCTAATATAACAGTTAACTGTATAGCACCTGGTGTAATAAAAACAGATATGTTAAATAATATAAGTGATGATACTTTAGATATGCTAAAAGAAGAAACACCTCTTATGAGACTTGGAACTCCTGAAGATATCGCAAGATGTGCATTATTTTTAGCAAATGAAGGTGGAGACTTTATTACGGGTCAAGTAATAAGTCCTAATGGTGGATTTATAATATAAATAAGTAAAAGGATGAGTTTGTAAATGCTATCTCATCCTTTTACTTATTTATTCATTTATATCATCAACTTTTTTACCTTCAGGATATGGATTATTGCTATTTATAACTCTAAATCCTACTATATCTGTGGTTTCACTATCAGTGCTTTCTTCAATATCTAAAGCATCTTTTATTTGTTTACTTTGATCGTCATATTTATTTAATACAAGTTCTTCAGTCATTGTATCCATATCTTTTATTTTTTTCATTTTATCCTCCTTTATATTATATAAAATTATATATCTATAAATTAGGTTTATATTTTAATAAAATATATATTCAAGAAAATAAAACTTTATTTTGAATAATTTAATACAATATGGTTACTATATTAGTAGTAGATAATTACTTATCTACTTTCTAAGCCTACTATACAAAGCCTAGAGTATTCTATCCGTTTACTAGTATCCTTTGGAGGTTTAGAATAAATGCTTAGGTGACTGCTTACCTGAAAAATAAGCTATTAGATATGTTAAAAGTATTAATATACCCAAATTAACACTTGTGATTAGTTAATGTATCTTTAACCAAAGGAAAGATAAGAACTAAACCCACAAATCATATTTAATAAAGCATAGGGGAAAAAGAGTAGCCTATAAGTTATTCTTTTGTAAAAAGCATTAGATTTGATAGAAAATTCAATCTAATGCTTTTTATTTTGTTAAAATAAAACTATAATAAATTTATGTAGATTAATATTAATTAGTTAGTTTTTGTAAATACTATAAAAAATATCTATTATATAGATATAATTGGAGGGATTTAAATGGATATAGAAAGAATGACTGTAAGAGTTCAAAAAGCTTTAAATGAAGCTTATAATGAAGCTGTAAAGCATCATAATCAACAAGTAGACTCAATACATTTATTTGCTGCTTTAGTTAATCAAGAGGATGGCCTTATCCCTAATATCTTTGAAAAGATGAATATATCTATTGAGTCTTTAAAACAAACTATCGACTCTGAATTAAATAGGCTTCCTCAAATATACGGAGAGGGTGTAAGTTCACAAGGTGTAACTGCATCTAGAAGAATAAATGAAGTTTTAATAAAAGCTGAAGACATATCTAAAGAATTTAAAGATTCATACATAAGTGTAGAACATGTAATGCTTGCTCTTATAGATATGGAATCTAATTCTAACGTTGGTAAAATATTAAAACAATATAATATAAATAAAAATGACTTTTTAAATGTATTATCTCAAGTTAGAGGTAATCAAAGAGTTGAAACTCAAGATCCAGAAGGTACTTATGAAGCTCTTGCTAGATATGGTACTAATTTAGTTGATTTAGCTAAAAAGCATAAATTAGACCCTGTTATAGGTAGAGATGAAGAAATAAGAAGAGTTATTAGAATACTTTCAAGAAGAACTAAAAATAATCCAGTTTTAATTGGTGAACCAGGAGTAGGGAAAACTGCTATAGTAGAAGGTCTAGCTGAGAGAATAGTAAGAGGAGATGTTCCTGAAGGTCTAAAAGATAAAGTCATTTTTTCTCTAGATATGGGTGCATTAATAGCTGGTGCTAAATATAGAGGCGAATTTGAAGAGAGGCTTAAAGCTGTACTTAAAGAAGTTCAAAGTTCTGAAGGTAAAATAATATTATTTATAGATGAAATTCATACTATCGTTGGCGCTGGAAAAACAGAAGGATCTATGGATGCAGGGAACTTAATAAAACCAATGCTTGCTCGTGGAGAATTAAATTGTATTGGTGCAACTACGTTTGATGAGTATAGACAATATATAGAAAAAGATAAAGCTTTAGAAAGACGTTTCCAACCAGTTATAGCTGATGAACCTACCGTTTCAGATACAATATCTATTCTTAGAGGCTTAAAAGAACGTTTTGAGATACATCATGGTGTCAGAATACATGATAGTGCAATAGTAGCTGCTGCTAAATTATCAGATAGATATATATCAGATAGATTTTTACCAGATAAAGCAATCGATTTAATAGATGAAGCAGGTGCTATGATACGTAGTGAAATAGATTCAGTTCCAACTGATTTAGATATCGTAAGAAGAAAGTTATTTACATTAGAAACTGAAAGAGAAGCTTTATTAAAAGAAAATGATGAAAAAAGTAAAAAGAGATTAGAAAAAACAATTAAAGAAATAGCTGAATTAAAATCTAAAAATGATGAAATGACTGCAAAATACGAAAAAGAAAAAGGTCAAATACTAGAAATAAGAAATTTAAAAACTCAATTAGATGAAGCTAAAGGAAATGTTGAAAAATATGAAAGAGAGTATGACTTTAATAAAGCAGCTGAAGTTAAATATGGAGTAATACCAAAGCTAGAAGAACAAATAAAAGCATGTGAAGAAAATATGCAAAAAAGTTATGAAAATGCTTTATTAAAAGAAGAAGTTACTGAAAATGAAATTTCTGAAATTGTTGCTAAATGGACAGGAATACCAGTTACAAAGCTAATGGAAGGAGAAAGAGAAAAGCTTCTTAAATTAGAAGATGACCTTCATAACAGGGTAATTGGTCAAGATGAAGCAGTAACAGCTGTTGCTAATGCAGTAATTAGAGCAAGAGCTGGTCTTAAAGATGAAAATAAACCAATAGGTTCATTTATATTCTTAGGACCTACAGGTGTTGGAAAAACAGAACTTGCGAAAACTTTAGCTAATAATTTATTTGATAGTGAAGAAAATATTATTAGAATCGATATGTCTGAATACATGGAAAAACATGCAGTATCTAGACTAATAGGACCTCCTCCTGGATATGTAGGATATGAAGAAGGTGGTCAATTAACAGAAGCAGTAAGAAGATCTCCTTATTCAGTAATATTATTTGATGAAATAGAAAAGGCTCATGAAGATGTATTCAATTTGTTTTTACAGATATTAGATGATGGTAGACTTACAGATAATAAAGGTAAAACTGTAGACTTTAAGAATACACTTATAATAATGACATCAAATATAGGAAGTAGCTATTTATTAGAAGCTAAAAATGGTTATATAAACGAAGAAACAAAAGAATTGGTAATGAATGAAATGAAACGTAGATTTAAACCAGAGTTTTTAAACAGAGTAGATGACATAATTATGTTTAAACCTCTTGATAAAAATGAAATCAAGAAAATCATCGATATCTTTATGTCTGACTTAAGAAGAAGATTAAGTGAGAAAAATATATCTGTAGAAGTTACTGATGTTGCTAAAGATATAATGGCTAAAGAAGGTTATGATCCTGTATATGGTGCAAGACCACTTAAAAGATATATAGGAAATACTTTAGAAACTATTATAGCGAGAATGATCATAGCAGGTACAATATATAGTGGTTGTACTATAGTTGTAGATGGAGAAGATGAAAATATAGATATACATGTTAAATAAATAATATATCACTTTAGATAAATAATAAAAATAGCAATATGTTAGTGTACTAAATCTAAACATATTGCTATTTTTTATATGCATTTAATTAAAGTCTTTTAAATCCTTCTCCTATTGTTTCAAATGTATCACTTATTATTATAAAAGCATTTGGGTCTATAGTCTTTACCAACTTTTTCATAGTTACAACTTGTTTTTTTGATACTACAACTAAAAGTACATTTTTATTATTTTTAGTATAGAATCCTTCTCCTTTTAAAATAGTAGCTCCTCTATCAAGTTCTTCCATAATTGAGCTTCCTATTTCTTGATATTTATCAGATATTATAGTGAAAGAACTTGATGTATTTATACCTTCTACTATAATATCACTTACCTTTACAATTATATATAATGCTATAGCAGAATAAAGAGCAATTTCTATATTTCCACTTACTATACCAGAAAGAATTACTATTACTCCATCAGCACATCCCATAAGCATCGATATACTAATAGATGGCATAAATTTATTAGCTAATACCCCAATTAAATCGGTTCCACCTGTACTACCATTTATTCTAAATATTAATCCTAAGGAAATACCCATTATAATTGCACCTGATATAGTTGATAATAAAACATCATTTGTTATATGAATAGATCCTAATCCTTCTGTTAATTTTAATGATAAGGTAAGAAATGTTATACCTAAAGCTGTTTTAAATGAATCTTTTTTACTTAAAATTCTATAAGCAAATAAAAAAAGAGGTATATCTACACTTATATTAATTAGCCAAATAGGTATTCCTGTAAGTGTACTTACTAATATAGATACCCCTGTTAACCCACCTGGCGCTATATCATGAGGATCAAAAAACATATTTATAGATATTGCCATAAGTAAGCAACCTATAATTAATATAAAAACATCACTAATACTTAGTTTTGTATTTTTCATATTGCCCTTCCTCCAGTTATAAAATTTATATTATATATATTTCTATTAAATTAATTTCATACCTTCTTATAACTTATATGTTTAACTTAACCAATAACCTCAGTCATATACTCGAATTCAAAGTTAAAATATCTTTATTAAATAATATATGATATAATAAAAAGTTGGTAAAAGCTAAAAATAAATAAAAGATGATTTAGGAGGGCATTATGGCAAATACATTTTACATAGTAAGACATGGTGAAACTAATTGGAATATACTAGGTAAAACTCAAGGACATGGAAACTCTAATCTAACACAAAAAGGTAAAGAGCAAGCATCAACACTTGCCAAGAGTATGAAAAAATATCCTATTAATTATATATATACTAGTGATTTAGGTAGAGCTATAGAAACTGCAGATATAATTGCAAATGAATTAAATCTAGAAGCTAAGCAAACTTCAAGTTTAAGAGAAATGGGATTTGGTGTATGGGAAGGCTTATTAATAGATGAAATAAAAGAAACTTATGGTGACATGTATAGTATATGGAGAAACTCTCCTCACTTAGTAGATATTCCAGGTGGAGAAACCTTATCTATAATTAGAGATAGAGTTAATGAATTTATAACAGAATTAAATGAAAAGTATGATAATAAGCATATAGTCTTAGTAAGTCATTCAGTAACTGTAAGAGTTATTCTTTTATCTTGTTTAGCTTCAGGACTTGAAAATATATATAGAATAAAACAAGATAATACAGCTTTAAATATTGTTGAATTTAGAAACTATGGTCCTGTTGTTATAAAAATGAATGATACAAGCCATTTTAAGACTAATTACAATACCAATAAATCAGCATTAGAATAAAGGAGAGTACCTATATGGCAAAAGTTATAGTAGTTGGAGGAGGACCATCTGGTATGATGGCAGCTCTAACAGCTTCAAAACAACATGAGGTTACATTAATAGAAAGAAATAGTGAGTTAGGAAAGAAACTTAAGTTAACTGGTGGAGGAAGATGCAATATAACTAATAATAGAGATATTGAAGAATTCTTTGAGAAGGTAGTTAATAATAAAAAATTCTTATATAGTAGTTTTTATACATTTACAAATAGAGATTTATTAAACTATTTTTCTAATAAAAACTTAGAGTACAAAGTTGAAGAACATAACGACCAAAAAGTTTATACTAAAAGTGACAAAGCTGAAGAAGTAATAAATACTTTACAACATGATTTAATAAGTAACAACGTAAATATAATGTATAATACAAAAGTAGTTGATCTTATAGTTGAAGATAGTATTGTAGTAGGAGTTATAACTGAAAATAATAAGCGTATATTTGCAGATAAGGTTATTATCTCTACTGGTGGTAAGAGTTATGAAAGTACTGGTTCTGATGGTTTGATGTATGATATTTTAAAAAGATATAACCATACTGTAACTCAAATTTACCCAGCTTTAATTCCTCTTACTATAGAGGAGCATTGGATAAAAAACTTACAAGGAATATCACTTCAAAAAGTCGAATTATCTTGTAAAAAGAAAAAGATATCTAAAGTAGGAGATATGTTATTTGCACATTTCGGCATTACTGGACCTTGTGTACTTATAATGTCATCATATATTAATAAAATGCTTTCCAATGGAAAGGTAATACTTACAATAGATACTTTACCTAATATGAGTATAGAAGAACTCTCTAGTATTTTAAGAGAAAATCCTAATAAAAATGTAATTAATAATTTAAAAGGAGTTCTTCCTCAAAATTTCTTAAAGGCAATATTTGATGTCCTTAACTTAAGTGATAAAAAAGCTAATGAACTATCTAAAAAAGATGAAAATAGAATTCTAGAGTATTTAAAGAATATGCAGCTTACTTGTAATGGTTCTTTAAGTATAAAAGCTTCTCAAGTAACTAGCGGAGGTATTTCTGTTAAAGAAATAAATTCATCTACTTTAGAATCTAAAATAATCAAAAATTTATATCTTACAGGAGAAGTTATTGATATAGATGCTGAAACAGGTGGGTATAATCTACAAATAGCATTTTCAACAGGTTATCTTGCAGGATTAAGTGTATAGGTGATATATTATGAAAGTTTTAGCAATAAGAGGAGCGACAACGGTTAATTACAATACCAAAGAAGATATTTTAAAAGAAACAACATTGCTTATAAATGATATAATAAAAAGTAATGGTTTACATAGCGATGATATAATAAGTATGTGCTTCACTATGACAAGTGATTTAGATGCAGCATATCCGGCAGTTGCTGTTAGAGAGAATTTAGAATTAATTGATATACCTTTACTAAATTTTGAAGAAAAATATATAGTTGGAAGTTTAAGAAAATGTATAAGAGTATTAATTTATATTAATAGCAAAAAAGAAAAAAAAGATATAAATCATATTTATTTAAATGAAGCTAAAATTTTAAGACCGGATTTAATAAAATAAAATTAGACAAAATAGGAGAAACAAGTATGAATAATTTAGTAATAGCAGTTGATGGACCAGCAGGCGCAGGAAAAAGTACAATAGCGAAGATAATAGCAGAAAAGCTAAATATAAACTATATAGATACAGGAGCTATGTATAGAGCTATAACTTATAAATGTTTAAAAAACAACATAGATATAAATAATGAGGAAGAAGTTATAAAGATAGCTAAGAATACTGACATAGACTTTAGAGACAATAACCTATATCTAGATAAAGAAGTTGTTAAAGAAGAAATAAGAACTATGGAAGTTAGCAATAATGTTTCAAATGTAGCTAAAATAAAAGAAGTTAGATATCTTATGGTAGATGTCCAAAGAGAAATAGGTCAAAGAAACTCTGTTATATTAGATGGAAGAGATATAGGTTCTTATGTATTCCCTAATGCAGACTACAAATTCTTCTTAGTAGCAACACCAGAAGAAAGAGGAATGAGACGTTTCAAAGAACTTACTGAAAAAGGATATGAAACATCTTTAGAAGAAATAATAAAAGATATAATAAAGAGAGATGAAATAGATTCTAATAGAGAATTTGCTCCGTTAGTAAAAGCTGATGATGCTATAGAAATAGATACTACTGGAAAAAGTATAACTGAAGTAGTTGAGTCTGTTTTAGCGAAAGTAAGTCTTTAAATATAAGGGGAGATAGAATGAATTTTTATAAATTTACAATTAAATCATTTAAATTATTTTCTAAAACATTTTTTAAATATAGAGTCATAGGGGCTGAAAATATTCCTAATGAAGGTAACTTAGTAGTTGCAGCTAATCATAAGTCTAACCTGGACTCAATATTTATTGCAGCTGCAATTGAAAATAGAGAAGTAGCTGCAGTTGCAAAAAAGGAATTATTTAAAATAAAACCATTATCTTATATTTTAGATAAATTAAATGTTATACCTATAAATAGAGAAAACCCTGATATATCTACTATAAAAAATATTTTAAAAGCTATAAAAAATGGGTATGTATTAGGTATATTCCCTGAAGGAACAAGAATTAAAGAACCAGGATTTGGAGAAGCTAAAGCTGGTTTATCTATGTTTGCAATAAAAGGAAAAGCTGTAGTGGTTCCTATATCTATAATATCCAATTATAAACTATTTAATAGGGTTACTATATATATAGATAAACCTATATCATTTGAAGAATATTATAGAGAAAAACTTACTACTAAAGATTATGAGAGATTATCTCAAAATATATTAGAAGTAATAAAGGAAAACTACTATATAAATTCAAAATAGGAGATAACATATGAAAGTTAAAATATCTAAAAATGCTGGCTTTTGCTTCGGTGTAAAAAGAGCTATGAATATGGCTTGGAACGAATTAGAACAAAGAGACAGTGGAGTATATGCCTTAGGTCCACTTATTCATAATAAGCAAGCTGTATCAAAGTATGAAGAAAAAGGCCTTAAGACAGTTGATAATCTAAATGAAATACCATCTAATGAAAGTGTAATAATAAGATCTCATGGTGTTGGAGAAAGTGTATATACAAAGTCTGAAAGTAAAGAAATTACTATTATAGATACAACTTGTCCTTTTGTAAAAAAGATTCATAATCTAGCTAAAGACTATAGTGATAAAGGTTACAAGATAATAGTGATCGGAGATAAAAACCATCCTGAGGTAATAGGTATAAATGGATGGTGCAAAGAAGATGCTATTATAATAAAAACTTTAAATGAAATCGATGATATAGACTTTGATTTAAATAAAAAATACTGTGTTGTATCTCAAACGACAATAAATCCTGAATTATATAATTCTATAGTAGATAAACTTTCAAAAATATTAGATGATGTTATATATAAAAATACAATATGCTCAGCTACAAAAGAAAGACAACAATCAGCTAGAGAATTATCCAATGAAGTAGATTGTATGATCGTTATAGGTGGTAAACATAGTTCAAATACTCAAAAACTTGTAGATATATGTAAGGATATAGTTCCTACATTTGCAATAGAAACGAAAGATGAACTAAATAAAGAAGATTTAGGTAAATACAATGTAATTGGTGTTACAGCTGGTGCATCAACTCCAGATTGGATAATATCGCAAGTTATAGATTTTATCCAATCTATATAAAAAAGAGAAGCTTAAGCTTCTCTTTTTTCTTTTGTAGTATAAAATATTCTAAAACTCACATATTAAAGTAAGACGTAAAAATCTTAAAAGGTGATTATATGCATATACTAGATTTAACATCTAATGAAATGTTAGATAATATTGATGATACATCTTATAAAAAAAGTAACTATAATCTAATATTATGTACTCCAGATGAGTTAAAGTCATTAAAAGATACATTAGAAATAGATGAAGTTACATTTGATGAGTGTTTAGAATTTGATGATAGTATGAAGTTAGACATATTTGAAAAATACGATTTTATAAGTCTAAATACATACCAATTAGATAAAAGAACACTTCTTCTTGAAGAGATAAATATGTATTTGTCAGATAAGTTTATATTAATAGTTGTGAAAGAAGATCATTTTTTATACGATTATATAAAAGATTTGATGAGTAATAAAAGGTTTATAAATTCAAATCCTACAGTTGTACTTTATAGAGTGAACTATTTAATATTTAAAAAGATAATGCTAAATGGATTTGAAAATTTAGAATTAATAGAAGATATGATATTAGAAATGGAAGACAATATAATGAATGGAACATCAGATAAAAATATATCTGATATAAATGAAATAAGAAATTTAACTAGAATTATAGTAAAAAACACAAGACCATTACTATACATTGGTGACAGGATATTAAAAGAGGATATAAGATATATGAAGAGTTCTAAAATGAAAAAGCATGGTATATCATTAGAAAATTTACAAAATATTGATTTTGGGATAGATAAGCTATATAGTTTTGCTATATCTACAAGAGAACTTGCTGATAGGTTATTAGACATATACTCTTCACAAGTAGCAGAGAAGACTAATTCATTAATAACAAAACTTACTATATTGACAGGTATAGCTTCTCCCCTTACAATTATTACCGGTATATATGGTATGAACTTCAAATATATGCCAGAACTAAATAATCATTATTCTTATTTTATAACTTTATTAATTATGTTGGCAATTGTCATTGTAAGTTTAATCACACTAAAAATCAAAAAAATACTCTAAGTTTACATAATAAAGTTATTTTAAACATAGAGTATTTTTTTATATAAAAAAAGTTGGTAATTTATTAAACTTAGTTTTGATAAGCGAATTTTTATAAATTTTATGAAAATTATCTAAAAAACTTCTATTTTTTTGTTTATTTTTAGCAATTTCTATTATTAGCCTCTAAAATCGATTTTAAGGACATTTGTATTTTTTACGATTAAATACATTATGTATTTTCTGTAATGTATTTAAAATCGAATATAGAAGGTGGATTTTTTTACGATTCCCTATTATGTTTACCATATTAATATTATGTTAACTAAGTTTAAATAGACTTTCTGAAATTTTATCTGAAGCTTCTTTATCCATTTCTTTAAGTACATGAGAATATATATTAAGTGTAGTATTGATATTAGAATGACCAACTCTTTCTGATATCACTTTTATGGGAACTTTAGAGTTTATAAGTAAAGTTACATGAGAATGCCTTAAGTCATGAAATCTTATATGATCTAAATTATTTTTTTCTAAAAATCTAGAAAACTTCCTGCTGAGTACATCTTGAGCTATAGGCATACCATTATTATCAAAAAATATAAAATTATTATCTTTTTTGATAATACCTCTCAATTTAAGCTCTATGCATTTACGTTTGTGTTCTCTTAGTAAGTTTATGATTTCTAATGGAGCAGATATAGTCCTTATAGATGCATCTGTTTTAGGGCTTTTTAAAATAACCTTTCCATTAGAGCGTACAGTTATCTTATTTATTGTTATATGCTTTTCTTCAAAATCTATATTGTCCCAAGTTAAACCTAATATTTCTGATATTCTCAAACCCAATCCAACAGCTAGCACTATAGGTAGCTCTAACTCTGTATTCTTAGATATGTTCAATAATTTCAACATATTTTCTTGATTGTATATCTTATTTTTGAATTTTTTAGACTTTGGAATTTCTATATATTCCACTACATTATCTCTAATTAACTTAAGCCTATAAGCTCTTCTTAAAGCTAAATTTAAGATATTTATATGTATTTTTATAGTTTGAGGACTTAATATTCCTACTAAATCATCTACATAGTTTTGTATGTGAATAGGTTTTAAGTCTTCTAATTTTATGCTTCCTATTATGGGGATTATATATTTATTACAAATTCTAAGGTAATTATTATATGTAGTTATAGATAGATTTTCTTTATATTTTTCTAAAAACTCTAATATGTGATTTTTTAATGTTACCTTATTAGGAGTTAAAAAGTCATCATTATAAATTTCATCTTTTAACTCAACTAATCTTTTATTTGCATCTCTTTTCTTTTCGAATGATCCCATATTTTTCTGCTTTTTCTTTCCGCTCTCTGGATCTTTATATTCTAAATAAACTATATAGTTTTTACTTCTTTTTCTTATAAAAACAAAACTCATGTTATTCCTCCAAATTGTTTTATATAAATGATTTTATCATAAAACTTCTACAAAAAACAGTTTAAAATTCTGACATATAACTGACATAAAAGAAACTTCGTAGTATAAACTCGTTGAAAATACGCATTTATTAAAAAATGGCATAAAAGTATATATTTTATGTTTCTATGAACGAATATATTCTCTAAATCATAAAGTATATAGAAAGTTATATAAACTCAAAGGGGGTTGAGTATGAAAAACAATACTTATCCTCAAATGAAAATTATAAAAACTAATCGATGTATATTAAGACCTGCAACATTAGAAGATGCAAATGATATGTTTGAATACTACAGTCAAAGCAAAGTTGTTAAATATCTCCCAATGCAAAAGCACAATACCATAGCAGATACAAAAAGATTCATCAAAACATTCTTTTTAAGCAACTATAAAAAAGGAAATATCGGTCACTTCGCTGTTGTATTCAAAGAGAATAGTAAAACTATAGGTAATGTAGGATTCAATAACATAACCAGCACTTCTAAAGAAGGAGAAATAGGAATATGCATCAATCCTAAATATTGGGGCCTTGATTTATCATCAGAGTTAGCTTTAGCTATGTTAAGATATGGATTTGAGGATCTTAATTTACAAAAAATAATAGCGATTACATTTGAAGACAATAATTATTCACGAAAATCTCTTGAGAAGCTTGGTTTTAACTACTTAGGAGTATTTAAGAAGAACCTTCATTCTTCTATATCTAGTCTAGTAACTTGTCATAAGTACGAAATGTCACAAGAGTATTATTTTAAAAGATTAAACAAAAAATATAAAAGGAATGATTAATTTGGCGAATGTTAATGACGATAATTGGATAAATAAACATTTAAAATTTTCTATAGCCCGAGCGTGTAACAAAAAAGAAAAAGATATAACAAAAGAATTTCTAAGTAAGTTGACAGAGCTTAACTTATCAGAGCAAAGCATAAAGAGTTTACATGGGTTACAATATGCGAGAAGCTTAAATAATCTTATCCTTAATAAAAACTACATTAAAACAGCAGACGAAATAAGTAATTTATCAAATTTAGAAAATCTAGAATTAAGCGAAAATAGAATAGAAAATATCTCTTTTTTACCTAAACTAAAAAAACTTAAAAGTGTCAGTTTGGATTATAACAATATACGCAACATCCCCAATTTATCAGAATTAAAGCACCTAGATTTAATAAATATCTCCAATAACCGTATAGATGATTTTTCTTTTATGAATTCCCTAGTAAATAAAGAAATAAAAATAATAGCCAGCGAACAATTAGTATGCTTAAATCCTATATTTGTAAATCAAGGAGACAATTACATTTTTAAACCCACTATAATATGGGAGGATAATAACATTATTTCTTGCAACAACGTACAAGTTACCGGTAAGTACAGTGATTTATATACAGATGAAAGACCTTCACTTTTATATTCTATTTCAAAAATAATAATAAAAAATATTTGTTCAGACTGCCTTGTTAAAGCGGATTTTTATCACGAGGTTCCTTTTTTTAAGTCAGGTTTATTAAGCGGAGTTCTTATACAACCATTACTTTTAAATGTAAGTAATGCTTCTTTTAGCTTAGAGAGTACAAATCCTAATATATATTCTATATCAGGAAAACTAGTTCTTAACGATTCTGATACATTAAATAACAAAGTAATTACAATAATAGATTCTAACGGTAATAAATATTATAGCACTACAAATAGTAACGGAATGTATACTTTTAATAACTTAAAAGAAGATAGATACACATTATTATTTCCATTTCTTAATGATTATAACTATGTAACTCCAAGCTTATATGTAATAAATTTAAAAGATAAAAAATCTATCAATATCGATGCCTTTGTATCTTCTGTTTAGATAAAATAAAATGTTTGATTCTTTTTTATAATGGTATATAATATATATATCTAAGAAATAGAGAGGAATTGATTAAATGAAAGTTACTTTACCACAAACAGCAATCGATACATTAAACAAAATAATAGGAGAAAATGCAGATAAACCATCAAGCATAAGAATATACTTTGCAGGTTTTGGATGCAGTGGTCCATCATTTGGTCTTGCTTTAGATGAGCAAAATAGTTCAGATGTAACATTTGACCATGAAGGATTACATTTCGTAATGGATCAAGCAGAATACGCTCAATACGGAGACGTGACTATAGAAGATACTGGATATGGATTCAGAATAGTAGTAGAAAACATGCCTGAAGGTGGCGGCGGTTGCAGTGGAGGATGCTCTGGTTGCGATTGTTAATTAGATTATATTAATAGAGTATTGGCTTAAAGCTAATACTCTATAATTTTTTACAAATTTATTACAACTTAAGGAGAGGCCAATGAGAAGAAGAAAGAAAAAAGGATCCGATGAGAAATTAATCAGTTATACAAATTATGTAATAAAAGAAAATATAGAAGATTTAAAAGGTAATTGGAGTCTAAAATTTAAAAATGAAAATCCTATATATGTAGAATTTGGTACAGGAAGAGGAAAGTTTATAACAACTTTAGCAAAGCAAAATCCAAATATAAACTATATAGCTATGGAAATTAAAGAAGAAGTACTATTAAAAGCTGTAGAAAAAGCAGATGAGGCCAAGTTAGATAATATCCTATTTGTATGGGGGAATGTAAACAATATTCTAGACTCCTTTGATAAAGGAGAGATAAGCCGAGTATATGTTAATTTTTGTGATCCATGGCCAAAGAAAAGGTGGTCAAAAAGAAGGTTAACACACTCTAACTTCCTTGATAAATATAAAGAAATACTATCAGACGAAGGAGAATTACACTTCAAAACTGACAACCAAGACTTATTTGAATTTAGTTTAAATGAAATAGCTTCTAACAATTGGTTATTAAAAAATATATCACTAGATTTAGCTAAGAATACAGAGATAAACAATGTAACTACAGAATATGAAGATAAATTTATGTCACAAGGTATGAAAATATTTAGATGTGAAGCTTCTAAGCGACTTACATTATAATTAAACTACAAAGCACCTAAATAGGATAATCGAAGTTCAATTATCCCATTTGGGTGCTTTTTAAAATAAATTTCGATCTCTAGTAGTAGAATAAACTCCTAATAATACAACAGCACAATATATAGCATATAATGCAACCTTTACTTCTTGTATTGTTACTGTAGTAGATATTTCATTACCTTCTGGTAAAACTACTAATATAGCCGATATACCTATAAGTAATGGATTTATAACAATTTGTTTATCAGTTCTTAATATCATTATTTTACCTATCCAAATAATAGTTAATACTATAAATGCTATTTTAAGTACAAATTCTGCAGTATCCAACATAATAAAACGCCTCTCATTCGGTGGATTAACACCATCGTAAATTAATTTAGTTTTCAGTATATAAATTATAATACTTTTCATAAAAAATATAAATAGAAAATTAACAATAAATAGAATATGATATATTTATAAGTTTTAAATCATACTTATTATTATACATATTATTAGGGGGGATAACATGAATTCGCATTTCTCAAACTATTACACAGAAGCTCTCGGTGCAATAATTGGAGTTTTTACAAGTTTATACGCCTATTTGAATGGTTGGATGTATGTATACGGAAATATAAATAGAAATTTCGATTCATTAAGCTTTGGAGGAGTAATTGCCAGTTACTTTTTATTGCCGCTTTGTGTAATTATGTTGATTCTATCAGCAATAAACACATATACAAACGAAAAATATATTTTCAATATACCAATAAGTACTATAAATAAAGCTATATGCATTATAACTGTTATAATTGGATTATTAGGAGCTAAAGCTTACTTTTTAATACCTTCAATTTTTATTTTATTCAACATATATAAGGAATGGTTTAAAGTAAAAATTAAGAGGATAAATGAAGAAAGTGTCAATAATGATGAAGGAGAACAAATGTTCTTAACAAAATCATTCTCCAATAAAATATTAGAAAATGATCTTGAAAATGTATTTTTTACAGAACAAGAAAAGGAATTAGCTCTAGAAAAAGAAATAAAAACACTAGCAACAAAAAAAGTCATGGCATTAGAGCTTTTAGAAAAAAAATCTGATCCTCAATTTATAATGGAAATTACAGGTTTAACATTAAAAGAAATCCAAGAATTAAAAAAGCAAGAAGCTAAAAGCTAAATTCACTTATATTTAATAATATATGTATAAAAATTAAAGGTATTTTTTAGTTTAATATCGAAGTATAATTTAAACAAAGTTAATTTAGTACTGTAGATATTTTAAATAATACAAAAGGAGGATATTGAAATGGAAGTATTAAAAGTTTCATCAAAATCTAATCCTAATTCTGTGGCAGGAGCTCTAGCAGGAGTACTAAGAGAAAAAGGAAACGCAGAAATCCAAGCTATCGGTGCTGGCGCATTAAATCAAGCTATAAAGTCAGTAGCAATTGCAAGAGGATTTGTAGCTCCAAGTGGTATGGATTTAGTTTGTGTTCCAGCTTTTACAGACATTGAAATTGACGGAGAGCAAAAAACAGCTATAAAATTAATAATAGAACCTAGATAATAATTAGGATAATAAATAAAAAAGCAACAAGCTATTTTTAAGCTGTTGCTTTTTTATTTACTTATAAACTTGATCAAATGCATAAAATAATCTTTAATGGTAAGTATAAATAAAGTAATAAAATAGTATATTATCATTTAGGAGGATTTTATGCAATTAAGAAGAGCTATGGAGATAGTAAATTCAAAAGATTCAAATACAAATGTCAATTCAAAGATTTTCTATAAAGAGAATCAGGTTAATATCATAAGTGTAGATAACAATATTGGTACTGCATATGTTGAATCTATGGATGGAAACTATAAATATGAAGTAAGCCTAGAACAATTAAATGAAGTTTTATATTAAATTACATACAAATAATTAATTAATGAGAATTTACTTAGTTTATTTAAATTTTATGAAGCTAAACTAAATAAATTCTCCTAAGCCTAAAATAGTTTAATCTTAAAGCTATAGCTAGTAATCATAAATATTATTATTTTTAAGTAGTAATTTCTAAATCGTTTGTTTAATTCCATTCTAAAAAATAGGTTAGTCTAGTAGGGTAATTTGATAGAGAAGGGTTTTATTAAAATCGTCAAATAGGATTAACTTAATATGAAGCTATATATAATGAAAAGAAAGTAAATGTGTTAAAGGTTAAAGTTTATAAAATAGAATAAATAAATGATCATATCTTATTAAAACAACTCATGAATCCGATAAATTAAAGTAAATAACAATATTAACCATATTTAATTAAGTAAAATGAAATTTCTACGACGGAGCGAATTAATTTTATTAAGTTTAAATTAAAATCAAGCAATCTTAATAAAAATACAATTTTTCACACATATATATACATACGTAATGATATTTTGAATAAATTTGTAGATATATGTATATAAATATCTATACATATATAATGCGTAAGAATATACATTTTATAACATAGTTGCTGTAAATTAAATTTATATATGTATATAAAAACTAAATATATATAATATCTGCGTATATGTATGTACAAAGGAGTAGTTATAATAATCAACATATAACTAGTTTCTAAATGTATATTTAGGGAATAGTTATATAAATAAACATTATATACAGTACTCTTAATATAATTTTTTAGTATTTTTTAAATTTATAAATGTATACTATTTTTTCTCTTCACTCTTATTTTATTCATATTCATATTCAAAATCTGTATATAAATGTAAATATAAATTAATAATTAATAAACTTCATATAATTTTATTTATATATAATACTTAGTTATTTTAGTTATTTTAAATTTTTTTGATCCTTACAATATATTTATATAGATATATTATTTATTTTGTATACATACATATTTAATTTTAATATCTATCTAATCTCTTCTTATCTTTTATCCATTGAAAGAAAAAAACTAATATGATATTTTATATTATTATACACATAATAATTAATTTGAAATTTAGGATTATTTTGAACAAGGATAAAATCTTAAAAATTAACAATAAATCAGACAAACCAGATAATATAGTTATTAGAGATAACAACATTGTGGAAAAATGTATTAAAATAGAAAATCAACTACCTAAGTTTATGAAAGATTATTTCATATATCTAAAAGGCTCTGTAGCCGTTTCTACGCGTTATGCTTACCTTGAAGATATAAACTTCTTTTGCACTTATTTAGTCGAGTCTCAGGAGCTTACGAGAGCTGAAAGTACAAAAGATATAACTCTTGAGGAATTTAATTCTATAAAAGCAAGAGATGTTAATCTATTTCTTGGAGATTATTGTAGTAGATACTATAAGCATACAGAAAAAAATACATTAATATTTGAAAATAACAATAGAGCTTTAGCTAGAAAAAAATCATCTCTGTCTACCCTATTTAAATTTCTTTATAGGAATGAACAATTAGAAAATAACATTACAGATGGATTTAACCCAATTAAGCTTCCTAAGCCTCAACCGGATGCAATAAAAAGGCTTGATATTGATGAAGTTACTAAAATGCTAGATGCAGTAGAAAGCGGCGAAGGTCTTACTGAAAAAGAAAAAGTATATTGGAAAAAGACTAAGCTTCGTGACAAGGCTATCTTAGCATTATTCGTAACCTATGGACTAAGACTTAATGAGCTTAGAGAACTTAATATTTCTTCTTTTAACTTCTCTAGAGGTGAATTTAAGATTTATAGAAAAAGAGGTAAAGAGGTTCTTATGCCTATAAACCATACATGCGAAACTGTTGTAAAAGATTATATTTTTAATGAAAGGCCTAAAAGCGAGTCGTTAAGTGATGATGTTAAGGATGCTTTATTCTTATCTCTTCAGAAAAAAAGGATTACACCTAAGTCTATTAGAGATCTTGTGAAAAAGTATACGTCTATTTCTATGGATACATCTAGAAATAAAGGATATAGTCCACATAAATTAAGAGCCACTGCTGCTACTTCTTTAATACAAACAGGTTTTTCTATTTATGATGTTCAAAATCTACTAGATCATGATAATGTTACAACTACCCAACTTTACGCTGCTCATAAAAAGAATGTTAAGCGTGATATTGTTAATAACTTCGAATGGGTTGATGACAATGATAAACTTGAATCTATAAAAGAAATTGAAAATGACATAGAAACCAATGAATCTTTATAAATTTTGCTTACTAATATGTATTTAACTTATTTAGAACAAACGTTTGTGAAATCAAGCTTCTTGTGTTAAAATATAATTATAAAAGCTTAATTAGATTATATTACGTTGGAAATTTTAAACGTTATTTAATACATCATTTATAAATAGAAGGGAGTTGATTTTATGTATTTAGACTTAAGTGAAAAACAACTAGGTGTACTAGAATTTATTAAAGAACAACTTATTGCAAAGGGATATCCACCTTCTGTAAGAGAAATATGCGCTGCTACTGGTGTAAAATCTACATCAACAGTTCATGGATATTTAAACAAATTAGAAGAATTGGGATATATCAGAAGGGACCCTACTAAACCTAGGGCAATTGAGATATTAGATGATACTGTAGGATATAACGTATCAGGATTTAATCAAGAGGTTTTAAACTTACCTCTAGTTGGTCAAATAACTGCTGGTGAACCAATATTAGCCCAAGAAAACATAGAGGAATATATTCCGCTACCTGCAAACCTTATACATGGTCATGAAAACTTTTTATTAAAAGTTAAAGGGGAAAGCATGATTAACGCAGGTATATTAGATGATGACTATTTAATTGTTGAAAAGAAAAACATTGCATTCAATTCACAAATAGTTATTGCTCTTATAAATGGAGAGGTTTCTACTGTTAAAAGATTCTTTAAAGAAGGGAATTATGTAAGATTACAACCTGAAAATGATTTTATGGATCCAATACGTGTTGAAGCTAAAAATGTAGAGATTTTAGGTGTAGTTACAGGGGTATTTAGATCTATGGTCTAAAATATAAACTAGTTAAAAAATAAAAAAGATATGATTTATTTTTAAATCATATCTTTTTTATTTTATGTAATATTTATTAAGCTAATTCTAAAGCTATTTCCATCATTTTAGTGAATGCTACTTGTCTTTCATGTGCAGTAGTTTCTTCTCCAGTAAATGGACAATCAGATATTGTAAGTATTGTTAAAGCATTCACTCCTGCTCTAGCCGCATTCATATATAAAGCTGCAGCTTCCATTTCTACACAAAGTACACCCATTTTTTGCCACTTAAGTAATGCATTTGAACCGGGCTCTCCATAGAATACATCTGAAGATAAAATATTACCTACTGTTACATCTGTACCTTGTTCCTTAGCAACATTTACAGCTTTTTGTAATAATTCAAAGCTTGCTATTGGAGCAAACGTACCTGGTAATTCATATGAAGATGCATAATTTGAATTTGTACAAGCACCCATACCGATTACGACATCATGTAACTTTAAGTTTTCATTTATTGCTCCTGCTGAACCAACTCTTATTAAGTTTTTTACACCATAGAAATGTATTAATTCGTATGAGTATATTCCTATTGATGGCATACCCATTCCACTACCTTGAACCGATACTCTTTTACCCTTATAGTATCCAGTGTAACCATACATACCTCTAACTGTATTATATTGCACAACATCTTCTAAGAATGTTTCTGCTATGAATTTCGCTCTAAGAGGATCTCCTGGTAATAAAACTGTTTCTGCTATGTCTCCAACTAATGCATTGTTATGCGGAGTTGGTACTGGTGATTTACTCATTGTTTGTGCCTCCTGAATATTTATAAATTATATTTTTTAATAGCAATATTATAACTTCTTTAATCATTGCATGCTTTAGTATACTATAATTGTTTAAATAAGTATATATATAAAGTATAAGTATAACATTGTTTCTTGTATATCTATGTGGAGGTGTGAATTTGTTTAAGAAAAAACAACGTATTGCAATTATAGTACTTATTCCTATGCTACTTTTCACTTTTATAGTCACCGTAAAAACAAAATCTTATTCTTCAAATCCAGCAAATATTATTCATGAATATTATGAATATAAAAATCAAAAGAAAATAAATGAAATTTCCAAATTACTATATAATAAAAATGAATTGGATAGTATTAAGCTTCAACTCTCCTATCTTTCAGAAGTAAGTATCGTAAGCATAAGAGAATATAATAATCCAAGTCTACTTAATCTATATTTAAAATCAAATGATAGTTTAAAGAATGATGATATAAAAATTTATAAGGTTATTTATACGGCATCTTACTCATCTCAAGAATTATATAAAAATGGAGAATATGAATC
>UWOR01000009.1 GCA_900604495.1 Desulfovibrio sp. Marseille-P6017 | reverse complement strand
TCTAAAACTATAGCATCTTTACCTATCATATACTCTAACACTTCTTTATAATATATATCCTTAGAAAATTCTTCTATGGTTAATAACGATTTTAAGCCTGCATTATTTAACTTATCTTTTATATAAGCTTTAATTTCTTTTTGTTTATCATTTAATGTAATCTTAAACTCATATAGTGATATTAAATTTTTTACATTCTTAATCTGTTTATCATCACATAAATTATTTATAATACTATCTATATCTTTACTTTTTAAATTAGGATCAATTTTACTCCTAATTTCTTCTTTTGATATACCGTTCCTTAATCTAAAGTTTTTATGATAATCTGTTAGTATATTTAGTATATTTTTTTCTATATTTTTATATTGATTAATGTGTAGGTAATAATTATTAATTAAAACTACTTTTTTTTCAAATACAAGTTTATCTATGTTATTATTTATACTTTCTTTATTAAAACCAGTATATGACATTAAATCTGTAATAGATGTATACTTATCCTTATTGTTTTTCAAATATTCTTCTATAATGTCTTTGCTATTACCATTTTCTTTTATTCTCAATTCTCGAATAACATTTTCATCAAACCTTTTATGCTTCCTAACACAAGTATCTATTACTATACCTCCACCTATAGTTTCCATAGGTGAGTATGTTCTAATAATAAATCTATCTCCTTTTTTTACTACTATATTTTCCTCTAACCTTAGTTGAACATATGCATCTTCATTATGCTTTATATTCTCTTTATCTAAGGGAACTATTCTACATAAAGTTTCTTTTGCACCATGATAAATTTTAACTCTATCCCAATATTTTAACTCTTTATTTGTATGATCCACTAGCGAAATTCTAACATCTATCATATTAGATTCTTTTAAAGCATTCGGTAATGCAAGTGTATCTCCGCGCTCTATATCTTCTATTTTTAAATTAGAAATATTTATAGCCGTTCTTTGACCTGCATACGCCGTTTCTACATTTTTTCCATGAACTTGAATTCCTCTTATTTTTGCTTTTAAGTTTTTAGGGTATATTTCTAACTCATCATTAATATTAATTTTTCCTTCAATCAAGGTTCCTGTTACTATTGTTCCAAAACCTTTTAAGGAAAAAACTCTATCTATGTTTAGTCTAGGTGGAAAGTCTTCATTTTTATTTTCAGTTTTATCACTTAGTAATTCTATTTTTTGTTTTAGTTTATCAATTCCATATTTAGATATAGAATCTACTTCTACTATATCAGTATTTTCAAGAAAACTACCTTTTAATTTTTCTTTTATATCCGACTTTACTAATTCTTTAAATTCATTATCTACATTTTCACATTTAGTTAACACTACTATTCCTTTTTTTACATTTAGGAAGTTTAATATATCTAGATGCTCTACTGTTTGTGGCATGACACCTTCTTCACAAGAAATAACTAATAAAACAATATCAATTCCAGCTACTCCAGCTAACATATTTTTAATAAATTTTTCATGACCTGGTACATCGACTATACCAACTCTTTTATTACCCGGTAAATCAAAATATGTAAAACCTAAATTTATTGAGATCCCTCTTCGCTTCTCTTCATCTAATGTGTCTGTATCTCTTCCTGTAAGAGCTTTTATAAGGGTAGTCTTTCCATGATCTATATGTCCTGCAGTTCCTATTATAATATTTTTCATATAAACCCCCTATCAAAATTTTATCTAAAAACCATACTTAGTTCTTTTGCTATATCTTCAAATTCATCATCAAATATAGTTCTAATATCTAACAAATATTTATTTTCATAAATCCTACCTATTATATGAGAATCACTTAGTCTTAATTTTCTTTCAAGTGACGATACACTCATATTTTTTGGTATTATACTTATTAAATATGTATCTAAATTTTCAGTAGGCATAGATCCACCTCCAACTTGAGAAAAACCATTTTCTATATTTATATCAATATCTAAGTTTAAATCAAGTAAAATTTCATATAATTTTTTTGATTTTTCACTTAGTTCATCTAACGTATATGTTAACATCCTTAATGTTGGTATTTCTTTAATAGCTTTATCTTCATCTAGATACAATCTTAAAGTAGCCTCTAGTGCTCCTATTGTCATTTTATCTACTCTTAAGGCTCTAGTTAATTGATTTTTTTTCATCTTTTCTATATATACTTTTTTTCCAACTATAATTCCAGCTTGTGGCCCACCTAACATTTTATCTCCGCTAAACGTAACAATATCCGCACCTTGATTTATAGAATCCAAAATGGTCGGCTCATATGATAATCCATACTTGGATAAATCTATAAAAACACCACTACCTAGGTCCTCAATAAGTGGTATATTATACTTTTTACTTATCTTAGATAATTCTTTTATTTCAACAGATTCTGTAAATCCTAGTATCTTATAATTACTAGTATGAACCTTCATTAATACTTTTGTATTTTCGTTTATAGCATCTTCATAATCATCAATATGTGTTTTATTCGTAGATCCAACTTCTACTAATTCCGCTCCACTTAAAGACATTATACTTGGTATTCTAAATGCACCGCCAACCTCTACTAGTTCACCTCTAGATACTATAGCTTCACCATCTTTAGCTAAAGTATTTAAAACAAGAAGTACAGCTGCTGCATTATTATTAACAACTAAAACATCTTCAGATTTAGTAAGCTTTTTTATCATTTGAACTAAATGTGTATATCTAGACCCTCTTTTTCCACTATCAATGTTATACTCTAGATTTGAATACCTAGATGCAATTTGCCAAACATCTTCTTTTATACTTTCACTAAGCAAAGATCTACCTAAGTTAGTATGTAATATTACTCCCGTCCCATTTATAACTTTTTCTAAAGATAGAGAGTAATTTAGTACAACTCTTTCAGTAGATTCTTTAATTATACTTTTTAAATTTATATCAATGATTTCATTTTTTTCATCTAAGGATATTATTAATTGTCTTTTTTCATCTATAATTTCTCTTATAGAATCTAAAACTAAAGCTCTAGGATAATTCTCTATTATATTTTTTATTTTTTCATTTCCCAATACTTCATCAACTGAGGGCAACATAGCAAACAGCTTCTTTTTATCCAAAACACTCACTCTTTCTTATATTATAAATTAGTTATTTTATCTAACAGTAATATATTTTTCCTCTTTTGATGTTACATATCCTATTATCTTTGCTTCTATTGAACCATTATTTTTCATATCAATTATAAGTTGTTCTGCATATTCTCTTTGAACTGATACCAATAATCCTCCTGAAGTTTGAGGATCATATAAAATATCTCTTATAGCTTCATCTACATCTATAATATCTACATCACATTCTATATATTGCTTATTTCTATACATTCCAGCAGGTATAATTCCCATAGTAGCCATATCTATTGATTCATCTAATATAGGAACTTCTTTTGAATCTATATGTATACTTACATTAGATGCTTTTGCCATTTCAAGCGCATGGCCTAGTAATCCGAATCCTGTTATATCTGTAACTGAGTTTACATTTATGTTCTCAAAGCTCTTAGCTGCATATTTATTAAGATGCGTCATTACTTCGATAACTTTTTTCTCTGTCTCTTCACTTATTAAATTAGCTTTCATGGCTGTATTTAATATTCCTACACCTAATGGTTTTGTAAGTATAAGTACATCTCCTGGTTTTGATGTAGCATTTGATAGTACTTTATTTGGATGTACTATTCCTGAAACTGACAATCCATACTTGGGCTCTTTGTCATCAACAGTATGGCCTCCTACTAAAAGCGCTCCACTTTCTTTTACTTTATCAAATCCACCCTTCATGATTTCAGTTAATACATCCATATCATGGCATGATGGGAAGCAAACAATATTCATTGCAACAGTAGGAGTCCCTCCCATAGCATAAACATCCGATAATGAGTTAGCTGCTGCTATTTGACCAAAAATGTAAGGATCATCTATCATTGGTGTAAAAAAGTCTAATGTTTGTATTAATGCCATTTCTTCATTTAATTTATATACTGCAGCATCATCTGCTGTGTCTAAACCTACCAATAAATTATTGATTCTATCATTATCATTCTTAGGAAGTTGACTTAAAACTGAAGCCAGAACCTCTGGCCCTATTTTGGCTGCTCAGCCTCCTGATGTTGTCATTTCTGTGAGTCTTTTATATTTTTCCATAAAAAGACCTCCTTTCCTTCTTGTCTTTACATATAATAACATATTTTAAACAACAGGCGAAGTAGTTGAAAATATTCAAATTTTAAATTTATATTTTGTCTACATATTACTATTGTATCAATTTATACTTATTAAATCCCTTAAACCTTCATATTTTTTATCTCCAATTCCATTTACATTTTTTATTTCTTCTATGTTTTTAAAGACTCCATTTTCCTCTCTATATTTAAAAATTTTATTTGCCGTAGCTTCTCCTACCCCTGGCAACGATTGTAATTCATCTATATTTGCTATGTTAATATTAACTTTGTCATTTTCATTCTTAGCATTTTCCGTGCTATTTAAGTCTATACTTTGAGTTTCAACTTCTTCTCCTAGTTTAGGAATTATATAGTGACCTTCATCTTCAATCTTTAAAGCCATATTTACTTTATTTAGGTCTGCCTCTTCTGTAACTCCACCTAAAATTTCTATTGCATCAACTAATCTTCTATCATTTTCTAAAGTTACTATACCAGGATTTTTGACTTGTCCACTTATATATATTGTTACTAACTGCTCTACATCACTATTATAATTTATATTATTTTGTGAAGTCATTTCTTCAGTAGTTTTATTGTCTAATAATATACTTTCTTTTGTTCTTTCTTCACTTTGACTGATTACATACACATCTTCTGTTAAATTTAATTTGTTTTTTATAATAAATCCTAAAATACATGTAAATATAATCACTAAAAACACTATACTTTTTTTATTTTTTTTCACTTAATTCACCCCTTCGTTTAAATTATTAACTAAAATGTGATATACTAAAATATAAGTTTAAAATTTGGAGGTTAAAGATGAAAAAATTTCTATCTTTATTAGTAACATTCATTATAGCTTGCTCTACATTTTTAAACTCAGCAAACACATCATTTGCCGATAATGAGGAACTTTCTATACCTGCTGAATCAGGTGTTCTTATGGACTATGAAACTGGACGTGTTTTATATAGTAAAAACGCTGATAATAAAATATATCCAGCATCAACAACAAAAGCTTGGACGGCTTACTTAGTATTAAAATATAAGCCTAATCTTAGTGAAAAGGTAACAATAGAAAAGGATCCTAATGTTGATGGTTCTAGTATGTACTTAAAGATTGGAGAAACTTTCACTGTAAGAGAATTGCTAGAAGGTTTATTAATCCATTCTTCTAATGATGTAGCTGTAGTTTTAGCCGAGTATGTAAGCGGTTCTATTGAAGAATTCGCCAAACTAATGAATGAAGAAGCAAATTCTATCGGAGCTAAAAATACCCATTTCAATAATCCCCATGGATTACCAGATGAAAATCACTATACTACAGCTTACGATATGGCTCTAATGGCCAGAGAAGCTATGAGTAATAGTATTTTTAGAGAAATTGTAAAAATGAAATCAGTATCTTTCCCTGCTACTGAAGCTTACCCATTTGAAAGATATTTTGTTAATACAAATAAATTTCTAACTTCAGATGAGAAAATAACTTATAATGGTAAGGAAATTCCTATAAAATACGATATTGTAGATGGTATAAAAACTGGATATACTGATGATGCAGGTCGATGCCTTTTATCTAGTGGTGTAAAAAATGGCATGCGTTTAATATCAGCTGTATTTAAATCTACTGGTGATGATATGTATGTTGCATCTAGAACTCTACTTGACTATGGATTCGACAATTATACTAATAAGACGATAATTACTAAAGATAAATATACTGGTAGTGAAAGAATTTTATTCTCTAAGCAAAAAGAACTTATATACGAGCCTGAATATAATTATAAAGTTCTATTGAAAAAAGGAACTAGTACTAGTTCTTATACAACAAAGGTTAAACTAAATAAAATTAGTCTTCCTATAAAAAAAGGCGATAAAGTAGGAACATTAGAAGTATACAATTCTAAAAAACTTGAAACTACTATTAATTTAGTTGCTACAAGTAATGTTAATAGTGTATTTGGTTCACTTGTTGAAAACAAAGTGATATTTACTAGTATTTTAGTTGTAATATCTATAATTATAATTATTTTTATAGGGTTAATTATTAAAAGAAAGAAAAGAAAAAAATATTATAAAAAAAGAATATTTAAAAATAGACGAAGATAAAAGGGTTGGATATTCCAATCCTTTTTAAGTTTAAAATATTTTGTTATACTTGTACCATATGTTACTGAATAATAAAATAATTTAATGTATAATGTTAATTACAAATATTTTTTGGAGGAATTTATATATGAGCTGTGGATGCGGAAATATCAATAAAAACGATGGAAAGAATGTAGTTGACTTAGTAAGAAGTAAGGGAAAAGATAACTTCCCATTAAGAATTACTCATAACCTAGAATGTGTAAATTGTAATGAAATCTTTACTATGAAAACACACGTAGATAAATGCCCTACTTGCAATATGGTTTATGGAGTTACTCCTTGTAGTTCTCATGATAAAAATAATATAAAGTCTGCAGATATTAATTATTAAAAAAATACCTATGAAAATTCATAGGTATTTTTTATATATTTTAATATTATCCAAATATTTTGTTACTTAAAGAACATCCTGTACAAGTAGCTGCAACTCCACCTAAAGCAGTTTCTCTTAATTCAGGTGGTAATCCTTTACCAACTTTGTACATAGCTTCTACTGTTTCATCAAATGGTATTATGTTTAGTATTCCTGCTAAGCATAATTCAGCAGATATTAAAGCATTTGCAACTCCTATAGCGTTTCTTCCTTGACATGGAGCTTCAACAAGTCCTGCAATTGGGTCACATACAAGTCCCATTACATTTTGTAAGCAATGAGATGCAGCATGTAAAGCTTGTTTAGGGCTTCCACCCATCATTTCAACTACACCAGCAGCAGCCATTGCCGCAGCAGCACCAGTTTCAGCTTGACATCCACCTTCAGCACCTGCAACTGTTGCATTTCTAGTTATTATAGCTCCTATTGCAGAAGCTGTAAATAATGCATCTAGCATTTGATCATCAGTCATATCATACTCTTTACCTATAGTAACTACAGCACCAGGAAGTATACCACAAGATCCTGCTGTTGGTGCAGCAACTATAAGCCCCATAGAAGCATTAACTTCCATAGTTCCCATTGCAGCAACTAATGCTTTATTCATTAATGGTCCACAAACCGATTTAGAATTATTTCTAAATATAGTTAATTTTTTAGCTTCTCCACCTATAAGACCACCAACTGATTTTATATCTTCTTCAACAGCCTTTTCAGTAGCTGCCTTCATTATATTTAAACTATGTTGCATTTTTGCTCTTATATCTTCTTTAGATAATCCTGAAAGTTCAACTTCTCTTTCTAAGCATAGTTCATGTATATTCATATTGTACTTTTCGCACATTTCTAATAATTCTTGTCCACTTGTGAAATTATATTTCATTGTCTATCTCTCCTTACTGTCTAGAATTTGTCTAAAACTACAGCTTTAGCTACAACTTCAAATTTACTTATTTGATCTAATATATCTCTTTCTAACGGCTCATCTGTCTCTATAGTCACAAATGTATACTCAGAACCTGCTATTCTACTAGTAGACATTGTAGCTATATTTTTATTATTGTGAGCAAGTAATCCAGTTACAAAAGATACTGCTCCTGTTATATCTTTTATTTCTAATATTACAGCTGGTTTAGCACCATTGAAATCTAAAGCTAGTCCATCCATTTCAGTAAGTTTTATGTTACCTCCACCAATAGAAGCACCTTTAACTTCACATTTACTTCCATCTTCTAATACCATTTCCATTCTTACACTATTAGGATGCTCATTTTCACCTAAATCAGTTTTTATAAATTCAAATTTAACACCCATTTCATTTGCTATGTCAAAAGAGTCTCTTATTCTAGCATCTTCTGGATCAAATCCTAATATTCCTCCAACTAATGCTTTATCTGTCCCATGACCTTTATATGTTTCTGCAAAAGAACCATGTAAATAGAATTTTACTTCTTTTACAGGTTTACCTGCTATTTTAGAAGCAGTCTTTCCAAGTCTTGCAGCTCCTGCAGTATGGGAACTAGATGGACCTATCATATTTGGTCCTACAACGTCAAATACACTATAATCTTTAGCCATTGCTTTACCTCTTCTTTCTTAAATGTCTCATTAAATTAATTTCTGAAATCATTTTCACAAAACTTAAATAAAATTAATTTAATACCAATAATCTAAAAGCATCTAATTTTGTTAAATATAAATTTAATAGCATTAGTTATGCAGCTATTATATATACTTATTATTAATTAAATAAAAGCATCTATACTTTAATTTATTTTTTGTTATCTGCTAATTAATATTATATATAAAAAATCATTTTTATGGAATATTTTTTTTCATATTTTTTTATTTTCCAATTATTAGTTTACGTACTATTTTGAGATTTAATAGAATATAAAATGACCAGCATCTACTGGCCATTTTTTATATTTTAATTAAAGCTTATTATTCTACTACAGCTATAACTTCTATCTCAACTTTAACATCTTTTGGTAATCTAGCAACTTCTACACAAGCTCTAGCTGGCTTGTTTTCACCAAAGAACTCTGCATAAACTTCATTTATTAAAGCAAATTCATTCATATCTTTTATGAATACTGTTGATTTAACTACATTTGAAAAATCAGCTCCTGCTTCTTTTAATATAGCCGCTACATTTTCTAATGATTGCTTTGTTTGAGCCTTAACATCTCCTTCAACTATTTCCATAGTCTCTGGTACAAAAGGAACTTGTCCAGATACAAATAATAAATTTCCAGCTTTTATAGCTTGAGAATATGGTCCTATTGCTTTTGGTGCATTATCAGTATGTATTACTTGTTGTTTCATTTTTAATTCCTCCTAAAATCTATATAATCTTTAATACTTTACTTTATATTATACTACCCTATAATAAAAATTGTATATATTATTTTATAAATCTTTTATCTCAAATCCAGCAGATTCTATATCTTTTTTTATTTTTTCTATATGATCATGGTCAAATGTTTCTAATACAAATTCTGCAAGTTGTTTTCCTATATATGCTCCAGATGATAATCTAGACTGATTTGCATTTAATATGTTAGCTTTATTCTCACTTATTATTTTTGTTAATTGAGAGAATCCACCTGGTTGATCCACCATTGTTACACCAAATGAGTATCTTCTACCTTCTTTAGCTAGTCCTGTACCTATTATTCTATATAAATTATTAACATCTACATTTCCACCAGATATTATACAAACAATATTTTCATCTGATTTAGGAACATATTTTTTACTTAACAATGCAGCAGTTGTTACTGCACCAGATCCTTCTGCTACAACTTTTAAGTTTTCCATTAAGTACACTATACCTTGAGCTATTTCATCTTCTTCTACAAGAACTATTTCATCAACTAACTCATTTATTATTTCAAATGTCATATCTCCAGGAGTTTTAACAGCTATACCATCAGCTATTGTAGTAGCATTAAACGCAGTTGTAACTACTCCATGTTTTACAGATTCATGCATAGAAGGTATATTAGCAGTCTGTACTCCTATTATTTTAACGTTTGGATTTAATGCTTTTGCTGCAACTGCAACACCTGCTATTAATCCTCCTCCGCCTATTGGACATAAAATTGTATCAACTTTATTATCTAATTGTTCAAATATTTCAATCCCTATTGTTCCTTGACCTGCTATTACATATTTATCATTAAACGGATGTAAAAATGTTGCACCAGTTTCTTTTTGTATTTCAACTGCTTTTGCATAAGCATCATCGTATACTAATCCATTTAAAACAACTTCTGCTCCATAACCTTTTGTTGCAGAAATTTTTAATAATGGTGCGGTAGCAGGCATTACTATTGTAGATTTAATCCCGCTCATTTTAGCCCCTAATGCAACCCCTTGAGCATGATTGCCTGCACTTGATGCAATTACTCCATTTGCTTTTTCTTCATCTGTTAAATTTGCTATTTTATTACAAGCTCCTCTTACTTTGAAAGACCCTGTTCTTTGTAGGTTTTCGCATTTATAAAAAACGTTTGCATCGACCTTATTACTTAAGCCTGCACATTCTAATAAATCAGTTTTCTTAACTATATCTTTTATAGTTTCCTTTGCTTGCTTTATGTCTTGTAATGTAACTTGTAACATAATCGTCCCCCTAAAATTCATATTGATTTAGATAGTCATTTTTTTAACATTTAAGTGTGTTATTTTTTCCACAAACTAATTATATTATTAATAACTAGCTTTAGTCAATAATTATTAAATAAATTAATTATTTTTTTGACAAAAAAAGACTATTTGCCACTGAACAAATAGTCTTTTTATATTTTTAAAATTAAATTTATAAATTATTTTTTCTTCATGTACTTTCTTGTATCAAGTGCAACTGCCGCTATTATTATTACCCCCTTTATAATAAACTGTAAGTATGTACTTACACCAATAAATGATAATCCATAATTTAAAACTTGGAATATTAATACTCCAGTTATTATTCCACCTATACTACCAATACCACCAGAGAAAGATACTCCTCCTACAACACAAGCTGCAATAGCATCCATTTCATACATTAGTCCTGTATTGTTAGTAGCACTACCTACCCTAGCTGCTTCTAAAGATCCTGCAAGTCCATACAAAAGACCTGCCATAACGTATATTATTATTAGATTTCTAACAACATTAACACCAGATACTTCTGCTGCTTCTGGATTACCTCCTATAGCAAACATGTTTTTACCAAGCTTAGTTTTATTCCATATAAGCCACATTATTATACAAGCTATTACTGCATAAATTATAAGATATGGTAATCTAAACTCTCCTAATTGAAAACCTCCAACTGCTAACTGTTTAAATCCTTTATCAAGACCTGCTATAGGTTGTGCTCCGTATGGAGGTCTATCAAAGTATAAACTTGTTATACCATAGGCCAAAAGCATAGTCCCCATAGTAGCTATAAAAGGTGGTGTTTTTAATTTTGCAACTGCAAATCCATTTATTCCACCCATTATCCCACATATTATCATTACAAATAATATTACTGCAACCACCGGCAATTTTTGTAAATTAGGATACATTCTATATGCATAGTCTGTTGCTTGTAGCAATGATGCTGATACTACAGCAGCCAAACCAATTATACGACCAGCAGAAAGATCTGTACCTTGAGTTACTATTATTCCACCTATACCTAGTGCTATAATCATACGTGTAGAACATTGTGCTAGTATATTAGTTAAGTTTTTTATAGAAAGAAAGCTTGGTTCTATTATAATTATACCTATAAGTATAATAAACAGAACTATTGGTATTACATTATTTCCAGCCCACTCTATAATATTAAAAGATTGCTTTTCATTAGTTAGTGACTTTGTCTTCATGGCTATCCCCCTCTATAAACTTCGCTGATAATTTCATTATCTCTTCTTGCGTAGTATTTTTTGAATCTACAATTCCTGCAACTCTACCATTACTCATTACTAATATTCTATCTGTTACACCTATAAGTTCTGGCATTTCCGAGGAAATCATTATAATCCCTTTTTCTTTACTTGCTAAGTCATTTATAAGTTGATATATTTCATATTTTGCTCCTACATCTATTCCCCTTGTAGGTTCATCTAGCATAAGTATTTCAGGATTAGTTAGTAACCATCTTCCTATTATTACTTTTTGTTGGTTACCGCCTGATAAGCTTCCTATACTAGTTTTTTGCGATGGGGTTTTTACATTCATAGAATCTATAACCCACTTTGTATCTTTTCCCATTTTCTTATCAGATAAAAACAATACATTAGATTTATAAGAATCCATATTCGATATAACAGAGTTAAAATTTATACTAAGTTGAGGAAATATTCCCGTAGTTCTTCTTTCTTCTGTAACTAAAGCAAAACCATTTTCCATAGATTTTCTAGGATTTTTGTTTTCAATCAACTTTCCATGTAGCTTAATTGTTCCTTTATCTATATTTCTCATTCCAAACAATGCTTCTACAACTTCAGTTCTTTTCGATCCAACTAACCCAGCTATGCCAAGTATTTCACCTTTTCTTAGTTTAAAACTAACATCTTTTAACCCAAACTTTGTATTTTCACTTAACCCATCAACTTCTAATATAACTTCGCCAGGATGATTTTCTTTTGGTGGGAATCTATTTGACATATCCCTACCAACCATCATACTTATAATCTTATCTGTTGTTAACTCTGATGCATCCTTAGTCTCTATTAATTGTCCATCCCTCATTACAGTTACTTCATCTGATATTTTTAATATCTCTTCCATCTTATGTGATATATATATTATTGCTACATTTTTATTTTTTAACTTTGTTATAATTCTAAATAAATGTTCTACTTCCTTTTCTGTAAGAGATGACGTAGGTTCATCCATAACTATAACTTTTGAATTATAAGAAACTGCTTTTGCTATTTCTATCATTTGCATTTGAGATACTGATAGATTTCCAACTTTCTCTCTAGGATCTACATCGATATCTAAATCCTTGAAAATTTCTAAAGTATCTTTATACATCTTATTTTCATCTATAAATAATCCTTTTTTAGGATATCTTCCAAGCCAAATATTATCTAATATATTTCTTTGTCTAACTTGATTTAGTTCTTGATGAACCATTGATACACCATTATCAAGTGCTTGTCTAGTATTTTGAAATTCTATTTCTTTTCCTTCTAAGTATATTTCCCCTGAGTCTTTCTTATAAATTCCAAATAAGCATTTCATTAAAGTTGACTTTCCAGCACCATTTTCTCCCATAAGGGCATGTACTGTTCCTGGTCTAACATTTAAATTTACATTATCTAAAGCTTTTACACCTGGAAACTCTTTAGTTATATTTATCATCTGTAAGATGAATTTATTATCTATCTTATCCAATAGTTGATACCCCCTTTAGACGTTACCTATATATTTTAATTTAATACCTAAGAACTTATTTTATATTTATAAAAGCTCTTAGGTATTGAGTAATCTTTATAATATTATATTACTTAGCTTCATCTAAATTATCTTTAGTAATTCCTATATATGGTACACGAACAGCTTTAGTATCATCTAACTTCCATTCTGTTCCTTCTACTGGATCTTTACCGTTAGCTAAATTTACACATAAATCAATAACTGCTTTAGCTTGGTTTGGAGCATCATTTAGTACTGTCCCTACAACCTTATCATTCTCTATAAGAGTTACTATTTCAGGTATAGCATCAACACCTACAACTGGCATAAATTTATCCCCTGTAAAATATCCTTCTTTTTCAAGAGAAGCAACAGCACCTGAAGCCATACCATCATTATTACAAATTACAAATTCTATTTTATCTCCAAACTTAGCTAACCATGCATCCATTTTTTCAGTTGCTTTAGCTGCATCCCACATACCTGTATCTATTGCTAATTCTTCAGTTTCTATACCTTTCTCATTTACTGTTTTTATAACCCATTCAGTTCTAGCTTCTGCATCTGGATGTCCTGGTTCTCCTTTTATTAACACATATTGTATTTTTCCATCTCCATTTTTATCCCATTTTTCTTTGTTAGCTTCCCATTCTTTAGCCACAACTTCTCCTTGAATAACTCCTGATTCCTTAGATACAGTTCCTACATAATATGCCTTGTCGTAACTTGCTAAAGCATCTGCATCTGGCTCTTTATTAAAGAATACTACTGGTAAATCTGAAGCTTGAGCCTTTTCTATCACTGAACTTGCGGCTTTTGGATCAACTAAGTTTATTGCTAATACATTAGCACCCTTAGCTATCATAGTATCAATTTGATCTAATTGTTTTGCTTGGTCATTTTGGGAGTCATCTACTGTTATTTCTGCTACATCTTTAGCATTTTCCTTTAACTCTCTACTAACTGCAGATATAAAGTTATCATCTGCTTTATAAACTGTTGCACCTATTTTAGGCTGATCTGATGAGTTAGTTCCATCTCCTGAATCACTTGATGAACAACCTACCATTGAAAATAACATTGTAGCTGATAATCCTAATGCTAAAATCCCCCTCTTATTCATATAAATCCCCCTCTAATCTTTAGTTTTAACACTATGAAAGTGTTTTCCCTATAATTATAGATGATTTTATTATAATTTTCAATAAATTATTTTATAATTAAATATTTTATAATAACGTTACTAATTATATGTGTTTTTAACACTATTTTAATTATGTATATAAAAAGTAGGACTATTATGTTTTAAATAAAACAAAATAGTCCTACTTTTATATACTTTATATGTTATTTAACAACTATATTAACTAATTTCTTAGGAACTGCAATAACTTTAATTACAGTTTTACCATCAACTAAAGCCTTTATTTTTTCATCTGCCATAGCTAAACTTTCCATTTCTTCTCTAGATACATTAGCTCCAACTGTTAACTTTCCTCTTACTTTACCATTAACTTGAACTACAACTTCAACTTCATCTTTAACTAATGCAGTTTCATCATATTTTGGCCAGCTTATATCAAATACACTGCCTTCTTTACCTATCATAGTCCATAATTCTTCTCCCATATGAGGAGTAAATGGAGCAAGTATAGTTACTATAGTTTCTATACCTTCTTTTATAACTGCATTATTTCTATTATCTAACTCTTTGTACTTATACATTTCATTTATTAATTCCATTAAAGCAGATATAGCTGTGTTAAATCCAAACTTTTCACTTAAATCTTCTGTAACTTTTTTAAGTGTTGCATGAATTGTATATCTCATAGCCTTATCTTCTTTAGTTAATTCACCTATAGTACAGTCATCCTTAGCAATATCAGCTAATTCATCAACTAATCTGTAAACTCTATTTAAGAATCTATAACATCCTTCAACACCTTGTTCAGACCAATCTAAATCTCTTTCTGGCGGTGCTGCAAATAGTACAAATAATCTCGCTGTATCAGCCCCGAATTCTTCTATTATTTCAAGAGGAGAAACTACATTACCTTTTGACTTACTCATCTTAGTACCTTCTTTAAGAACCATACCTTGAGTTAATAAGTTTTTAAATGGCTCTTTGAAGTCAACAAGTCCCATATCATTAAATGCTTTTACAAAGAATCTTGAGTACAGTAAATGCATTATAGCATGCTCTACACCACCTATATATTGGTCAACCGGCATCCACTTATTAACTACTTCTGAGTCAAATATATTTTCAGTATTCTTAGGATCTATGTATCTTAAGAAGTACCAAGAAGAATCCACAAATGTATCCATTGTATCAACTTCTCTTCTAGCTGGTTTACCACAACAAGGACAAGCTGTAGTCATAAATTCTTTTGAAGTTGTAAGTGGAGATTCACCTTTACCTGTAAACTCAACATCTGTTGGTAATAATACTGGTAAATTTTCTTTTTTCTCTGGAACTACACCACAATCATCACAGTAAACAACTGGAATTGGACATCCCCAGTATCTTTGTCTAGAAAGTAACCAGTCTCTTAATCTATAGTTAACTGTTTTCTTTCCTATTTTCATTTCTTCTATTTTTTCTATTATCTTATTGAAAGCTTCAGATGCATCCATTCCATTAAATTCACCTGAGTTTATCATTTTATTTTCTTCATCTATTACTGGTAATATCTCTAAGTTGTATTTTTCAGCAAATTCTCTATCTCTTTCATCATGAGCAGGAACTGCCATTATAGCACCTGTACCATAATCTGCTAATACATAGTTTGCTATCCATATTGGAGCTTTTTCTCCTGTTAAAGGATTAACTACATATTTGCCTATAAACATACCTTCTTTTTCTACATCTGTAGAAGTTCTTTCTATTTCTGTCATTGTGTGCATTTTTGCAACAAACTTTTCTACATCTGCTTCATATTCTGTTCCAGCAACTAGATCCTTAACTAAATCATGCTCTGGAGCAAGTACCATATATGTAACACCATGAACAGTATCTGGTCTAGTTGTAAATACTGTCATAGACTTATCAGTTCCATCTATATCGAATACTATTTCAGCACCTGTACTTTTTCCTATCCAGTTCTTTTGCATTAATTTAACTTTATCTGGCCATCCATCTAAAGTATTTAAATCTTGAAGTAATTCTTCAGCATAGTGAGTAGTTTTAAAGTACCATTGTTCTAAATCTTTCTTTATAACTACAGAATCACATCTTTCACATTGTCCTTGAACAACTTGCTCATTTGCAAGAACTGTTTCACAAGATGGGCACCAGTTAACAAAAGATTTCTTCTTATATGCTAATCCATGTTCTAAGAATTTTAAAAATATTTCTTGAGTAAATTTGTAATATTCTGGAGTAGAAGTTGCAACTTCTCTATCCCAGTCATAGCTAAGACCCAATAATTTTAATTGGCCTTTCATATCTTCTATATTTTCCATAGTCCATTTATGTGGATGTATACCATGCTTTATAGCTGCATTTTCTGCTGGAAGACCAAATGAATCCCATCCCATTGGATGAAGTACATTATATCCTTCCATTTTTTTAAATCTAGCAACAACATCACCTATAGAGTAGTTTCTAACATGACCCATATGTATTTTCCCTGATGGATATGGGAACATTTCTAAAGTATAATAGTTTGGCTTAGAATTATCTAGTGTATTAGTTTTATACTGATCATTTTCAGCCCAAGTTTTTTGCCATTTAGCTTCTACATTTTTATGATTGTAAACGCTCATTAAAATTTCCTCCTTTGATATTTTGATTAAAATAGTCTATAAAAGTTATTTTATCCATGTTTAGATAAATTTAACTTATATAATAAAAAAATCCTCAGTCTCTAAACAATATTGTTTAGGGACGAGGATTATATCTTCGCGGTACCACCCTAATTAGTCTAAAATTAGACTCTCTTAGATAGTTTTTATGCCAACTACGGCCAAATAGATTATTTCTAGCAAGTTCAAAGTTCTAATTTACTAGTTCACAGCAACCACTAGCTCTCTGATAAAATTTTTGCTTTTACTACTCTAGTCTACTTGATATATTTATTATTTATAATTAATTATATTATCATTATTATGCTAAAGTGTCAATATCTACGTATGGAGCGTCTTTCCATAATTTTTCTAGGTTATAGAATCCTCTTTGTTCTTCATTAAATATATGAACTATAACATCGCCATAATCAAGAAGTACCCAAGTTTGACTTTCATATCCTTCTTTTCCTCTTGGCTCTATTCCAAGCTTTGTTAATTCATCTTCTACATTATCAGCTATAGCTTTTACTTGTCTTTGAGAACCAGCTGTAGCTATTACAAAGTAATCACATAAGCTAGATACTGCTCCTATATTTATTATAGATATATCTTGACCAATTTTATCGTCTATTGCATCATATATTACTTTCGTCATTTCATTTACTGTCATTTTAATTCCTCACTTTCCTAATTTTAAACACGTTTTATTATTATATCATAAATAGTGTATAGTAAGCATCTTATTTTTAAACTGCATCTATCTATTATATACTATTATTTCATAATAATAATTTTTTAGTTATTTTTTCATTATATAATTACGTGCACTTACAGTTCTTGGGTGTATCAACTGATTATTATCTATTACAAATTTTATCGTGTTATTAAATGATATGAGTAATGCCTCATCTAATTTACCACTATAAGTTAATTCTCTTAATAAATCTACATTTGGAAAATTCCTATCTTTTTCTATTAAATCTGCCATATAAATTATTTTTTCTAATAATGACATATTTTCTTTTCCTGTTGTATGATATCTTATAGCATCTAGTATTTCTATGTCATTTATTTCAAATTCATATCTAGCTATGTATGAACCTATAATACTGTGAGATAAAGCTAAACTTTCCATTTCTAATTCATCTAATTTTATATTATATTTTCTAACATAGTAATCGACTTCTTCTAAGGTTAAATATTTAGCACAATCATGTACTATACCTGCTATGTATGCTTTTTCATTATCACAATTATATATTTCACATAACTTTACTGCACATTCTGCTACATTTAAAGAATGATTTAATCTTCTTTTAGGTAACATATCTTTTAATTTTTCATTTATATCCGTTAAATTCATTTACTTTACTCCTATTTTATATAAATTTTTCTCACGCATATATTTTTCTACATTTTCTGGTAATAAATATTTCACTGACTTTCCAGACTTTAGTTGCTGCCTTATGTAAGTAGATGATATATCTAAAGATGGAACATATACGCTTATAATTTTAGCATTATATTTTTCTTCTAAATTTTCAATTTTCTCTTGTGCTTCAAGTAAACTTATTCCCGGTCTTGTTGCTGCTATAAAAGTAGCTAGTTTAAAATTTTCCTCTACTTCTTTCCAAGTTTCAATATCACAAATTGCATCTGCACCTGTTATAAAGAATATTTCACAATTGTTATATTCTTTTTTTAGATGTCTAAGTGTATCTACAGTATAAGTTTTATTTTCATTTTCTATTTCAAAATCCAATACTATAAAGTTCTCATTGTTTCTTGTAGATATTAAAACCATATTATATCTATCATATTTATTAGTTACATTTTCTAACTTATGAGGAGGATTTCCTGTAGGTATGAATATAATCTTATCTAACTTATACTTATCTCTAATAAACTCTGCTGTTGCTAAATGTGCATAGTGAATTGGATCAAAAGTTCCCCCCATAATTCCAATCCTTAATTTAGAGTCACTATTTTTAAATTGTTCTAACTTATGAGTATTTATATCTTTTGCTCTTTTAAGTAGATCTTCAATGCTCATATTTAATCTCCTTTTTCAAATATATTTTCATTGTATCATTATTTTTATTTTATTTAGGTAATAATTTGTATTTTTTAGTATATAATCATATTTATACATATCTTTACTTTAAAAATTAAATTTTAACATTGATTCAACTAATTATTTAGTCAACTATCTGATATTTTACATTATTTTATATAAAATTCAAGATGTAAATATACAGATTAATATAAATAGCATTATTAAGGAGTTTACATATGGCTATAATTACGAAAATAGAACAACAAAAGAAAAACCAAGATAGAGTTAATATTTATGTTAATGGTGAATACTTCACTGCTATATTTAAAGAATTAGTTTTCACATTTAACTTGAAAAAAGGTGATGAAATTGATGAAGATTCATTAAGATCACTATTAAATGATGAAATGTATATAAAGGCTAAAAATAAAGCTCTTAATATATTATCTAAGGCTGATCAATCAGAAAGAAAAATAAGAGAAAAATTATCTAATGATTTTGAAGAAGATACAATCAATAAAGTAATTGAATTTTTAAAAAGAAATAATTTTATCAATGATAATTTACTTGCACAAAAAATAGTTAACACTAATCTTAATTTAAATAAGTGTGGTAAAAATAGAATAAAACAAAACCTTTATAATAAAGGCTTAGATTCAAATGCTATAAGTGAAGCTATTTCTGAAATTGATAGTGATGCAGAATTTGAAAATGCAATGTATCTTGCAAAAAAAAGATATGACCGAATAAAAAATGAAGATAAAAGAAAGATTTATCAAAAACTATCTCAACATTTAACATATAAAGGATTCAATTATGATATTATTAAAAGAGTATTAAATAAATTACTAAGTGTTGATGAATATGATTTATAATTTATATTTCCATTTGGAGGTTATATTATGACAAAATACATTATAGGAATTTTTAGCTTTTTATTAGGATTATATAACTTAAAGCAATTATATAAATTAGATAGCTAAAAATAAAAGTGGGTCGTACTATTATTCAGTACAGACCCTTGTATTTTATCTAATATATTTTTTTAGTAACTTAGCTACAGGTATTCCTATTAACATACCTATTAGTATTTGAGTTATATTACCTGGTATTGATAAAATTGCCTTAGTATGACTTCCATATAAAATAATTTCAGTTATATAATATCCAAATATCATCCAAATACCTGATATAATTATTCCAAGCATATTTGTAATTATATCATTACCTTTTTTATTCCTGGACCAAGATATACTTCCTATTATGTAACCCATTACGCCTCTTACTACAAATGTAAATGGTGCCCATATTGCCCATTCTGATAATAAATCAAATAGCCCCATACCAAAAGCACCTGCTATAGCACCTTTTTTCTTACCAAAAACTATCGCAGATATAAATAGCATAGTATTACCTAAATGTACTAATCCTCCAGTTGATTCAAGTGGTAACCTTATATTTATAAACCTAGTAGCTATAAATACTAATGCTATTAATAATCCATTTTCAGCCAAATCCCTAGAATTAATTTTTCTATTATTACTTTCTACAATTTGTGATATATCTAAGTCATCTTTTATTAACTTATTTTCCCCCATCATATCCACTCCCTAAAACTTACTTTATAACTAATTTTACTTCATCATAATACTTATTAAATAATTCTACTAATCTACCATTTCCCTCAAATCCAAGATATCTCAAAGATTCATCTATAAAGTTTAATACAGGTATTAGTTTTTCTACTCTAGCATTTTCTCCCATATGACCTATTCTTATTACTTTATCTGAGTAATTACCTAAAGATGTTGCTAAAATTAAATTGTATTTTTTTAATAAATTATCTGTTAATTTTTTTGCACCTATATTAGATGGTATTTCAACAACTGTGACAGTGTTAGAATAGCCTTCTTCTAAATATAAATTTAACCCATATTCTTTTATAGATTTCCTAACTGCATTAGCTATTTTTTTATGTCTTATTAGCACATTTCCTATACCTTCCTCAAGTATATTATCTATAGCTTTATCTAATCCCATTATGTCACTTATAGGCATCGTATATGGAAACCATTTATTTCTATAATAATTTTCCCATATTCCTAAATTACAATAGAAACCTATGATTGGAGTTTTTCTATTTCTTATAACACATTTAGCCTCATCACTTATACTAACTATAGTAAGACCTGCTGGTGCTGATATAGCTTTTTGTGATCCTCCTAGGGCTATATCAACTTTCCAATCATCAACATTAAGTTCTTCTCCAATCATACCCGCCACAGAATCTACTACTGTCAAAATACCATATTTTTTAAGTAAATGGCAAATCTCACTTAAGTTATTTAATACGCCTGTTGGAGTATCACAATGAACTAATGTTGCATATTTAAAGTTACTATCTTTTTTTAAAAATTCTTCCAATTCCTTTGTCTTAATATCTTTAGTGTATTCTCTTGAAAAGTAAGCTACTTCTCCTCCATACATTTTTACAAATTCATCAAATCCCTTACCAAATATTCCATTATCAATTACAAGAACTCTATCGCCCTCTTCAGTAAGTGATGCGCAAGCTGCTTCTAAACCTAGTATCCCTTCTCCACTTAATATGTAAACATCATTTTTTGTATTTATTATCTTACCAATCTTATCACAAGTATTTTTATAAAACTCAAAAAAATCTATATCCAGGTCTGGATTTGTTGTAGCTATAGATCTTGCTAACCTCACATTTTCTCTAACTTCTGTAGGACCTGGAGTATATACTAATTTGTTATTCATTTAAATTGCCCCCTTTTTTATTTATATAAGTCATTATATATCAATTATAATTGTATTGTATTATTCTAAAAACATTTTATAATTGTATCAGTACATTTATAGTTTTATATTTTAATAAATAATTTACTTTTATATTCTCCAAAACAATAAAATAGAGCACTTCTAAGCTTACCTAGAAGTGCTCTATTTTAGTTTAATATAAATATTGAGTATAATGCTATGTGATATAAACATATACCTACATAAATTATATTAGAAAAAAATATAACTAATTTTAGTTATATTAGATAATCTTGCTATTTATTTTATTTAATAAAAGTATAACTAAAATTGTAGGTAAAATTACTTTAATTAATAAAAATAATAATGGATTAATTTCATACATTATTCTTAAAAAGCTATTTAACTCTTTATAAAACTCATATTTTAAACCGATAAATGTTGCTATTCCGTCAAATATATTTAACAACATAATAGATATTAATCCGTACTGTGTTTTACTTTTTCTTAATGTATCTTCCATAAATTACTCCTATAAAATTAATATAGTTATTATTAATTTTATAGCTTTTAAGTTATATACTACATTAATCTAATTAGTAATTTTTATTCATAAATTATATAAGTTAGCTCCTAATAACTGCTATTATTTAAAAACTTACTTCCTATAATATTATATCTTATTGAAAATTTTTACGATTTTATTTCCTAAATTTTTCGCATAATATATATTATAGATACTATTAAAATCATTATCTATAAAAGGAGAAATTTATGATAGATTTAATTTTACTTGGATGTGGAGGAAATATGCCTATGCCTAATAGGTCTTTATCTTCTCTTTTTATAAATTATCAAGGAAGAAAGATATTAATCGACTGCGGTGAAGGCACACAAGTTTCTATGAGAATGAAAAACTGCGGATTTAAAAATATAGATCTAATATGCATAACCCATTTACATGGAGACCATATTATTGGTATTATTGGTCTTTTATCTACTATAGGAAATAGCTCTAGAACAGAAGATTTAACAATTGTAGGTCCTGTAGGAATAGTAGAAACCATAAATGCTATTAGAATTTTAGTCGAATATTTACCTTATAATATTAATGTTATAGAATATCCTAATGGTAGTTTCTCTCTAATAAATGAGTATTTAAAAGATTTAGAAATATCAACTCTGGATCTAGATCATTCTACTGAGTGCTTAGGATATAGTTTTTATTTCAAAAGAAAAGCTAAGTTTGATGTGAAAAAAGCAACAAATAACAATGTACCTAAAATTTTATGGCAAAAACTTCAAGAAGGAAAAGATATAAAATTTAAAGATAAACTTTATACTCCAGATATGGTGTTGGGAGATGATAGAAAAGGAATCAAAATAAGTTTTATTACAGATACTAGACCACTATTATCTATACCTGAATTTATAAAAGATAGCGACTTATTTGTATGTGAAGCAATGTATGGTGATGATTTAGATATCTCTAAAGCTGTAAAAAATAAACATATGACATTTAGAGAATCTGCTAATTTAGCTCGCTTAGGCAAAGTAAGACAGCTTTTATTAACTCATTTTAGCCCATCTCTAGAAAACCCTCATATTTATAAAGAAAATGCAACTTCTATTTTTGAAAATACTATTATAGGTGAGGATAGACTTGAGCTACACCTTAACTTTTATGATGAAAAATAAAAAAATGCCGCATAACTTGTTTCTAAGTAATGCGGTATTTCCAATTCTATTTATTGTTTCTAATTTCTTTTTGAATTTTTTTCAGAGCGTTCTTAGAAACTCTAACTATGTCTTTTTCTAACTTTCTATCTTCATAACTAATAAACAAAGTATTTAAATCATATCCATCTGGATATAAATCCTTTGCCTTTATGTGTAACTTTATTTTTCTTATATTAACATATATAAAATATTCTTTATATAAAACTTTTACATTATTAAATTTATCAATTGTTTTATACACTATTACATAATCATTATAATCCAATAACATAACTTTATCTCCTACTTCTAAATTAGGAGTATAAATTGAATTAGGATTTATATTAAATCATCCTTCTAGTGGTATATGATTACTATTTTCTAATATTTTTCTTGCTTCTTTATTTTCATTTAATCGTCTTTTTACTATATTAAAATTATCACTTGTAATTAATTTATCTATAAGCTCTTTTCCTAATGAAATTACACAATATACCTTTATTAATTCTTTTACTATATCTAGTTGTAATTTTTCAAATGTATCTATATTTATTTATCTTCTTATTAATTTTTTAATATGACTTCTTGATAAATAAGGGTTCGTTAGCCTTCATACTCCTTATTTATTAAGAAGTCTTACTACGGCCTCATTATATTTAAATTTTTTTAAAAATTTTCTCCTTCCAGTTAAATATAATTTATTAAAAAATAGGTAGAGTCTATATTTAGAATACTATGAGCTCTACCTATTTATGTAAATTTTATTTATATATTTATATTATAAAGTATATAATTAATGGAACACAAAGTATATATATACCCCAGTTTAACTCTTTATGCTTTCCTGCTAATACTTTAGTAAGCATATATGATATAATTCCTATACTTATACCATTAGGTATACTTGATGTAAATGTTGTAAATATTATTGTAGCAAAAGCTGGGAATGATTCTGTAAAATCATCTAATTCTAAGTCTTTTATACTCGATATCATAAGAAGTCCTATCATTATTAAAGCTGGTGCTGTTGCTTGATTTGGAATCATCGTTGCTATAGGTGTTATAAATATTGTTAAAGCAAAACATATACCAGCAGTTAGTGCTGTTAAACCAGTTCTTCCACCTTCTTCAACTCCTGCTGCTGATTCAATAAATGTGGTAATAGTTGTTGAACCAAATAATGCACCTATTGTTGTTGCTAATGCATCTACAAAGAATGGTTTATTTATTTCAGGTAAGTCTCCATTTTCATCTAATAAATCTGCTTTTGCTGATACTCCTATTAAAGTTCCTAATGTTGAGAAGAAATCTCCAACAAAGAATGTAAACATTAATGGGAAGAAACTCCATTTAAAAGCTGATATTATATCTAACTTAAATGCTATAGGTTCTATTGAAGGTGGCATTGTTATTAAACTTTGTGGAATAGATGTTATTCCCATTGGTATACCTATTATAGTAGTTATTATTATACCTATTAGTACTGATCCTTTTACATTTCTTAAATTTAAAAATATTAATATTACTAACCCTATAATAGTTAAAATAACCGCTGGATTAGTCATATCTCCCATTGATATAGATGATCCATCTATAACCATTAATCCTCCATTAGAAAATCCTAATGATACTATATAAAATCCTACAGCTATTCCTATTGCATGTTTAACATTTTTAGGAATTAATGCTACTATAATTTCTCTTAATCCTAGTAATGTTAATAATAAGAACATTACTCCTGAAATAAATACCATACCAAGAGCAGTTTGCCATGATACAACTCCACCTGCTACCAAAGTATATGCAAAAAATGCATTACTTCCCATTGCTGGAGCTAATACAAATGGTAAATTTGTATATAATCCCATAAATATAGAAAATATTGCTGCTAATAAAGCTGTAACTACAGTCACTGCTCCTATATCCATACCGGCAGCTGACATAAATGTTGGCTGAACTATTAATATATATGCCATAGTCATAAACGTAGTAATACCTGCTGCTACCTCAGTTTTTACATCTGTTTTATGCTCTTTTAATTTAAATAATCTTTCTAACATAATTCCTCCGTATAACTTGTCTTATATTATTTATATCGTGTTATCGTTTTACGAACTAGATTTTAAATTTTATATTAAATGTTCACATTTGTCAACATTATTCGTCATTTTTCTACATTTTCTATTAGATTTTATGTATGTATATGAATTTTTAAGCCAAAAAATAGAATAGTAAACAATAATATAAATTATTCACTATTCTAATCTAATATTTTATTTAATTATTTGCTAACATTACCTGCAACATTTAATACATCCCAAGTTCTTGCAAATGGTGGTGCATAGCATAAATCTAACATACCTAATTGATTTGTAGTCATCTTACCAAATATCGCTGCCGCTAATACATTTGCTCTTTGAACTGAATCCTTAAATCCTGCAACTTGTCCACCTAAAATCACCTTAGTATCTGCATTATAAACAAGCTTTACATATATTTTATCTCTACCTGGATAGTAGTTAGTCTGATTAAAATCACTTATAAATTTAGCTTTATAATTTAATCCTAAACTTTTAGCTTTTTCTTCTGTTAATCCAGTTGATGCTGCTTCCATATTCATAACTTTTATACAACTTGATGCCAATGAACCTTGGAAAGCATTATTAGCTCCAGCTAAATTTTCTCCAACTATTCTACCTAACTTATTTGCTCCTGTTGCTAGAGGAACAAACATATCTTCATTTGTAACTATATTTTTTATAGTTGCACAGTCTCCTGCTGAGTAAACATCTTCTACAGAAGTTTTACCATACTCATCAACTATTATAGCTCCATTTCCTAACATTTCTATTTTAGTATCTTTTAAGAATGTAGTATTTGGTCTAACACCTGTAGCTATTATAACTAAATCAGCATCTATTCCACCTTTATTAGTTATAACCTTTTCTACTTTAGTTTCTCCTATAAATTCAGAAGCTAATTCTTCTAAGCGTAAATTAACTCCATGAGACTTAATTTCATCTTCTAACACATCTGTTATTTCTTTATCAAATACTGCATTTAAAACTCTATCAGCAGCTTGTATAACAGTTACATTTTTACCTAATTTCTTAGCAGCTTCAACGGCCTCCAATCCTATAAATCCTGCACCTATTATAACTACATTTTTAACATCTTCTTTATTTAGTATTTCTTTAACTTTTATACCATCTTCCATAGTTTTTAATGTTGAAACATTCTCAAGATTAACATTTTTTATAGGAGGTATTATACTACTCGCTCCTGTTGCTATCATTAATTTATCATAAGAATCTTCAAAAGTTTCACCAGTCTTAACATCTAAAACCTTTAATTTCTTATTATCAGTATCAACTGCTGTAACTTCTTTAAATATATTTAAATCTATTCCAGATTCTCTAAACTTTTCTGGGCTTCTAGCTATCATATTATTAGCATCATCAAAGAATCCTCCAACAAAATACGGTAATCCACAAGCTCCAAATGATACTACATCAGTTTTTTCATATACAACAACCTCATAATCAGGTTTCATTCTCTTTAATTTAGCTGCTGCAGACATACCAGCTGCAACCGCACCAATTATAACAACTCTCATATTATGTCCTCCTCAAATATTATATTTTGCCTTATACTGTAAATAAATTAACCTCTTAGATATTATATTAACATTTTAAAGTATAAAAATCTATTTTTATATTTATTTTTAATTCTATATATCAATATACCCAAATAGTAGTATCTTAATATAAAAAAATTCTAGTCATTTACAATAAAATTCATTGAATGACTAGAATTTTTTAATACTTATTATAATTAGTAAAAGTAACTTTATAACTATCTTCTTGCAGCTCTTTTAGTTATTTTTCCTTTTTTAGTTACTGTATTATCTTTAACTTTTGCCTTGGCTTGCTCTTGTCCTGGGAAAAGTATCTTTGGTTCTTCATTGTTTCTTCTATATATAGTAAATTTAAAACCTATAGCTTGTACGAACTCTGCTCTTAATGCATTACATATTGCATTAGCAGTTTCTTTAGCATCAAGACCTGCAGTTTCAAGTATAGTAACTTTTACTATTTCTCTACTATCTAACATAGCATCTAATTGATCTAAGAAACTTTCTGTTACACCTTCTTTACCTATTTGAGTTATAGGCTTTAAAGTATTAGCTATTGATCTTAAATAAGCTCTTTGCTTTCCTTTTAACATAATGTCACCTCTTTATTTATCCTAGTTGTAGAATTCAAATTCAATTTCATAAATCTTAACTGTATCTCCATCTTCAATACCCATCTCACTAAGCTTATCAAAGACACCTTCTGACTCCATAGCTTTTTGGAAATATTGAATTGATTCCATATCTTCAAAGTTAACAGAATACATTATTCTTCTTAAAGATTTACCTTTAACAACATATATTCCATCTTCTATTTCAACAGTTAATCCTTCATCTTCATTAGATTGATCTAATTCTGGTCTATACATTTCTTCTTCTGTTACTAACTCTACATCTTCAACTTCTTTTAATAATTGAGATACATAAGCTATAACATCATCTATTCCTTGACGAGTAGCTGCAGACATTTTAAATACTTTATATCCTCTACCCTCAAGTTCTTCTTTAAATTCTTCATATACACTTTCATCTTCTAAAATATCCATTTTATTAGCAACAACTACTTGTGGTCTATGAGAAAGTTTTTCATTATATAGTGATAATTCTTCATTTATCTTATCAAAATCTTCTAATGCATTTCTACCTTCGTGTCCAGTTATGTCAACGATATGTATCAATACCTTAGTTCTTTCTACGTGTCTTAAGAAATCATGTCCAAGACCAACACCTTCTGCAGCACCTTCTATAAGCCCTGGTATATCAGCCAATACAAAGCTATCACCAAATTTAGTTTGAACCACACCTAAGTTTGGAGTTAACGTTGTAAAATGATAGTTAGCTATCTTTGGTTTTGCTTTAGTCACAACTGATAAGAATGTAGATTTACCAACATTAGGGAATCCTAGTAATCCTACATCTGCTATCATTTTAAGCTCTAGAATTACCCATCTTTCTTCTCCATCTGTACCAGATTTTGCAAAAGCTGGAGCTTGTCTTACTGCATTGGCAAAGTGTTGATTTCCTTTTCCACCTCTACCACCTTTTGCAACTACAGCTCTATCGCCTTCTTCTTTTAAATCTGCTATTATAAGTCCTGTAGCTTCATCTCTTATTATTGTACCAGGTGGAACTTTAAGAATTAAATCTTCTCCATTTTTACCTGCTTTTTTCTTTTTACTTCCATCTCCACCAGATTCAGCAAGGTACTTTCTTTGATATTTGAAATCCATCAAAGTTCTAAGACCTAAATCTACCTCAAATACTATACTAGCACCTCTTCCTCCGTCTCCTCCATCTGGTCCACCAGCTGGAACATATTTTTCTTTTCTAAATGCAACCGATCCATTTCCACCGTTACCAGCTTTAACAAAAATTCTTGCTTTATCTATAAACAAATTAATCACCTACTTGATTAAGACTTTTTTTTATTTTCTCCAAACTATAAATATTATATATATATAATTTGAGGAAATCATCTATTTACAACAAAAAGGAGTGTAAGAACACTCCTTTTCTCATATATATTATTCAGCAATAGATACTGGATATACGCTTACTTTTTTTCTTTTCTTGTCTTTTCTTTCGAACTTAACAGTACCGTCTATTAATGCGAATAAAGTGTCATCTCCACCTTTACCTACATTAGTACCTGGATGTATCTTAGTTCCTCTTTGTCTTACTATTATACTACCAGCAGTAACTACTTGTCCGTCATATCTCTTAACACCTAATCTTTTCGATATAGAATCTCTACCGTTTTTAGAAGACCCTACCCCTTTCTTAGATGCAAGTAATTGTAAGTTCATGTTTAACATATTGGAGTCACCCCCTACTTTTTTAAGATTTTTATATTTTTTGGGTATTCCCTTTTAATTTCTTGAATAGCCAATTGAAAATGATTTAATAATAGCTGAGATTTCCCTAAAGAATTATCTTTAACAATACATTCTATATGTCCTTCTTTAGCTTCTATTTTTTCAAATTCAACTTTTTGTAATTTGTCTAAAGAGTTTATAACTGCAACTGCATTAGATGTAACTGCAGAACAAACTATATCATAACCTATTTCAGCATAATCAGCATGTCCCTTTAAACAAAAACCTTGAAGTAAGAAATCATCATTATAATAATAATTAACTTTTATCATTATTCAACCTAAATACTAAGCGTTTATTTTTTCTATAACTATCTTAGTGTATGGTTGACGATGTCCTTGTTTTCTTCTGTAGTCTTTCTTAGCTTTATACTTGAAAACTACAACCTTCTTAGCTTTACCTTGTTCAACAACTTTTGCTTGAACAGAAGCACCTTCAACAACTGGAGAACCAACAACTAACTCTCCGTTCTTAGTGCAAGCTAAAACTTCGTTTAAAGTTATAACATCACCAGCATTAGCTTCTAACTTTTCAACGAATAATACATCACCTTCAGCAACTTTATATTGCTTTCCACCTGTTTTTACTATAGCGTACATTAAATACACCTCCTCGGTCCAAAACTCGCCATAAAGGTAATTTCTAAAAGAAATTTTAAGACCTTTTTTGTGCGGCATTACATTTATTAATAATACTATGTTTTTTTACATTTGTCAACTAAGTATTAAAAATAATATTTATTTTTTCGTAACTTATACTGTCACGTCCTGTCGACTTAATAATAATATCATATTTTTTACTAATTGTGTTTAAAATATTTTTCCATTTTTGATTTATTTCTTTATATACTTCATTATTTAATTCTATGGATATACTTTTATATGATGTATGTTCAGATATTCTCATAACTTCTTTTTCTATATCATCAATTATTGAATTTATAGATTTTAAGTATGAATGCTCTTTACAAGTAGGGCAATCACCTAAAAAGTATGTATCTATAGAGCTCTTTTCTCTTCTTCTTGCAACCTCTACAAGACCTAGCCTAGTTAATCCCAACACTTCAGACTTTCTTTTATCTTTTTTAAGCTCATCACTTAATATTTTTAGCAATTCTTCTTTATATTCCTTTTTATGCATGTCAATAAAATCTATAATTATTATTCCACCTATGTCTCTAAGTTTAAGCTGTCTTGCAATCTCTTTTGCTGCTTCTAAGTTAGTTTTATATACAGTTTCTTCTAACTTTATACTTCCTGTATATTTTCCCGTGTTTACATCTATAACTGTCATTGCTTCAGTTTTATCTATTATTAAGTATCCACCACTTTTTAACCAAACTTTTTTATTTATAGATTTTTCAATTTGTCCTTGAACTTTATATAAGTCAAATACATCTTTATTCTTTTCTAATATTAACTTATTTACGTATTCTTTATTTATTTCTTTTAAAATATTTTTTAATTCACTATACTTTTCTTCATTGTTAACAACAATTTGATTTGTATACTCATTTACATTATCTTTTACATACTTTGATGCGAAATCTAAATCTTTATATAAAAGTTTAGGACCCATACCTAATTTAAATTCTTTACAAATTACTTCATACTTTGCCTTAAGATACTCTAAATCACACTTTAATTCCTCTAGTGTACATCCTTGAGCTTCAGTTCTAACTATTATTCCTAACCCCTCTTTATTTATTGCATTTATGATTTTTTTTAATCTAAATCGTTCTTTTTCATCTGTAATTTTATTAGACATAGTAGACCTATCATTAGATGGTATATAAACTAAGTATCTTCCTGCTATACTTATTTCTAAATTAAGTTTTGCCCCCTTACTTCCTATTCCTTCTTTATTAACTTGTACCATTATATCTTGACCTGATTTAATATCTTTATTTTTACCTAAAGGTAAATAAGCTAATTTATCAAGTCCTATATCCACAAATCCCGCCTCAATTCCTGGCTTTACATTTTTTACTACACCTCTATATATATTAGATACAATTTTTTCATTTGTATTATCTTCTATAAGCAATTCAACTAGCTTATCATCTTCAAGTATTGCAGTTTTTTGTGATAAAACTAACGATTCTATAACTATATTTTTCATTTAAAATTCCTTTCATGTTTTACTTCAGCATCAATCTTATTATAGTATAAACTAATTTATAGTTTTATAGATAAGTTAATAAGCATTTTTATTTTTACAAAAATTTTCATCATAAAATTTGTAAAAATAAAAATGAGCGCACTATAAAAGTACACTCATCTTATTATGAATTACATAGGAGAAACTAATTGTCCATCTTCTACTACATATAAATCTCTTCTTAATATATCTACATCTAATGGGTCCATCTCTATGTCTAACATTTCTAATACTTTTGGTATAAATATATTAGTATTTAGATTAGCTTTAGAACCTGTAGCTATAGTTCCTATTAAAGTTAAATTATTATCTTCTAAACTTAAAATATCAAAGAATTTTATCATAGGTCTTATATTTGACTCTACTATTTTACCTTTTTTATTTTTCTTACTTATCATTATTTCTTCTTTATTCATAAAATCAGTTATTCTAGATTTTACGAATTCCTTGCTTATAGAATTTTCTAATTCTATATTGAATAAGTACTCTCCATATTCAATTGTTGATGCTAATGAAGGAGTCTTAGGATCAATTTCTTCTGCTTTAACAAATTCTATACCTTGTGGTAATTCTTCATTTATTCTAGTTAAGAATTCTTCAACACCTATTTCCTCTTCTATTTCTATATCTACATATTCACCATAACTTTCAGTTCCTAAAGCTAATGCATTTCCATAACTCATCTTTGGATGAGGATTATATCCTTGAGAATAAGATAATTCTATATCCGCTCTTCTAAAAGCTCTTTGTAAAAGTTTTTGTAAATCAAGATGTGATATGTATATCATATCTCCTTCTTTTTTAAATTTTACTCTTATTATTTTGCTCATAATTAACATAACCCCCTTGTAATGTCATTTACATTTATTCCACATCCATGACATTGATGTCTACAGTCTGGAGATACTTTATCTTCTCTTGCTTTTTCATTTTCTCTTATTAAGAATTTCTTAGTAACACCTACATCTATATGATCCCATGGGAATACTTCTTCATATTGTCTTTCTCTATTAGCATAGAATGCTATATCAAGATTATTCTTTTCCATAGCTTCTTTCCATGTATCTAAATTAAAGTATTCTGACCATCCATCAAACTTAGCTCCAGCTCTAAATGCATCTAATATTACTTTACCTATTCTTCTATCTCCTCTAGCTACAACAGCTTCCATTAAACTTGTTTTAGAATCATGATAATTGTATTTTATATCTTTATTCTTTAATTTTTTAACTAAGTGTCTTTGTTTCTCTACAACTTCTTCAGTATAATCTTGTCCATGCCATTGGAATGGAGTAAATGGTTTTGGTACAAATGTTGATGTACTTACTGTTACTGAGAAACTTCTTCTTAATTTTCCTCCATTAACATCTCTGTAAGTATCTATAACATCGTATGCTAAATCTGCTATACCATCTAAGTCATCATAAGTTTCAGTTGGAAGACCTATCATGAAGTATAATTTAACACTGTTCCATCCCATTTCAAATGCTTTTCTAGTAGCATTCTTTAAATCTGCTTCACTTACACCTTTGTTTATAACATCTCTTAATCTTTGAGTTCCTGCTTCTGGTGCAAATGTAAGCCCCGATTTTCTTACTTGTTGTATTTTTTCTGCTATTTCCATAGAAAAATTATCTAGTCTTAATGATGGAAGTGATATACCTACATTTTGTGGAGTATACTCATCAACTAAGAAATCCGTTAACTCTCTTAACTGACTATAATCACTTGTACTTAATGAAGATAATGATATTTCATCATATCCTGTATTTTTCACTAAATTTGCAACTATTTCTTTTAATCTATCAACACTTTTCTCTCTTATAGGTCTGTATATCATACCCGCTTGACAGAATCTACATCCTCTTGTACATCCTCTGAATAATTCTAAAACTACTCTGTTATGAACGGTATCTATATAAGGAACTATAAGTTTATCTGGATAGTCTACAGTTTCTACATCTCTTATTATTCTTTTTTTAACTTTACTTGGAACACCATCTTTATTAGGTACTACTTCTTTAACTGTTCCATCTTCATTGTATGTAACATCATAGAGGCTTGGTATATATACACCTTCTATTTGAGCTATTTTTAATAAGAAGTCTTCTCTAGTTGTTTTATTTTTCTTCCATTCCTTATAAGCATTTATAACTTCTAAGTTAACTTCTTCACCTTCACCTAAAATTGCTATATCAACAAAATCAGCTAATGGTTCAACATTATATGCACAAGGTCCACCTACTAGTATAAATGGATCGTCTAATTTTCTTTCTTCTCTAAGTAACGGTATATTTGCTAAATCTAATATATTTAAAATATTTGTATATGAAAGCTCATATTGAAGCGTAAATGTTACAAAGTCAAAATTAGTTATAGGCTCTCTTGATTCTAGAGCAAACATTGGTATATTTTTTTCCCTCATTATATTTTCCATATCTACAGCTGGAGAGTATACTCTTTCACAAAATACATCTTCATCTTTATTTATTACATGGTAAAGAATATGACTTCCTAAGTGACTCATCCCAACTTCGTACAAATCAGGGAAACAATGAGCATATCTTATTAAGTTTGGATTAGTTGTATCTTTATGTATAGAATTAACTTCATTTCCAAGATATCTAGCAGGTTTTTCAACCTTTTTTAAAATTCTTCTTAAGTCTACTTTATTCATTTATTATTGAAACCTCCAATAAATTTATTACTTTCAAAAAGCATAATTTTTATTATACACCATAAAATATAGATAATGCATTAAAATTTGATATTTCCAAAATTAAACTATTGAAAATTAGGTGGTTTATTTTATTATATTAATATAAAAACTTAGTTTTTGTCGAATGATTTATGTATATTGATTATGATAAAAAATAATGCTATTTTAGTATATATAGTATTTTTTCCCAAAAACTTTAATTTATATATTTTGTTTAAACTAAATATTAGTGGGTATACAATATACATATATGTATATAATTAGTTAATTTACTAGGAGGTTGTGTAATGAGTAAAGTATTTGAAGTAAAAGAAGATATCTACTTTACAGGAGTTGTAGACAAAGATTTAGAGGTTTTCGATATAATAATGGAAACTGAATTTGGTACAACTTATAATTCTTATATAATAAAAGATGAAAAAACAGTTCTATTTGATACTGTAAAACCAAATTTTAAAGATGAATTTATAAGTAATATATCAGAAATAACTGATGTTAAAGATATAGACTATGTGGTAATTCACCATACTGAACCAGACCATGCTGGTAGTTTAAAATATATCTTAGATTTAAATCCAAACATAGAAGTATACTGTACAAAAGCAGCAAAATTATACTTAGATGAACAAATAAATAAACCATTTAAATGTCACGTTATAAAAGATGGCGAAACTTTAAATATAGGTAAAAGAACATTAAGATTCATAGTTGCTCCATTCTTACACTGGGCTGATACTATGTTTACTTACGTAGAAGAATCAAAAACATTATTCACTTGTGATGCATTTGGATGTCACTTTGCAAATGTAGATGCAGACTGTGTTGAAAGTGAAGATTATTTAAAATCAGCTAAACACTACTTTGACTGTATAGTTAAACCATTCTCTAAGCATGTTTTAAATGCAGTTAATAAAGTTGTTGATTTAGGAATAGAATTTGATACAATACTTACTTCTCATGGACCTATGTTAACTAAGGATCCAATGGCAGCTGTTAAAAGATATGTTGAATGGTCTACTGAAACTGTAGAGTTTACTAATCAAAATCAAGTTGCAGTGTTCTACTTATCTGCATATACAAATACTTTAACTATGGCTAAGAAAATAGAAGAAGGACTACTTTCAGAAGGAGCTCAAGTTAAGTTATACGACTTAGAACAATTAACTTTAAAAGAAATGCACGATGCAGTAGTAATGTCTAAAGTAATACTTTTAGGATCTCCAACTATAAACAAAACTATGGTTAAACCTATGTGGGATTTATTCTCTGTAATAGACCCTATGGCTAACCAAGGTAAAATTGCTGGAGTATTCGGTTCATACGGATGGAGTGGAGAAGGTATATCAATGGCAGAAAATACACTTAAAGCGATGTCATTTAAAGTACCTGTTCCAGCACTTAAAAAGAAATTCTTCCCAAGTGAAGATACTTTATGTGAATGTATAGAGTTTGGTAAAGAATTTGCGAAATTAGTAAAGTAATATAAAAAAATAAGATATCAACAGATATCTTATTTTTTTATTCTTTAATCTATTTACACTCTTTGGCTAGTAGTTTTTCTAACTTCTCTCCATGATAATTCGCCTCTATCAAGAGCTTTTATAAATATCTCTGCAGAAGCTAAATTTGTAGCCACAGGAACATTATAAACATCACATAATCTAACTAATGCTTGTATATCCGGTTCATGAGCTTGAGAAGTAAGAGGATCTCTTAAAAAGATTACTAAGTCTATATCTTGAGTAACAATTAAAGATCCAATTTGTTGATCTCCACCTAATGGACCCGAAGCAAGTCTTGTTATAGTTAATTCTGTTTCATCCATTATTTTTTTCCCAGTTGTTCCAGTTGCATATAGTCCATATTTTTTTAAGATATTTTCATATGCTATACAAAACCCTATCATAGTATTTTTCATTTCATCATGAGCTACTAATGCTATATTCATCATTTTCCCCTACTCCTTTATGCTAAAAGTTTATCTTCTTCTTTCTCATACATACATTTAATACTAAACCTAAGTTTGCAAGGGATGTAAGTAAAGAACTTCCCCCATAACTTATAAATGGTAATGTTACTCCCGTTACAGGAATTAACGCTACTGTCATGCCTATATTTTGTATTATCTGGTATGCAAACATGCTCATTACACCTATAACTATCAATGTACCATAGAAGTCTTTTGCCTGCCTAGCTATTACTAACATTCTTAGCAAGAAAATAGTGTACATAACTATAACTAAAGACATTCCCCATACACCCAATTCTTCTCCTATAACTGCAAATATAAAGTCACTATCTTGAACTGGTAGGAAATCATTTTGACTTTGACTACCTTGGTATAATCCTTTCCCAGTAAATCCACCTGACCCTATAGCTATTAATGATTGTATAACTTGATAATTACCCTTATAACTTGGATCATCTGGATGAAGAAATGCTTCTATTCTATCCTTTTGATGACTAGCCATCATCATATACATAATCGGTAATGATACTAAACCTATTATTATAGTTCTTTTTATTAATTTTATATTTAGCCCAGCCGTAAAAAGCATACCAGCAATTATACAACAAAATACGATTGCTGTACCTAAGTCTGGTTGAGCAAATAAAAGACCTATAAAAGGAAATGCATAGATAATTAATGGAATTATCTCTTTTAATGTGTTTAATTTACCCTTCTTAGATTCAACTATTTTCGCATAACTAAGTATGAATGTAAGCTTTACAAGTTCCGATGTTTGAAAATCTAGAGGACCCAACTTAAGCCACGATACAGCTCCACCTCTTTCTTGACCCAAACCTGGTACTAGTACCACTACTAATAGTAATAAGCTAATTAAATAAAGACCTTTATAGTATTTACCCAATAAATTATAATCAAATAGTAATATCCCAACTATCATTATGCATCCTAGTACAAAGGCTAGGCCTTGTTTATATAGTTGACTATAATTACCTGTTTCATTTACATGGGTTGCACTACTAAGTATAATTATACCAAAAGTAAATATAGCTAAAACAGTAAAAATTAACTTCCAGTCCAATTCTTTTATTAATTTAAGTGTATTTTTATATGTGCCCAATCTATCACCGTCTTTCTAAACTTTTACATATAAGTAAATAAGGGGTATGTATCAGTACAATACCCCCCTTATATTATATTATCTTAGATTACATCCTTCTATCTTTTATATTTTTTAATGGTATATTAGCCACTAATGCAGATACCGGTATATCATCATTTTCCCCTCTTGATTTAGACATTTTTATTTCTAGACCATTTTCTTCTATATCTGCATAGTTTGCTATAACTTTTAAAATATCATCTTTTATCATATCTAAAAGTTGAGGAGAACAATCCACTCTATCATGTACCAAAACTAATTTTAGTCTTTCTTTGGCAACCGATTTGCTCGATTTAGATTCATTCGAAAAAACTTTAAATATATCTAACACGGATTATCCCTACCTTTCTATTTAGCCATACCAAACATTCTCTTTATTTTATTGAAAAACTTATTATCATTCTCTATTTCTAGTAAGGGAACATCTTCTCCTAATATCCTTCTAGTTATATTCTTATATGCTTGACCAGCAAGAGATTTTTGATCAAGTATAGCTGGTTCACCCTTATTAGTTGAAACAATTATACTTTCGTCATCAGGAACTAATCCTAATAAATCTATAGCAAGTATTTCTAATATATCTTGCTTATCCATCATATCTCCACGTCTAACCATATCATGTCTTATTCTATTTATAATTAATCTTATATCTTTTATCTCATTAGACTCTAATAGACCTATGATTCTATCTGCATCTCTTACTGCTGACACTTCTGGATTTGTAACTACTATAGCTCTTGTAGCTCCCGCTACAGCATTTTTAAATCCTTGTTCAATACCTGCTGGACAATCTATTAAAATAAAGTCAAATGATTCTTTTAACTTTTCACATAACTCTGACATCTGTTCAACAGATACAGCATTTTTATCTCTAGTTTGAGCTGCTGGTAAAAGATAAAGATTATCAAATCTTTTATCTTTTATTAATGCTTGCTTTAATCTACAAGTCCCTTCAACAACATCAACTATATCATATACTATTCTATTTTCAAGACCCATAACTACATCTAAATTTCTAAGTCCAATATCTGCATCAACTACAACAGTCTTTTTATTTTCTAAACTTAGAGCAGTTCCTAAGTTTGCGGCAGTAGTAGTTTTTCCAACTCCACCTTTACCAGATGTTATAACTATAACTTCGCTCATAATATTACCCCCTATGGATTTCATCATTATTTTAATGTTTTGGATAAATAATCTTCAATTATTATCCTACCTTTACTTACAAAGGCAATTTCCGGGCTAATTTTTTTCTTTTTTTCATAAACTTCATCATCCGGCGCCTCTGCCATATTATTAGCAATTTGAAGTACTTTAGGATTCAAATGATTTGCCACCACATAAGCATTTTCATTTCCAAATGCTCCTGCATGTACAAATCCAGTAACACTTCCCATCACAATAACATTGCCGCCAGAAACAACCCTAGCTCCAGAACTTATGTCCCCCATGACAACCGTATTTCCTTTTGAATTAATTTGTGAGCCTGGCTTCATATCTCTCATTACAACTACATCGCCATCAAAATCAACATTTTCACCAGATCTTAAGTTATTTACATATTTAGTCTCGAAACTGTTGTTTTTAACTTCATCAGCTTCTTCTATAAATTCAATATCAAATCTAGAAACAATATCATGCTTGAGCTCTAGTATTTGAATATCACTTAAGTAATCACAATTAATGGCACAAATTTTTGCTCCATTAAAAAAACCTACTGAGGTTTCAAGCCTATCTATTATACCATTTCTTAATTCATCAAAAGAAACTACTTTCTTAATATTTAAAATTATCCCTCTTTTATTTCCTTTGAATTCAACTAATTCTTTCGGAGTAAATTTTCTCAAAGACATAACAACCTCCAGAGTGATATCATCTTTATCTATATTCTTCACAAACTCCATTAAATCCTTTTAATTTTTGATTTGTGATCCAAAATTTATATCTTCTTCGCCATTAACAACACTATTATCTTCAGTATTACTTGTTTTTTCACCAGCAGTTGTATTCTTTTTGTTATTTAATCCCATATAAGCACCTATTACCTCTCTTACAGGTAATAATGCATATGAACTTTCATTACCTTGAGGTATCATAGATACTACAGCTATTTCAGGATTATCAGCAGGAGCAAATGCTACAGTCCATGCAAAAGCACCATAATCTGATTTAAATTGATCTATAGTATCATCACTTATTTTAGGATTTAGTTCTTTTATAGCTTTTCTTAAGTAAGCCGATTTTACTTTATCTGAATCTTCTAACTTCTCATTTACACCTTCAGCTAGTTCATCTTCTAGTGATTTTCTTTCATCTTCATCTAACTCTTTATCTTTTAACTGCTCATTTATTTCTTCTATTCTCTCTGCTGTAAGCTCTGCTTCTCTTTCTTCCATTAGTTTATTAGCAAGAGCTACCGCTTCTGTTTCTGAAACACCATAAGATCCCATATGACTTAATAAATATTCATATTCATTAGCAGTTGGAATTTTACCACTTTTTTCAGCTGTACCAGTTTTAGCCGCTACTTCTACATCTAAACCTGCAAATGTAGTTCTTGCACTACTCAAAGTTGTCATTTGCTTCATACCTTGAACTAAATCTTTTAGATTATCACTGTTTTTGAAATTTATTTTTGTTGATTCATTTGTGTCTTCAACTACATCTTTATAATCACTAGATATTGTCTTTTTAACTACAGATAATTCTAATAAATTTCCTCCGTTTGCTATAGCTGCTACATATCTAGCCATTTGAGCTGGAGTATATGCATTCTCACCTTGACCTATCGCAAGGTTAAATGTGTCCGCTGTTGTCCATTTAGCTTGATTTAGATAATCAAAAACTATGTGGTCAGCTAAGTCCTCTGCTCTATCTTCTTTTACTTTTAATTCTAATAATCTATTTATAGCTTCAACTCTTCCAGGAGTCTTTTCTTCATCTGCCCAACTTACAATTTCATCAATTCTACTTTCAAATTCATCTGGATTTTTTTCCTTTGTTATATCAGTAAAATCATTAGCCATATTTTTATTTAAATAAGATTTTAATAATGTCTTAGTAGATTCAAGCTTTTGTTCAGTTGTAGGAACTGTACCGTTTCTTTCTTCTATTTCATCTATTAATCCTGTCTTTTCACTTAGTCCAAATAAGTTAGCATATTCTAATATTTTTTCTGGTCCCATATCTACATTTGGGTCAGACCCACCACTCCAGTTTTTACCACTACCTATTGTATAGAAGTAAATATTACATGATTCTTGTATCGCCTTATATAAATTTGTAGCCCCATGATTACTTTTAGATTTATGCCATACATAGTCAGCAAAATATCTATTTCCAAGCTTTATATACCCAGGGTCATTTATAGTATAATTAGGATTTAAACCATTTTCAAGTGCTGCCATACCAGTTATCATTTTAAATGTGGATCCAGGTTGGAATACCCCTTGTGTAACTAAGTTTAATAGTTTACTAGGAGCTAAAGAGTCATTGCTATTTTCAGGTAGTAACGTTTGATATTCATCATAAGATACACTACCCTTAGTAAACATATTTGGATCATATGATGGATAACTAACTGACGCTAATACATCTCCAGTCTTAACATCTATAGCAATAACAGCTCCAGATTGTGCATTAGGTGCTGTTCCACCACCCGATTTATTTCCATATATACTCTCAAATGTACCTCCCTTTCTAGCAAACTCTAATGTTCTAGTTAAGGAATCTTGAGCAACTTCTTGTAAATCTTTATCTATACTTAAATAAACAGTATCTCCTGATTCAGGTTCTGATACCTCTATTTCCTTAGTTATCTTACCTAAAGCATCAACTTGAACTTTTTTATATCCATCAGTTCCTCTTAATTGATCTTCATAACTTTTTTCTATGCCTGAAAGCCCTACTAAATCACTTTTTGAGTATCCATTTTCTAAATATGTAGACTCACTCGTAGACGGTATTTTCCCTATATAACCCAGTATATGAGATGCAAGGGTTCCACTTGGGTAGTATCTTACAGGCTGACTATTTACAGATACTCCAGGCATTTCCATAAGCTTCTCCTCAATTTGAGATATAGTCGATTCACTTACACCTTGTGCTATAGTAACTGGATTATATCTAGAATATCCTTGTGATTTTAATAAATTTCTAACAACAAGAACTTTTCTAGCATCTTCATCACTCATATTTTTATTTAAAGGTAGAGTTGTATCATCACTATAATAATCTTTAATTTTATTAAAAGCTTCTTTTGCACTTATATTTGAATCAGTTATCTTAAATGATGCTAACCAGTCATTTTTATTTTTCTCTGCTGTAAACATCCATTTACTTACTAAAATTGGTGGATACTCTCCATTTTTGTTTAATTTAGCTTGTAATTTTGACGCTTCTAGCCTTTTATCTTCATTAGATAAAACACCCTCATCTATTAATTTATCTACTAAATAATAAAAACTCTCTTTTGCATTTAAATCTTGAGGAATTCCTTTAGAATCTTTATATTCTCTTATTTCTTTATCATATGTATAATAATATTTACCATTTTCTATATATATAGGGAAATCGTCTGTATAACTTTCTCCATTTGATTCTAATAAGTTTATTAACTTTAAGGATATCTCATTAGATTTACTATTCTTTTTTGAATCTGTTTTACTTATTCCATCTGCAGAAACTTGAACTGTAAATTGATTTTTCGTTGTAGCTAAAACCCTACCATACCTATCTTTTATATCACCTCTAGCAGCTTTTATAGGAATTTCTTTATACGTCTTATTCTCAGCTTGCTCAATATAATAATCATATTTAAATACAGCCATATATACTAATTTTATCAGTATAACTGCAAAAACTACTAATATTAGATTTCTAATAATAACAAACCTATCATTTACTTTTTTATCGTCCATTCAATCACCAACTACTCTTCTTTAAGCTTTAATATACTTTTTTTAAAAATACTATAAATTATAAAGCTTAATATACTATTTATTAGTGGTATAATTACTATACCTTTCAGTACCATAGTTAATATTCCATAACTATTATGTACCAAGGTAGTAGCAGTAATGTTTACCATAGAGTCAAATATACTCGTGACAATTACTAAAGTCGCTATTGTAACAAAACTTTCTTTATAAATTTTATTTCTTAAAGTGCTAATTCCATAACATACTGTAAATAGAATTAAAGCATTAACACCAAAAATACTACCTATAGATATGTCTTTTATAAGACCTATTATAGTTCCTATTATACCAGCTTCAAGATCATTTAAATATAAAGAAATTATCGTACAATATATTAATACAAGGTTAATACCAACACCACATAGGTCTATATAATTTGTAACACTTCCCTCAATTATTACAAGGAGTATACCTATAAGACAAAGTAAAAATCTCTTCATAATTTATTATCCCCTTTATCCTATATCCGTTTTATCTCTTGGTTCTATAATTATAACATCATCAATATTTTTAAAATCTACGTATGGCTTTACAACTACATACTTTAAGGATTGATTCTTATCATCTATTACCTTATCTACCTTACCAATTATTATACCTTCTGGATACAGACCTAACCCTGACGTAACTAAAGTATCCCCAGGTAAAACATCATATGATGAGTCAAACATATACCCTTGAAGATATCCATTTTCTTTGTAACGTTCTCCATCACTAATATTTGCTCCCTGAGTTAAAATACCTTTAAAGTCAGAATTCTTTAATAATTTAAAACTTACTGATGATTTAGTATCTAAAAGTGAAATTGCCTTACTATAATTCTCTGAAACCTCATACACAACTCCAACTAATCCACTTCCATTGACAACTAAACTATCTTTTTTTACACCATCCTTACTTCCTGCCCCAATCACAAAACTAGTATACCAATTACCATCGTTTTTACTTACAACACTAGCCGATATCATATTTGCTTTATAATTTTCAGGAATAAAATTTAAAGCCTTTTTAAGACTTTCTAATGATTGACCTTTACTTAGCGTATTATTTAATTCTACTATTTCTTGTTTTAATTTTTCATTTTCAACTTCTATCTCTTCTAGCTTTTTAGCATTTTTCTTATAGTTAATAAGTTCACTAAAGTTATTTGTTATAAATGTAAAGCCCTTATTTAGGCTACTTTCTATAGATGATGTTGCATCCAAAACTGCACCAAATTTAAAAGGATTATTCCCAGAATACTTTCCAATAGATATTCCTACAATTCCAATTAAAGTGATAGCAACTGTAGTCGTTGCTATCACTTTTACATTAACCCTTTTTTTGTCCTTTTTATCATTATTAAATTTCAAGACAATCACCAACTTTATTATCTTCTAGTATTCATCATTAATACTTTCTCGAATATTTCTTGATCTTCTACTGATTTACCAGTTCCTAATGCAACACAGTCAAGTGGTTCCTCTGCTATTGTTACTGGCATTCCTGTTTCTTGCTTTATTAACTTATCTAATCCTCTAAGTAATGCTCCCCCTCCAGTTAACATTATTCCATTTTCCATTATGTCTGATGCTAATTCTGGTGGAGTTTTTTCTAAAGTTGATTTTATTGCATCAACTATAGCACTTATTGGCTCTTTTAATGCTTCTCTAACTTCTGTAGACGATATTTCTACAGTCTTTGGTAATCCAGATATTAAATCTCTACCTCTTATTTGCATATTGCTTTCTTGATCTTCTTTAAAAGTAGATCCTATACTGATTTTTATATCTTCTGCAGTTCTTTCACCGATCATTAAGTTGTATTCTTTCTTAACATATCCAACTATAGCATCATCAAATTTATTACCACCGATTCTAACTGATTCAGCTGAAACTATACCTCCTAAAGATATCACTGCTATCTCAGAAGTACCTCCTCCGATATCTACTACCATATTACCTTCTGGCTCTTCTACACTAAGACCCGCACCTATTGCAGCTGCCATTGGCTCTTCTATAAGATATGCATCTTTAGCTCCAGCTTGTCTTGCTGCTTCTTCTATCGCTCTTTTTTCAACATCTGTAACACCAAATGGTACGCATATTGCTATTCTAGGACTTACAACACCTTTTTTAGCTGCTGCTTTTTGAATGAAATAACTTAACATTGATTGAGTCACATCAAAATCAGCTATAACTCCATCCTTCATTGGTCTTATAGCTACTATATTTCCAGGTGTTCTACCTATCATTCTTTTAGCTTCTTCGCCTACAGCTAAAACTTCTTTGCTATCATCTCTTATTGCAACAACTGAAGGCTCTCTTACTACTATACCTTGACCTTTTATATAAACTAGCGTATTTGCAGTACCTAAGTCGATACCCATATCCTTTGTCATTTTTCCAAATCCGAATAAAGATCCAAATCCTTTTTTCTCTTTCTTTTCTTTCTTCTCTTTAGCCATATTAATGCTCCTTCCAACTATCTTAAATCAAATTATCATGTTTTCCTTAAAACTATAATATAAACCATCACCAATTATTATATGATCAATAATTTCTATACCTATTATATCTCCACATCTAATAAGTCTATCAGTAATACTTTTATCCTCTTTTGAAGGTTCAATATTTCCTGATGGATGATTATGGATTAAAATCATTTTGTTACTACTTCTCTTAATTGCTTCTTTAAAAACTTCCCTTGGATGAACCAATGATGAATTTAAAGTTCCAACAGACACATCTACGTCTGTTATAATTTCATTTTTTGTATTTAAAAGAACTACCTTAAAAATTTCTTTTTGTTCATACCTTAAGCTTTCCATATAATACTTATATATGTCCCAAGGATTTTTTACTTTATACTTACTGGGCCTAGCACTTGAAACCCTCAGTCCAAGTTCTAAAGCAGCTTTAATCTGTGTAGCTTTAGATAATCCGATCCCATCAATTTCACATAATTCTTCTATACTTATATCTTGTAAATGTCTTATTCCTTGTAAGTCTTTATTTATTATATAGTTAGCTAGTTCAATAGCATTCCTATTTTTTGTCCCTGTTCTAAGCAATATTGCTAATAATTCAGCATTAGATAAATATTTTACACCTTTTAAAATCATTTTTTCTCTCGGTCTCTCTTCTAATACCATATCTTTTAGTTTTCTAGAACAACCCAAAGATTCCTTCAGATAAATCATCCTCCATAAAAGTTTCATTTACTTGAAAAGATTTACGTCAAAATGCTCTTTTAGTAGATTGCTTATTTTAGAAATTGGTAAGCCTACTATATTAAAGTAATCTCCATTTATACTTTCAACTAATAAACTACCATATCCTTGTATTCCATAAGCTCCTGCTTTATCTAAAGATTCATTAGTGCTTATGTAATCTCTTATTAACTCATCAGATAAATCTTTAAAAGTAACTTCACTAACTACATAATCTATCACTTTTTTATCTGAACTTAAGTTTATTAAACTAATACCCGTTATTACTTGATGTTTTTTATTAGATAAAGATTTTATCATATTGTATGCATCCTCTTGATTTTTAGGTTTCTCTAAAATCTTATTCTGCAAAACTACAATAGTGTCTGCACCAATAACTAAATCATCTTTATTTTTAATTGCAACATCCATACATTTTTCAAAAGCCAATCTCATAACAAGATCTTTTGGAGGTTCATTTTCTAATATAACCTCTTCTATATCACTTGCAATTACTGTAAATTTTAAATTTACATTCTCTAAGATTTCTTTTCTTCTTGGAGATGCTGATGCTAAGATTATATTCATATTTTCACCTCGTTCTTGTACTTAGAATTTGTACTTATACAGTTTATCACTATATTGTAAAAAATTCAACGTTATTGTCGAACCTTTTAGTTACATAATTGTTATATTTTGTTGTCATTGCGTATAAATTTACATAGTACTAAAAAGCAAATTTTAACATAAATTTAGTAAATCTTTTTTTGTACTTTATATATCTATTCAATAAAAATAAAGGTATGATAACTTCACACCTTTATTCTATCCATATTATATAGTTTTAATAGCACCTTTAGGACATTTTTGCATACACAAGTGACATCCTACACATTTTGATTCATCAACTTTATGAGCTGATTTTTTTTCACCAGATATTGCATCAAATTTACACTGTTTTTTACAAATAGTACATCCTATACATTCCTTCTCATTAATTCTAACTTTAGATCTATTACTAATATCACCTTTTATTACTTTAGTAGGGCATTTTTCTACACACACCTTACATTGAATACACTTATCAAAATTAATCTTAGCTATCTTGTTTTCAAACACTATTGCATCTACTGGACAAACCTTAGCACAAATCCCGCACCCCATACAACCTACACTACATTTTTCTTTCACAGACTTTCCAAACTCTTGACTATTACATTCAACCACAACTTCTTGCTTAGCTGGCTTTTTTATTATTATAGATTTCGGACAAACCTCAATACATTTACCACACATTACACATTTATTCTCATCAATGATTGCAATTCCATCTTTTATTGTTATAGCACCAAACTTACAAACATCTTTACAGGTACCTAGACCTAAGCATCCAAATTTACATGACTTAGCTCCTGAATTTAACGACATTGCTGCCCTACAATCTGATATCCCCTCATAATCATATTTATCTTTTGCACTTTCACAACTACCTTTACAAATAATCTTTGCAACTTCTTTCTCTCCTTGTGAAGCTTTAATGCCCATTATTTCTCCAACTTTTGATCCTACAGCTGCTCCTCCTACTGGACACCCATTTACAGGAGCACTCCCCTTAACTATTGCATTTGCAAGACCTCCACATCCTGGAAATCCACATCCACCACAGTTAGCTCCAGGTAGAACTTCAAGTATCTTTTCTACTCTTTCATCAACTTCTACTGCAAATTTTTTAGAAGCATATGCAAGAATTACCCCAAACAGCAATCCCATAGCACCTAAAAGTATTATTGCCTTTAATATATCCATTATTTTCCCCCCATTTTATAACTTTATAAGACCTGTAAATCCTAAGAAAGCTATTGACATTAGCCCTGCTGCAATTAAAGTTATAGGAAACCCCTTAAATGACTTTGGTATGTCAGCAAGTTCTAGTCTTTCTCTTATTCCCGCAAATAAAATAATAGCCAAAGTGAATCCTATTCCTGCTCCAAACCCATTTACAATTGTTTCTATTAAATTATATCCATTTTGAACATTAACTATAGCTATACCAAGAACTGCGCAGTTTGTTGTTATAAGGGGCAAAAATACTCCTAAAGCTTGGTATAAGGATGGACTCATTTTTTGTATTACCATCTCTACGAATTGAACAATGGATGCGATTATTAATATAAACGCTATAGTTTGTAAATATTCAAGTCCTATTTTGACTAAAAGCATTTGTATAAAATATGTAATTATTGATGCTAAAGTCAAAACAAAAGTTACTGCTGCTCCCATACCTACAGCTGTATCAACTTTTTTAGAAACACCTAAAAATGGACATATACCAAGGAACTGAGATGTTATAACATTATTAACAAGTACTATACTTAAAAATAAAAGAATTAAATTCATATATTTCTCCCTCCTACCTATGCCTTTTTACTTCTAATCTTATTAAATCCAGCCATTAAAAAACCTAAAGTTAAAAATGCTCCAGGAGGTAATATGAACAATAATGCAGGTTGATATGAATCACCAAATAAGTTGAATCCAAACAAACTTCCTGCTCCAAATAATTCTCTTACAGCACCCAATATTGTAAGCGCTAGAGTAAACCCAAGTCCCATACCTATTCCATCAATAGCTGATAAAAGTGCACCATTCTTAGATGCAAAACTTTCTGCACGAGCTAATATTATACAGTTAACAACAATTAATGGTATATATAATCCAAGAGCTTGATCAAGCGTTGGAACATATGCTTTTAATAATAAACCAACAATTGTTACAAATGTTGCAATTACAACTATAAATGATGGTATTCTTATTTTATCTGGAATAAATTTTCTCATTAAAGAAATAACAATATTTGAACATATCAAAACTACTGCTGTTGATAATCCCATACCTAAACCATTTATTGCTGAACTCGTAACTGCAAGAGTTGGGCACATACCTATAACTTGTACAAAGGTCGGATTTTCGTCAATAAGTCCATTTTTTAAAACTTTTCCTGAATCCATAATCTTTATTCTCCCCCTTACTTACTTAAAGAATTGTTAAATAATTCTATAGCAACGTTTACACCATCCGTTACAGCTGTAGATGTAATAGTTGCACCTGATATTGCGGATACTTCATCATCTGAAGATACACTCCCTTTTACCAATGTTAAATCTGATGCAGGTTTACCTGTAAATTGCCCTTGAAAATCTGACTCTTTTGCCTTAGCTCCAAGGCCTGGTGTTTCTGACATATTTCCTATATTTATTCCTGTAATATTACCATCTGAAGATATACCCACTATAAGCTCAATTTCTCCTCCATATCCTTTAGGAAGAACCTTTACGGTATAACCAACAATATCAGATTCATTCTTACCTTCATAAACTTCTGATACCATTCCATCTATATTTTCATAATTACTACTATCAACTTCTGAAAACTCTTGTGCATCTGGTAATACCATCTGTCTAGATTGATTATTGGCTTCTATATTTCTTTGATTTATAACTGGAGATGTAATACTATTAGTCGCACCCAAAAGTAAAGCAGCAACAGCGCATATTGCAAATAAGTTAAGTCCTAGTTTAATAATATTGTTCATTATTTAGACACCTCCCCAAATACTCTATTAGATATATATTTATCTATAAGAGGTGTTGCTACGTTAGCTAATAATATTGAATATGATACGCCTTCTGGATATCCTCCAAATAATCTTATTACAGTTGTAATCGTTCCTGCAAGAATTGCATATATAATCTGACCTTTTCTTGTCATTGGTGATGTTGTATAATCAGTCAACATAAAAAATCCTCCAAGCATAAGACCACCAGCAAATAATTCATATATAGCAAAATTAAAGCTAAATCCACCTACAAAACAAGATAATAATAAAGTTAATATAAATACTGTAACTATATAAAATACAGGTATTATGTAATCTATTATTCCTTTATATATTAAGTAGACTCCTCCTAATAAGATTAAAATTGCACAAGTTTCACCAATACATCCACCTATATTACCAATCATCATATCTGTTAAGCTAATTTTATTTGATGCTAAATCTGCAATCCCCGATACTCCACTTTTTAAGAAATTCAAAGGTGTTGCAGTTGATACTGCATCTATATTTGATGAATTTATCCATTCTATAGCTCCTGGTTTGGTCCATGATGTCATAGCAACTGGGAAAGATGCCAGTAAAAATGCTCTTGCTGCTAATGCTGGATTTAAAAAGTTATTTCCTATACCACCAAATACCATTTTTACAACTACTATTGCAAATACTCCACCTGCTAAACACATCCACCATGGAAGTGAAGCAGGAATATTAAATGCTAATAGTAATCCTGTTACTACTGCGGAGAAATCTCCTATAGTACTTTCTTGTTTTGTAATTCTTTGATATATATATTCTGATCCAACTGATCCTAATATACAAAAAAACATAGCACTTAATGCATTTAATCTAAAAAAATATAATCCAGCTACCGCTGCTGGTATAAGTGCTATTAGGACTTGTTTCATTATATAAGAAGTGTCTTCATTACTTCTCACATGAGGAGAAGATGATACTATTAATTTCTTTTCCACAATATTTCCCCCTATCTATTTATTAACAGATTGTTTTTTCTTCATTGCTATAATTTCTTTTTTAGCATTTCTTATAGACTGAAGTAATGGTCTTCTTGCTGGACATATAAATGAACATGAACCACATTCTATACAATCTAAAGCTCTATTATTAGCAGCTTTTTCAAAATCATTATTTAATGAATACGCACTTATATATAGTGGTTGTAAAAATGCAGGACATACATTGGTACATCTTCCACATCTTAAACAATTTTGAGGTCTAGGTAATCTAGATTCTTCCTCACTTAAACAAAGTATTCCTGAAGATCCTTTATTTGTTGCAATATCATCAGTATATTGAGCTATTCCCATCATAGGTCCACCCATTATAAGTTTACCTAGCTTCTTGTCTTTTTTATATCCTCCACATTGCTTAATTATTTCAGATACTAAAGTTCCTGTTTTTATTATTAAGTTTTTAGGTTCTTCTATGCAACTACCTGTAACAGTGCATATTCTTTCAACTAAAGGCATTCCGGTTTTTATAGTTTTAGCTATTTGAGCTGCTGTTGCAACATTATCAACTACAGCCCCTGCTGCTGCTGGAAGACCTCCAGATGGCACTTCTCTTCCTGTACAGGCATATATAAGTTGTTTTTCCGCGCCTTGAGGATACTTAACCTCTAAACCTACAACTTCTATATCATTGTATTTTGTTGATGCATTTGTTATAGTTTCTATTGCATCAGGTTTATTTACTTCTATTCCAATATATCCTTTTTTAACATTTAAAGCTTTCATTAATACTCGTAGTCCGTAAACTACATCCTCTGGATTTTCAACCATCAATCTATGGTCTGCTGTAAGATAGGGTTCACACTCTGCTCCATTTAATATAACAGTGTCTATTGTCGCATCTGGTGGTGGTGATATTTTGACGTGATTTGGAAATGTTGCTCCCCCCATACCAACTATTCCTGCTTCTTTTATAAATTCTATTATTTGTTCTTTTGTTAAATCTTCTAAATTTCCCTTTGGTATAATACTTTCATGTAGTTCTTCTTTAAAATTATTTTCTATTATTATGCATAGTGCACTTCCTCCTGGGACATCATGTTCTTTTATTGCTAAAACTTTCCCTGAGACAGATGAGTGAACATTACAGGAAACGTATCCTTGTTGTTCTCCTATTTTTTGCCCAAGCTTAACTTCATCTCCTACTTCAACAATAGCCTTTGCTGGAGCCCCAATATGTTGTTGAAGAGGTATGTATACAACTTTAGGATCGTCTGCCTTTTGAAGTTCTTTAGATTTTGTATACTCTTTATTATATTCTGGATGTATTCCACCTTTAAATGTTAAGAGCTTCATATATTATCCCCCTTAAAATAAATTATTTCTCTTGATATTATAAGTATAATATATCCTAAAAAGAAACTTAACAATTGTTAAAATCTTATCTGAATTTTCAAAATCATTTTTCGACAAAATAATAAGGTTGTTTAAAACAACCTTTAACTAACTTTTATGGAATTTATAAATGAATAGTATTCTTGAATTGATGATAAAAGTAGACCCTGACTTAAATACCCATTATTTTCTTTAGCATCTTTAGATGCTTGAGTTGTGTTACTATTCACATTTTTAACATATTTTATAAGATTTTCTTTAAATGTATCCATTTGAGAATAATCTATTTTTTCTGCATTCTCTTGTATTTTTTCTAATACATCTAATCTTTTTGTTAAAATATTATTATAAGCCTCTAAATCTATACTCTCTGTTGATTTTTCCCAAAATTCAGCTTCATCTTTGAAGCTTACAATTAAATTATTTAATTCTGTAGATATATCTTCTATATAAGAATATTTATCTGTATATTCTAATGATAGTACAGGCACTTCTAGCTCTGATATAAATGCATCACTATATACTTTCCTAGCACTTTCTAAGTTAGATCTAGTTACACTTTCATCAAATGATGAATAAGTTTGTACTTTTTCTACACCATCAATTTCTACTACAGAATATGGTATTTTATTATTTTTAAGTTTGTCTTCTACAGATTCTAAATCTTGATTTTCACCTATAGATGCCACTTGTACTGTATAAATCTTAACTGCATCTATAGTTGCAACTTGTACTTTTGAATTTTCATTTTCTGAAGAAGTTTCTTCCACTTTATCATCATTATTAATGCTATTTAGTTCATCAGAGACATCATCGTATACATATTTTTCATTTTCTTTGCTTTTACCTATCTTAAAAATATTTGATATGGATATATTTTTTATTTTTTCACTTATAGATTTAGATAAATTAAAATCATCATTGAATAACTTGCTGTCTTTTAATTCTATATATCCATAACCACCAACTAATGACAAACATAAAATCAAAGTAAATACTCTTATACTTGCAGTCTTGCCTCTTTTATTGAAGCCTTTGTAACGTCTTCTCTTATTCATTTGTTTTTCCCCCTTAATAATATTATTAATAATATATATTGAAGGTCGTCCTAATTTATACCTAAAATTACCTAAAGAAAAAACTAGCATATTTACACTTAAAAAATTTCATTTTTAAATGATATAAAATAATAATGCTAGTTTATTCTTATGTTATTTTAATTTTTAATTAATGATTTGATGGTAATATTTCTATCCAATAATTGTCTGGATCTGCTATAAAATATATCCCCATTGCTTTATTCTCAAAACAAATACATCCCATTTCTTTGTGTAACTTGTATGCTGAATCAAAATCATCTACCCTTAAAGCTAAGTGGAATTCATTATCACCTAAGTTATATGCTCTATCCCAATCTCTTAACCATGTTAATTCCAATGTATGACTAGTTGATCCATCACCTAGGTAAACTAATATAAAACTGCCATCTTCAGCTTCTTTTCTTCTAACTTCTTTTAATCCTAATGCTTTTTCATAAAACTCTAAACTTTTTTCTAGGTTAAGTACATTAAAATTATTGTGACAAAAAGTAAATTTCATATATATCCTCCTCTAATTTTTCTATTATTTCCCTTAATTTTATATGTATTAAGTATTTTTTGCAATATTATTTATATTTTCAGTTTGGATATTATTGGATAATGATCTGACATATTCTTTATTAATACATTATAATCTAATACTTTTATATTTTCGGACACTAGAATATAATCAATTCTATATAATCCTGATGCAAATGTTAAAATATTAGAATTTCCTGTCTCCTCTGCTGCATCCTTTAAATTAGTTCCATCTAAATTAAGGTCTCCCTCATTAAAATCACCTACTATTATATATGGTTCTGGATTTAGTGATTCTACAAAGGATAGCACCTCCTTAATTTGAATTTCTCTTTCTTCTTTTTTTACTCCTAAGTGAACATTTATTATATTTAATTTTTTACCTTCTACATTAACCACTGTATGTAATAAACCTCTTTGCTCTCTATCACTACTTAAGTATATATGCTTTTCCGATTCTATAGGATATTTAGAGTAGGTTACTAATCCGTAGTTAGATCCTAAATTAACTACATTAGCTCCAAAATGAGAGTACATCTTAAGTTCTTCTTTTAAACTACTAACTTGAAATCCTACTTTTGCCGACTCATTAACTTCTTGAAGGCATATAATATCTGCATCAGACATTCTAAGGAAATCTATTATATCAAATAATGTTGGGAACATGTCCTTATTAAGTCCACTATGTATATTATAGCTTATTATTGTTATTTCCTTTGATTTTTGTAAATATTTCATTTCTGATATAGATGTTATAGCTATGAAACCAAGTATAATAAATGTTATGATTAGCTTCTTAAATTTCAATTTCTATCATCTCCTCATTTATTATCTTTTATAGTATATGCGAATATAAAAATTAAAGACGCATACTTTGCGCCTTTAACTCTTCTTATCCCCTTTTTTACCTAACTTTTCTTTAATAATATAGTTTATAACTTTTTTTCTTATATCTTCTGCTCCCTCATCATCCTTAACATTTAAATCTAATAATCTAGCTATTGACTTCATATCATCTCTAGTCTTAGATCTATAACTTTCAAATAGTTCATTTTTTATTTTTTCAGGTTCTAATATATATTCCTGATTTCCCCTTCTATATAAAACATACTTCTTAGAATATAGATTTCTATTTGAATATATATGTCTAGAAACTTTCTTTAATATCTGTCCATAAGATTGTTTCATATTTAAGTTTAGTCCTAAGTATCTTGCGAATTTTAGTAGTTCATTTTTAGATTTAAATATTTCCTCTTTTTTTATAACCTTTGCTACTGATACAACATTCTCTTGATATGTTCCCTGCTTTATAACTTTAGTATAAATTGAATTAGAACTTCTTTCCTTCCCAATTTTCTGTATATTATTATTTATAACTTTATCAACATTTCCCTCAAAGTATTTTTGAGCTCCTTTTGTAGATGCATGTTCCTCAAGTTCTTTTTGGGCCATATCAAGTATCAATTTTCTTAAATTATCTTTGCAATCTCTAGATTCCATGATACTCCCCCCTTAATTACTTTTATTATATTCATTATTTTTTCAAAATGTGAGTTCCCTTAGTACGAATTTTTCATAATATATTTATATACATTAAAATTTTAGTGTATATAAATATTGAGTATGGACATAATATAAATGTAAAATCAAACATACTCAATCTCCCCCATTTTAGACTTCTATTATTTTCCCCCAATAGAAGTCTTTTTTATTGTTTTTAATAACTTTTTGATATAATATAATTTTTATATTCTATATTAGGAGGTTATTATAATGGAAGAACGAACTATATCTATGAATGAAATGATTGAATTTATTTACAAGGGATGTGGAGAGTCTATTTCTAAATATACTATAGAATTAATATTAGAACTTCAAGAAGAGTTTTTAACTTCTAAGGGAATAATACAAATAGAGGAAGATGAGATTTACTAGATCTCATCTTCCTCTATTTGTATTACTCTATTCCTTTTAGTTCAAAGTCTAAGTCTTCTATTACTGATTTCAAATCAGAATCAGTTACACTTTCATTAACATCAACTAGTGCATATTTGCCATCTAAGTTAACTTCTAAGACTTCTACACCTTGAATATCCTCAGTAAGAGCTGTTTTAACATGATTTACACAATGTCCACAGCTCATACCTTCTATTAATAGCTTTTTTTTCATTTATTTCACCTCCATATATACCCTACAGGGGTATATTATCATATTTCACTTTATAATAAAATATATTTTTGTAAAACAATTGAAATTATTTACCTTTTATAGTCAAGTTCGCTATACCTTCATAAGCATCAAAGTCATTTGGTTGGGTCTTACCTTCTAGCCTTTCATTAGTAACTAAATACTCATTTCGTATTACTAAACTTATAAAGGCAACCTTATCCCTAATATGTTTTTGAATTGCTGAGTAAATTTCTGATATTTTAGAATCTGATGTTGCAATTGCTAAAGATTCCATATACGCTGTTAGCTTTTCATCTGAATATCCACTAGCTTCAATAATTGATCTTGCATCAGGAATGCTAGATAATTCCCATCCTATAAAAGCTAAATCATAATCTTTATTATTTAAAGCTGTAGTCATTTCTTCACTTGTCAGTGCTTCAATAGTTGTTTTTATTCCTATATCAGATAAGTTATCACTAACTATACTTGCAGCTTTTGTTCTTTCTTCATTATCTTTATTTACTATTATTTTTAAATTAATATCAGATAATAAAGATTTTAATTCTTGTGATGTTAAATTTGTTTTTTCTATTTTGTTCTCAGATGTATTATTTTCTGTTGTAGCTTGTTCTACATTATTTGAATCTTTTTCAGTTGTTTTTTCACTAATATTAGGATTTATTTTCTTTAAATACTCTTCAGCTTTAGTTTTATTATATGCTAAAGCTTTTAACTCACTATCATAGTATTTAGACATAGTGTTTAGTGGGAAGTTTACTAATTTTGCATTATCTATATATCCTTCCTCTAAAATTAAATTTCTATCTATAGCATATGCTATTGCTTTTCTGAAATTATTATCATTTAGATATTTATTGTCATAATTAAATATAATAGATTCATAGTCTCTACCTTCATAGTTAGTTATATTAAATTCATCTTCATAAAACTGACTTAAATCTCCTAATGATATATTTGCCATATCACTTTCTAATGCCATAACCATTGATACTTGTTCTTCTTCTGTAGGTACAATACTAACGTGTATATCCTTCATTGTATCTGAAAGTTCATCATAGTAGTCTTGATTTACCACTAATGTCATGCCTTCTCTATCTTCCATCTTTTCTATTTTATATGGACCATTACCAATTAAGTTATTATCATTTTCAAGTATCTCACTATCTGATTTGTTACTTAATGAATCCTTATATACTATTGGAAATATTAATGTATCCTTAGAAAATGCATATGATTCTTTAAAGTTTATAGTAAATTCTTTGCTATTAGTTATATTCACAGAATCTATATTTTCAGTAAATGCATTATATGGACTTGTAGTATTTTTTTGAATTAATCCTATAGTATACATTACATCACTAGATGTAACATCATTTCCACTATGCCATTTGGCATCTTTTAATTTTATATTCATGCTTTTACCATCTGCTGATAATGAGTACTCTTTTGCTAATTGAGGCACTACATTGTAATCTTGATCGATTGTAAATAAGCCATCATAAATTAAATTCATTACATACCCTACAGATTTATCCGTATTTAAAACCGGATTTATAGTAGTAGGTTTTACCATTGTAAGATTTATGTACTTTGAGTTAAATCCACTTGTATTTTCTTTACTGTCACTAGAAGTGGTCTCTTCATTGTTGGAGCTACATCCAACTAATATCATAGACGCAGCTAAAAATATAGCTAGCAGTTTCTTCACATTCATTAGTCTTTCCCTTCCTCATCATATAACATATTGTACTTTTCATAGTTTTTTTCAACTTTAAGTACATAATTTGAAGTTTCTTGAAATGGTATATTATATAGCTTTCCATCTTTACTATATTCATCATTTCCAAGCCACTCTCTTACATTACCTGAACCACCATTATAAGCTGCTATAACTAAGTCAAGTGTCCCAAACTGTTTATAAAGTTTACTTAAATACCAACATCCAATTCTTATATTAGTTTCCGGATCAAAAATATCTATATCACCTAGTTGCAACTCTTCAATTGCCCAATCTCTTGTAATGTCACTAATTTGCATTAATCCCTTTGCTCCCTTTCGAGATACTGCATCTTTATCAAATTTACTTTCTACTTTTATAACACTATATACTAAGTTTTCATCTATATTATATTCTTTAGAGTATTTTTCTACATAGTTAGAGTATTTTTTTGGATATATTAATTTTTTAAATCCATCACTTTCTATCATTATAGATGCAACTATGGTTATGATGATAGCCATAAAAATTAATATTTTTTTACTCACACCATTTCTCCTTTACATAATTTATAAACTTATGTGCTTTTACTCTCAAATCTTCATATGTTCCAGAATTATCAATTTTATAATCTGAGTAACGTATTTTCTCTTCTTGACTAAGTTGAGATCGTATTCTATTAAGAGCATCTTGTTTACTACATGAGTCTCTATTTATAATTCTTTGTATTTGAATATCTTCTCTACAGTATACCACTAGAAGTTTATCTAGTAATTCTAGGTATCCACATTCTACTAGTAATGCTGCATCAATAATAACTATTTTTTTACCTTGTTCTCTTATTGATTTTATATTATCTAATATCTTTTCTCTTATTCTAGGATGGGTAATTTCATTTAACCTTATCAGCTTTTCATCATCATTAAAAACTATACTTCCTAAAACTTTTCTATTTAATGTATTATCTTTATTTTTTATCGATTCTCCAAATGCTTCGAAAACTTTATTAAGCAATAATTTATCTTCAAATATATTTCTAGATATAACATCTGCGTCTATTATATCTATATTAAAATCTTCTCTAAAAATATTAGATAGGCTGCTTTTACCACAGCCTATATTACCAGTTAACCCTAATACTAACATACATTCACCTACTTAGTTTCATACCATGAGCAACCTACATTAAGGTCTACATCTAAATTAACATCCATACTAAATGCGTTTTCCATTTCATCTTTTACTATTTGCTTAACTATTTCTAATTCATCATTTGCAGTTTCTACTATAAGTTCATCGTGCACTTGAAGTATAAGTTTAGATTTAAGATTTTTTTCTTCTAATTTTTTATACACATTTACCATTGCTATTTTTATAATATCTGCGGCACTCCCTTGAATAGGTGCATTCATTGCAGCTCTTTTTCCAGCATTTCTTAACATAAAGTTACTTGATTTTAGCTCTGGTATATATCTTCTTCTATTCAATAGCGTCGTTATGTATCCATCACGAGTTGCATCTTCTATTGTTTTATCCATAAATTCTTTTATTTTGCTGTATTTTTCAAAGTAACTATTTATATACTCTTTAGCTTGCTTTACTGGTATATTTAAATCTTCTGATAAACCAAAATCACTTTTTCCATAAACTATACCAAAGTTTATAGCTTTAGCTTCACTTCTTTGTCTAGATGTTACTTCATTTATATCTACATCAAATATTTGTGATGCAGTTTTTGAATGTATGTCTTCCCCATGTTTGAAAGCATCTATCATATTTTCGTCTCCACTCATGTTGGCTAAAACTCTTAATTCTACTTGAGAATAATCTGCATCTACTAACTCATAATTTTCTCCAGCTATAAATACTTTTCTTATATTTCTTCCCATCTCCATTTTAACTGGTATATTTTGAAGATTTGGTTCTGTAGAAGAAATTCTTCCTGTTGTAGTAATAGTTTGATTAAATGATGAATGTATTCTATTACTTATTGGATTTATTATTCCAAGTAAACCTTCAACATAAGTAGAATTCAATTTAACTATTTGTCTATACTCTGTGATTTTATTTATTATTTCATGTTTGTCTCTTAATTTATCTAAAACTTCTGCATTAGTTGAATACCCAGTTTTAGTTTTTTTAATTACTGGTAATCCTAGCTTTTCAAATAATATAACGCCTAATTGTTTTGGTGAGTTTATATTAAATGACTCTCCTGCCATTTCATATATCTCAGATTCTAACTTACTTATAATTTCTTTAAATTGAGTACCAAGCTCATTAAGTATATCTCTATCTACATTTATTCCTATAAATTCCATTTCTCCTAAAACTTCAACTAGAGGCATCTCAACTTCATGGAATAGGCTGTCCATATCACTTTCATTTAAATACTTTTCCATTTTTTCTGAAGAAAGTTTTACTACATTTATAATTTGACCTATATAGTCTTTTATTTCTTCTATATCTAAATCTTCAAATTTCTTAGCTTTAGCACCTTTACCTAGTAAGTCTTCTTTAGATTTTACTTTTCTAGTTAGATACTTCATTGCTATTGCACTACATTCATAAGATGTAGATGAAGCTGAATCTATTAAGTATTCTGCTATTGTTATATCAAAATACATATTTTCAAGCTTTATATCATAAGGTCTTAATGCTATATAATCATCTTTTAGATTATAACCAAACTTCTTAATTTCATTACTAGATAGAATTTCTTTAAAATCAGATATTTGTCCTTCATTTAGATAATATATGTTATTACCATCTATACTTATGAATATATACATTATATTTTTTTCAAGTATATTCCCAACTTTCGTTACAGTTTTAATCATAACTTCTTTCTTATCGTTTATATCTTTTATTAATGATGATATATCATCAACAGGACCTATTTTTAATTCTAAAGGTGACTCTTTCGCTACTTCACTACCACCATCTAAATCTAAAAGCCTTGATACAAGACTTGTAAATCCAAGCTTTTTAAATTCTTCTATTACAGATTCTGTATCATAATCTCCGTACTCTAATTCTTCTAATTTTACGTTTATTGGAACATCTCTTATTATTGTAGCCAGTCTTTTACTCATTATAGCTAATTCTTTATTCTCTTCAATTTTTTTCTTCACACTACCTTTTAAATCGTCTATATGTTCAACTAAGTTTTCTATACTAGAAAACTCTTTTATTAACTTTATTCCAGTCTTTTCACCTATACCTGGAACTCCTGGTATATTATCTGATTTGTCACCCATAAGGCCCTTTAGATCTATAAACTGAGTTGGAGTCATTTCATACTTCTCCATAACAGAGTTAAAGTCATACTCCTCAACCTCACCAACACCTTTTTTAGTAATTAAAGTTGTTGTTTTATTTGATGCAAGCTGTATTGCATCTTTATCCCCTGTAACTATATACACCTTATAATCGTGTTCTTCTCCTAATTTAGAAACTGTACCTATTATATCATCTGCTTCGTATCCATCTAATTCTAATCTATGTATATTAAACTTATCTAAAAGTTCTTTTAATGGTTCAAACTGCTCTCTAAGTTCGTCTGGCATTTTCTTTCTTCCAGCTTTATATTCATTATATTCTAAATGTCTAAATGTAGGTGCTTTTCTATCAAATGCTACACTTATATGAGTAGGTTTATATGTATCTATTATTTTAAATAACATTGTAGTAAAACCATAAATTGCATTAGTTTTCAATCCTTCCTTATTCGACATTTCTGGCAATGCATAAAAAGCTCTGTTTATTATTGAGTTTCCATCTATAATAATTAATCTTTTGTCCAAAATCCTCACTCCTAAATTTCTATGTATTTTAGCGCTTTTACTATTGTTATTATATACAATTATGCTATTATTTAATAATAACATAATATTAAATGTATATTAAGATAAAATATGTTGCAAACGTTATAATTTATTGCTATAATCTTTAATATAATATTTAAATTTTCAGAAAATGCCGGATTGGTGGAATGGCAGACGCGACGGACTCAAAATCCGTTGGTAGTAATACCGTATGGGTTCAAGTCCCATATCCGGCACCAATATTAATATTATTAAATATAAAAACCGTATCATATATGTGATGCGGTTTTTATATTTAATCTATAAACTTATATTTTTTATATGCTCTTTTTTTATTTCTTTAAGCAATTTCTTATCTAAGTATATTTCTAGAGCTGAAGTAACCATTGCTTTAACTGACTTATGAAGCTTATCATACGCCTCTAATGAGTTAGCATAATTTAAAAACTCCTTCTCATGTACTCTTACTATTGGACATATATCTAAAGCTAGTTCTGTATACATAGTTGGACAAACTTGGCTTACATTTCCTATATCAGTTGAACCAGTTGGTCCATCTTGTGATTCTAATAATTCACTTATACCTACATTAGCTAGATTTTTTCTCATTATATCTTGTAATATACTATTATTTATAATATTATCAAAAGAATTTTCAAAATATCTATATGTTAATTGTGAACCAGTCATTAGTTCTGCTCCCTTAGCGCAGTTTATTACTTTTTCTTTTACAACTTCTAAATTTTTTCTATCTTCTGCCCTAACATAAAATTTACAGCTAGCTCTATCTGGAACTATATTAGGAGCTTCTCCACCATTACTTACTATTCCATGTATTCTTACATCTGATGTAACATGTTGCCTTAATGCATTTATTCCTGCAAATGTAAGTTGCACTGCATCTAAAGCATTAACTCCCATGTGTGGGTGACTTGCTGCATGAGCTGCAACTCCCTTGAAAGAAAACTCTATAGAATCCATAGCTAATGCCTTACAGTTTATATTATTAAAAGCTTCTATATGCATTTGAAAAACTATATCTATGTCATTAAAAACTCCTGCTTTAACTAAGTTACACTTATATCCTATAGTTTCTTCTGCTGGTGTTCCTATTAACACAATTTTCCCCTTAAAATATTTTTTTAATTTACTTAAAACTAAGCACGCTCCTAAGGTTCCTGCAGCTATCCAATTATGACCACAAGCATGTCCTAATCCATTCGGTCCATCATAACCTGGTAAAGCATCATATTCAGCTAAAAAAGCTATACTAGTCTCCTCATTATCTCCAATCTCAGCTCTAAAAGCAGTGTCTATATTACAATAAGGATATTCAACATTAAATCCATATTGAGATATTTTATCTACTAAATATTTAGATGATATATATTCTTGCCCTCCTAGTTCTGGATTATTAAATATAAAGTCACTTACCTCTTCTATTTCTTTTCTTAATTCATCTTCTATCTTATATGATAAATTTTTCAATTCTCTTAATTCCATATTTACTCAACCTTTCTACTTAACCCCTACTAGTCTTTATATTATATATTAAATAAAAACCCCAGTAATAGATAAAAGTATCTACACTGAGGTTATAAATTCAATTACATCAATACATATATTAATATAGTACTCTATCAAAATTTAACTCTATTCTTATATGATATAACTCCTTTTTTACATATTTTATCATATATTTTTATAAAATCAATATGTACCCCCCGAAATTTTCTTAATATTCTTGAAAATATCTCGTATATTTGTTTAATCCTCTACAATCCCTTTGGTTGCAGGACTTCCCATTAATTTACCTTTATAATCAAATCTTGATCCATGACACGGACAATCCCATGTTAATTCATCTGCATTCCAACTAAGCTGACAGCCTAAATGAGGGCATTTTGTTGATACAATAAATTCTTTCCCTTCCTTATTTTTATAAACTCCAACTTTTTCTCCATTATATTCAACAATTCCAGCATGTCCATTTTTAATGTGCTCTATATCACTACTTGGAATATATATTTTTTGTGCAATATAATTTTTAGCTGTTTTTACCATATCTCTACCTATATTACTTATAGATAAAGATAAATCAAATCTTCTTGGAGAAAATATTTCTGAAAAATCATTTTCTTTTTCTAGTATCATATCGGATATTATCATAGCTGACACCATAGAACTTGTCATTCCCCATTTATTAAATCCTGTCGCAACATATATATTAGGAGTTTCCTTAGAATATTTACCTATATACGGTATTTTATCTATAGTCATACAATCTTGAGCAGACCATGTATACTTTTCCTTAGACTCAGGGTATAACTCCTTTGCAATTTTCCTTAACTTATCATAGTTACCGCCATTTTCATTTTCTCCCGTTCTGTGACTTATAGCTCCTAATAATAATAAGTTATTATAATTTCTAAATGAATATCCATCGCTATTAACATCTACATACATTCCATCAACATAAGTTGCATTTTCTAATGCTATAACATAACTTCTTTCTTGATGCATTTTCATAAAGTAATATCCTGGTATATTCATTATTGGATAATGTGTAGCTACCACAATATTGTTTGCTGTTATATTTCCTCTATTTGTAATTACTAAATTTTCTTTAATTTCTAATGCTCTTGTGTTTTCATATATAATTAAATCTTGTGAAATATTTTTTAAAAACTTAAGTGGATTAAACTGTGCTTGATCATTAAATTTAATAGCTCCTTTAATTTCAAAAGGTAAGTTAACTTTTTCTACAAATTCAGCATTTATACCAAGCCTATTAGCAGCTTTTACCTCATTTTTAATTATCTCTATATCATTTAATGAATATGTATATGCTGATTTACTTTCAAAATCACAATCTATTTTTCTTTCATCGATAATTTCTTTATATCTTTTTATAGCAAGTTCATTTGCTTTAGCATATTGTCCAGCTTTTTCTTCTCCAAACTCAGATATTAATTTATTATAAATTAAATTATGTTGAGATGTTATCTTTGCAGTAGTATTTTTAGTATTTCCACTTGCAATTTCATCTGCATCAATTAAAATTACATCTTCACCATTTTTCTTTAACATATACCCTATTAATACTCCTGCCATCCCTGCTCCAATAATTAAATTATCAACATTTATATCTTTATCTAAAGTATATCTTTTAGTTAAATTACAACTTTTAGTCCATACTGACTTCATCTAATCACCTCATTTCTAGTATTCCATTTTTTAAGACATATACACAGATTATTCCTAACTTTTTATATAGTAACTATCTTAACCAAATATTAATAAAAAGCTAAAATAAAAAAACTCTATTCTTTTTTAAGATTGGAGTTCTTTTATATAAAATTTCTATTCATTATTAACTTGTATATTGTCTAATTTGCTGCCAATATAATTAGGAACCTCATCCTTCTCAATACCTAAAACTACAGAAAATTCTTCATTAATTAAATTCTCAGCTATACTCATAAACTTTTCATCTATTTGACTCGGTTTCTTCTTATTATTTATAGTATCAGCTTTTTTTTCATATAACATTTTAATCAATATTAATAATTCTGAACAATCATGAGTTTCTAAAAATTCTTTATAATAATCTTCCACTACTCTTGCATTTTTGTCATATATTAAATCTTTTTGCATTGTTGGTATAATATCTATTAATTCTTGTACTTCTTTATATGACATAATAGGCCTCATAAAAATATTTGTATCTACCGGTGTAAATATCTTTCCATCCTGGTATACAGGTTTTAATGTGTAATAATCTTTATTATTGTTTATTCCAGTTATATTAGGTACTCCTATATCTTCTACTTTACATACTCCACTACTACCATAAATAATTAAATCCCCTACTTTATACATATAAAAATACCACCTTTCATTTAAAGTATAACAACCCTACAATATAAGATTATCATATTTTTTTCTTTAAATGTAAGCAGTAATTTTATAAAATTTATTTTATATATTAACCGTAATACGAACTATTATTCCAAAGTATACTCCCATTAGATAAAAAAATCTCTTAGTATTAAATACTAAGAGATTTTTTATTTACCTTATTTTATTCTTCATTAATTTTTATTTGTTTAGCTTTACTATATTGATATAATGTTAATTAAAATAATATAGTTTTTATCTATATAAAAACATTTTTAAATTATAAAATCTTCATCTTCTAATTCTTCATATATACCCTTTTGATATCCATTACCTTTTGTAGAGAAGAAGTCATGTGTTTTAGTTTCTGTACTTAATCCATTTAAAACTATCGGATTTATATCACTAACTTCGTATAAATCTTCAAACCCTAAATTTTCTAATGCTCTATTAGCATTGTATTGTAAGAAATTTATAACTTCTTTTTCAAGTTTACTTTCCTTATATATTTTGTTAGTATACTCAATTTCATTTTTCATAAGATTATTAAGTATAACATACATTCTTTCTTTAAGTGCTAATTTTTCACTATCATCAAACGTATCGTATATTTCCTGGGCAAGTAATCCTATATATTTACCATGTAAAGACTCATCTCTTAGTATTAAAGAAATTATCTCTCCACTTGCAACCATCTTACCTTGTCCAGCTAAGTATAGTGGATAGAAGAATCCCGAATAAAATAAGAAACTCTCTAAGAATACACTTGTAACCATAGATAAGTATAAACTTTTTTGATCATTAGTATTTTCATATTGCTCTAATATTAACTCAGCTTTTTTTTGTAAGGTTTCTTCTGTTTCTATCCAGTCAAATAATTCATCTATTTCATTACTAGAAAGAAGTGTTGTAAAAATAGATGAATAACTTTTTGCATGTATTTCTTCCATAGTTCCCATAAATGATAATACTGCTTTTCTTTGAAGATTCTCAGTTAAACTCATCATTGATGGTATTCCATTATTACCTTGCTTTGTATCTAATAAAGTTAGTCCTCCTAGAACTTTTTTATATAATTCTCTTTCTTTATCATTTAAATCATTCCATACCTTCAGGTCTTTAGATACAGATATTTCTTCTGGTAACCAAAATTGTTTTACATTTTGTTCCCAAAAAGCTTGTGTAAATCCATCATCTTCTTTATTCCAGTTTACAGCTTTGTGTATTTTTCCTAATCTAAAAGTCATAATCTATCTCCTTATACTGAACACATTAAACATTCATTATCATCTCTAGTCATTTTCGTTCTTGTGTAATACAGACTCTTTAATCCTTTTTTATATGCATATATATATAATTTGGCTATATCTCTTGTAGTCTTATCGTCTGTTACAAATAATGTAGTTGATATGCCTTGGTCTACATGTTGTTGGACAGTAGATACAATATCTATAACTTTTCTCATATCCATTCTATATGCTGATTGGTAGTAAAGCATATTCTCATTAGTTAAAAATGGCATAGGATAAATGGTAGTAGAATCTCCATAAGTTCTTACTTCAACAGGCTCTGTTATAGGCATTATACTTGATGTTGCGTTTTGTACATAACTAATACTTTGTGTAGGTGCTATTGCAGTTAAATATGCATTATAGATTCCATTTATTTTTACATCATCTAATAACTTTGCCCAATCTTCCTTTGTTGGTATATATATACCTTCAAATAACTTAATAACCTTTTTAGCTTTCGGTAAGTATGAGTTTATATAATATTTTGAAAGAACACTACTTTCTCTACCTTTTGCATACTCAGATTTTTCAAAGCCTTCAAAAGTTTGTCCTTTTTCAATTGCAATTTCCATAGATGCTTTTATAGCATAATATCTAACCATTGCAAAAAATACGTCTGAAAATTCTCTAGCTTCATCAGAAGTATATAGCATATTTTCTCTAACTAAATATCCATGTAAATTCATGGCCCCTAAACCAATTGAATGAGACTTATCATTTCCATTTTTAACGGTAGGAACAGCTTTTATATTTGTATTATCCGATACAAAAGATAATGCTCTAATGGCTGTATTAACAGTTCCTTCTATATCTTTATTATCCATTACATTGGCAATATTTAATGATCCTAAGTTACAACTTATATCTTGTCCCCAATTATTCATTTCTCCATAACCCTTTATATCAGAAGATGTTTGATATTGGAAAATTTCACAACATAAGTTTGACATTTTTATTATTCCAACATCTTTTAAAATATGTTCTTTATTAGCTGTATCTATGAATACTACATATGGATATCCACTTTCTTGTTGCATTTGAGCTATTTTTGTTAGCATCTGTCTTGGGTTTATTTCTTTCTTTCTTATATCATCATCATTAGCTAATTTATCATACCATTCATCCATTTTCATCTCATCAATATGAACTCCATATTTTTTATAAACTGAATGAGGATAAAATGCATAAGCTTTCTCATTTTTTTCTGCTAATTCCATAAATTTATTGTGTATAACGGCTCCTAAAGATAACGTTGCTAATCTTATCTTTTCATCTGCATTTATTTTTTTAGTGTCCATAAGCATCTCAAAATCTGGATGGAATACACTTAGATAAACAGCTCCTGCTCCCTGTCTAGCTCCCATTTGATTAAAATAACTAAAAGATTGTTCTAACATCTTAGCTACTCCAACTGCGCCACCAGCAGCACCTTGTATTCCTTTTATATCTTCTCCACTAGCTCTAAGTCTTGATAAGTTTAAAGCTACTCCTCCACCTATTTTTGATAGATGATTTGATGAAGATATGGCATAAGATATTCCTTCTGTACTATCTTCTACTGATAGTAAAAAGCATGATACCATTTCTCCTGCTCTTTTTCTTCCTGCATTTAAAAATGTTGGGGTTGCTGGTTGGAATTCTTGTTTTGATAACTTTTCAGCTAATTTTAAAGCTAACTTTTCATCTCCATCGCCTAATGCTAATGAAGTTATTAACACTTTATCATTGTAAGTTTCTAGAATTTCCTTACCATCATCGCTCTTTAGAGCATAATTTCCATAAAATTTATTTCCACTCATATATGATTGGAATTTAAAATCATATTTTTTTATTTTTTCTTCTAATTTTTTTATAAACTCCAGACTATATTTATTTATAATTTCTTCTGAGTAATAATTATTTTTTATTAAATATTCTAATCTTTCCTCTATACCATTAAATGCTCTTAATCTTGGAGTTACATATTCTTTTATGTAACTGTCTAAGGCTTCTTTATCTTTTTCAAGTTGATATTTGCCATCTTCATCTTTTATTATTACTTGGTTGTTAAGCTTTATCCAGTTCATTTCTCCCATCCTTCTAACTTTTTGTTTTGTATTTTACATTTACAATTTATATTTTATATATCACTATATATAGTTGTATATAATAATACCAAACGCAATATATAGTATATACACTTATTTATGTCTTTTTAAACTTTTTTATTATATTTATTTTTAATTTTAAATGTATAAAAGTTAAACACTACTTTTCAATCTAAAGTAATGCCTCATTTCTACTTATTCATATGATTTTATAAAATTTATATTATATTTTTCTATATCACTAAATGTATTCATATCAACTTTTCCAATTGGAGTGTACCATTGTTGACTACTAAAGTAGTTTTTATATTTCGCTTTATCAAAAGTATATCCATGACGTGCAAATATTTCATTTCTAGCTAGTGCTAGTTCTTCTTTACTTAAATAACGTATATCATCATAAGTGAGATACTGGCTACTACTGTAGGAAATTATATAATAATTATTTGGCGCATTATTTTCACTATTTTCTTTTATTACTTGATTATTTTGAACTGTATTATCATTCCTTATCTTTTCATTGTTTGTAGTGGTTTCATCCTTAATAACTATATTATTATTAACTACAGGCTCAGATGAGCATCCTATTTGAACTAAACATATTGAAGATATTAATAAACTTATACCCAAATTATGCTTCATAGTTTCACCAACTTTACAATTTTATTACTAAAATATGCATTTAATAGTCTATATGTTAAACTTATTATTTTTACATATTAATAATAATGTATAGTGAAATAATATTTTTTCTATTTACATTTTTAATTATTGATGATACAATAATAATCCCTCAATAAGGGTAATATAAATAATTATATAGAAAGTTTTATAGTATTAAATATAAAGGATTAGGTGAGAATTTATGATCGATGTAAAAGAACTAATTGACAAAGCATTTGAAGCTCAGAAATTATCTTATTCTCCATATTCAGGATTTAGCGTAGGAGCTGCACTACTTTGCGATAACGGAAAAATATATAAAGGGTGTAATATTGAAAATGCTGCATTCACACCTACTAACTGTGCTGAAAGAACAGCTATATTTAAAGCTATTTCAGAAGGAGATAATAACTTCACTGCAATAGCTATTGTAGGAAATAAACATGGCATAAGTCAAGGTGAAGGAGATTTCTGTGCTCCTTGTGCTGTATGTAGACAGGTTATGGCAGAATTTTGTAATCTTGAAACTTTTAAAATTTATATCGCTAAAAGTAGAGATGAATATCTGGAATATACTTTAGGTGAACTTTTACCTTTAGCATTTACAGGTAAGAATTTAGACTAAATTGTAGATTTACATTACATAAGATCTTATGTATTTAGATTTGATTTTATAAGTATATAAATAAAGTCATTGAGTTTATCCAATGACTTTTTACTTTTTATTTAATTAAATTTATATAATCTCATATAGCTTTATATTGAATTTATATAACATTATAAATAAAAATACCGGTATATTCTTATGTTACCGGTACTTTTATTTTGTATTTTAATAATAAAAACAAAAATCTGCTTCTACACAAAATTCATTTCTACTTAGAAGACCACCATATGAAATAGTTATATAATTCATTTGTGAGTCTAATGCTTTATTTATAATTATTTTATATCCATCTACATCATATAAATTGTCATTTTCATTAGGGGTATCTAATTCTAAATCTATTTTTGCATTAGATGTCATTGTTATACATCTAGTTAGTATTCTTATACATTTTTTATCGCTATTCTCTAACAGCTTATCTAACTCCCTTTTGGCTTCTGATGTTATAAGTATATTCATATCTTCCATAGTTGTCTCTCCTTAAATTATAAATTTATACTCTATATTTTACCCTATAAATATTATCAGTAACAATATTAAATACTAATTATATTTCTTTATAAGACTCACATATATTTATTCAATATTCTATCAGAATTTAATCTTTATTTAAATAATCCTTTCATCCATTTTAAAATACCGCCTTTTTCATTTTGGTGACTAGTATTATCTTCTTTTTTAGTCTTATCATCGCTATTCTCATCAGCGCTACTTTCTACTTTCATTACAAACTTCACATTACTTTGCATATCTTCAGATTTTCCACCATAATTATCGTACTCTTTAGATATATTTATTATTTCATCCTTAGCTTGCAATACTCCATCTATTTTACTTAATTTTTCATCACCTAACTCATATAATTTATCTAATCCATCTGTTTTAAGCTTATTAGTTCCATTATATAAGTTACTTGCACCACTACTTAATTGTTCAGTTGCACTTAATATTTTACTTGAATTTTCACTAAGTTCTGCTGTTCCATTTTTTAAAGTCTTTGAGCCTAGGTTTAATTGATTTACACCTAGGTTCAATTTAATAGTTCCATCATATAAGTCACCGCTACCACTATATATAGTTCCTGTCGCTGTATTTAACTTAGAAGCATTCAAAGCTAGTTCTGATGTTCCTAATTTTAGTGCACTACTTCCCTCCTTCAATTGCTCTCCTCCTAAAGCTAATTGATTTATCCCTGATAGTAACTGACTACTTCCGTTTGTTAATTCATTTCCTTTAGATGAAATGTATTTTAAATTTGTGTTAAATGTATCTGATCCAGACTTAAGATTTTTAAGTCCAGATTGTAATTCTTTTGCTCCATCATAGGCTTCATTTAATCCAGTTTTTAAAGCATTAAATTGGTCTATTACACCGTTATTTACCAACATTTGTGCCACTTTTTGTACATTTGGATCACTACTATTTTGTAGTATTGATATAGCCCAACTTATATCACTACTACTCAGCTGATTTAACTTACCTACTCCATTACCTAATCCATTTACTAATGATGAAGCTCCTTCATACGCACTACTTATTCCATCATCTATACCTTTATATGATCCTGCTAATTTACTTACTCCACCTACATATTCATTAACCCCTGAATTTAAACTATTTGCTCCATTTGTTAATTGTGGTGATGCTGATACCAAGCTAGATATTCCACTATCTAATTGAGCTGCTCCACTATCAAGTACATTAACACCTTGTGTGAATAGTCCTTGTGCTGTCTTTAATTCATATAAACCACTATGTAATGTTCCTGCCCCTTGACTTAATGCAGGTGTAGAGCTACTTAGCTCACCTACACCTTTATTTAAGTCACTTATCCCACTATCTAATGTTTTAACTCCATTATTAAATAGTGCATACTTTTCATTTAGTTCATTTGCACCTTTAGATAATTGTTTAGCCCCATCTAATAAAGACTCTCCTCCTTTTTGTAAATCACCTAATGATGATCTTAAATCACTTATAGTACTATTTTCATCTAAATTTTCTAACTCATTCATATCTAAAGCATTAGGAGAAACTACAGCCATTATGCTAGGCATTGTAAAATTTGTAGCATTCGCTTCTATAACTAGTTCATCTTCTAATCCTATTACTGTACTTAGATCTTGATCTAAATCTAATGATTCTTTTAAACCTGGTACAGATATGAAAGTTATAGAACAATTTTTTCCTTCATCTAAAACGGTACCACTGCTTACATCTATGTCTTTAAAATTATCTCTAGGCATAATTACTTCAACAGCTGATAAAAATGGTATATATACTGTTCTATTTTCACCATTAATATCTATACTTCTAGGCTCTCTATTTTTTAATGATATAGTAATTTTTACTTTACCTGATTTATTAATAATTTCACTTGGTTCTACTTTTTTACCATTCAATTCATACTTTATCCCTATATTAATCGGTATTGATTTTGTACTATTACCACTATAATATAAATCATCTCCATCTATATTCCATGTAACATCATTACCATTTATAGTTGGCTCTTCATCACCTTTTAAATTTTTTATATTTGTAAGATCACTTATATCTTTTATTTCCCCTAACTTAGAATTACTTTTTATCCATGTTGATACTATATTTTCTTTTATATTTCCATTTTCATCTAATATGGAATATACTGTTTCATCTTTTTTTATATCACTATTATTGGCAAATACTAAAGTTCCATTACTTGCAACTATTGCTGCAGTTATTAAAGTTGCTGACTTTACTTTCATAGTTTTATTTTTTCTATTCATATCTTATCCCCCCGAAAATTTATAAAAGTTTAATCTTGAACTGTAGATAATTCTTGTTTCTTCTTATCTTCTAAGAATCCTTTGCTAGTCTTTAGTATAATTTTTTCAAATATTATAAGTATTGCTGGTAAAAAGAATATAATTACAAACATACTTATAATAGCACCTCTTGCCATTAATGCACATAATGAGCCTATAAGCTCTAATTTAGATATAACGCCAACACCAATTGTAGCTCCAAAGAAAGATAATGCACTTGTAACTATTGATCTTCCACAGCTTTGTATTGAGTTTTTCATAGCTGTGAATTTATCATATCCGTTAATTAGCTCTTCTTGGAATCTAGATGTAAGCAATATTGCATAGTCAACAGTAGCCCCAAGCTGTATTGTCCCAAGAACTATTGATGCTATAAAGGGTTCTACTGTACCTGTATAATACGGTATTCCTAAGTTTGCAAAAATAGCTGTCTCTATTGCTAATACTAGTATTACTGGTAATGATATTGACTTAAATATAATAGCTATAATTAAAAATATTGCTATTATAGATACTGCACTTACTTTTTTAAAGTCTGTATCTGCTATTTGTATTAAATCTTCAGTCAGTGGAGCTTCTCCACCAATTAAAGCATTTTTATCATATTTATGAACAATCTTATTCATTTCTTTTAACTGTTCTGAGCATTCTGGAGATGCAGCTTTGTATTCTGAGTTAACTATAATCTCCTCGTATCCATTAGAAATTAATTGATCTAAAATCTCACTTGGTAGTATATCTTCATATACCCCCGGTCCTAAGTATTTTTCTAATGCTAATACTAAATTTACTCCATCTAAATCTTCAATTTCTTTTACCATATTTGACTTTTCATAAGAACTCATCGACTTATCTATTAGGATTATATCTGTACTATTCATATTGTAATCTGTTCTCAATTTATTAGTTGCTACTATTGAGTCTAAGTTATCTGGTAAACTTTCATCTAAATTATAATAAACTTCTGCTTTTTGATTCCCTATAAAGGCAGGTATAAATACAATTACTAATAAAATAGCAAGTTTTTTATAATTTTTAACTATAAAATTTGATGTTTTTTCAAATGTAGGTAATAAACTTTTATGTTTATATTTATGAATTAATTTATCGAATGTAAGTATAAATGCAGGTAATATGGTTATTGTACATATAACGCCTATAATAACACCTTTTGCCATTACTAATCCTATATCCTTACCTAGAGTTAAATCCATTGCACATAGAGCTAAAAAACCTGCTACGGTAGTTATTGAACTACCAAATACTGATTTAGCTGTATTTACAATTGCTTTTGACATTGCATCGATTCTATCGTCTGTTAATTCTAATTCCTCATCGTATCTATGTAAAAGAAATATAGAATAATCCATAGTTACTCCAAGCTGTAGTATTGCAGTTAATGCTTTTGTTATGTATGAAATTTCTCCAAATATTATATTTGTACCAAAATTATATATTATTGCTAAAGCAATACTTCCAATGAATATAAATGGTGTTATATAAGACTCTAATGCAAAACATAATATTATTGTAGTTACTATTCCTGCTAATATAACATACATCGGCATCTCTTGTTCTGATATATCTTTAGTATCCTTAACTATTCCTGCCATACCGCTTAAAAATGTCTGTTTACCTGCTATACGTCTTATATCATCTATAGCATTCATAGTTTTTGTACTGGCTGAACCATCTTCAAAATTAATAACCATCATAGTAGACTTATCACCATTGTATAAAAAATTAACCATATCTTTGGGTATAATTTCCTTAGGTACTGATAAGTCCATAAAATCATCTATCCATAATACACTATTTACACCATCAACTTTTGAAACTTTTTCTTTTAATTTTGCAACGTCTTTATCTTCCATACCTTCTACAATAAGCATAGATAGTGACCCTGATCCAAAATCTTCTTTTAATATTTTTTCAGCTTTTATAGTTGAACTACTATCTGGCAAGTAACTTAATATATCATAGTTTATATTTGTTTTTATATATCCAAATAATGATGGAATTAATAAAATTAAAGCTATGAATATTATAAGTTTTCTATGACTAGCTATCTGTTTTGCTAACCTGTACATATTTCTCCCTCCTATTTTAGGCATGCCTAAGTAATTTATAAATACATTGTATTTCACCCCTAACTTAATGTCATTATACAAATTTAATAAAATGTATTCTATAATAAAGTAAAGCGATGAATTCTATCTTAATTCATCGCTTTACTATTCTATATATACTCACCATTATATCCTTTTATTATCAATTTCTATTTTCAAATTTTATTATTTAATTTTATTATTTAATAAACTTTTTATTCTTTACTCTTAAGTATTATTTTGACTAACTCTGGTCTACAGTTTACTCTAACTAACACTTTTGAACCTCCTAGTCCTTTAGTTAATACCATTTCTGAATTATTATACTCATATTTCCCTAAGTCATACTTAGGAAAAAATTCTCTATTTGGAGATAGCAATCCACCTAAAAAAGGCAACCTTATTATTCCTCCATGGACATGCCCAGCTAGAATTAAATCTGCACCCCATTTTGCGTATTCATTAAAATAAAAAGGAGTATGAGCTAATAATATATTATACTTACCTTTATTTATAGGTCCTAGTAATTTTTCAACATATTTTTTATCTATATTAATATTATCTTTTTTCTCAAATAAGTATCTATAACAACTTAGTGGAACTACTAATCCATATAAATTTATGCTACTATTTCCACGATTTATCTCAATATGTTCATTATTTAAATTTATAATATTTTTCTTACCTAATTCACTAAAATACTCTTTATACTTATCTCTATACCTCTTTATTAAAGCCTTTTGTTCATGATTTCCTATTATATGATATACTTTATACTTCTTAGATAGATCATCTATTAAATTAAGAGCAACATTAAAATTTGATTTTTCTCCATCTACTAAATCTCCTGTTATTACTATGATATCTGGACACAATTCGTCTACATATTGTAACAGCTTACAATTATTCTCTCCAAATTTCATATTATGTAAATCACTAATTTGAACTATATTAAAGTTATCAAACTCCCTTGGAATTTTTTCATTTTCTATAAAATATTCCACTTTCTCTAATGATTTATTCTCAAATCTAAAAAAAGTGTATCCTCCTAATAGAAGGGAGCTTCCTATTAGTAATTCTTTAATCATACTTTTACCTCTCTTTTACTGTATATATTTAGACCAAAATGTTTTTATTTCACTTATACTTTTGATATTATCTAGGTCTAAATTATTGATTATTTTTATAGCTTCTTCTATTATATTATTAATTTTATTATAATCAATGTTAAGTAGTAATAATCTAGTCATTATTGTACTATTTACTATATCATCTAAAGTTAAACTACAATCTTTCTCATAATACCTATTTAGAAGTTCACTTTCTCCTGCACATCCAATAGTCATACTTAAGTATATATCTTCTTCATCAAATTCAAATTCTTTATTTAATCCTTTTTTATTAAATAAGTCTATCAATATACTCACATATTCTTTTCTTATTACGTCTACCTTAGATGCTTCTATATATATTCTAAATAATGAATGTGAACTTACTATTATATATGTATATAAATACTGACTAACTGCATATCTAACCATAGTATTACTGCCAATATCATTATTATTATTTATATACTCATATATTTTTTCTAAAAAATCTCTGTATATAAAAAGTAGTATATCTTCTTTCTTTTTAAAATAATAGTATAGATGTCCTCTTCCTATTCCACAATCATCTGCTATCTTTCTAACTGTAGTCTTATTATACCCTTGAGTTAAAAATAATTCAGATGATTTTTCTATTATTTTCTTTCTTAAATCTATTGTATTTTCTATATTATTTATATTCATTTAAATTTCTCCTTATTTAAAGTACTTGTTTAATTCCATTATAGTACTTCAATTATATAATAAAAATACTTTTATAAAAAAATAAGAAGTAGCTATATTGCCACTTCTTATTTAGGTTGATTAATCATCTTTTTTCACTTTGTGATATAGTTTTTCACTCTTAGTTTTATTAGTGCCGCAATTTCTTGCCCCTATTTTTTCGCCATCTTTTACTCCGATTTCAGAGCCATGCTCGAAATACATTTTTCTTAATTCTGCATTAGATTTTGGTCTGTCTTTCATTCTATTTTTATTATTGTCCATAAATGCCTCCTGAAACTTTGAATGATATTGACAAGTATAATTTATCCATTTTTACACTTTAATATTCTCACATTACTCTTTTAATAAAAATAGCTTAGATATACAACTATATATCTAAGCTATTTTCTAAAGTAAATTCAATATATCTTTTTTTAATTTTATATAATCATCACTGCCAAACTTATATTTATTTTTATTATTTAATATAAATTCAGCTTTAATACTTGCTGGCTTTTCAGAAATAACGTATATCCTATCAGATAAAGTGATTGCTTCTTCTATATCATGAGTTATAAGCATAATTGTTGAGTTAAACTTTTTTCTAACATTAAGTAGCCACTTTTGCATATTCGACTTAGTTATAGAATCAAGTGCTCCAAACGGTTCATCTAACAACATTAAATCTTTACTATTTATAAAAGTTCTTAAAAAGTTAGCCCTTTGCTTCATTCCACCAGATAATTCACTGGGAAACTTAAACTCATACCCTTCTAAACCAAATTCTTTAAAATAAGGTTTCACTATATTTCTGGCCTGACCTTTTTTATTCTTATTAATAATTAAGGGAATAGATACATTGTCAATAATGTTCTTATATGGCAATAATAAATCCTTTTGTTGCATATAACTTATTTTACCATCTATGTGCATATCTCCACTATCCATTTTAGTAATACCTGTTATTATATTAAATATTGTACTTTTACCACTTCCACTTGGACCTAATAAAGTAATCAATTCCCCTTCTTTTATATCTATGCTTATATTTTTTAATATTAATAAATTATCATAACTCTTACTTACATTTTTTAATATTAGCTTTGCTTTGTTATTCTGGTAAGAATTCATTGGTATATGCATCACTTGCTTTCAAATCCTTTTCTATTAAATTGTACTCTCTTAAAAATTCTGTGTAATTATTCCATACACTATCCTTCATTTCTCCCCATCTACTTGCATCACTTATATATTCATTTGCTAAGAATTTTTGACTTTCTATAGCTAAGGTTTCATCTATTTCAGATGCATGCTTTACTAAGATTTTTGCTGATTCTTCTGGATTTTCTACAGCATAATTATATCCTTTTGATGTAGCATTTAAAAACTTTTTAGCTAGTTCTGGATTTTCACTTAATATAGTTTCATTAGATATTATAACTGGAGTATAATAATCTAATCTTTCATCTAAATCTCTTAATGATATATAATTTAAATCTATACCTTTTTGCTTAGCTTCTATTGCTGTCCAACCTTCAAATATCCACATCATATCTACACTGTTATTTACTGCTGTAAAGAAATCATCTTCTCCAACATCTAAAACTTTTAGTTTAGAAAAGTCTACATTTTCTTTTTTCATAACAGCATCAAGTATTGCATCTTCTGATGGAGATCCCCATCCTCCATAAGTTTTTCCTTCAAAGTCTTTTGGTGAAGTTATATTTTTACTCTTTAAAGATGCAAACCCTGATGTATTATGTTGTATAACTGTTGCTATTGCTTTTATTGGTAATGGATCTTTACTTGTCTTAGCATAAGTAACTTCTTCTTGATAACTAATCCCAAAATCCGCTTTTCCAGTTGCAACTAAAGTAGCTGATCCACCATCAGATGGTTGAACTATTTTTACATTTAATCCTTCGTCTTTAAAGTAACCTTTTTCCAACGCTACATATAATCCAGTATGATTAGTATTAGGTGTCCAGTCTAAGACCATCGTAACATCTTGTAATTCATTTTCACTTTTTGCTTCTTTATTTTTTGTACAACCTGAAAGTACTCCTAAACTTAATGTACTAATTAAAGCTAGTGACATCATTCTTTTTAATTTCATCTTATCTCCTCCTGATTATTTATGTCTTATTATTACTTTTCTTAATATATCTACTATTCCCACGAATATTAAACTAAGTATTACAACTATAATTGTTGATGCGAATACCTTATCAAGTGCATATGCACTTTTTGACCTTACCATGTATACTCCTAAACCTTCTGTTCCTCCAAGCCACTCTGCAACAGTTGCTGATACAACCATGTATGTTGCTGATATTTTCACTCCTGAAAATAATTTATCTAAAGACATTGGAAGTTTTAAATGAATAAAAGTTTTTAATTTTGTACTTTTCATAGTTTCAAATAGATTTAGATAATCTTTATCTATATTTTCTAATCCATCTACAAAGTTTATAAGTATTGGAAAGAAACAAGTTAAATTGACCATTAATATTTTAGGTAAAGTATCAAATCCAAACCAGATTATTAAAAGTGGTGCAATGGTTATAGTTGGAATAGTTTGGGAAACTAATAATATAGGGTATAAGCATTTTCTTATTATACTTACAAAGTCCATAATTACTCCTAAAAACATTGCACTAACTAAAGCCAAAATGAAACCACATATAGATTCATATAAAGTAACTTTTATATTAGCAAATAAAACTTGATAGTCATTAATAAATACGTTAATAATATCTATTGGCGTTGGCAGTATGTATTGAGGTATCTCTTTGTATTCAACAACTAATTGCCAAATAATTAATATTGTTATAAATGTTAATATTGGGTAGATATAATTTTTACTTTTGTCTATGATTTTTAAGCTTGTCTTCAATTGTTATTCCTCCTGCTTTCTCGTCTATCCTAACAGTAGTTATAACTCTTTCGCACCCAAGTTCAAAAGGTAACTTATGTACCTTTTGAATTATTTTAAAGATGTCTTCAAAATCTCCCTCTATAGTTGTACTATTTGCACCAACTTCATATTTTAATCCACTTTCTTCTATGCATTCTATACATGCATCTACAACCTTATACATTTCTTCTTCTCCTCTATAAGGTCTTAAAGGTACTACTGCTATATCTGCTATTACCATTTTATTTCCTCCTTTTAATTTTTAATAAAAAAAGTCCTATCATTAAGATAAGACTTTTTATAATAAAATATAATAATTTATATTATTAATCACTATAATTAACATCCTACCTACGTTGGCATTACCCAAATCAGGTTAAGGGTCGAGATTTTAATCTCCTCTCAGCAAATTAGCTCCCCTGTATGTATTTTTTATTTTCTATATTAATTGTATCATTCTTTAATAACTTGCGCTACTTTTTGTTAAAATTTGTTATTTCTTTTAGTATTTTGCTACAGTGCTCTTTAAATTCTTCAACTTCAACATTTTTAATATCACTTATTTTTTTATATACTTTCTTTATTTCATCTGGCATTCCATAAATATTATTTACCCACTGTAATGCAGTTGGTCCATCAGTTTCTGCTAATAATTGGTTTATTGGAATTTTCTTTATTATCTCATTAGTTTTATCGCTGTACCCTAAATCAACACTTCCAGTAAACAAACACTTTATATCTATTAACTTTTCTAAAGTTTTTTCTTCTCCTGAGTACCAATGTATTATAGTTTGTTCTGACACATCATACTTTTTTATATAATCTAATACTAATTCCTCTGCCCCCTTAGTGTGTACATTTATATATTTATTATATTTTTTAGCAGTTTGTAAAAAATACTCAAATACCTCAATTTGATTTAAATAAGTTTCTTTTTCTTCTACCCAATAAAAATCAAGGCCTATTTCTCCGATCAAAGGGGCATATTTTATATAATTTTCTATTTTATCAAAATTAAATTTATTATTTTTAACTTTACTAGGATGTATACCAAATATAGGTATTATATAATCACTTTTATTTGAGTATCCAATATTTTCTATATAACTTTTTTCATCCATTGCACAAGCTATAGTTATTATTTTTTCTTTATTTATAATATTTATTACTTCATTGACTTTATCCTTACTATAAAAATCTATATGATTATGGAAATCTATATACATCTAGCACCTCCTTTATTTTTATGATATATCTTTAGTCTAAATCAATATTCCTAAACTTTATATTATTTTTTAACAAAAGTCTATCCTAATTTAAATATATTTTTAAGTCTTTCAAATAATAAAGCTAGCAAATTTTGCTAGCTTTATTATAATTATCTATGAAGTTTACTATAAACTCCACCTTTATTTATTAATTCTTCATGAGTTCCTCTTTCTGCAATTCCATTATTAGTTAAAACAACAATTTCATCAGCATTTCTTACAGTAGATAATCTATGAGCTACTACTAAATTAGTTCTATCTTTACTTAACTCTTCTAAAGATGCTTGAATTTCTCTTTCAGTAACATTATCAAGAGCTGAAGTTGCTTCATCAAGTATAATTATTGGTGGATTCTTTAAGAATATCCTTGATATAGAAATTCTTTGCTTTTGCCCTCCAGATAATTTAACACCTCTTTCTCCTATATAAGTATCGTATCCTTCTGGTAGACTTTCAATAAACTCATGTATTCTAGCTTTTTTTGCAGCTTCTATAATCTCATCCTCATTGGCCTCTGGCTTAGCACAAATAATATTATCTTTTATAGTTCCCGTAAATAAAAATACATCTTGCTGAACTACTCCAATATTTTTTCTTAATGATTTTAAACTTACATCTTTAACACTTATTCCATCTATTTTTATATCACCTTGTTCAAATTCATAAAATCTTGGTATTAAACTACATAAAGTAGTTTTTCCTCCACCTGATGGTCCAACTAGTGCTACGGTTTTTCCCGCTTCTATATTTAAATTTAATCCTTTTAATACTTCTTTTTTATCTTCATAAGTAAAAGATATATTTTCAATGTTTATATCTCCTTTTACATCTTTTAACTCTATAGGATTTTCAGCTTCTTTTTCTGTTTCTTCATTAACAATTTCCATAAATCTTTCAAATCCTGTCATACCACTTTGATATTGTTCTGTAAAGTTAATAAGCTTTTTTATCGGTTCAATAAACATCTTTACATATAATAAATATGCTGTAAAATCTCCAAGAGTTATCTTTCCTATATAAGCGAAATATCCTCCTGCTATTAATGCTATAAGTTCAAGTATATCCATAAATAAGTTCATTCCTGAGAAATAATCTGCCATAACTTTATAAGCAGACTCTCTAGCAATCTTAAATATACTATTACTATTGTTGAATTTCTTTAATTCTTCTTTCTCATTACAAAAAGACTTAGTAACTTTCATCCCTGCTATACTATTTTCTAAAGTAGCATTAACATCCCCAGTCTTTACTCTTGTTTCCATAAATGCTTTATTCATTCTTTTTCTCTGTGCAATTGCGAACCACACTAATAGTGGTAGTATTGCAAATATAATAATAGTTAACCCTACATTTATATTTAAAAGTATAAAGAAAGAACCAATAAGCATAACTCCTGATATAAATAAATCTTCTGGTCCATGATGGGCTAGCTCTGATACTTCCATTAAGTCATTAATTATTCTAGACATAGTAACACCTGTCTTATTATTATCAAAATAAGAATTAGGTAACTTTTGTAAGTGAGTAAATACATAATTTCTCATATCCCCTTGCATTCTAACTCCAACCACATGCCCCCAGTATTGCATAAAATGATTTAATATTGCCTTGAAAATAAATATAACTGCAAGTATTATACCAAATATAATTAACATTCTTAAATCTTTATTGGGTACAACATCATTCATAATATCTCTAGTTATCATTGGATAAACTAAATTACATGCTGAAAATAAAAATGCAGCTAAAAGATCTAAGAAAAAAAGCTTCTTGTATGGTTCATAATATTTTATAAAATCTTTTATCATACTAACTCCTCCTATCTATGATTATATATTTTTGTTATAAAATTAGTATATCATATACTTATTACCCAACTAAAATAAATCTACACAATATAAAAGAGATGACTCCTAATAATCATCTCTTTTTAATTACATATTTATATGCTTAACATCATACATATCTACACTTACATTTATTATAAAGTCTGGCTTTTCACCTTTGTTTTTATGACCCTCTTTATGAGCATCGCTAAGTTTAAAGTTTTTATGATCTTCTTGACTTTCCCATCTAAACATAACTATTACTTCTTCATGTTCTTCTTTTCTTAACTTTTGCATTATTGTAACATCAATAAGTCCTTGAGGTTTTTTTCTTTCATTTGTATCATCTTCATTTCTGGGTCTTGAAAATTTATTAATTATGTTTTCTGCATAACCCTTTTTTACTGTAAATTTTTTAGTTTCTATAAACATACTATATCTCCCATTTTTATAAATAAAGTCAGTTTTAAGTTTAAACTTAAAACTGACTTTTTAAGTAATTTTATTATTTTATATTATTTGCTATATCATCTATCATTATATTTATAGAGTTAAGACCACCATCATTTATATACCAAGTATATGCATCTAAATATATTATTTTTCCGTTTTTATATGCATCAGTAGACTTAACTATGTCATTATCTAATACTGTTTCAGCTGTTGACTCTCCTCCTGTAGCAGCTCCTCTATCTAAAACTACTAAGTATTCTGGATTTTGTTCAGCTAAGTATTCAAATGTAACTGTTTGACCATGAGTTGAATCTTCTATCGTTTCATCTGCTGTTTTGAATCCAAGACCTTGATATAATAAAGCATATCTTGAGTTTTCACTATAAACACTTAAGTTTCCTTCATTCACCATAACAGTTAATGCTTCTTTACCATTAACTAATTCTTTAACTTCATTTAATCTTTCTTTTACTTTTGCTAATTCTTCTGAAGCTTTATCTTCCACCTCAAATAATTCAGCTATAGTATTTATATTTTCAGTCACACTTCCTACATAATCAGTATTTTCTTTTGATACTGATATTGTTGGTGCTATCTCACTTAATTGATCATAATAATCTGCTTGTCTTCCACCTATTATTATTAAATCTGGATCTGCTGATTTTATAGCTTCTAAATCTACTTCTTTAACTGTACCAACTTTTGCATATTCATCTGAGTCATATTTTGATAAGTTTTCTGGATACGTTGATGTTGGAACTCCAACAACATTGTCTATTCCTAAAACTTCCATTGTATCTAAAGTAGGTATATCGAATACTACTACTCTTTCAGGATTTTTTTCTACTGTTGTTTCTCCTAAGTCATGAGTTATTGTCATTGTACTTTCTGCTGCTACATTTGTATCTGGAGTAACATTATTTTTATTTTTAGTTAATGCAAATGCTCCTACTAGTCCTATTATTGCAACTCCTGCTATTATTGCTGCTTTTTTATTCATAATATCTCCCTCTCTTTATATAAATTTATTGTATATTGAGTTTACTTCTAATTCAGTATTTAAAATCATTCTCAATTATTTTTCTTTTTATAGGACAATCTTACTAAGATTGCCCTATATTATTAAAAGTAAACACATATTTTATTTCCATTTATCTCTTTTATATCAAAATTCATTTCATATATGTCTTCAAGTACTTCTTTTTGAACTATCTCTTCTGTTTTTCCAACTTTTTCAATCCTACCATTTTTAAGTGCAACTATATTATCAGAATAGCATGATGCAAAGTTTATGTCATGCATGACTAATACGATAGTTTTACCCAAATCATCACAAAGATTTCTAAGAACTTTCATCATTTGAACTGAATGAGACATATCTAAATTATTTAAAGGCTCATCAAGTAATATATACTCTGTGTTCTGAGCTATAACCATAGCTATATATGCCCTTTGTCTTTGTCCTCCACTTAATTCGTCTAAGTACTTATCTTGTATATCAGTTAATTTCATATATTCTATAGCTTCATCAATATATTTTTCATCTTCAGCATTTAAGTTTCCTTGACTATGTGGAAATCTTCCAAATCCAACTAATTCTCTTATTGTAAGTTTTAAGCTTATATTATTTGATTGTTTAAGTATAGCTATTTTTTTTGCTAATTCTTTAGTGTGATAATCACTTAAGTTTTTACCCTCAATAACTACCTCTCCACCATCGCCACTTATAAGTCTAGTAACTATTCCTAAAACTGTACTTTTACCAGCTCCATTTGGACCTATAAATGAAGTTATTTTACCTTTTTCTATATTGAAAGAAACATTATCTACAACATTTCTATCTTTATATTTTTTTAAAATATTTTTTATTTCTATCATCTATTTACTCTCCTTCAATAAAAGCTGTATAAAGTAAATACCACCTATAAAGTTTATTATTACACTTAAAGTTGTGTTAAAACTAAATATATGTTGTACAAAGAATTGACCTCCCACAAGAGTTATCATACTTATTAAAGTTGAACCTATAATTAAGTATTTGTGCTTGTAAGTCTTAAGACCTTCTCTTGCAACGTTAGCAACTATTAATCCTAAGAATGTCATTGGCCCTATAAGAGCTGTTGATATAGATACTAGTACTGAAATCACTATTATCATCTTTTTTACTAATGAATCATAATCAACGCCTAGATTTATTGCTTGTTCTCTTCCCAAAGATAATACATCTAAATACTTTATATCATCATATATAAATGGTACTATAGCAATAATCATTATCATCGATATCATAAGTACGTCTGTGTTAATATTATTTAAACTAGCTATCATACTACTTTGTAAAGCTAAAAATTCATTTGGATCTATTACCATTTGCATAAATGAAGAACCACTTTTAAATAAAGTTCCAAATATCATACCTACAAGCAATAAGAAAAATATATCATTTTTTCCTTTTTCAAATAATATTTTATATAAAAGTATTGATGCTCCCACCATTATAACCACATTTATCACAAAGTTATAACTTTTATTAACTATAAATATACTCGTTGATCCAAATGCAAATACAATTATTGTTTGTACTAATACATACAATGAGTCCAATCCTAGTACACTAGGTGTTAGTATTTGATTATTGGTTATAGTTTGAAAAACTACTGTTGTAAATGCAATACATCCACCACCTAAAACTATTGCTATAATTTTAGGTATTCTTTTTGATATTGCATAATCAAAATGATTCATGTCTATACCGTAGAATAAAAATAATGTTGCAAATACTATTACTAAAGCTCCCATTATATATAGAGTTTTATTTAAACTCGAATTTACTTTGTTAGTTTTTTTATTTATCTTCTTATTTACACTATTAAGCTGCACTTACATTCCTCCTTAATAAAAGGTAAAGGAATATTATACTTCCCATAACACCTACTGTTAATCCTATTGTTATTTCATACGGATATATAACTAATCTTCCAAATATATCACATGCTAGAACAAAAACTGCTCCAAATAATCCCGTATGCCATATATTTTCTTTTATATTGTCTCCTCTGTATAATGAAACTATATTCGGTACGATTAGACCAATATATGGTATACTTCCTGCTGTAACAACTACACATACTGTTACTAATGCAACTATTACTAACCCTAAATTTACTACCTTCTTATAATTAAGACCTAAATTAGTAGCAAAATCTTCACCCATACCTGCGATAGTAAATCTATTTGCATATGCATAGGCTATTATTATCATAGGTATCGTTATGTATAGTATTTCATAGTTCCCTTTTAATATCATGGAGAAGTCACCTTGCATCCATGCACCTACATTTTGTGTAAGATCATATTTATATGCTATAAAATCTGTTATAGATCCTATTATATTCCCAAACATTATACCTACTAATGGAACAAATATTACATTTTTAAATTGAATTTTTCCAAGTATTCTCATAAACATAAATGTTCCTATTAGTGAAAATATAAATGCTACTATTGTCTTAGAAAACATTGATGCCTTTGGCATAAATAACATACATATAACTATTCCAAGTTGTGCTGCATCTATTGTAGCTCCTGTTGTTGGAGATACAAACTTATTTTTACTTATCTGCTGCATTATAAGTCCTGCTATACTCATTCCCATTCCGGCAACTAGAATACTTATTAATCTTGGAATTCTACTTATCATAAATACCATAAGTTTATCCTGATCTTTTGTAAATATATCTATTAATGTTATGTCTTTCGCTCCTAAAAATAAGGATATATAAGATAAAACAATTAATGCTAAAATTAAATATCTCTTCTTCATTACTCCTCCTAATTTAAAGTGATTATCCAATCTACTTGAACACTATCTCCATGTTTTACTGATAATCATTTTCACTCTTTTTACATAGTATCAGTGTTAGATTTTATTGTCAATAATTTTTATCAACTTTTTTATTTTTTTATAATATTTAGTTTTTTTTAACTTTATTTTTATTTATTTGCATTTTTTTCGATTTATTTTATATCTACCCTGTATTTTTCATATTAAACATTATTAATTATATATTTCAATTGACAATAAAAAAAGATTATACATTTGCTATAATCTTTTTACTGGTTAAAATAATCTCTAGCTTGTTTTATTACGAAGCTATCTCCTACTATGTTTATCTTTTCAATTTTTCCATCATCTAAAAATACCATTAATGTTTTATTAGTATTTACGCTATTGTGTATTAACTTATATACTTCTATAGATTTACTCTTACTTACCATATCATAGGCATCAATATTTGGAGTTATATAGTTTAAATATTTATGTAGTTCATCTACAGGATTACCTTCAAACGTATTTAAATTTATACTTTCCATATCACTTAATTCTAATATTCCTTCATTGCTATATTTATCCATTACAATCAAACTACTATCTTCTAGTACTTCATCTTCTTCATATGTTCCGAAATCATATGTTTGAACTTCAACTACTTTATTATTATTTAACTCTATATATAAAGCACTTCCTTCTAATTCATTATCTGCTGTATATTTAGGATATACCAAACCAACTATTCCAGTTTCATTAAGTTCTTCAATAGTTTGAGTATTATTTATTTTATATTTATCTATCCAATAAGTTGTACTATAAGGAGCTCCCATATTATTTAAAACGTAATTATAGTCCTTATTCATTATCTCATTTACATCATTTTGAACTTTTGTCATTGTTTGCTGTTGTTTAGCTCTATTAGTTACTGTTTTTGTTGCACTATCATTTGTACACCCCGTCAAAAATAGACTTGAGATAATGAAACTTGCTACTAATCTCTTTAAATTCATCTTATAGACCTCCTTTTCTATTATTTATGTATAAATTATATAACATTTTTCTAAATTTAATAATATGTATTGTTAATCTGTAATATTTTTGTAATAAGATGCAGTTTTATATGTATTTTAAAAGGTTAATTGCTTTTTGCTTATGATATAATATATTTAATATTAAATCTCAGGAGGTATTTATATGGACTTTAAACAACTTGAGGTCTTTGTATCAGTTGTTAAACATGAAAGCTTTTCAAAAGCAGCCAGAGAATTGTTTCTTACTCAACCTACAGTAAGTTCTCATATTCAAAACTTAGAAAAAGAATTAAATACAGTATTATTAAATAGAAATAATAAAACAATTAAACTTACAGAGTCTGGAGAGATACTTTATAAACACGCTATATATATTCTTAATAATTGTAAGCAAGCTATTTGTGACATAAAAGAATACTCTGGTAAAATAGAAGGTTTAATTGATATAGCTTGTAGTTCTATTCCTGAAACTTATATACTGCCTGGATTTATGAAATCATTTATAAATGATTTTCCACATGTACAATTTAGTATAAATCATTATGATTCACAATATGCTATATCAGAAATTTTAAATGAAAGAATTAGCTTTGGATTTGTTGGAGTTAAACCGAGTAATACCCAAATTGAGTCAATAAAAATATTAAATGATGAACTAGTTTTAATAACTTCTAAAAATTTAAATGTAAAAAATGAAAATGGATACATTGGTATTAATGAGTTGTCTAACTTTAAATTTATTATGAGAAAAGATGGTTCTGCTACTAGAGGATTAATTTTAGATACATTAAAAGAAAATAACTTTTCATATAATAACTTAAATGTTATTGCTCATGTAGAATCAAATGAGTCAATTAAGGAGATGGTTAAACTTGGATTAGGTGTATCTTTTGTGTCGTATATGTCTGCTATAGACTATATAAATGATAATAAGCTTAATTTCTATAGATTAAAAAACATAAAATTTAATAGGAATTTCTATTTTATATATTCTAAACAAAAAGTTCTTACACCACTTGAAAATAGATTTATAAATGAACTATATAATTATTTTAATATAGATAAATAAAGAACTTTAAAATGAATATCAATTCATTTTAAAGTTCTTTATTTTATAATTTTATTTTTTCAAAAAATGCTTTGTATCCTTTGTAAGTTTCATATAAGTCGACTTTTGATATAACCTCATATGGTGCATGCATACTTAGAACTCCTACTCCACAATCTACTACTTCAGCTCCGTAGTTTGCTAACATATAAGCAATTGTTCCACCGCCACCTTGGTCAACTTTTCCAAGTTCACCCGTTTGCCAAATTACATTTGCATTATCAAATACAGTTCTGACATCTGCTAAAAACTCTGCATTTGCATCATTACATCCGCTTTTACCTCTAGCACCAGTATATTTTATTAAAACTACTCCATTACCTGCATAAGCAGAATTTCTTTTATCATATGCATTTGGAAAATTAGGATCATACGCAGCAGAAACATCTGCCGATAATACCTTAGACTTGGCTAAAGCTCTTTTTAATTTTAAGTCCGAATAGTTTTCTTCTAACTCTATAAGCTCTGCTATAATATTTTCAAAAAATCTAGATTGCATACCAGTATTACCGTTTGATCCTACTTCTTCCTTATCTGCACATAATGTTACTACAGTATAATCTACTTCTTCTATATCAAATATAGATGTTATAGCAGCGTATGTACATACTCTGTCATCATGACCATATGAAATGATCATAGATTTATCTAATCCTAAATCTCTAGCTTTTCCAGCAGGTACAATTTCAAATTCTGCTGTTAAAAAATCTTCTTCTATCATCCCATATTTTTCATTTAATATGTTTAATATATTATTAACTATACCTTCTTGTTCTTCAGTTGGTATACTTCCTATTAATAAATTTAAATCTTCACCCTTTATAGCTTCAGATATTTTCTTTTGATTTTGATCTGATGATAAATGTGGAAGAATATCTGTTATACAAAATACAGGATCATCTTCATCTTCGCCTATGCATATATCAACCTTCTTACCATCTTTAAGTATTACTACACCATGTAAAGATAATGGTAATGCTAACCATTGGTATTTTTTTATTCCTCCATAATAATGAGTTTTCAATAAACCTAAATTAGCTTCTTGATATAATGGATTTGCTTTTAAGTCAATTCTAGGTGCATCAATATGGCTTCCTATTATCCTCATTCCTCTTTCAAGAGGATTTTTTCCTATTATAAATAAACAAACACCTTTGTCTTTATTATTTGCATATATTTTATCTCCTGATTTTATACTACCTCTAGTAATAGCATCCTCTAACGATATATAACCATTTTCTTTAGCTTGCTTTATAATTTCTTTAGCACAACTTCTTTCAGTCTTAGACTTATTTAAAAAATCTATATATCCTTTACTATAATTCATAACCTCTTCTAAAGTGTTATTTTTTGTATGAATTTTCCATGCATTTTTAGCTTCATATTTTATCTCCATTTTACCCCTCCTATTTTTACCCTTTTAGCTATATTAATTTTTTTTAGCTTTCATATGCTCTTCATATTCTTCTGGTGATACTACCTTTACACTATCTAATCTTGATCTAAAATGTGCTCTGAAGTTAGCTAAGTACTCTTGTCTTAATATTTCTCTTTCTTTCTTTTCTTCTTCAGTTAAACCTTCATTTTTATTTTTTTTAGCTAATTCATTTATCCTATCTATTTTCTTTTGATCAAACATTTTTGCCTCCTAAATTTTATCTGTTAGTAAAATATTTTATTACTTCTTAACTCTATTTTGTTTTTAAATCTATCAAAAAATTCTTCTAAATTTTCACTTATTATAGATATTCCCTTTTCTAAATCTGCTATACTTGCATTTGCTATATTTATCCTAAAAAATCTATCATCTATTATATTGTCAAAAAAATAAGTCCCCGGAGTTACAGATACACCTTTTTCAAGCATAAATTCATAAAAATCTTGGGATAAATATCCCCTCGGTAACTCTATAAAAAAGTTTATACCTCCATTAGATTTTCTTAATTTTAATTTATCACTTAAATTATCTTCAATTAACTTTTTAGCAGCTTTATATTTTTCACTATATATTTTATCTATTGATTTTAAATAATTATCCCAATCAAAATATTCCATATAATAGTACATTGATTTTTGTATAAGTCCTGGTGTTGATATATCTGAAGAATATTTCGCCCAAAGTATTTCTCTTTGAATCTCATTAGGTATTTCAACTATACCAATTCTAAGACCTGGCATAAGTATTTTTGAAAAACTTTTTATATAAATAACTCTATTTTTATCATCATAACTTCTAATAGTCTTATTATCTTCTGATTCAAAATTAAAGTCACTTATAAAATCATCTTCTAATATATAAAAATCATGTTCTTCTGCTAATTCTATTAATTTTTTCTTTTTATAAGAAGAGTAAGATACCCCAGTTGGATTTTGAAAATTAGGCATTGCATAAATTAGTTTTGGTTTTATCTTTTCTAACTTTAGCTTAAGTATTCCAATATCAATTCCGTCATCAAGCATAGGAATAGATATTATCTTTGCACCTCTACTTTTAAAAACTTCTATAGCCCCATTATATGTTGGTTCTTCCACAAAAACTACATCTGAATAGTTTATAAGCCCCTTACAGACTATATCAATTCCCTGTTGTGCTCCAGATATTATCTGTATACTATCTTTATTTGTTTGTATTGACCTTTTATTTAAATATTCAGCTATTTTTTCTCTTAAGTCTTCACTTCCTAAACCCTCATCATACTCAAAAATTGATGAACCTTCATTGATTAATGCCATGTTTATAGCTTCTTTAAAGTCATCTATTGGAAATATATCTGTTGATGGATTTCCACTATCAAAATGTATTATATCCTTCTCTGTAGTTTTTTTCTTAAATTTCCTATTAGATGCGAAAGTTCCACTTCCAACTACTTTATATATGTATCCTTCATGTTCTAATAATTCATATACTTTTACAATAGTTGAATTATTCACGCCTATACTATTTGCTAATTTTCTTATTGGTGGTAACTTTTCATAATCCTTTATTTTTTTTTCTATTATTAGATTCTTTATATGATTATAAATTTGTAAGTATTTACTAGAGGTATTATTTATATCTAAAATATATTTTCCATTATCATCACCATCTATCATACATTATATAGTATGTATATATAATACCAAAGTTTAGATGAAATGGAAAAATTAAATTTTACAAAGATTAATTATTTTTTAATTATCTTATGAATATATTTAAACATAAGGGGGGTGATTAATTGAGAATACCTAACCTCTTGTTATCAACGATTATATTATTCATATCAAATTTTATTGTAAGGATTCTCGGTTTTTTATATAAAATATTCTTATCCAACACTATGGGCGAAACCGGTTTAGGTATATATCACATGATATTTAATTTTTTAATGATTTGTTTAGCTCTTACTACAACAGGTATACCTACATCTCTTAGTTGTTTAGTCGCTAAAAGAAAGGCACTAAAAAACAATCATGAATTAAATACATTATTTATATCTACATTATACGTGGCATTTATAATTTCATTTGCAATTTCATTATTTATATCTTTCAGTAGTAAATTTATCTCTCTCAAATTGCTTAATGATAAAGATTTAAATTTATTTGTACTCTCAATCTGCCCTGCAGTTGTAATAATAACTATTTCAAATATAATAAGAGGATACTATTATGGAATAAAAAAAGTTACTATACCTGCATTAGGCCAAATTCTAGAACAAGTAAGTAAAATTTTATTCGTATGTTTATTATGTATGTATATAAAGGATAAAGCATTTAATTGTTACATTGCTTTATTAGGTATATCTATAGGTGAAGGTACTAATGTATTATTTATGACCATATGCTTATATAAAAATAATGATTTATCAAAAAATTATACAATAAATATAAATGATTTCATTAATTCTTCAATAGAAACTCTAAAGTTTTCTTTACCAATTACATGTAATCGTATGTCAAATGTATTGTTGCAATCTATAAGCTCAATGATGGTTCCATCTAGATTAGTATTAGCAGGTATTTCTTATTCAAGTGCTTTAAGCATGTATGGAATCATTAGTGGTATGGTTATACCATTTGTTTATCTTCCATTTACTGTTGGCTCTGCATTAGTTGTAAATTTAATCCCCAGTATCTCACAAGAAATAGCACTAAACAAATATAAAAATGTTTTTAAAAAAATAAAGTATTCATTACTACTTACAATTGCTGTTGGAATTTCATCTTCATTACTTTTTTATTTCTTTGGTGAAGAAATATGCTTAATTGTATTTAAAAATAAAATAGCTGGAGACTACTTAAAATCAATGTGCTTAGCTCCTTTATTTTTATCATTAAACCAAACTCTTTCAGGTATTTTACATTCTATAAGAAAAGAATTTGAATCTAGCGTAAATACGATTTTAGGAATGGTTATTCAATTAATAGCTCTCTACTTCTTGCTTCCAATACCTAATTTAAATATATACGCTTACATATATATAATGACTGCTGTTTCTATATTTACCTGTATATTACATAGTGTAGTTTTAATTAATGCTATAAAAAACCTTAAAATTAGGAGGATAAGATGAGTAAAACTAATTCTGACATAAAACCTTTTTATATTTATACTAGTAATGATAAACTTTATATAAAAAATATAAATGAACATACTGAAAAATTATCAAATAACATTTATACTTATTGTGCAAATATTGATTCTCAAAAAAGAATTCATATTTGTTCTATAGATACAACAGGAAGATTAATTCACTTTTTTAATAATAATAGAGGATATTGGAAGAAAACTGCTATCTGTAAAGCATTTAATAATACAAAAAATATTAAAGATATGAGACTTTATATAATAAATAATTACTTAAACTTATTTGTTGTTGAAGAAAGCTCTCTTGATGAAAATATTTATAAAGTATCACATTTTAATTTTTGCCCAGGAAATACTAAGATATCAAAGCATGATATCAACAATATTGTAAAAGATAAAGGACATATTTATAAATTAAACATAGATGATTTATCAAATATTGTCTTTGAGTATAAGGCTTTAAATACTTCTACTAGAGGTGAGTCTAATAATAATACTATTATATTTAATAGTCAATCTAGATTATGGCTAACCCCTAATACATTACTTAGAGATATTAACTATACTTCTAATAATCAAAGTAAATCAAATATTCGTGATGATATATTTGAGTATTGTTATAGTATAAAATATAAAAAATAATATTATATCAAAGATGGTGAACCTAAAATTAGGTTCACCATTTGATTTATACACTATCAAATTTATTTATAAGTTTTTTTACATGTGTTGCATCCATTTGTTGATGTTGTAGATTCACCTGATTGTGTAGATGTAACTGAATCTACACATTGTGTAAAGTCACATAATTTAGAGTAATTATCTACAACTCTCGGAGAAACTTGAGTTGGTGATGCTAATACAACAATTCTCTCGTTTACTAATATACTTACAACCTCTTGCAAGCAAAGTACCACATCTATACCATTAGGTATATCTAAATTATAATAACATTCACAATCAGAAACTTCTACTAAACATAAATATGCTTTTCCAACACAATCAACTGTTAAACTAACTTGATAATCTTGTCTTAATGTAACTGGTCTTCCACTAGCTGGTAAACAACATGATGCTGCAAACGTATTATATGGGAATTGAACTTCTGAAACTCTTTGTAAGCATCCACTTGGAGTTCTAACTGCTGGATATGCCAATGCTATTATTTCTGTACATCCACATTTACCTCTTAGTTCTAATACCAAATCTTTTACAGTTGCAACTAATCCTTTTTGTTTATATGCAACAGATTGACCTTTTTTCTTTTCACAGCAAGTTGTATTTGTATCTCCACATACCTTATATTCAAAAGTTGTATCACAAAGCCCTCTATCATCTGAACATGTTTTAACTACGTTAAAATCTTCTAATCTAGGATCTTCTGATTCTATATCTATTGAGCAGTAGTTCATACATACTTTTTCAATAGTTACACTTACTGGACCTGTTCTTGGAACTGGACCTCTAACTTCAGCAACTTCAATATCATACACCAATGGACCTTGTAAGCTCATTCCATCTGTAAGTGTTTGGAAAACTATACTATCAAATACTCTGTTAGTTTCAATAGCAACTGGTATACTATTACTAGTTGAAAATGTTGATGGAACTATTGGAGTACAACATTCCTCAGAACAAGGATTATTTACACAATTGTCAGATTCAACTTCACATGGTTCACAATCTTCATGATGATGGTGATGATGATGACATTCGCATTCACAGTCACATTCGTGTTCATGTTCATGTTCGCATTCTTTTGGACATGGATTACAATTATCGCTGTGTTTTGGTCTATAAACCCTCTCTAAATCGTCGCTCATTTCTTCTATTTCAGGGTTGTTGACTGCATTCATATGTTTATTAATCATTTTTCTTTTATTCTTTCTAAGATCTTGCATTTCTCATTGTCCTCCCCTTAAATGATTTCTCAATGCCTCGGCTTTACTAGCCTAATTAATATTATGCAGTTTAACTATCTTTTGTGACTTGCCTTAACCTAAAGATAACAATAAAGTAGAATAAAACTTTTTTTTGTAAATATATATATAGTGTGAATATTTTCTTATAAATTAAGTAGGAGGTATATATGAGTTTTATTAATAAATGCTCAACAATAATTAGACGTTCTTCTAAGGATATGTTTTTTATTACCTTTGATAAAGATATATCTTATAATTACTATGATAAAAATAACGAGTTTCTTTTTTCAAAGAAATTGATACGTAATAATTCTATTGATTCTGCAAATTGCTTTTTTAATTTAGATAAATTTGATAATGTATATGGTATTTATAATGATGGAGCTCTAAAAATTTTAACTTCACAAAGTGGATCTTCTAATTTTACGCAAAAAGAGCTCTTAAAATACAATTCTAAAAAGTTTGGTATTTGTTTCCCATATATAAATATTACCAGAAATGATACACATATTTTATACTATGTTTATAATCATAATTCTGCCAATACTTGTGCTCTATTTCATCATTTCAAACATAATGATGTATGGACTGAAAATAAGATAGATTTTATAAATCATATTATTTTAGATAATTTTATTGTTATTTGGAGCTATGATTCCCCTAGCGTATTTTATTTTAATTTAGTAAATGGAATTGAAGAAGTTTTTTTATCTAGATTTAATAAAAGCACACTGACATGGTCCTCACCTGTTCAAATAACTAACTCTAGAAAAAATAAAATTTACTTAAATGTATTGAAAGATAGCATGAATTTTTATCACTTAACATTCTGTGAGAATTTAGATAACGGATACTCTGTAAAATATTTAAACGGTTATTTAAATGATACTTCATTTGATACAGATATATCAACTTATATAACAGGTCCTTCTACATGTATGTATCCTTCTTTTTTAAAAAAAGATTCAACTTTATATTTAATGTGGGTCAATTTTGGAAAATTACATACAAGTTATTCTAAAGATTTAGGAAAAAGCTGGAGTGAACATGAAATTGATGAATATAGTGTTGAAAATGATTTTATGAGAGCTAACTTTTTTTCAAATTATAAAGATGATTTACCTTACAACGTTAATACAGTATTTACAAGTATAGATGATGTAGGAATTTTAGGATTTTAAATAAAAAAGTGTTGCTATAGAGCAACACTTTTTTTAATCCCAAAACACCGGTGGCCCCATAAATTCAGACCCGAGATACTCCCAGGTGGGTGACCTGCTAAATACTTTTAATTTCCCTATGTATGTTAGGGCATATTAGCTGGATTTAGACTCGATCTCCCGTTTAAACTTTGTCGGTTGAATTTAAGAAAGCCTTATCGAATGCTTCAGGATTTATATTATTATTATATAATAAATATAAAAATTTTAAAAGAGGTTTTATATAGTAATTTAAATAATATTGTGAATTAATTCCTACTTTTTCTTTCTTATCCATATTATGTAATTCATACGATTAGATTTAATTTTTTATAAATTAATCGTCTTCATCAGTATCTATATATTCATATTGTTCTTCATCTTCATATTCATCAAATTCTTCGTAACTATCTTCTTCGAAATCATAATCATCTTCTTCATCTTCATAAGATAATCCATCATCATCACCACGTAATAAATTACCTAATAATTTCAGATTACTTATACTTCCTAAGTTATTTATATCAGCCAATGAACTTAAGCTAAATCCACCCTCTCCAAAATCATCAGGTAAAAATAGTTCTGCAAATAAGTCAATCTTTTTCTTTATATCAATAGCTTTTTCTACAGACTCTTTTCTTTTTTCTGGGAAAACCTCTATAATTTCTCTTATCATCATATTTTTTTTATCTTCTTCATCCATTGTTCTAAAAAAATTACTTTCTTCTAAATCATCAGATATATCTATAGCACTTAATTTTTTAATTCCTTTTACTAAATCTAGTAAGCTTTCTATTTTTATAAGAATTTTTTTTTCATCTCGTGACATGTATTTTTTTGTTCTAGTTATGATTTCCATGCCTCTATCTAAATCCTCGTCACTTAATTCCATTAATTTTAACCCCTTACTTATATCATTCATATTAAACTTAAATATATCGTCATTATCACTTGTCGAATTATTATTTTGTTTTCTTCTTCTTTTTATTTTAGTATTAGAATTATGATTATTCTTATTTTTAACTTTAGGCGTCCTACTAGTGGAATTACTTTCTGATGATTTTTTAGATTTATTTTTATTATCAAATAATGATATGTTACCATTACTTAATGCTAGCATTCCAAGTATTAATAGTAGATTATTCAATACAAGTCACCCCTTAAACTATACTACTCCCTCATATATAAACTATGTTTTATTTGATCTTATTGTTACTTTTTTTTATTTAAATTGCATATATATTATCTATAATAAATTTTATTTATTATAGATTTTAAATTTATACTCACCACTTTAACAATATTTCTATATATAAATAATATGAATTATAGACTATAGATATTATAGAAAGGAGCATATTTATGAAAAAAGTAGATCCTAAAACTCTAGAGCAAATGGCTAAAGAAAAAAATATTGATAAAGATAAAATCGAAAAAATTGCAAATGACTATAAAGGAAAATCTGAAAATGAACTTATTGATGAATTGGTTAAAATAGGAAAAACATTAGAAGGGAAAGAGGAGGTTATTTCTAAATTTAAAACATTCCTAGATGAAAACCAAAGAAAAAAATTAGACACTATTATGAACAAAATTTCTGAAGCAGAAGTTCAAGATAAACTTGATCATAAAAAAACAAAACATAAAAAATCCAATAATTCACACTCTAAAGAATTGCAATCTGATGGAAGTGTTGCCCCTAAGACTAAAAAAACTAAGAAAGTAAAAAAAGTTGTTAAAAAAACTAAAAAATCACCTTCTAATTAAATAAAAAAGGCTAGGTTAAATTATTTTAACCTAGCTTTTTTATTATCTTCTTTCGATAACACTTTCTCTTTCTTCTATTCTATATGGTAATTCTATTTTCTTTTCATTTAATTCTTCTTTATTTATCATCTTTATAACCATTCTTATAGCAACTGCCCCCATATCATATAATGGCTGATGTACTGTTGTTAATTTAGGTCTATACATCTTAGCTATCTTTACATCATTAAATCCAGCTACAGATATATCTTCTGGAACTCTATATCCAGCATCACAAATAGCATTTATAGCTCCTATAGCAGCCTCATCCCCTGTTACAAATGCCGCATGAGGTATAATTCCCTCTTCTAGCATTTCTTTCATACTTTTATAACCACCTTCATAAGTAGTAGTTCCATGTTTTATTAATTTTTCATTTAAATTAATATTTCTTTCACTTAGTGCTTTTTCGTACCCAGTCAGTCTTTCTCTTTCTAGTATAGTATCATCTTGACTAGTCATAATAAATGCTATTTTTTCATGACCTTTATCTAAAAGGTATTTTGTCATATCATACGTAGCATCTATATTACTTGTACTTACAGTATATATATCATAATCTCTTGCAGTCTTACTTATGTAGCATGCTGGTATTCCACATCTTTGCATATAATCAACATGCTCTTCTTCTACTTTCCATGATATCATTACAATACCTTCAACTTGCTTGGCTCTTAATAGATTTATACTCTTTAGCTCCTGCTCTTTATCTGAATATGTATTAGCTAAAAGTATCTCATAATCATACATTTTTGCAATTTCTTCTACTCCATTTAGTATTTCATTTGCAAAGGAATCTGACACCTCTGGGATTATTACTCCTATTAATTGACTTTTTTTAGTTACTAAACTTCTAGCTAATGGATTTGGAATATATCCAGTTTCTTTTATTACATCTAGAACTTTTTGTTTTACCTCATCTGTTACCGGCTTTGAATCATTTATAACTCTTGATACAGTGGATATTGATACGCCCGCTTTTTTTGCTACATCTTTTATTGTTATATTACTTTTCATATAAAGCCTCCTATCTTAAATTTATTTAAATTAAATGCGAATATTCAAAATTAAATATTTACTAGTTAACTATTAATTCTACCACAAAGTTTTTTTTTTATAAATATGTTTTCATTCATATTTTCCCATATTATAAATTTATTTATGTAATATTCCCTCAGTATTATAAATAATATCTTATAAAAACAAAAGTGCTGGTATATTATACCAACACTCCTAGATTAATTAATTTCTATTTTAGCAGCCACATCCTCCATCATCGAAGAATCCACCGCAAGAGCAAGTTATTAATAATAAGATTAAGAATGGAATCCAAGCAATTATATCTATATCTTCCCAACAATCACCAAATGCTAAGAATAAGAAGAATAGAACTATAATCCACCATGCTCCTGAAAAACATCCACCATCTCCAAATAATCTACTGAACATAACAAAGTCCTCCCATTTAAAAAATTTTAATTAAACTATAAGCTTAATTAATGGCTAGGGTCATATGACTTTTATCTAACCACCTAATACTTTATTGTATGAAATTCTATCTAAAATGTTACTCTAGTCAAACATTCCACCACAGCTGCAAAGTATTAATAGAACTATTAAGAATGGTATCCAAGCCATTATATCTATATCTACCCAGCTATCACCAAATGCTAAGAATAAGAAGAATAATACTATTATCCACCATGCTCCTGCTCCAAAAAATCCACCGTCTCCAAAAAGTCTTTCTAACATCTTTATGTTACCTCCTGTTGATATATTGAGCTTTCGCTCTTAACATATAATATGCAGGTTGTATTATTTGTGATAATATTTAATGGTATTTTTTATTAAATACTTTTTTAGTAATTTAATATAAATTTTCTTATTCAAAATAAATTGTATATAAAAATTATGGAGCTATTTTCATAGCTCCATAATTTTTATATATTTAGCAGTTACAATCATAATTACTATTATCTAAACATCCAAAATCATCGCCACAACCTATCCCATTACATGAACAAACAATTAGTAATAGGATTAGGAATGGAATCCAGTCTGTTATACATATTTCAGCCCAACATTCTTGGAACGCTAAGAATAAGAAGAATAATATAATTATCCACCATCCTCCTCCACCGCATCCCATAGTTTCAAATAATCTACTTAATTTACTACTCATACAACCTCCCCCTTACTTATCGGTTATAATTATGTAAGTACTAAGTTGTCAAAGTAATAGCACTTCTTTTATATACTATGCAATAATCAAAAAAGTGTTATCATTTTTTAATATATAGTTTATTTATATACAATAAAAAGAGGTCATCACTTGACCCCTCCTTTTTTTAATTAGCAGCATCCACATCCGCCATCAAAATCAAGATTGCTTATGACTAATATTATTAATATTATCCATATTAAAGCATTATCTTCACAGAATATAAAATCTAATAAGTCATCTCCTAATAAAAGTATCACTAATAATATTATTAATATTATTCCTCCACCTCCAAATAATCCGTCTCCAAAGCAACCTCCAAATAAACGAGTTAATTTATCTTGACTAGACATCTTTATACCCCCTGTGTTAATTTTTATAGGTTTTTATTTACCTATTTAATGAATAATATGATTTATAATACTAAATTGTTACATTTTGTCTAATATTTTTATATTTATTTAAAGGCAATAAAAAAAGAAATCTAATCGATTTCTTTAAATAAATTATTAAATTAGCAACAATTATCATCAAAATTAAATAACAATAGAATTATTAAAATTATCCAAATCCATACACTATCATCATCAAAAAAGTCATCTAATAAATCTGTTCCAATCAATAAAAATACTATAACAATTATTAATAATACCCCTCCACTAAAAAGGCCATCATTGCCTCCCAAAAAGCGAGATAAAGTATCTTCTAGTTTCGCCATGACCTTTCCCTCCTTAATAAGTAAAAGGTTAAATTTTGCTTTAACTAAATATATGTTTTAGCTGACAAATAAGTTACTTCTATAAAAGTTTTATTTATTAGTTTATTTAACTCTTCCTCACTAAGTTTATTGTATTTGTCTACATCACTTAAATATTTTTCCTTTTCTTTAGAGTTTGAGATACTATATATTAAACTGTCTATTGATTTTATTCTATAGCTTTTATAGTCGCTAATTAAAAACGATGTCTTAGAGTTCTCTATTCCTTTCTTTAAGCTAATTAATCTTGATATGTATTCATCTTTATTATCTTGTACTACATCCTCTTTTTCAATTACATCTGATAATACCCTATTACTTTCAACTATGTAATTTTTCATCTTTTGCATATCTAATGTTATAGAGTTATAGTATAAATTTGCTAATACGATAATAAAAACACATATAGATGATAATACTAGTCCTATATACTTCATAACAATTCCTCCTATGTTATATTTGTATAATTTATATTCATATTTTAAAACTTTATTACTTTTTATTAATTGCATATTGAAAAAATTTTCATATTATATTAAACTACAATTAAAATTAAGAAACCGTTTAGGAGGTCTAATCATGTTTGAAAAAATAAGAGATATAATTGCCGATCAATTAGGTATAGATAATGTAGATGAACTAACATTAGAAACTTCTCTAAAAGAAGACTTAGATGCAGACTCTTTAGATGCCGTTGAAGTTATAATGGCCATTGAAGACGAGTTTGGTATAGATATACCTGATGAAGAAGCTGAAAACATGAAAACTATAGGTGATATATGCCACTATATAGAAGAAAACAAGTAATTTACATAAAAAAACCTTTTAATTAATAATTTAATTAAAAGGTTTTTTTATATTTCAATAAAAATATAAGATTAAATATCTTTTTAATAACAGCAATCACAATCATCATCAGAATTATTATTTAATAAAAATAAAACAAACACTATTAATACAATCCATATCAAAACATTGTTTTGTTCGAAAAAATCACCACAATTATTACCTGAAAGTGCAAAAAATATTACTACACCAAATATTAAAAATAATATCATTGGGTTGTCATCAATAAAATCAAAACCTCTTACAAGGTCACTTATTTGGCTCATATTTTACCTCCTTAAGTATGTATATATAATTTCTCTAATATATATATGCTATCTACTGTATCTAAGTGCTTGTATTTCAACACGATAATTTCAATATTTTTCCATGTTGTTTTTTCATTATATTTACATAAATGTTTAATTAATGTTATATTTATATTGTAAATTACATTTTTAACCATTTATTTAGGTAATTTTATATGGGAGGATATTAAATGATAAAAAAGAATTTAATAATGTCTATGGCAGTTACGTCTGCAGTTTTAGCTATAAATTCAACTGAGGCTAATGCTTCTGACATGGGCATTATAAATACATCTGTTTTAAATGTTAGAAGTGGCGCTGGTACTAACTACTCTATAATAGGAAAATTATATAAGGGAAATAGTGTTGAAATTATAAGTAGTTCTAATGGGTGGTATAAAGTTAAGCTTTCTAATGGTTCTACTGGTTGGGTTAGTTCTCAATACGTTGATAAAAATAATAATTCTGTTGCGGGTAAAATAGGTACTGTTAATACTTCTTCTTTAAATGTTAGAAGTGGTGCTGGTACTAACTATTCTATTATTGGTAGTTTATCTAAAGGTAGTACAGTTGAAATTATAAGTAGTTCTAATGGGTGGTATAAAGTTAAGCTTTCTAATGGTTCTAATGGTTGGGTTAGCTCTCAATACATTGATCTTAATTCGTCATCTTCAAATAATTCAACTAACACTCCATCAGAAGATACTTCTGTTGCGGGTAAAATAGGTACTGTTAATACTTCTTCTTTAAATGTTAGAAGTGATGCTGGTACTAACTATTCTATTATTGGTAGTTTATCTAAAGGTAGTACAGTTGAAATTATAAGTAGTTCTAATGGGTGGTATAAAGTTAAGCTTTCTAATGGTTCTAATGGTTGGGTTAGCTCTCAATACATTGATCTTAATTCGTCATCTTCAAATAATTCAACTAACACTCCATCAGAAGATACTTCTGTTGCGGGTAAAATAGGTACTGTTAATACTTCTTCTTTAAATGTTAGAAGTGGTGCTGGTACTAACTATTCTATTATTGGTAGTTTATCTAAAGGTAGTACAGTTGAAATTATAAGTAGTTCTAATGGGTGGTATAAAGTTAAGCTTTCTAATGGTTCTAATGGTTGGGTTAGCTCTCAATACATTGATCTTAATTCGTCATCTTCAAATAATTCAACTAACACTCCATCAGAAGATACTTCTGTTGCGGGTAAAATAGGTACTGTTAATACTTCTTCTTTAAATGTTAGAAGTGGTGCTGGTACTAACTATTCTATTATTGGTAGTTTATCTAAAGGTAGTACAGTTGAAATTATAAGTAGTTCTAATGGGTGGTATAAAGTTAAGCTTTCTAATGGTTCTAATGGTTGGGTTAGCTCTCAATACATTGATCTTAATTCGTCATCTTCAAATAATTCAACTAACACTCCATCAGAAGATACTTCTACATCAAATAAAATTGATGCAGTTATTAATTTAGCTAAACAACAAATAGGTAAACCTTATGTTTGGGGAGCTACTGGACCTAACTCATTTGATTGTTCTGGATTAACTAGCTATGTTTACAAAAATGCAGCAAATATATCTTTACCAAGAACATCTAGTGATCAATCTAAAGTTGGAACTACTATTAGCAAATCAAATTTACAACCTGGAGATTTAATATTTTCAAGTACTAATGGTACAGGTAATGTTAGCCATGTTGGAATTTATATAGGAAATAACGAAATGATACATGCTCCTAAACCAGGAGAAAATGTTCAAATAACTAAAATAAATAATACATATTGGAATAATGTTTACTTACATGCAAAAAGGGTCTTATAAAAAAATAATGGCATACATCAATATTTTGATATATGCCATTATTTTTTTATTTTTCTTCATAGAAGTTTACATTTTTTATTACTATATCTATAGTACCATTCTCATTTTGTCTTACACTATATTTCATAGGATCTTCAAAATCAGATAAATTTCCTTTTATATCAAATCCATTATCGGTTCTTATACTTCTCTTTTTAAGCTTCTTCTCTACCCATTTCTTATCTATATTAAAGCTTTCTTCTAAGCCTTTTTCATCCATGTGCTCTTTAAAACTTTCTTTTAATTCTTCATCTTTTATATTATTCTCAATAAAATCTTTAACATTAACTTCTTGATTTTCTTTTAAAGTATAATTAAGTACGCTTCTTACATCTTCAGCTTTCTTTATATCATTGCTTAACGCATTTGTTATCCAATTTTCAGCTGTATTTTTAAATACTTTAGTTTTATACTTATCATCATCTATCTTCGAAGCACCTAAGAATTCAGATACAAACTTAGACTCACTACCTTCTTTTTCTGCATCCTTATCTAATACTCTTAATTGATATTCATCATTTATACCACTAGTTCCAACTATTGCAGCCTGCTTTTGTCTACCAGTTTCCGGTATTCCAATTTCATTACTTACCATTTGAATATTAAATTTATCATCTAGTAATTCTATTGAGTGAGTATAAAGTCTCTTATAATCTAATTTAACTATACCTACATATTTTTCATCTTTTACAGTATATAAACATATTGCTAAATCACAAGAATCTATCTCTGCATTAATTTTCATAACATCAAAAAGGTATGCTGCTATTTCTTTTGAATTTTGTAAAAATGTATTTTCATCATATATAATTTGCTCACAACAGTTTTTTATTAAATTATCATTATAGTTTTTGAATACAGCTTTTCTTAAATCATCATCTTTAGCAACTCTATTCATAACTTTTTGGAAAAATTTATCTACTTCTGGACTAACTCTTCCCTCATAGTCATTTAATATTGGAGCTTCATTATCTTTATCTAATACGTGTATTATAAACTTATGTATTATCATACTCTCTCACCTCTATTTTAATTTTTCTATTAATTTTTTCATATCATCTGGAATATCTGCTTTAAAGTTTAATATTTCCTTAGTTCTTGGTTGCATAAATTTTAAGCTATATGCATGTAGTGCTTGTCTATTTATTAAAGCTTCATCTACATATCCATATAACTCATCCCCTATTATTCCATGACCAATAAAATTCATATGAACTCTTATTTGATGGGTTCTACCAGTTTCTAATTTTACCTCTAAAACAGTAGCATCATTCAATCTTTCTAGTACTTTATAATGAGTTACAGAATCTTGTCCTCTTTCATCCACAACTCTTTTTATACTATCTTCAGTAGGTCTATATATAGGTTGGTTTATTGTTCCTTCATCAGATTCGACAATTCCCTTAACCACTGTTATGTACGTTTTTTCAACCTTATCATCACTCATATCTTTGGATAAAACATGATGTGCATATGCATTTTTAGCAACTATAACAAGTCCTGATGTATTCATATCCAATCTATTTACAAATCTTACCTTTGCCTTTTCTTTCTTTTTTATTATATAGTCAGTTACTCCGTTTGCAATAGTTTTATCAAAATGGCTTTTTGTGGGATGAACTACCATAAATGGTGGTTTATTTACCATTATTATATCAAAATCATCATATATGATGCTTAAATTTAAATCTTGTGGTTCAAAATTAGCCATATCCTCATCTATTTGAACTTCTATTAAATCACCTTTTAATACTTTTTCACTAGGCTTTTTAAATGTCCCATTTACTAAAACAGTTTTTTCTCTTTTCATCTTTGATAAAGACCTCACTGAAAAGTTTAGTTTATCTAATAATATTTCCTTTAAAGTTAAATCTTCATCACTAGTGTATGATATAAGATTATATTTTTGTGCTTCTTTTCTAAACAAATTTACACCTACTCTCAAGTTTTATAACATTATATATTTTACACTATTTTATGATATTAGATAATATGTTTTAAAATTTATTTACATAATAAATAAAGTATACTTAAAAATTTCTAAGTATACTTTATTTTAATATTAATCCTCTATGTTAAATTTGACTCTTAAACATATCATAAATGCAATTAGACAAGATAATCCACCCATTACAAATGGTAATTTATTACCATAATCAAATATAAACCCCGATATCAATGAACCTGTAACCATACCTAAAGCTTTAAATGAACCTTGAATTCCCATAACCTCTCCATGGTTATCCTTAGCCATCTTAGAAACCATGCTTTGCTGTATAGGTGTAACAAGTGCACTTGATGCTATAAATATAGATAAAAATACTAATACTATATACCCATTCATCAAGGTAAATAAAATTATAGATACTCCAGCTACAAATAAAGATGTTATAAGAATTTTTACATCTTTAAAATATTTACTTAAAAGTGGATTTATAAATATATTCATAATTAGTGCAATTATACCTGCGATTGCCATAACAATTCCATTAACTGTTGTCGGAACACTTGCAACATCTTCTAAAAAATAATTTATACTAGAACTATAAGATGTTGTTGTTATGGTGATTAAAGCCATAACTACCATCATAACTCCTATTGGTGATTTTAAGTCTATTAAGTTTTTATTTAATTTTAGATGACCTAGGTAAACCTTATAATTATAATTTTTTTCACATATAGTCTCTTTAATCCATAACCATATCAATAGTGATAATATTATAGATAGTAAAAATTGCACAAAAAATGCATTTTTATATCCATAAATGCCTATAAACCCTCCAACTAAAGCACCTAAAGAACCTCCTATAGAGCTTGCTGCTGCATTATATGAAAGATACTTTATTCTATCTTCTTTACTAGATACATCTGTTATATATGCTGTAGAAACTGTTATGTACCCTACTGATAATCCTCCTGCTAAAATTCTAAATACGAGTATTATCCATTCATTTGTAGAAAAACCAAATCCTAATTGGCTTATACCATATCCAATTAGTCCCATTATAAGTATTTTCTTTCTTCCTTTATTATCTGATATAGATCCCCAAATAGGTGCCATAACAAACTGAGCTATAGCCATAGTTGAATAAAATATGCCAAAGGTGTATGTTGGAAGACCTAATACATTTATAAGTGTAGGTGTAACCGGATGAGCAATATTAAATATACCCATAGCTAAAAAATTAAAAGTTAATATTTTTATAATTCCTTTGTTGTCCATGTCTTCTCCTTTACTTTTAATTAATTTATTTTTAATATACCCTAAAGGCTTATTATATACATTCCTTAAATATAAAAATAGTGTAGTCTATTAAAATTAAATATAATTTCATAAACTACACTATTTCTCTCTAGTTTTTAATTCCACTATTAAAGTTTTTTCTTAGCGCCTCTATTATAAATCCTATTCCTAATCCTACAAAACCTAACATTGACCACATATAGTTACCCGTTATAGTCCCTAATATTGTTCCTATTATACTACCTCCAATAACTAAATCAACAGATAAATCATCTTGTTCTATATCATCTTTATTGTGTTTTTTTAATTGTTCTGATTTAACATCATGTATTTTATCTTCACTTAGACTATCGCCTATTATTAATTCATCTAATGTTGTTTTAAATATATTTCTAAGTAATATAAGATTTTCTATATCCGGATATGTCTTACCTGACTCCCATTTAGATATAGCCTGGCGAGATATATTTAGTTTCTCAGCTAGTTGTTCTTGAGATAAATTATTTTCTTTTCTAAGTTTTTTTAAATTTTCTCCTAAATTCAATATACTCACCTCTTTTCAATAAAAATTATATATCGTATAAAGGTTTTTATCTATAATTTAATAGTTGCTTTTTTGTAAACCCATAGTTGCATATGTTGCTATTGCCTCATTTTACTCTGTATAAGAATTTATATACTCAATATTATAACTTCCTCCAGTAGAACTAATAGTCATAAGTATATTTATTATTGGTATATTTACAATAAATTTAGCCTTATAATCTATATTAACATTGTTAAAATCAAAAGAACTCTCCTCGAATTTAAGTCCTTTAGGTTTTAAGAAACTTATATATTCATCTTTAAAAGGGTCAATTCCATCTTTCATTAAGTTGTTACTTTTTAAGTCTTGTTCATAGTAATCTAAACTAATAATTGGAGCAAAGGAAAGACTTCCATCTTCATATTCTATATCTTTTCCAAAGTTTAAAGTAATGTCATCTAGTATACATATATACCTGCTGTTGTTTGAAATTTTTATTTTAATAAGAGTTCCTTCTGCTGTGTCTTTATATCCATCAAGCTCCATTTCAATGTCTACAAAATTTTCAATATCATAATCATCAATGTGCACTATATTCTCATATATATTATTATTTATAAATATATAACCTTCAAATATAACAACTAATATTAAAGCTGTAATAAAGAACTTTTTAAAATCTATAATTCTTTTTCCTTTAACAATTCTTATTGATATATACATTGATAACACGAAAAGCAAGCTAGCTATAAATGCTAAGGTATATAAATTTATATATTTTATATTAAGTTCATATGTAATATATTCAAATATACTTTTAAATGGTCCTGAAAATTCATAATATACAATACTTCCATTAATATCATTATGAATTTTATCTGAAATTAAAGTTAACAATATAAATAATATAAATCCTAGCATTAAAGAAATAATCCATATATAATTTTTTAGTTTTTATACTCAAATTTAAAATTATAGGAAGTATTATTGATATAATAAATAGATAAATAATGTTGGAGATTAAAATATCATTTAATACAGGTCCCCTATAAAATATTCCTCCCAATACCCATGTTATTACAGAATTTAATATACTCGTCACAATAATCAAAATAAAACTAAGCAAATATTTAGAGTAAACTATATTTTCTTTACTAACTCCCATACTTAAAATAAAATTACCCGCTTCATTTTCATTGTCATTTTTAAAAGAATTTATTAATATCAAATAACTTATAATTATATTTACCGAAAAATATGATAAGGGGTTTAAAATAGTATACATAAATATTAGTATAAACAAATATTCTAAATATGCTTTTTTATTTGATATGATAGTAGTCATTATATCTTTTTTTATTAAATTAAACATCTTATTCCCCCTTTAGATTTTTGTAAAAATCTTTATCCAATCTTTGAATGGAATCATATTGTTCTTCTAAACCAACTGTTGTATATGCATCATCAAGTAATGGAAGCTCTTTTATAAAACTACCTTTATATTCAAATGCTGTAGATTCTAAATCAATAAATCTTTCATCAATACTCATACCTTTAGGAAATAAGAATTCTATATAACTTTCACCTTTTGGTTCTATACCTTTCCATCTAATATCATCATTTATTCCATATTCAATTCTGTTTATTCTAAAAGCTTCTCTAGAATTTATAGCATTTCCATTTTCTGATCTATTGCATGACCAAATTACAAGACTTGCATCCTCTAGCCTATATGTATAATTACTACTATTTTTTACTTTTAATCTTAAAACTGTTCCATTGTCTGTTTTTTTATACTTATCTAATTGCAAATATGTATACATAGGATTAGTTATTTTATAATCTTCAATACCAACCCTTTTATTAAATATTAACTTATTAATTCCTATAAAAAGTAAAATTGATACTATTATACATATACTTACTTTAGTAAACTTCTTCATAACTTTTACCTCCTTTATTATTTTTAACAATAATTAAAGATAAAGTCATTGATACTATAAAAATACCTATCGATATAAAACTTAAATTATATAAATCGAAAAAATTATTTACATTATTTGATGCCGTATCTACAATCAAATTTAAAAATTTACCGACTTTTAACAATATTATTAAAAATAAAAAGATACATATTACATTAACTATCCTTTTATTTTTAAATTTAAAATGTAGCGGCAATATAAGTGATACAGTAAGTAAATATAAAATTAAGCATATAAGTACATCATTGAAAACTGGTCCTCTATATATCTTACCTAAAAGTATTTCAAATAGAGTATTATTTATAACTGTACTTATAAAAATAAATATCAAGCTTAATATATATCTTGAATAAACTATATTCTCCTTATTTATAGGCATGCTCATAATAAATCTACTAGAATCATTTTCTTGATCATAGGAAAATGTACTTATTAAAGTTACATAGCTTAAAAAAATACTAGATAAATAATATGAAATCGGATTTAATATTGTATATATTAAAAGTACGGTTAATACATATCTAATTAAAAATAACTTATCTGATTTTATTAAAACTAAAATATCTTTTCTTATTAAATCAAACATTTTATCTCCTCTTTCTAAGTTACACTTTTTTAGTATAGTAATACATAAAATCTTCTATGTTTGGGACTTTTATATTATCTACATCTACATATTTAAGTATTTCTTTATAATCTTCATCATTATCTACTCTTACTAAAGCTTCACTATAGTATTTTTGATGATTTATATTTACAACTTTTTCTATTTTACATAAATCTTCTCTACTTGCTCTTAACACTCTATATTCATCTTGTAAACATTCCTTATCTTTACTAAGCACAATTTCTCCATTATCTATAAAAGTAATATAGTCTGCTACTTTATCTAATTCTTCAGTATTATGAGTACAAATAAGAACACTAGTATCTTCTGCCTCTATAAATTCTTGAATATATGTAAGTACTTCTTTTCTAACAACTGGATCTAGACCAGAAGTTGGTTCATCTAAAATTAATAATTTTGCATTATGACTTAATGCATTAGCTAACATTAATTTTGCACTTTGCCCTTTTGATAAATTTTTTATCTTTACTTTAGGATTAATATTAAATTTTTTTAAATAATTATCAAACTTAACCTGATTAAATTCTTTATATAAATATTTCGATATATTTCTAAAATCTTTTACACTAAGCTCTGGGTAAAAATTTAACCTATCATATACAAAACCAACTTTATTTTTTATATCTTCTGGATATTCATCCATTCTCTTATCAAATATACTTACTTCTCCACTATCATATTCTATAAGCCCCATTATAATTTTAATTAAAGTTGTTTTCCCTGATCCATTAGGACCAACCAAGCCCATTATATATCCCTTAGGTAATTCTAAGTTTATATTACTTAATTTAAATCCACCTAAATTTTTATTTAAATTTTTAATTTTAATCATAAATTCACCCCTCATATATGCAATTAAATATTTCTATTATATCTTCTCTTGAAACATCTATAATCTTTGAAATTTCAATAATTTCTTCTATTTTAAGTTCTATTTCTTTCATTTTTTCTTCATATATAATATCTTTACTAAAACATGCTACAAAAGTTCCTTTACCAGGAACTATATCTATAAACCCTTGCTTTTGTAATTCTTCATAAGCTCTTTTTGTTGTAATTACACTTATATTTAAATCTTTTGCTAAAGCCCTTATAGATGGAAGTAAATATCCTGATTTTAATTCATTAGATATTATAGCTTCTTTTATTTGATTTACAATTTGTCCATAAATTGTAGTATCTGATGAATTACTAATTATAATTTTCATAACCTATCCTTTCTCAATAACTTCTTAAAGAGCACCTACTGTATATATACAATATATACTGTATATACGTAAGTGTCAATAATTTACTTTACAATTTATGTTAATTTATTATCTTTCCTATTAAATCTACAAGTTATGTTATAATACAAAGTATAAAGAGGTGGAAAGATGAAAAGAATTATAACTATAAACTCAAATCAAGTACATAAATCTATTGAGACTAGAGATTTATTAAAAGAAAAACTTATTAAGGCTGGATTTAATGTATACTATGATTTTCATCCTGACACAGAACTTATTATATCAATAGGCGGTGATGGTTCTTTCTTAAAAACAGTTCACGACTTTGATTTTCCTGAAGTTCCTATTGTCGGAATAAATACTGGTCATCTTGGCTTCTTCCCTGAAATATCGCCAGAAAATATAGATAAATTCATCAAGGATTATCTACATATGGATTATATTATTGAGGAAGTACCCGTTATTCAGGCTAGTGTATGTACTAATAAAAGTTGCTGTGATGTTTTCGCTATTAACGAAGTAGTTGTAAAAGGTGATAAATCAAGAACTATACATCTTAATCTAAAAGTTAATGATAGACATATACAAAATTTTAGTGGTGATGGAATGATAGTATCTACACCTACAGGTTCTACTGCTTATAACTATGCAGCTGGTGGAAGCATAGTTGATACTAGCATAGAGTTAATGCAATTAACTCCACTTTATCCAATCAACACTAATGCATATAGATGTTTTACATCAAGTATTATATTTTCAATTGACTCTATAATAAAAATTGCACCTGAATATAGATTTGAAGATTCTATATTAATTGTAGTTGATGGAGTAGAACATAGATTTAATCAAATTTCAGATATACAAGTTTTTGCATCTGATATAAAAATCAGATTACTTAGAATGTCTAATTATGAATTTTGGAGTAGAGTATCTGAAAAATTCTTATAATATACATAGGAGGGTTTATAATGAAAATTGGTATAATGAGTGATACTCATGGAAGTTTATATTATTTTGAAAAAGCTGTAAAAGCATTATCTGATTGTGATATTCTTTTACATGGTGGTGATATACTTTATCATGGACCTAGAAATGATTTACCTAAAGACTACAATCCTAAGGGAGTTATTGAAAAATTAAATAATTTAGATAACATCCTTCTAACTAAGGGTAACTGTGAAGCTGATGTAGATCAAATGGTTATTAATCATCCTATCCAAAGTCCTTATGTGATGAGTCAATTTGGAGAAATAAGAATTCTATTAACTCATGGTTATTTAGATTCTAAAGAAGAAACTATAAAAAAAGCTAAAAACATGGGGGCTGATATACTAATTCTAGGACATACTCATGTTAAAGAGTTATTCTTTGATGAATCTTTAATGGTGTTAAACCCTGGAAGCACATCTATCCCTAAAGACGGAACTCATTCAGTTGCTACAATTGAAATAATTAACTCTAATGAAGATGAATTAGAGTTAGATTTCAATTTTATAGATTTAAACACAGGAAATATTATAGAGCTATAAATTTATATTTATATGAAAAATGGCAATAGTGTAGCTACACCATTGCCACTTATTTTATTTAAGCCTATATTTTTCTAGTAACTATATATGGATTTAAATACACATATCCATTTCCTTGCATACTTCTCGGGTAATTGATACTTACTGTCATCTTTATTAGTTGAGCATATAGCTCTGGTTCACTAAGTTTTCTTCCAAATTCATTTGTTGACCATTCAATTATTAATGCCAAACTTCCAGAAACATATGGTGCAGCCATGCTAGTTCCACTTAGAGTTGCATATGATTGGTTTTTGTATGTTGATAATATACTTACACCTGGTGCTATTACATCTAATTCCTTGTTAGAATCACTGAAATATGCAGGGACTTTATTCATATCTATAGCTCCTACTTCTATTACTTCTTCATATGCACCAGGATAATCCAATTCATCGGTTAGTGCAGAATTATCACCACTATTACCTGCTGCACACACTACCAATATATTATTATTAATCGCATTAATAATTGCTTGATGTAATTGAGGTACATCATTGGGTCCACCTAATGACATAGATATGATATCTACTTTTTTAGATACTGCATAATCTATAGCATCTATTATCCATGAGTACTGACCTACACCGCCTTTTGCTAAAGCCTTTAAAATCATTAACTTCGCACTTGGTGCTACACCAACTACTCCATTTTTTGAGTTATTAGCTGCTATTATCCCTGAAACATGAGTTCCATGACCATCATAATCGGTATATATATCTGGATTTCCACCATCATCAGTAGTAAAATTTCTTCCTTCAACTATTCTATCTTTTAAATCTGGATGATCTTTATCACATCCAGTATCTATTACCGCTATGATTACATTTTTTCCTGTATATCCTTTACTCCACATATTAGTAGCATTAACTAAATTTATACCATATGATATAGAGTACCCTAAACTTTTAACTTCATTTTCTTTATTAAAGTTAATAAGATTTATAAGTTTACCTATTTCTGTCATACAATCATTCCTTTTTAACCTTTATATATTAGTAAGCACTAATATACTATATAAATATGACAAAATATTACATATTGATACATTTCTATATTCAATAAGCAACCTATTATTAACATTTAATAATAGTATGTGTAAGCTATGATACCAATTATATCTCTTTAAAATATTCTATACTATATCTAGATAAACTTTCCTATTATGAGCTGGAAATTCTTTATCCATAATATCTAACTCTTCTTTAGTTAATATAATATTTTTAACTTTAGAATTTTTAAGTGCATGCTACGGATTACTAGTTCTTGGAATTGCAATTATTTGATTCTTTTGTAATACAAAACAAAGAAGTAATTCAATAATGCTTAATCCATGACTATTTGCAATCTCTTTAAGCATAGGATTACTATTTATGTTCTTTCTAAGCCTTCCTGCTTGAGCCATTGGACAATATGCCATTATTGGTATATTTCGTTCCATCATCCAAGGGTATAAACTATACTATATACCTCTAGACCCTAAATGATATAATACTTGATTTATCGCACAATTATTTCCATTTAGTATGTTCATAAGTTCTATCATATCATCTAAATCAAAATTTGATACTCCCCAACGTTTTATCTTTCCTTTCGATACTAACTCTTCCATACACTCCACAGTTTCACTTAAAGGTACATTTCCTCTCCAATGTAGTAAATATAAATCTAAATAATCTACATTCATTCTTTTTAAAGTTTCTTCACAACTTTTAAAAATTCTATTTTTTCCTGAATTATGAGGATATACTTTAGATACTAAAAATAATTTTTCTCTATCATATCCTTTTATTGCTTTACCAACCAATTCTTCTGCTAATCCTTCTCCATACATCTCTGCAGTATCTATTAAAGTCATTCCATTTTCAATGCCTATTCTTATACTCTCTATTTCATCTTTTTCTTTTATTTTCTCCTAAGTACCAAGTACCTTGTCCTAACTTTGGAATTAATAATCCATCTGATAAGTTAACAAACTGATTCATATGTACCTCCCTTTTATTCTCTATTCCTAAATACAATTATAAATCAATGTGTATGTATATTAATTGTGCATTTATACAATAATTTTCATTATATTTTGTTTATTATATAAATTTACATAAAAAAGCAAGTATAAATATTACTATTTATACTTGCTTTTTTTTATCTCTTTGTATAGCTTTCAGCTATTTTTGTAATTAACCTTGTACATTTTTCCATTGCATCTATAGATACACATTCATTTTTACTGTGAAAATTTATACCTCCTGTAAATATGTTTGGACAAGGAAGTCCTTCATAAGATAATCTTGCTCCATCAGTACCTCCTCTTATAGGTACTATATTAGGTATTATTCCTAGATCTTCCATTGACTGTTTAACTATATCTACTATAAAAATTACTGGCTCAACTTTTTCCTTCATATTATAGTATTGATCTTTTAAATCTAAATTTATTCTATTATCATACTTAATATTTAATTTTTCAATAACATCAATCATATATTGTTTTCTAGCTTCAAATTTTACTTTATCATGATCCCTTATTATATATATCATAGTAGCTTCTTCAACACTACCATTTATATCGTTTAAATGATAAAAGCCTTCATAGTGTTCTGTAGTCTCAGGTCTTTCTTCTTTTGGAAAAGAATCTGCTATTTCACAAGCTATATGAAGAGCATTTATCATTTTATCTTTAGCTGATCCTGGATGAACGTTTCTTCCTTGTATCTTTATTGTAGCTCCTGCTGCGTTGAAGTTCTCATATTCAAGTTCTCCTTCAGCACCTCCATCTATTGTATAGGCATACTTTGCTCCAAATTTTTCTACATTAAATAAGTCTGCACCTCTACCAACTTCTTCATCTGGTGTAAATCCTATTTTTATATCCCCATGCTTAATTTCTGGATGATTGACTAAGTATTCTACAGCACTCATAATAGCTGTTACTCCAGCTTTATCATCAGCTCCTAGTAATGTTGTACCATCTGTCACTATAATATCTTGACCTTTTAAACTTTCAAGTTCTGGATAATCTTTTATATATGTAACAATATTAAGTTCTTCATTTAAAACAATATCTTTACCATCATAATTTTTTATCACCCTTGGATTAACATTTTTACCTGTAATATCTGGTGCTGTATCTAAATGAGATATAAATCCTATTGTATCAACATCATCTACATTCCCTTTTAATGTTGCCATTACATAACTATTTTCATCTAAATTAGCATCTTCTAATCCTAAATTTTTTAATTCTTCAACTAAACTTTGTGCAAATACTCTTTGACCCTCTGATGAAGGACAAGCTGAATTTTTAGGATTAGCTGTAGTATCAAACTTTACATACTTTAAAAATCTTTCTGTTATTTTTTCTCTCATATAAACGCCTTCTTTCTTATGTTATTTTATACTTTACTTTATTATAAAATTTCAACCTTCTTTAAAATATCATGCATAGCTACTAACCCTAAACAAAATATTATTCCAATTACTCCTTTTACTTGCACTCCTATAAATATAGCAATTACTGTAGATAATGGATTTAATCCTATGTGAGTAGAAACTAACTTAGGCTCAAGAATTTGTCTTACTATAGATAACGCTAAAAATACGATGCTTATGGATATTGCTACAAAATAATTTTCTATCACTAAGTTGTATATTATAACTGGTACAAAAATAACTACAATACCTAAAAAGGGAATTAAATCAAGTAATCCACCTATTACACCTAATATAAATCCATATTTTACTCCAAAGAAGCTAAAGCTTCCCCATATAACTAAAAAAGTTATTCCTATAAGTATTACATATGCCCTTATATAACCTAATATGGATAATCTAATTTCTTTTTTTATATTTTTTACTTTAACTTTTGCATTATCTGTAAACATGCTATAAAAGCCATCTTCTATTTTATCTATATCTTTTGCAATAAAGTAGGTAGATATAAATAAAGTTATAATTAATATAACTATGTATGGTATTGACCCAGCAAAATTTATTATGTTACTTAAACAACTTTTTATTACCCCAACTAACTCAGAACTGTACTTACTCATCATATCCTCAATATTGATGTTTGATATTTCTTTAAAATTCTCTAGATAATCACTTGCCTTATTCATTAACATAATTATCATATTATTAATATCATTATAGTTTGTATCTATATGATTTAAAAAAATTATTAATTGTTTAGTCCCTGAAATGGCCATTGCTGTAGTAATTCCAATGGCTATAGCTACACCGAAAAAACTTAATATAAGAGTAGATATCCCTTTATTTATATTTAATCTCTCTTTAAGCTTTTGGGATATTGGATTAATTATAAGCGCTATTATTAATCCAATAAAAAATGGAGCTATGTAAGGAAATGTTTTGTATATAAATATAAAACATAAACTATATATAATAAAAAAAATTGAATTATTCTTTAACTTTATTAAAAAATCTCTATTTAAAACATTCATTTAATAACCCCCTTTTACTTAATTATACACTTAAAATTATCATCATATACAAATAAAACACTGCTTAATTGCAGTGTTTTATTATTTATGTGAATATTCTTATTTTCATTATTCTGTTTTTATCAAGGCTTTCTATACATAGTTTTATATTATCTACTTCAACAACTTCACTCTCATCTGGAATACGACCTAAATGACCTATTATAAAACCACCAATAGAATCAAATTCTTCTGACTCTAACTTAGTTCCTATCATTTCATTTACATCTGTTATTTTAGTACTTCCTTCAACTATATATTCATCCTCTTTTATTACTTGTATCTCATCATCTTCTTCATCATACTCATCATCTATATCACCGACTATTACTTCAACTAAATCTTCTACTGTTATTAAACCTGCTGTTGCGCCATATTCATCTACTACTATAGCCATTTGAGTTTTTTCTTTCTTCATTTCTTCTAAAAGTTGAGTTATTTTCTTAAATTCATATGTGAAAAATGCTTCTCTTACATAATCTTTTATATTAAATTTTTCGATTTCATTGTCTTCTAAGAAAACAACATCCTTTATATTAAGAATTCCTATTATATTATCTATAGACTCTTCATATACAGGCAATCTACTTAATTTTTCATTCTTAAATAAATCCATGATTTCATCGTAGGTATCCTCTGCATTTATAGCTATAATATCTAATCTTTGAACCATAGCTTCTTTAGCTTGCATGTCACCAAATTGGAATACATTATTTATAATTTCTCTTTCTTCCATTTGAAGTACTCCTTCTTCGTGACTTACATTTACCATAGTTTTTAATTCTTCTTCTGTTATGTATGGCTGAATACCCTTATCTTGGACACCAAGAACTTTAAATATTACCTTTGTTATAAGATTAAATATCCATACTATAGGCTTTAAAATTACTATTGTAGTTTTTATTGGTTTTGAAACTACAAGTGCAACTTTCTCTGTATTGTTAGCTGCTATAGTTTTTGGAGTAATTTCTCCAAATATTAGTACTAATATAGTCATAACTGCAGTTGCTATAGGTACACCACCATCTCCATATAAAGACATAAATAATGATGTTGATATAGATGTTGCTGCTATATTTACAACATTATTTCCTACTAGTATAGATGTTAAAAGATTATTAGGATTATCTATTAGGGAACCTACTAATTTAGCACCCTTAACCCCTTCCTCTTTCATATACCTAATTCTTATTTTACTTAAAGACATTAAAGCAGTTTCTGATGCTGAGAAAAATCCTGAACTTACTAATAATATCCCTAATAATACTATTTGAATCAAATTACTACTACTGGTCGAATCCAACCTTAACCACACTCCTAATTTCTGTTTTTTATATTTAGTATAATGTTAGTATTAATTATAACACAAATATATATTTTTTGGAAACAGTACAATTCATATAAGATTATTCCATAATATTATGCCCTCTTAGCAATTTAAAATGTTTTTCATTTTATATAATTACTTATATGTACGCTAAGTAAAAATTATTATTTCATTTATAAAAAATTAATAATTACTAATAATAAGTTATATCATATAAAAATAACATCTGGAGGTAATAAAATGAATGACTTACTAGATAAAGGTGCTGTTTTACAAAGAGATAAATCTACTTATGCTATAGCACCTCACGTTCCTGCTGGTTTAATAAGTTCTGATCAATTAAGAAAATTAGCTGATGTTGCAGATAAGTATAATGTTGATGCTATAAAGGTTACTGCTGCACAACGTATAGCATTAGTTGGTTTAAAAGAAGAAGATATAGATAGTGCATGGGCTGATTTAGGAATGAAACCTGGTGCTGCAATTGGACTATGCGTTAGAAGTATAAAAACTTGTCCTGGTACAACTTTTTGTAAAAGAGGATTTAGAGATTCCGTAAAATTAGGATTAGATTTAGATAATAGATATCATGGCATGAATTTGCCAAATAAGTTAAAGATTGGTGTTAGTGGATGTCCTAATAGCTGTGCTGATAACCATACTCGTGATATAGGTTTAATGGGAATGCCTAAAGGATGGACTGTTTTTGTAGGAGGTAAAGGTGGAACTATACCTAGATTAGGAAATAGATTAATAATGAATGTACCTGATGAAAATGTCTTAGACATTGTAGATAAAATTGTAAAAACATACGCTAAAAATGCAAAAGGTAAAGAAAGATTAGGTGCTTATATAGATAGAATTGGATTTGATGAATTTAAATCTATTATCAATCCCGACAGTTTTCTACACTAAATATATTTTTTTTAATTTTTATTACATTTTATGTCACTTTTTTCAGTATGCGCATATAATATATCAAGAGGAACTTAAAAGAGTTTCTCTTAAGAAAAGTAAATAGCATGAATATCAAAACTCCTGTTAATATTCTAAAATGAGCGGTTAAAAATAATAATTTCTTTCCCTTAAACTTAAGCCACCTATTCTTTCCCCCCCCTTGTTTAGGTGGCTTTTTTTATAAACATGTATATAAATTTTAAAATTGTAAATAATTATATGTGAGAGCGGAAATTATATATCTCTCCCCCTAATAAGTATATATAATATAGGCATCTACAATTCCCCCTTGTAGATGCCACTTTTTTTATTAACTATATTCTATTTTTACTTTTGATCCTGAGCCTGCTTCACTTGGTGAAACTACCAGCTTTACAGGTACCCTATTTTTCAAATCTTCAACATGACTTATAATTCCTACACTTAGCTTATCACTATGTAGTCTTTCTAATGATTGCATAACTATATCTAATAATTCATTATCTAATGAACCAAAACCTTCATCTAAGAAGAAAAATTCTAATGGTGATCTACCTTTTAATTGTATTTGTGATGATAATGCAAGTGCCAGTGATAATGAAGTTAAAAATGTTTCTCCTCCTGAAAGAGTATCTACACTTCTTCTTTCTCCTCCATTAAAATTATCTCTCATAACAAAATTTAATTTTTGATCTATTTCTAGTGCATATCGACCCTTAGTTATAGATTCTAGTCTTTTTGATGCTTCAAGAGCTATATACTTTAATTGATTTGTCGCCACATATTCAACAAATCTATTACCCTGTACAATCTTGTCTAAATCATCTAATAGATCAACTTTATGTTGTGTTTTTCTTAAGTCTTTTGTAATTTCTTTTACTTTATCTAATGAATCTTTTAATCTACTTAATATATTTTGTTTTGCTCCTATTTCTTTTGATAATTCTCCACTTTCTACTCTTAGTAGATAGATTTTATTTTTTAAATCTTCAAATTCTTCTTTTTTAATACGTCTTCCAGATAACTTATGTTTTAAATCTTCTATCTTAGAACTTAATAGTTTTTGTTCTTCTTCGTACTCTCCTATTTCCTCTGATAATCTTTTTTTATGTTCATATTCAAGCAAACATCTTCTGACAGCATAAATACTTTCAAATTTATTTTCACTTAATAACTGATTTAATGTTTCTTCTTGTATTTTATATTGATCTTTTGCAGTTTTCAAACTACCTTCTATATTCTTTTTATCGCCTAAACATTTTTCATATTCAATTCTTTGTGTTTCTAACTTGCTTTTTAAATCTTCTTCTAATTTACTGATTTTTTTTGCATATACTTCAATTTTTTCTAATGACTCTTTAGGTGATTCTCCCTTAGTTATAGAAATAAAGTCCGCTTGTTTTCCATCTCTAAATCTACATTTTTCAGAATATAGTTCTCTAGCTGTTATAAGTTCTAATTCAGTTTTATGTATTTTATCATCTAAGACTTTTATCTCTAATTCTATTCTTTCTTTTTCACTTACTAATTGTGTATACTCAGCATTTACTTCTTCCATTATTTTCTCATTAGAATTTATTTCTTCTACTTTTGTACTTAAATTAGATACTTTTACAATAGCTTTTAAGTTTAAATATTCAGCTTTAATCTTTTTATACTTAAGCTCAATATCTTCTAAATTTAGTTTTATTTCTTTTATAGATTTTTTATAACTATTTATTTCTTCTTGTATCTTAATTTCGTCCTTTTCTATCTTACTTTTTTCTTCCTTTAATTTATTAATTCTAACTTCCATATTTTCTTTATCTTCATTCCATTTTTGAACATTACTTTTTAGTAATTCTAATATTCTATTTTCTGATTCTAGTCTAGACGATACCTCTATAGAAGTTAACTCTCCTACTTTGCCTTTTACCTCAGCTAATTCTTTTAGTTTTATTTTTTCAATAGAAATATATTCTCCATTTTTTAAATTCATTTCCTCTAAATTAGCTTTTGTCAGATTATCAATTTCAATATGTTTTTCTAACTTACTCTTTAAAAATTCTATTTCGTCATCTTTACTTGAAGATTCTATATGCTCATGGTGTGTTGATCCACATACTGGACATGGCATATCTGACTTTAATTCTTTTCTAAGTTCTAATGCTAAGTTTAAGTATTTAAGTCTATCTATTTCTTTTTCTAAATCTTGTATTTCTTTTTTGTTAACTTCTAATCTATCAGTTACAACTGCAATTTCTCTGCTATTATTATATTTCTTTTCTAAAATAGCATTTATCTCGTCTTGTAAGATTTTCATTTTAGATTCATTTTCTTTTAATATAGTTAGCTTATTTCTTAAATCACTTACATGTTCACTCTTTGATAAAATACCATCATTAGTTCCTGGACATTTTTTTAATAGCAATTCTTGAGAATTAAGTAATTCATCTAACTTAGTACTTATGGTTAATCTATCTCTTTCTATATACTTACTTTTTAAATTTAAATCATCTAAATCTTTAGTTAAATAGTTTAATTTATCTTCTTTTTGTGATTTTTCATATTCAACCTTTGAATATTCTTTTTCATATTCATATGCTAAAAATATTTTTTGTTTTAGCTCTGCACTTATTTTTAATTTATTTAATTTTTCTTCTTTATCTTTAATATTTTTAATTATTACATCTTTATTAGCTTCTATATCCTTTTTATTTATTTCAGATAATTTCTTTTCCTTACTTAATGCAATACCTTTTTCTTTCATATCCTTAATTTCTTTGTTTATTATATTTAATTCTTCTTCTATTTTTATTGCATTATTAAATTTTTCTCTGTATTCAGCAAGCCTAGGCATTTCTTCATTTTTAGATTTGTATGCTTCTTCATATCTATTTTTTGTGATAGCAAGCTCTTGATTATAAATACATAATTTTTTTTCTATTTCTTCTATCTTTATCGAGTCATCATTTATTTTTTTATCTAATTCTTGTACTTCATATATTTTAGGATTTACTCTTTCTGCATTCTCTGCATTCTCTAATTGAATTTTTTTATCTTGTATATCTTTTTTCTTTAAATCTAAATCTTTCTTTCTAGATTCATAACTTTCTAATTTAATTTGTTCTTCATAAACCTCTTTACTTTCTTCATATTGTTTTTGAGCTAAATCTAGTTTTTTATCATTATCTTTTGCACTTAATTTTAGTTCTTCTAACTCTTTTAATGTATTATCATATAACTCTATGCTAACACCTTCAAATTGACTCATTTTTGTATTTAAATCTCTTAATTCAAGGTTCTTCTCATTCTTTCTTTTTCTAACTTTATCTATAAGCCCTCTACCATATTTTTCAAGATTAAATATTCTTTCTAACATATCTCTTCTATCTGAGCCTGTTAGTTTTAAAAACTCATTAAATTTACCTTGAGGTAAAACAACAGATCTTGTAAAATCATTAGCCGTAAGTCCCACAACTTTAGCAATCATATCATTTACATCCTTAGCTTTATCAGCAAGTATAACTTCTGTTTTATCTTTTTGTTTCTCTATTAATCTAGCATAAGTAGTTTTTGTTCCGCCAGCCTTGCTTCTCCCTATAACTCTACTTACCTCATATCTTCTCTTATTATTTTTACTTCCTATTTCAAATTCATAAGTTACTACGGCTTCTTTACATGCACTATTTATAAACTCTTTAGTATTTCTTGATATATTTCCATACATAGCTATAGTTATAGCATCTAAAATTGTAGATTTTCCACTTCCTGTATTCCCAAATATACCAAATAGACCTCTATCTATAAGTTCTTCAAAATCTATAATTTGCTCCTCAACATAACTATTAAGCCCACTTAACTTTAACTTAATTGGTCTCATTTTCTAAATCACCTTCTTCACTTATTATGCCTAAAAATAAATCCATAAGTTCCCCTCTAGGCTCAAAACCTGTACTAAATTGATAAAATTCTTTAAATAATTCTCCCATAGATTTTTCTTTTACATCAATTTCTTCTTCCTCATAATCAGATATTATTATAGGTCTAATCTCTATAATATCATCTAGAAGTTCCTTCATTTTTTTTATATCTGATTGATTTATTACATGTTCTGTCTTTATCTCAAAATATGACCAAATATCTCTATCCTTATTATCCTCACATATCTTAATTGCCTCTTCTATTCCATCACATTTAAATACTTCTATTGGCTTATAATCTTTAAAATATATACTTTGTATAACTGGACTTTCCCCAGCTTTTAATTCCACTATATTAGCTCCCTTAGCATAACTTCTTTCATCTTTGCTGTATTGCAATGGAGAACCAGAATAATAAGCATTTAATCTATGTGATGCTTTTTGAGGTTTATGCAAATGACCTAATGCTATATACTGTGCCTTAGTTGGTAAATCTTTCTTTTCTACTAGCAAACTTCCACCTAGTTGTATTGGTCTTTCTGAATCTGTACATTCTCCACCCACTACAAATATATGGGATACAGCTAAATTTATAGTATCATCTTCAAAATTTTCTTCTAAATCTCTAAATATTTGACCGACCCTCTCTGAGTAAGTTTTTTGAGCTTCTTCATCACTACTTGGAGTTCCAATTGCCTCATTTAACCTTTTTTCACTTGGATAAGGTAATGTAATTATAGTTGCTTTTTCTTCGCCATTTACTTCTATTTTTAAGCAACCTTCTTTTGCTTCTAAAATCTCAAATCCCTTATATTTTGACTTTTCTGTTGAACTTAATGGATATCCTAAAACTATTATACCTTGTTCATGAGCTAATGGAGTTATTGCAGCTAATCGCTCTGGATTATCATGGTTTCCTGCTATTATCAAAACACATCTTTCCCCATTATTAGCTAATCTTGATACTGTTTTATAAAATAATTTTTCTGCCTGTGCTGGAGGATTTGACGTATCATATATGTCTCCTGCTATTATAACTAAATCTATATCATTGGCATTTACTATATTCACAAAATCATCACAAAATTTTTCTTGCTCTTCTATTCTAGAGTGACCTTCTAAACTTTTACCTAAATGCCAGTCTGATGTATGTATAAATTTCATTTATATTCTCCTTTAAGTTTTAATAAGATACTGCTTTATCTATTCCAAATAGATAAATACATTTTTCTTTAACTTTTTTTCCTGTAAGCTTTTCTAGAGCTTCTGAATATAAGTCTAATTGCTTTTTATATCTATTTACTACGATTTCTTTGTTTTCATCATTTACAAAATCAGTCTTATAATCTATCAATACTATCTCTCCATTTTCTTCAAAGTAAGCATCTATTATACCTCTTAGCATTAAAGTTTCACTATCATATATGCTATCATCTTTTTGTAATTCTGCTTCAAAAATATATACATCTTTCATTTTTATTTGAGTATATATAGCCTGTTCTCTTTTTATAAACTCTGATTTTAGCATTCGTTGTCCTATATCAGATTTAAAAAATTTATATATTTTAAATGGATTTAATACCATAGATTGTTTCTGTGTTATTATACCTTTTTTTATAAATCCTTCTATTTGTTTCTTTATATCATCTATGTTACTTATCTTATTTAAATCTAATACTTGCATTATTAAATGAACAATTGTACCTCTTTCCGCTCCAGTTATTTTATCCTTTTCTTGACTTTCTTGAATAAATAATGGCTTTTTAAGTACTGTTCTTTGTGAAAATAAACTTTGTGAAAAATCTTCTTCATAAGTATTTTGAACTTTTTTAATTTCTGTAACTGATATACTTGCTGGCTTAGTTATACTGAATTTATATGGATACTGATAATTTAATTTTTCTTTTATTTGCTCATAATATTCTGTACTAAATTCATCTAAGTTTAAGTTTTCAAGTATACATTCTATACTATTTTCGTTCTCCTCATCTTTTTTATCAATTAAAATATCTTCCTTATACCATAACTTTGTTCTCCACTTTGACGGATGATCTTCTATATGTTCAATATTTACATTTATAGCATCTCTTATATTTTCTAAATCTCTATGTTTTAGTATAGAAGGCATTATCCAGTCTAAAAAGTTCTTTCCTTTTAAAATAGAGTACTGAGAAATTGTTTTAGAACTGTCTAATTCTGATGACCATTTTTTTATGCTATCTTCTATTTTTTTAGTAGAACCTGTAATTATAAGTTTTTCCTTTGGTCTAGTAAAAGCAACATATAGTACTCTCATTTCTTCTGATAAATTTTCTATATTGATCTTATTTTTCAATGCTTCCTTTGCTATACTTGGAAAAGATATTCTTCTTTCAAAATCTACAAGTTGTGGTCCATATCCTAATGAATGATGATACAGTATATTTTTCTTAAAATCTTGAGTGTTAAAATTCTTTCCCATACCACTACATATGACAACAGGGAATTCTAATCCTTTACTTTTATGTATGCTCATTATTCTAATAACATCTGCATTTTCTCCAAGGGTTTTAGCACTTCCCATATCTGTATTAGATTTTTTTAATTTACTTATAAAGTTTATAAAATTAAATATACCTTTAAAGCTTGTTTCTTCAAATTGCTTAGCTCTTTCAAATAATATCTTTAAGTTTGCTTGTCTTTGGCTTCCACTTGGCAGTGCTCCTACATATGCATAATATCCTGTTTTTGTATATAAATACCATAAAAATTCATCAGTACTCATATATAATGATTTTTCCTTAAAATCTTTTAACTTAATTAAAAACTCTTGAGCTTTTCTTATTTGAGGATTTTCTGATAAATTAAACACCTTATTATCATAACTTATTTCATTTATTTCACCAGATTGTATATCTAAGTCTATTTGACCAAGTTCATTAAAATCTCCAAAATTACTAAATGTATTAAAGTCTTTAATTGTATGTATATCTTCTAGTTCTTCATATACTTTTCCTAAATTTATAACTTGATCTTCATCATTGTTTACTTCTAATACCCTTTCATATGAAAAGTCTTCTAAAGCTTCATAAAATGATTTTTCTTTATTTTCTAATCTTATATCTATTAACTCTTCTGGTGTAAAACCAAACATAGGTGATTTTAATACTGCCAACAATGGAATATCTTGAAGAGGATTATCTATAACTTGTAGAAGAGATATCATTGTTTTTATTTCTATTGTATCAAAATATCCAACGCCTATATCAGCATAAGTTGGTATATCCATATTCATAAGTTCATCTGCAAATACAGGAGCCCACGCAGATGTTGCTCTAAGAAGTATTACTATATCCTTAAATTCTACTCTTCTATAAGAATCTATTTTTTTATCATAAATCATTTGAATTTTTCCATCTTTATTAGGTGTCATCAAATCTTTTATGATTTTTCCTACCATTCTAGCTTCTAATTGTATATTATCTATTTCTTCTTCATCTTGTTTTTCTTCTGTATTATCATCTAAATCTTCAACCTTGCTTTTTTGAATTATATGTACTTCAGTTGGACCACCTACTATTATATTTTCATCATTATTTTCCTTAAAATTAGCACCTAAGTTTAACCTTTCTTTTTCTGTATACTCAATTTCACCTATATTTTTACTCATTATATTTTCAAAAATATAGTTAGCAGAATCTAAAACTTCAGCTCTACTTCTAAAGTTTTTGTATAACATTATTTTTCTATATAAGCTTCCTTCATTTACTCCATAAGTTTCATATTTTTCTTGAAATATTTCAGGTTTTGCTTGTCTAAATCTATATATACTTTGTTTAACATCACCAACCATAAATCTGTTTGGAGTTTGTATTTTTGCTATTGTACTAAGTAATACTTCTTGTACTAGGTTACTATCTTGATATTCATCTATAAATATCTCATAAAATTTATCTCTATATGCTAATGCTATCTCTGATGGAATAGAATTACCAAACTCATCTGTTAGTATTTTTCCATTTTCATCTCTTTGAGTTAATATTTTTAAAGCAAAATGCTCAATATCATTAAAATCGATTATTCCCTTTTCTCTTTTTCTCTTAGAATACTCTTCTTCAAATTTAATTATTGTACTAGAAATAGATTTTACTATCGGATACAAATATTTTATCTCTTCAATTATGCTTTCTGTATCCTTATAAAAACTGCTCTGTATTATATCTTCTAATGACTTCTTTGCCTTGTCTCTTATTGATTTAGCTTTATCTTTAGCTTCTTTTATATATATTGGAGCATCTTTTGGAATCCTCTTTACTCCCTTTACATAGTTTTCAAAAGTCATAGAAGACATTCTTGTATAAGTTTCATTCCATGATGTATTACAAGCTTTAAGTAAATCTTTTACTTTTAGATATTCTATTCTTAATTTATCTGTAAATGTTTCTAATTCTAAAATATCTTCAACTTCTTCTAAAGCTTTTTTCATACTAACTTCTATTCCACTAACTTCTATTCTAACTGTATCTAGTATAGATTTAGCCCATGCTGATTTTTCAAATTCAAAATTATCATCTATATTAAAATCTTCTGCTGATTTAATTAACCATTCACTTGGATAAGGAGATGCCATAGCAAATGAATATATGCTAAGAATAATGTTTTGAAGTTCATTATCTCCTCTTTTCTCAGCATAGCTTTCTACTAAATTTAAAAATCCTAAATCCTTTTCCTTATACAATTCTTCAAATACATCTTCTAAGGCTTCAGTTTTTAATATTGTACACTCAGTAGTATCTCCTATTCTAAAGTTAGGATCTAAGTTTATCCTATGAAAATTAGATTTTATAACTTCTAAACAAAATGAGTGTATAGTCGTTATACTTGCCTTATTTAAAAGTACAAGTTGATTTTGTAAATTAGTATTCTCTGGATGTTCATCAAGGGCTTTACCTATTGCATCTCCCACCCTTTCTCTCATTTCAGATGCAGCTGCATTGGTAAATGTAACTACTAGTAATTTATCTATATCAATCGGATTATCTTTATCAGTTATCATTTGTATTATACGCTCAACTAATACTGCTGTTTTTCCTGAACCTGCAGCGGCCGCAACTAAAAGATTACAATTTCTACTATCTATAACTGATTGTTGTTCTATTGTCCATTTAGGAGAACTCATTAATCACACTCTCCCTTCATTAATTTAATAATTTCATCGTTATCTTTATTATTTAGTATTCTATACTTATTATCTCTAACTGTAGTATCAAATTGGCAAATCGCCGAATAGCTACAGAAATCACAAGATGTTCCATTTTTATTTTTATAAGGTCCAATATGTATATTTCCACTCATCATTTCTGTACATATATTTTTAACTGTGCTTTTTACATATTTTCTTAGAATATCAAATTCTTCATAAGTAACACCATTTGTATTTTTTCCAATATTTCCATCCTTAGTTAAATTAGCCGGTATAACAAGAGATGATTTTCGTTCTCCATCTGCTAATGATTTATCCATTTCTTTTATAATATGAGCATCTTTTATTATTAGGCCCTTCATCCTCATATCTTTAAGAATTGCTTCTCTTACTTCTTCATCATCTTTATCCTCATTGAACTTAGCTATTGGATTATCTATCCTACAATACAAAATAGCAGCTGGACTTAGATTTCCATGACCTTTACTTGCACTTTCAAGTATTGCATCTAAGTAAACTAATAATTGCAACTGTAAACCATAATATATATCACTTAAGCTAATTGACTTATTACCTGATTTATAATCAACTATTCTTATATACTTATCTTCATTTTCTTCAAATTCATCTACTCTATCTATTTTACCTATTAAGTTAATACATTCACCATTATCTAATACTAACTTTATCGGCGGATATTTTCCATTTATACCAAATTCAACTTCATAATCACTAGGTTCAAATGATCCTTGCTTTATTTGTTCTGCTATTACATTTAAGGCTGCTATTAACATATTTTTTAATCTAAATGCTAAATATTTATATCTTTCTGAACTATTTAATATATATCCAGGTATTTTATCTATAATCTCATCAACTAATATAGATACTTTATTTTTTATATAATTAATATCTACATCTTCCCAATGTAGATTATCTTTTGCTAATGATTTTGAAAAACTCTCTAATATATTATGTATAAAGTTTCCTAAGTCTGGAGCAGTAAATGAATACTCTTTTCTTTCCTTTGCTTTAAGACCATACTGTATAAAATATGCAAATGGACATTGAGAGTACTTTTCAACTCTTGATACACTTAATAAATTATTTTGATATAATCTTTTAATTTTTTCTTCTTCTACCTTTTCTACCTGATTTGTGTAACTTAATCCTGATATAACTTTCCTTGAAATACCCTTATATTCATCGTCTTGTATAAAATATCTATATACATCTAGCCAAATATCTTTTATTTCTTTAGATTCTTCAAATTCTTTTATTTCATTTATTAGTTTATTAAATGTAGGAGCTTTCACAGTTATACTATTTAATATCTCTTGATTACTATTTATATCTTCTTCTAATAAATAACTTTTATTATTTATTTTAGGAAATATTTTCTTTAATCTAGAAACTATAACTGATGGCCTTAAAGTTTTACCTTCATGGTCAGATATTGGATAAGTTACAATTAAGTTTTCCATAGTAGAAGTAAGTGATTTATAAACTAAAAACTGTTCTTCAAAAGTCCTAGTTTTACTATCTATATCAACTTGAACTCCTTTTTGTCCTAAGTCTTCTCTATCATTATCACTTAATAATCCACTATCCTTTGATATAAGAGGAAATATTCCATCTGTAGTACCTATTAAATATAAGTATTTTGTATTAGGGTTTTTCATCCTATCTACACTACTTACAAGAACTTGATCTATACTTGGAGGAACTAGTCCTAGCTCATATTCATCAAATCCTAAACTTATAAGTCTTATAAATTCATCCAATGATTTTTTTTCATTCCCCATTATTTCAACCATTTGATCAAGTATATCCACCACAATATCCCAAACTTGAGAATATTGATTAGCTATATCTAATTCACCTTTATCTTTGAAATTTAATATCATTTTTTCTATAGTAATTGGGATATTTATATCTAATAAAAATTCATATATATATTGGCATAACTCTATTACAGTTTTTCTTCCTAATAGCTTATCTTGAAGCTTCATTATAGGGTAAATAACTTTATCTTTAATTTGATTTATTCTCTCTTTTAAAGCTATTTCATAATCAGTTTCTTCTGTGTTATAGTTTCCATTTATTCTATAATTCCACTTTTCTTCAAACCACTTTTTACCTCTAATTCCGTTAGCAAGAACATAATTTTCTAGTAAACTTATATCATTATTATCTATACCTAAAAGACCGCTCTTTAGATATCTAAACATAGTTTCATAGCTATATCTTCTATTTTTCATTTCAAGAGCCGATATTATAAGAACAATTATTGGATTACTTTTAGCTTCCCTTTTTTTATCTATAAAATTAGGTATATCATATTCATTAAATATAGAATGTACTAAAAAATCATATCTATTTAAATCTCTAGTTGCTATAGTTATATCTTTATATCTAACCTTTTTATCTCTTACCAAGTGAATTATTTCTTTTGCTATTTCTTCAACTTCTGAATATAAGTTATTAAACTCTTTTATTTGTATATTATTTGTTTCATCCTCATATATCTTATATGGATAAGCATTATAGTATCTTTCTAAGTGATGTAATTCTTTATTTCCATTAAACCTAGGAATAATACTATTATTTATATTTATAGGTGTATGTATTTTTACACTTTCTTCTAATGCAAGTTTATTTAATCTTTCATAGGTAAATTTTGTTCTAGAAAATGCATCAGTTTTATTGTATGAAAAATTTGGTACACTATCTAATGTAAGAGACATATTTACTTCTTTAGCTTTATGCAGTAAACTTTTTAATACTCTGTATTGATTAGGTGTAAAACCTGTGAATTCATCTATATAAATATAACATCCATCAAAGTATGTACATGACTCTATCTTATCAGCTAATAAATTAATCATATCCTGAGAGTCTACATATTTTTCATGTAATTTACTTTCAAATGCCTCATATATTTTACTTATATCTTTTAGCTTTAAACTTAAAGTTTCATTTTCAACGTCAGCACTTACATGCTCAAGTATTTCTGGACTTATATTATATTGTTTAAGTTCAGATATCATATCTACTATTGAGCTTATAAAACCTGATTGAGTAGCTGATTTTGAAAATATATTTAATTCTTTTGCTACACTTTCTATAGCATTGCTAGTAATAATAGCCTTTCCACTTGAATTTATATTAACATTTGTTAATCCTCCAACATGAGAAAAGACTATATTACTCATGGTCTTAAAACTCAATACTCTTGCTCTTAAATACTTATCTTTTTCATCTCCTGAAAATAAGTTACTCATTCTTCTTTCCATTTCAAAGGTATATTGTTCTGGAACTAGCATTATTATCGGAGTTACCTCATTTTCTTGAGCTTTCTTCTTTATTTCTTCTAGCATATAGGTAGACTTTCCGCTGCCTCCTCTACCTAATATAAACTTAAGTCCCATTTTTACCTCCTGCGTTACTTATTACAAAGCTTGTCAAATTCGCAATAGTTACAATGCCTTTTATTTTTTTCTATAGTTATATCACCATCATTACCATCATAGTTAGTTCGCTTTATAATCTCTATATATTCACTTATCTTTTTAATATACTTTTTATGATTTTCTTCATTATATTTAATAATTATTGGTTCATAATCAAACTCAGGTTGGTAATAATACATTTTTATATTTTCTAGTTCTATATTTAAATCAAATAACTTTGGTATAACTTCCTTTGCTAAACTTAAATATACCATTGTCTGCATTCTTTGTTCTACATTCTTATAATCAATTTGTTTTGATTCCGTCTTCCAATCCCATATATCTATACTATTTTTTCCTATTATAATTAAATCATACTTTGCCTGTATTTCATTTCCATTTAGCTTATATCTTATTTCATATTCTGGTAAATATATATAATCTTTTGATATTGGAATTAGATCTTTTATTTTTTTAATCCATTTATTAAACTTCTCACTTTCAATTTCCCCTAACGGAATATTACTAAAATATCTTTCGCATAATAAATGAAATTCTCGTCCTGATTTTAAGCTTTTATAATATTCCTCTGATGTAAAATCATCAAATTTCCAATTAATATTATCAATATACTTATACTTAAATTTTAGAGGACATGATTTATATGTATTTATAGAGTTTTGACTATATATTAAATACTGTAAATTTTTATTCATTTAAATCACTTCCCTCTTTTTAACTTTATATAATTATTTAGCTTCCATAAATATATGCATGGATTTTGCCTTTTTCTTTCATTACCTACATCAACTTCATCCTTAAATGAACATGTAGACATTATAAGCATTTCCTTAGCTCTTGTTATTCCAACATATAATAATCTTATCTTTTCATTTATTATGTTTATTTTAGTTTGATATTCATAATCTATACCATTGTACCCTTCTATAATAGCATCTATTTCTTTCTTTATTATAGCTTCAGGATTTTTATATTTATCCTTCAAGTACCATTTTTCACATTGGAACTTTTGATTAACGTTATCAGGAAAATTAAACTCGCTTAATCCTAATAAAAATACACAATCCCATTCTAGTCCTTTTGATTTATGATAGTTACATACAGTTATACTACCCGGAGATGGTTCATATCCATTTATCTCATATACGACTTCTATTATATGAGAAAAAACTTTATTTCTTGTATCTACTATTATGTTATATACGTCTTGAAGATTTGTATTAATATTTTCCGATATTAAAAATTTAACATAAAATGATATATAATCAACTATTGCCCTATCTTCTTGTTCAAGGTTTAATTTTTCACCTATAAACAATATAAATAAGTCTAATCTTACTATGGGGTATGCTAAAATTTCTTTTAATGAATCTACACCATATTTAAAACCTTTAAATATTTCTCCATGTGTATCTAAAATTAAATTAGATTGAATTTCTTCATTATATATAAGCTCTTCTGTATTATATTTTTTTAGTATTTCTATAAAATCTTTCTTACACAGTTCATTATCACTGTGTATAAACGCTTTATCTAATACTGTTATAAGCTTATTTATATTATCACAATTTAAAACAAAATCAATTATATATCCTATATTATTCAAAGTTTTTCTTTTATTACTTGAGTTTGGTCCTAATTCCTCAAACTCTAAACCTACATTTTCTAGCTCTCTTCCAACTTGACTTACATGGTCATTAAAAGGAACCAATATACCAATGCTTTTGTCCGGATATTTATGCTTTATATTTTTAGTAAATCTTACTGTTTTAATTATTTCTTCTTTCCAAGTTTCATACTTTATAGCATTTATAGTATAATTCTCTGGTTTAGGATTTTCTTTGTATCCTTTATTTTCAGGAACAGTCTTTATTTTCATATCCTCTAATGCTTCTCTACATTCAACTTGATTAAATTCTTTAGTTACATAACTTACTAATTCATTTGCCAAATCAAGTATGTCCTTAGAGCTTCGATTAGACATATCCATTCTATAGCAATAATCTGCATTGTCTATAAAGTTTTTAAAATACTTTGGGTCTGCTGATGAAAAAGTACCAGTTATACTTTGATTTATATCTCCAACTCTAACTAAGTTATTATTCTTTTCACATATTAGTTTAATAATTTTTCCTTGTATCTCATTTGAATCTTGACATTCATCTTCAAATACATATGTATATTTATTTTGAAATTTAGATCTTAAATCATCATCTATGCTTAAAGCTTTATATCCTAAAACTAAAATATCATCATAATCTAATAATCCTTGTTGTTTTAATTTTCTATCATATTCCTTATATATTGGAAGTACTATCCTAAGCATTCCTTTATAATCACTAGATATATTTTCTTCTAATTTATCTGGTGTTATATCTTTATATTTTAATTCACTTATTGCGTTTCCAATTAAATCATAAAAACCTCTATCCCAATTTTCTAAACTTATGTCTCTCCAGCGTTCACTTTTTTGTTCTTTTAAAAAAAAGTTAAATATCTTTTCCCCACCACTTAATCTATATCGGTTTATACATTCAGTAAGTATTATATTTTTTTGTAAGTCATCTGCTATATTAAATTCATCACTTAACATTATTATCTCAGGTTTTTCTTTTATAATCTTTACTGCTAAACTATGTATAGTCATAACTTCATATAAATTATGTTTTTGAATATCTTTTTCTTCTAATATTTTTTTAATTCTTCCTTTAAAGTTATTTACCGCACTATTCATATATGTAAGTATTAATATTTTACCTTTTTCATTTAAGTTTTCTTCTAACAATTTCGCAACTAAATTTGTGACAATAAAAGTTTTACCTGCTCCAGGTACTGCAGGTACTGCCATAGTCCCTGATTTATAATTTATTATAGGGATTTGATCTTCTCTATAATTTATTTTATTCAAACTACTCACCTCCTTTATCTACAAGTTTTAATAAGAGACTATATAGTATACTTTCTTGCATATATCCATTTACAGTATAATCACTTTTATACGCATATACCTTTTTAGCACTATCTAATAAATTATAGATCATATTATATAGATAGTACTTTTTATATCCTTCTTCCATATCATCAGTATAAATTTTATTTTCATTATAAGATTTTCTTAGTACGATTACATTACTTATATCTTTTTCAATTTTCATATTCCAAGCATTACTTCCTATATCTACCCATAATTGAACTTTTCTATCTAAATTAGATGTTATATAAGAATATGGAGTAGATATTATGATTTTATTACTTTCTTTAATATCTTGAATTTCCTTAGATAAATAGTAATCTTTTATTGTAGTTTTTAATACATCTATAAATATTTTTTCTTTTGATTTATTTTTATCTAAATTTAGTAGATTTATATTATCTGTAAATATCTCACTTTCTTGTATAATATGTCTACATATTCTTACATTTAATTTACCTTCTTTTAAACTCAACATTTTATCTATATAAAATCTCATTAAAAATTCATATATCTTTATGTTTTCTGACTTATATCTTTTTATATATTCTATTAATTCTTGATAATTTTCATTATTTTCTTTATCCCTAAATATTTTAAAGCTTGTATTCTATTTGTTTCAAAAACTGTCTCTATAAAACTTATATATTCTTCTTCCTTTATAAGTTGTTCATAATCATAAAATATACATGCAGCTACGATTAGTGCATTTGCATATGGATAATCGACAATTTTCTTATCTTTCTTTGTATTTATTACACCAATATTATATTTATCTAATATATATTTTACTTGGTAGTCTAAAATATTGTTATTTATAGGTGATAGTATAACTATATCTTTAGGTTTAATATTGCTGTTTACCAGATCTATAATTTTATTTGTAACTTCTTGAATCATTTGACTGTACAATTGACTTCCTTGATTTAATTCAATATCAACATTTTTCAAATATAAATCTTCAAGATTTATGTTACCGACTAATTCATTTGTATTTTCTACTTTTGCATTTATAAAAGTTTTTATTATTTTCTCTCTTATATATTCCATATCTATATTATTAAATGAGGAATAATCTCTACTACTATTGAAGTAAACATAACTATCTTTAGCAAAAGATGATACTATATCTATAAAATCAACCTCTGCACTACTACAACTTTCTAGACTATCTACAATTATATAATTAATATTTTTTTCTAAATTCTTTATATAGTCATTATCACTTAATAAATATTTATTATATAAATATATTGAAATAGAATTATCTACAATACCAGCACTTAGCAGTGTTTCTGTATAATAATTTATAATTTCATTCATTTGTGAAT
>UWOR01000025.1 GCA_900604495.1 Desulfovibrio sp. Marseille-P6017 | reverse complement strand
TACTTACCTTGAGTAAATTAATATAATATTTTCGGAAACGATTCCGGAAATATATATAATTATTTCAGTCAAATCAAAGGGGGATTACTTGTGAATTTATCTCAAATATTAGAATATAATGCTATGAAAAAACTTTCAGAATGTACAAATGAAGAGATTTATTTTGCAATTTTAAAGACTATTAAAAAATTAAGTGAAGAAAAAGTAAATATAAGCAAATCAAAAAAGAAGTTATATTACATATCAGCAGAGTTTTTAATTGGAAAGTTATTATCTAATAACTTAATAAATTTAGGAATATATGATAAGGTTAAAAAAATATTACTGGATAATGGTAAAAGCTTATCGAAAATAGAAGAGATTGAGATTGAGCCTTCATTGGGTAATGGTGGACTTGGAAGATTAGCTGCATGTTTTCTTGATTCAATATCAACTTTAGGTATTCCAGGAGATGGGATAGGTTTAAATTATCATTTTGGATTATTTAAGCAAATATTTAAAAATAATCTACAAATAGAAGAGAAAAATGAGTGGATTCATAGCATAGGATGGTTAAATAAAACTGATATTACTTATGATATTAAATTTAATGGTTTTAAATTAACTTCAAGAATGTATGATATTAATATTATAGGGTATAACAATATAACTAATAAACTTCATTTATTCGATGTAGAAACAGTAAATGAAGATATAGTAAAGCATGGTATAGATTTTAATAAAAAAGATATTAAAGAAAATCTTACTTTATTTTTATATCCAGATGATAGTGATGTGGAAGGGCGTCTTCTTAGAATTTATCAACAATATTTTATGGTGAGTAATGCTGCAAGATATATACTAGATGAATCTATTGATAGAGGTAGTAATTTATATGACTTATATGATTATGCAGTAATACAAATTAATGATACACATCCAACTATGATTATACCTGAGCTAATTCGCTTATTAGTGGAAAAAGGTTTAGAAATTATTGATGCTATAGAAGTTGTTTCAAAAACATGTGCATATACTAACCATACTATTTTAGCAGAAGCCCTTGAAACATGGCCTGTTGATTATATTGAAAAAGTTGCTCCTCAGATTATGCCAATAATAAAGGAATTAGATAAAATTATAAAAAACAAGTATAAAGATGAATCTGTTTATATTATAGATGAAAATAATATAATTCATATGGCTAATATAGATATACATTATAGTTTTAGTGTAAATGGTGTTGCATCTCTTCATACGGATATACTAAAGAATAATGAATTAAATAATTTTTATAAAATTTATCCAGAAAAATTTAATAATAAGACAAACGGAATAACATTTAGAAGATGGTTAATGCATTGTAATCCACTATTGACCAATTTAATAGAAAATTTAATAGGAGATGGATTTAAAGAAGATGCTGAAAAATTACAAGATCTAATACAATATATAGATAATAAAGAAGTACTAAATAATATATTAGATGTAAAAAGAGAAAATAAAATACAACTTAAAAATTATATAAGAGAGACTCAAAATATTGATTTAGATGAAAATTCTATTTTTGATATACAAATAAAAAGATTACATGAATATAAAAGGCAACAAATGAATGCACTATATATAATTTATAAGTATTTAAAAATAAAAAATGGTATTATACCAAAAACACCTATAACCGTTATATTTGGAGCTAAAGCTGCACCAGCTTATATAATTGCAAAGGATATAATACACTTAATATTATGTTTACAAGAACTTATAAACAATGATAATGATGTAAATAAATATCTAAAAGTTGTAATGATTGAAAATTATAATGTAACAGCTGCAGAAAAACTAATACCAGCATGTGACGTATCAGAACAAATATCATTAGCATCAAAGGAAGCAAGTGGTACTGGAAATATGAAATTTATGTTAAATGGAGCATTAACTTTAGGAACAGAAGATGGTGCTAATGTAGAAATACATAATCTTGTGGGTGATGACAATATCTTTATATTTGGAGAGAAAAGCGACAAAGTAATAGAAATATATAAAGAAGGAAAATATGATCCAATTGATTTTTATGTGAAAGATAAAGAAATAAAAGAAGTAGTAGACTTTATTGTTAGCGATAAATTAATGGAAGTAGGGAATCAAGAAAATCTTATAAGATTATATAAAGAAATAATAAGGAAAGATTGGTTCATGACATTATTAGACTTTAAAGAATATTGTAGAATGAAAGATAAGGTATTTAATGAGTATGAGGATAGAGAAAAATGGGCTAAAAGAATGTTGATTAATATAAGTAAAGCTGGTTATTTTTCATCTGATAGAACTATAGAACAATATAATAAAGATATTTGGAAACTAATATAGATATATATGTCTAAACAGAGATTATTTGATAATATTATGTTTTTATTAAAATTTTTAATAAAGTTAAATAATTTATTGATTTTAATAATACCTGGTGCTACTATCTAATTAAGAGTGGAAAACGTTTCTGAAGCTTCGGAAACGTTTCCGAAAACTTAATTATAAATTTATAATAAGTTTAATTAAATTTAAAATTTAATTGGGGGAGAGTTATTATGGTGAAATTAAAAAAAGTTGTATCAATAGCACTATCAGTAATTATGTCAACTGTAGTATTGACAGGTTGTACATCATCATCTGATAATAAAGCATCAGATGATGGTAAAGGTTCAGTTTACTACTTGAATTTTAAGCCAGAATCAGAGTCTCAATGGAAAAAAATAGCTGAAGATTATGAGAAAGAAACTGGAGTAAATGTTAAGATAGTTACAGCAGCTAGTGGTACTTATGAACAAACTCTTAAGTCTGAGGTGGAAAAAAAAGATGCACCTACATTATTTCAAATAAATGGCCCAGTTGGATATGAATCATGGAAAGAATATTGTGCGGATTTAAAGGATACAGAACTTTATAGTCATCTTTTAAATCAAGATATGGCTATTAAAGATGGAGACGGAGTATATGGTATACCTTATGTTGAAGAAGGTTATGGAATAATTTATAATCAAGCAATAATGGATAAATATTTTGCATTAGATGCTGCAAAAGCTAAATCAATAGATGAAATAAATAACTTTGATAAATTAAAAGAAGTTGCAGAAGATATGCAATCTAAGAAAGATGAACTAGGAATAGACGGTGTATTTGCTTCTACATCTTTAACTCCAGGTGAAGACTGGAGATGGCAAACTCATTTAGCAAATCTTCCGATATATTATGAATATAAAGATAAAGATGTAAAAAATTTAGATGAAATTGATTTTACTTATTCAGATAACTTTAAAAACATATTTGATTTATACATAAATAACTCAACTTGTGAGCCAACTTTATTGGGAAGTAAAACAGTCTCAGATTCAATGGCAGAATTTGCTTTAGGCAAAGCTGCTATGGTTCAAAATGGAAACTGGGGATGATCACAAATAGCTGAAGTTGATGGAAATACAGTTAAAGAAGAATATGTTAAGTTTATGCCTATATATACAGGAGTTGAAGTTGAAGAAAAACAAGGTCTTTGTATAGGAACTGAGAACTACTTCTCTATAAATAGTAAAGCATCAGAAGCAGATCAAAAAGCATCTATAGAATTTGTTGAGTGGCTATTTACTTCTGAAACAGGTAAAAATCATGTAACAAATGAATTAGGATTTATAGCTCCATTTGATACTTTTGAAGATTCTGAAACACCTCAAGATCCATTAGCGAAAGAAGTTATAAGATACTTAAGTAATGATGATTTATATAATGTAGACTGGAACTTTACTACATTTCCAAGTCAAACATTTAAAGATGATTTTGGGGCAGCATTACTTGAATACTGTAATGGAAACATGAAGTGGGAAGATGTTAAAAAATTAGTTATAGATGAATGGGCAAGTGAAAAAGAAGCATCTAAATAAAAGTAGAGTATAAAAATATATTTAATTATTATTTTGAAATTAAATAGAAAAAGCTTATCCAATAAAAAGAATATATAACATTAAACTAAATTTTATGTAAATGTCATATAACTATTTATGGTTTAAGCTTTTTCTTTAAAAATAATTTATTAAGAATATAGAATTTATACTTAATAATAGGGGGGATAGTATGCAAAAGGCATTAAAAAAATATTTTCCAATCTTTCTACTTCCAACACTAATAGCATTTTCTATTGCGTTTATGATTCCTTTCATAACAGGTTTATACCTATCTTTTTGTAATTTTACTACAATAAGTGATGCAAAGTTTGTAGGGATAGATAATTATATAAAAGCATTTTCATCAGGGCAAGGATTTGTAGAATCTTTTGGATTTACCACAATATTTACAATTATATCTATAGTAACAGTAAATGTATTGGCATTTACATTAGCATATTTATTAACTAGAAAAATAAGAGCAACTAATTTTTTTAGAACTGTATTTTTTATGCCTAATTTAATAGGTGGAATAGTTCTTGGATATACTTGGCAATCCATGATAAATGCATTTTTATCTAGCTATGGAACGACACTTGTAGCTAATCAAAAATTCGGTTTTATAGGATTACTTATACTAATGAATTGGCAAATGATAGGATACATGATGATTATTTATATAGCTGGTCTTCAAAGTGTACCATCAGAATTAATTGAATCTGCTAGAATTGATGGAGCAACGAAGTGGCAAACTTTAAGAAATGTAACAATTCCAATGGTAATGCCATCAATTACTATATGTACTTTTCTAACGTTATCAAATAGTTTTAAGTTATATGATCAAAATTTAGCATTAACTAATGGAGCTCCGATGCATAAAACCGAGATGTTAGCTCTTAATATAGTTAATAGCTTCTATGGTAGAAATAACTATGAAGGTGTTGGTCAAGCGAAAGCGGTTATATTCTTTGTAATAGTAGCTGTTATTGCACTTAGTCAGCTATATTTTACTAGAAAGAGGGAGGTAGAGCAATAATGCAAGAAGCTTTAATTAAAAATAAAAACACTAAAAATAAAAGAACTTCATCAAGTAAGAAAAATATTAGCAATAATATCATATTTTTAGTACTTTGTGTATTAGTTGTAGTTTTTTTAGCTCCTATACTATTTATTATAATAAATTCATTTAAAGGAAAATTTTTTATAAGTGACAATCCTTTTTCTTTACCTACAAAAGAGACATTTGTTGGCATTACTAATTATATAAACGGATTAGAAAAGACTGGCTTTTTAGGTGCTATGGGCTGGTCTTTCTTTATAACAACAATGTCAGTAATCGTAATAATATTATTTACTTCCATGACAGCATATTACATAACTAGAGTTAAAAGTAAGATTAATAGTATTATATATTACTTATTTGTTTTTTCAATGATAGTTCCATTTCAAATGGTAATGTTTCCTATGGTGAAATTAGCTGATACTTTACATCTAGCAAATCCGATAGGTATGGTATTACTTTATTTAGGGTTTGGATCAGGTTTATCTGTATTTATGTTTAGTGGTTTTGTGAAATCTATTCCACTGGAAATTGAAGAAGCAGCTACAATAGATGGTTGTAATCCATTACAAACTTATTTTAAGATAGTTCTTCCTATATTAAAGCCAACCACAATAACTGTAGCAATATTGAATGCAATGTGGATATGGAATGATTACTTATTACCATATTTAGTTATAGGTCTATCAACTAAATATAAAACTATACCAGTAGTAATTCAGATGCTAGTAGGATCAAATGGGAATAGAGATATGGGAGCTATGATGGCAATGCTAGTATTGGCAATTATTCCGATTATAATATTCTATTTACTATGTCAAAAACACATAATAGAAGGTGTTGTTGCAGGTGCTGTAAAAGGCTAATGATATAAGTAGGAGGAAAAATTATGAGAAGAAGTGGTATGTTATTACCTATTGCAAGTTTACCATCTAAGTATGGTATAGGTAGTTTTTCAAAAGAAGCTTATGAATTTATAGATATATTAGAAAGTTCTGGTCAAAGTATATGGCAGATACTACCTTTAGGACCAACAGGATATGGAGATTCTCCATATCAATCTTTTTCTACATTTGCAGGAAATCCATACTTTATAGATTTAGATGAATTAGTGAGAGAAGGTCTAATAACAGAAGAAGAATGTAGTATATATGATTGGGGAAGTAGTGATGAACATATAGATTATGAAAAGATATATTTATATAGGTTTGAAATACTAAAAAAAGCTTATAAGCGTAGTAAAATATATAATAGTAAAAGATTTATAGCGTATTGCAATAAAAATAAATGGTGGCTTCATGATTATGCACTATATATGTCTATAAAAGATTTTTTTGGTGGAAAGTCATGGATAGAATGGGATGTTGATATAAGATTAAGAAAAGAGGCTGCTTTACATGAGTATGAAGAAAAATTATCAGATGATATTATATTCTATAAATATTTACAATATTTATTTTCAAAGCAGTGGAATAAATTAAAATCCTATGCCAATAAAAAAAACATATTAATAGTAGGGGATATTCCGATCTATGTAGCATTAGATAGTTCTGATACATGGGCAAATCCGGATTTATTTCAACTAGATAAAGAGTGTATACCTATTGCTGTGGCAGGATGCCCACCAGATGGATTTTCTGAAACCGGACAATTGTGGGGAAATCCATTATATTATTGGGAATATCATAAAAATACAGATTATGAGTGGTGGATAAAAAGAATAGAATATTCTTTTAAGTTGTATGATATTGTAAGGATAGACCATTTCAGAGGATTTGATGAATATTACTCTATACCTTATGGAGAGCTTACAGCTATAAATGGATCTTGGGAAAGGGGACCAGGAATGGAACTGTTTAATAGTATAAGAGAAAAGTTAGGAGATGTAGATATTATTGCTGAAGATCTAGGTTTTTTAACTGATAGCGTAAGGAAGCTCTTAAATGACACAGGATATCCGGGAATGAAAGTTTTACAGTTCGCTTTTGACTCAAGAGAAGAGAGTGACTATTTACCTCATAATTATAATAATAATTGTGTTGTCTATACAGGTACTCATGATAATAATACAACTATTGGGTGGTACAAAGAAATTAATAAGAAAGATAAAAATATGTGTATCAATTATATGAATAATAAATATAGTAAAGAAAATGAAATACACTGGGATTTTATATGCTTAGCTATGAGAAGTGTAGCGGATACTTGTATAATACCCGTTCAAGACTATTTGGGTTTAGGAGAAGAAGGTAGAATAAATATACCATCAACTTTAGGGAATAATTGGACCTGGAGAATGAAGAAAAATAGTCTATCTAAAAAAACTATAAAGAGAATAAAGATGTTAACTAAATTATATGGAAGATAATAGCTTTGAATATAGCTTATATGATATTATAATAAGATAATTAAAATACAGAGTTGAAGGGATGTGGTTAATATGAAGTCAGCCACAATAAAAGACATAGCTAAAAAGTGTGGAGTAGGAGTTAGTACCGTTTCAAGAGCAATTAACAATCACCCTGAAATAAGTGAAGAAACTAGAAATATGATAATGGAAGTTATAAAAGAGAGTAATTTTATTCCAAATAATAGTGCTAGAAACTTAAAACTTTCAGATACGAAAACGATAGCAGTATTAATAAAAGGTATAGACAACCCATTCTTTCAAAATATGATAAAAGTATTTGAGGAAGAAATACAAAAGAGGAAGTATACCTTTATATTACATAGAGTTGATTCAAATCAAGATGAGGTAGAAGTTGCATTACAATTAATAAAAGAGAAGAGGTTAAAAGGGATAGTTTTTTTAGGTGGGTCTTTCTCTCACCAAGAGGATAAATTACAAGAAATAAAAATACCATTCGTATTAAGTACAATAGCTATAGCTGAAGGTGTTGATAAAACATTATACTCATCAGTATCTGTTGATGATATAAATGAGAGCAAGAAGATAGTTGATTTTTTATGTGAAAATGGACATGAGAAAATAGCTATTTTAGCATATGATAGTGGTGATAGAAGTATAAGTAGACTTCGTGTAAAAGGTTATTGTGAAGCTTTAAATAATAGAAATATACCAATAAATGAAAACTTAATAAGATATACACATGATAATATAAATGCTTACACCATGGAAAATGGTTATAATTTAATGAAGGATCTATTAGAAGCGGAAGAAGATTTTACTGCTATTTATGCAATATCAGATAGTATGGCAGTTGGTGCATGTAAAGCTATATTAGAATATGGTAAAAAAATTCCTGATGATTATTCAGTTGTTGGATTTGATGGATTAGATATCTCTTATTACTATAACCCATCAATAACTACTATACGACAACCTGTTGAGAAGATGGCTAAAGAAACTACAAATATATTATTCAATTTAATCAATAAAAAAAGTAAAACTCAACATAAGATATTTGAAGGAGAGTTAATAATTAGAGATTCTACATCTAAACTATAACTAAGTATTTAATAAAATTAATAAAATAATAAGGGAAATAGATTTATGATAAATTTATTTAGGTATGATAATAAGTTTTTTGAAGCTTTAGAAAAGGTTACAAATATAATTACGCTAAATTTTTTGTGTATATTATTTAGTATACCAATAATAACTATAGGGGCATCAATAACCTCTACATATTATGTTGCTATGAAAATAGTAAGAAATGAAGAAGGCTATATTTTTAAGATGTTTATAAAAAGTTTCAAAGAAAATTTTAAGGTTAGTACTGTGGTATGGATAAGTATAATGGTGATTGGATTGATATTAATTTTAGATTTTCGTATATCTAATATGATATCTAATTCAGTTATTAGTAATGTATTTAAATTTATACTTATGGTAGCTAGTACAATAACTATATTTAATTTTACATATATTTTTCCTATTATATCTAAATTTGAGAATAGTATAAAAAACACTATAATAAATGCTGTTTTTATGTCAGTACAAAACTTACCATATACAATTATAATGGTATTGTTAAATTTGATACCTATAATATCTATACTATTTTTTAGAAATTATTTAGGATATATAGTATTTTTTTATTTAGTAATTGGGTACGCTGTTGTATCATGTATAAACTCTTTATTATTAAATAATATATTTAATAAGTATATAAATTAATAAATAGAAAACAAAAAAAGTATAGAAGATCTATGCTTTTTTATTTTTATTAGTTAGTAGAGATTACCTATAAAAATATATTTGAAAATAATTATAAATAATAGAACTATAAATAGTGTTAATAAATTGTGGATAAAAAACTTTATATAAGGTTATAACTGATATGGATGATGTTTATAATGTTAATAAGTGTAAACTAAGTTGTGAACTATTTTTTATAAAAAAATTAGTTAGAAAAATAATTAAAAAAGTGTTGACTAATAAAGAATGTGGTGGTAAAGTATTACTTGTCCGAGAGATACGGACGGAAAATAAAACGAAAGAAAATGTTGACAAGATTGAAATAACTTGTTAAGATGAATAAGTCGAAACAATGAACTTTGAAAATTAAACAGTAGGTTAATTTATATAACTAATTCTTATTTAAGAATTAAACACAAACAACCAAGCCAGATATTCAGATAATGATTAGCTGAGCGATGGACAACTTTTATTTGAGAGTTTGATCCTGGCTCAGGATGAACGCTGGCGGCGTGCCTAACACATGCAAGTCGAGCGAACTTCTTCGGAAGTGAGCGGCGGACGGGTGAGTAACGCGTGGGTAACCTGCCCTATACACACGGATAACGTACCGAAAGGTACGCTAATACGAGATAACATATTTTTATCGCATGGTAGAAATATCAAAGCTCCGGCGGTATAGGATGGACCCGCGTCTGATTAGCTAGTTGGTAAGGTAACGGCTTACCAAGGCGACGATCAGTAGCCGACCTGAGAGGGTGATCGGCCACATTGGAACTGAGACACGGTCCAAACTCCTACGGGAGGCAGCAGTGGGGAATATTGCACAATGGGCGAAAGCCTGATGCAGCAACGCCGCGTGAGCGATGAAGGCCTTCGGGTCGTAAAGCTCTGTCCTCAAGGAAGATAATGACGGTACTTGAGGAGGAAGCCCCGGCTAACTACGTGCCAGCAGCCGCGGTAATACGTAGGGGGCTAGCGTTATCCGGAATTACTGGGCGTAAAGGGTGCGTAGGTGGTTTCTTAAGTCAGAGGTGAAAGGCTACGGCTCAACCGTAGTAAGCCTTTGAAACTGGGAAACTTGAGTGCAGGAGAGGAGAGTAGAATTCCTAGTGTAGCGGTGAAATGCGTAGATATTAGGAGGAATACCAGTTGCGAAGGCGGCTCTCTGGACTGTAACTGACACTGAGGCACGAAAGCGTGGGGAGCAAACAGGATTAGATACCCTGGTAGTCCACGCCGTAAACGATGAGTACTAGCTGTCGGAGGTTACCCCCTTCGGTGGCGCAGCTAACGCATTAAGTACTCCGCCTGGGAAGTACGCTCGCAAGAGTGAAACTCAAAGGAATTGACGGGGACCCGCACAAGTAGCGGAGCATGTGGTTTAATTCGAAGCAACGCGAAGAACCTTACCTAAGCTTGACATCCTTTTGACCTCTCCCTAATCGGAGATTTCCCTTCGGGGACAGAAGTGACAGGTGGTGCATGGTTGTCGTCAGCTCGTGTCGTGAGATGTTGGGTTAAGTCCCGCAACGAGCGCAACCCTTGCCTTTAGTTGCCAGCATTAAGTTGGGCACTCTAGAGGGACTGCCAGGGATAACCTGGAGGAAGGTGGGGATGACGTCAAATCATCATGCCCCTTATGCTTAGGGCTACACACGTGCTACAATGGGTGGTACAGAGGGCAGCCAAGTCGTGAGGCGGAGCTAATCCCTTAAAGCCATTCTCAGTTCGGATTGTAGGCTGAAACTCGCCTACATGAAGCTGGAGTTACTAGTAATCGCAGATCAGAATGCTGCGGTGAATGCGTTCCCGGGTCTTGTACACACCGCCCGTCACACCATGGGAGTTGGGGGCGCCCGAAGCCGGTTAGCTAACCTTTTAGGAAGCGGCCGTCGAAGGTGAAACCAATAACTGGGGTGAAGTCGTAACAAGGTAGCCGTATCGGAAGGTGCGGCTGGATCACCTCCTTTCTAAGGAGAATTACCTACTGTTTAATTTTGAGGGTTTATTCCTCAGAATTGTTAGTACTTTGAAAACTGCATAACATTTAGTGATATGACATCATTTAATTATATATAGACAAGAAAAGTCTTTAAAATTACAAACTTTAATAACTGGTCAAGTTATTAAGGGTGCAGGGCGGATGCCTTGGCACTAGGAGCCGATGAAGGACGTGATAAGCTGCGATAAGCTTCGGGGAGTTGCACGTAAACTTTGATCCGAAGATTTCCGAATGAGGAAACTCACTTAGAGTAATGTCTAAGTATCGTTAAGTGAATACATAGCTTAGCGAGGGGAACCCGGGGAACTGAAACATCTAAGTACCTGGAGGAAGAGAAAGAAAAATCGATTCCGTAAGTAGCGGCGAGCGAACGCGGAACAGGCCAAACCAATAAAGCTTGCTTTGTTGGGGTTGCGGACACGTCATAAACGAAGAGGTATCGTAAGTGAAGAGAGTTGGAAAGCTCCGCTATAAAGGGTAATAGCCCCGTAGCTGAAACGAGAAGACTTTAGATGTGATCCAGAGTACCACGGGACACGTGAAACCCTGTGGGAAGCAGGAGGGACCATCCTCCAAGCCTAAATACTACCTAGTGACCGATAGCGC
>UWOR01000033.1 GCA_900604495.1 Desulfovibrio sp. Marseille-P6017 | reverse complement strand
TTGATTAACAGTCAATTGCTCTACCAACTGAGCCATATTCCCGAATTAAGTTTTGGCGACCTGGAAGGGACTCGAACCCTCGACCTCCAGCGTGACAGGCTGGCATTCTAACCAGCTGAACTACCAGGCCGCAAATGGTGGGACTAACAGGGCTCGAACCTGTGACCCCCTGCTTGTAAGGCAGGTGCTCTCCCAGCTGAGCTATAGTCCCATAAGTTTAATCTGGAGCGGGTGAAGGGGATCGAACCCTCACAGCCGGCTTGGAAGGCCGGAACTCTACCATTGAGCTACACCCGCATATTTAATTGGTGACCCATAGGGGAATCGAACCCCTGTTACCGCCGTGAAAGGGCGGTGTCTTGACCGCTTGACCAATGGGCCATTTTAATGGTTGCGGAGGCAGGACTTGAACCTGCGACCTTCGGGTTATGAGCCCGACGAGCTGCCAACTGCTCCACCCCGCGATATTGTTTTGGTGCCGAAGACCGGAATCGAACCGGTACGAGAGGTAAGTCCCGCAGGATTTTAAGTCCTGTGCGTCTGCCAGTTCCGCCACTTCGGCACTTAACGTGGCTACGTCTTACTCTTCCGGGAGGTTGCCCTCCAAGTACCATCAGCGCTAAAGAGCTTAACTTCTGTGTTCGGAATGGGAACAGGTGTATCCTCTTTGCTATAATAACCACATTAAATGTTTTGTTTTTCAAGACAAGTATTATATTAACATATCAATTTCAAAATGTCAATACTTTTTTAAAAACTTTTTTAGAGTTAATACTCTAAAAACTGCATATCATTTATTGATTTATCATTTAAATTTATTGGTCAAGTCCTCGACCTATTAGTATCGATAAGCTAAATACATTACTGCACTTACACCTTCGACCTATCAACCAGGTAGTCTTCCTGGGGTCTTACCCTTACGGTGGGAAATCTTATCTTGAAGTC
>UWOR01000027.1 GCA_900604495.1 Desulfovibrio sp. Marseille-P6017 | reverse complement strand
TATCAACATATATTAATTAAAAAAAGCTTCATAAATGTATATATTTTTAATTAATATTATTAAATCTAATATTTAATATATACATTTATTTAAATTTTATACTTTAATATAATAATATATTAATTATTTAACTACAGGCATCTCTCCAAACATATATTCATTTTTCAATATAATGTCATTTAGCTTTAAACTTTCTTGAACATCTATTATCCTTTGATTATAGGACCCCCTAAACCTCAAACTTATGTCTTTCTTATCTATTTCAAACTTCCCATCTACTAAAACATCTATTTCTTTTAATAATGTTCTTCTCTCTCTATACATATTATTACTCTTGTCTAATAGTTCTTCAAAAGTAAAACCCGTATAGGCCCATACATCTAAATTGTTAACCTTAGCTTCTTTAGCTATTATTGCTAATGGTTCTGGTTGTAAAAAAGGCTCACCACCGGATAAAGTTATACCTCTTTGTAGGTTTAAATTTTTTATTTCATATATAATATCTCCAGTATCTATTTCATAACCACCTTTTATGTTATGAGTTTGAGAATTATGACATCCTATACAATCATGAATACACCCCTGACTCCAAATAACCACTCTTAATCCTGGCCCATCCACTATGCTATCAAACATAGTAGGCGCTGCTACTCTTAATTTCATAGAATCACCTTCACTTTTTGATTATGTGTGTTTTACCCTATCACGTACCTCTGCTCTTTTTGCATTATTAAATCTATCTATAGTTCCTACTAAATACCCGGTTATTCTTCTTATTCTCTCAAATCTAACTTGGCTTTCATTCCTTCCACACGCAGGGCATATATCACCGTTTATAATCCCTGTATATCCACATATAGGGTCTCTATCAACAGGATGATTTATACTGCCATATCCAATACCTAATTCTTTCATTGCTCTTATAATAGTCTCAAAAGCTTCTAAATTATTTGTTGGATCACCATCTACTTCTACATATGTTATATGTCCTCCATTAGTAAGTGCGTGGTATGGAGCTTCGATACTTATTTTGTCAAATGCGCTTATTTTGTAATATACAGGAACATGAAATGAGTTAGTATAGTAATCTCTATCTGTTATACCTTTAATTTCTCCATACAGTTTTTTATCTATGGCTGTAAACCTTCCAGATAATCCTTCTGCTGGTGTTCCAATAAGAGAAAAGTTTAATCCATACTTCTTACTAGCTTCATCCATTCTATTCCTCATATATGTAACTATTTTTAACCCTAATTCTTGAGAATATTTATTTTCACCATGATGCTTACCTACAAGACCAACTAAACACTCTGCTAACCCTATAAAACCTATTGTTAAAGTACCTTGCTTTATAACTTCACTTAATTTATCCTCTGGTAGTAGATTATCTGATCCTAACCATATGCCTTGCCCCATTAAGAACGGAAAGTTTTTCACCTTTTTATTACCTTGAATTATCATTCTATCTAATAGTTGATCTATTACTAAATCTATTTTTTGATCTAAATCCTTAAAAAATCCATCTATATCTACTTTTTTATTATTAACTATTCCATGCTTTATCCCTAACCTTGGTAAATTTATAGTAGTAAAAGATATATTTCCCCTTCCACTAACTACTTCATCTCCACATAAATTACCTAATACCCTAGTTCTACACCCCATATACGTAACTTCAGTTTCTGGATTATCTGGTTTATAAAACTTTGCATTAAATGGAGCATCTATAAAACTAAAATTAGGAAATAATCTTTTTGCAGATACTCTACAAGATAGCTTAAATAAATCATAATTAGGATCTCCTGGATTTAAATTTATCCCTTCTTTAACTTTGAATATTAATATAGGAAATATAGGTGTTTCTCCATTTCCTAATCCTTTTTCTAAGGATAATAATAAATTCTTACTTACCATTCTACCTTCTTCTGATGTATCAGTACCGAAGTTTATACTAGAAAATGGTACTTGTGCTCCAGCCCTTGAGTGCATTGTATTTAAGTTATGTATAAATCCTTCCATAGACTGATATGTTTGTCTATCTGTCTCTTTTAATGCTTCTTCGTATGCAAATTCTTGAATATTTTTAGCTGTCTCTTCATCTATATTAAACTTTTCTTTTAAAACTTCTTTTTCTTTATTTATATAAATTTTACTTCGATTTATTTTAAGTTTAAAATTTTGTTTTTCTAAATTAGAAATAATATCCTTTATATATTCTATATTACCTATACCCTCATATAATTTTAATGCTTTATATATATTTATAATATAAAATTTCTTAAAAGTTTTAGCTACTCCCTTAGATAAATTATAATCAAAAAACGGTATACTTTGCCCTCCATGCTGATCATTTTGATTACTTTGAATTGCTATTGCTGCTAAGGCACCATAGCTCATAATATCATTTGGCTCTCTTAAAAATCCATGTCCTGTTGAAAATCCATCTTTAAAAAGTTTATCTAAATCAATTTGACAACATGTTAATGTTCCCATGCTAAAAAAATCCATATCATGTATATGTATATCTCCATTTTCATGAACACATGAGTGATCTAATTTTAATATATTATCCTTACAAAATGCCTTAGATACAATACTTCCATAGTGAAGCATCATTCCCATAGATGTATCACCATTAATATTAGCATTTTCTCTTTTTATATCAACATCATCAGATTCTTCAAATGTAATTTCTTCTATCTCTTTCATTAGCCGAGTATTAGAATTTCTTATTCTATCTCTCTCATTTCTATTCATTATATATTCTTCACTTATTCTAAAATATCCATTTTCTATAAGATCTTTAACTACTAAATCATATATATCTGCTACTTTTATAATGGAATCTATATGTTCAGATTCTAATAATTTTATTACATCACTAGTTATTTTTTCCGATATTTGATTATTTAGAGTCTTATTTTCTTTATTAGCTACTTTATCCACTGCCAAAGATATAGATTTTATTATGCTATCTTTATTAAAAGGTACAACTCTTCCATCCCTTTTCTCTATATATTTAATCATAAAACCCCTCCTTTAATTACCATATATTGTATCACAACTCAATCATAACTACTATATATTGTATATATTAAATATTAGTTATTTATATTAAAAGCTTATATTCAATTTTATATTATATATAGTAAAACAATTTAATTTATAGTTTTCACTACTTTTATCATATTCAGTATAAAAGTTTTAGTAAAATGTACTATAACATTAACTTATTTAGCCAATATTATTAAATCATTTTATTAAAACAGGAATTTTTTTATTTGCTAAATTTCTATATGATTTTTCTGAATTTTCATATAACATTAATGTATAGAATTTTTAAGGGGGAGATCTTATGTTATCTAACAGATTATCTATTATAACTCCATCGGTAACAGTGGGAATTAGTACGAAGGTTAAGGAGTTAAAAGATTCAGGTAAGAAAATTATAAATCTAAGTATCGGTGAACCTGATTTTAACGTTCCTGAAAAAGCAAAATACTCTGGTATTGAATCTTTGAATAACGATGAAACTAAATATAACCTAGTTCCAGGTATAACAATTTTAAGAGAAGAAATATGTAAAAAACTTTTAGATGAAAATAATTGTGATTATTCATTAGATGAAATAGTTGTTTCTAGTGGTGCTAAAAATGCTATTACAAATGCTTTGTTGGCTGTTACTGATCCAGGAGATGAAGTATTATTACCGAAGCCATATTGGGTTAGTTATTCTGAAATGACTAAAATAGTTAATGCAATTCCAGTACCTATGAATACAGATAAAAGTAATGATTTTAAGTTAACCGGTGACATATTAAAAAAATATATTACAAATAAAACTAAGTTGCTCATTTTAACAAATCCATCAAACCCAACGGGTGCTGTTTACACAAAAGAGGAACTTTTAGATATAGCTAATATTTGTTTAGAAAATAATATATATATTCTATCCGATGAAATATATGAAAAAATATGTTATACAGATAAATTTGTATCTATGGCATCATTAAGCAAAGAAATAAAGGATATAACCATAACCATAAATGGATTTGCAAAGTCTGCAGCTATGACCGGTATCAGATTAGGATATTCTGCATCAAATAAAGAAATTGCTAAAGGAATATGTGCTATTCAAGGTCATCTAGTTTCTCATCCATGTTTAACATCTCAATATATAGGATATGCTGCTTTAAGAGATTGTAAAAAAGATTTAGATAATATGGTTGATATATATAAATATCGACGAGATTTAATTGTATCAAAGTTAGACTCCATGACTAACATAAGATATATTTATCCCGAAGGTGCTTTTTATATATTTATAGATTTATCTAAAATAAAAGATAATTTTAATTTTAGCGAAAGCTTTTCTGTTGAATTTTGTGAAGAGTTTTTAAATAAACATAATGTTGCTATAGTACCTGGCCTAGCATTTGGTATAGATGACTATGTACGTATATCATACGCTTGTGATGAAAAAGACTTTTTAGAAGGTTTAAATCGATTAAACGATTTTATCTCTGAAATAATGGTATCTTGCCCTAATTCTGCTTTATAGTATGGTATAAGTATAGAATGTAACTATTTTACTTTATTTATAAATTATGAGTATATCAATACTATTAAACTTAAAAGAGTATAGGAAAGTTATTTCAACTTTTACTATACTCTTAAACATAAAAAAGATTACGTGGCTACGTCTTACTCTCCCGGGAGGTTGCCCTCCGAGTACCATCAGCGCTAAAGAGCTTAACTTCTGTGTTCGGAATGGGAACAGGTGTATCCTCTTTGCTATAATAACCACATAATCTTTCGATTAACTTATATTAAGTTTTAGAGTTAATACTCTAAAAACTGCATATCATTTATTGATTTATCATTTAAATTTATTGGTCAAGTCCTCGACCTATTAGTATCGATAAGCTAAATACATTACTGCACTTACACCTTCGACCTATCAACCAGGTAGTCTTCCTGGGGTCTTACCCTTACGGTGGGAAATCTTATCTTGAAGTC
>UWOR01000028.1 GCA_900604495.1 Desulfovibrio sp. Marseille-P6017 | reverse complement strand
GGATAGACCAAGTGAATATTTAAGTAAAAAAAATATATTTTTATTAAAAGAAATACTGAAATATTTTGAAAAAGAAGGAATGCAGATTTTTATAAGTGGAAATGATTTAACTATTAAAAATTAAAGGAAAAGCCAGTCAATTTGACTGGCTTTATTTTTATCCAATAAACATTTGTGTCCAATATAATTGTCCTTTTGAATTTTGAGCAATACCTATACCTATTTCAGTGAAGTTAGCGTTTAATATATTTGCTCTATGACCTTCAGAATTCATCCAAGCAGTAACTACTTCAGATGGAGTTTTTTGTCCCATAGCTATGTTTTCTCCAGCTGTACGATAGCTTATTCCAAATTGCTTCATCATGTCAAATGGAGAACCATAAGTTGGAGAAGTATGGCTAAAGTAGTTTTTATTTACCATATCTTGAGATTTTATTGTAGCTACATTAGCTAAAGAAGCATTTGATTTAAGTGGACTTAAACCGTATTTAGCTCTTTCTTTGTTAACTAAGTTAACAACTTCTTGTTGATAAGCTGCGAAGCTATTTGAAGTTGATTCAGAGTTATTGTCAGAACCAGTATTGTTGTCTGGAGTATTATTTCCAGAGTTGTTATCAGAATCAGTATTGTTGTCTGGAGTATTATTTCCAGAGTTGTTATCAGAACCAGTATTGTTATCTGAAGTATTATTTCCAGAGTTGTTATCAGAATCAGTATTGTTGTCTGGAGTATTATTTCCAGAGTTGTTATCAGAACCAGTATTATTGTCTGGAGTATTATTTCCAGAGTTGTTATCAGAACCAGTATTATTATCTGAATTATCATTTCCTGTATCTGGAGTAGTTGGTTTATTTATACAGTTTGAATTTAAATCAAATTTATACTTTTTACCGTTTATACATAGATAAATAGAACCTTTTCTAGTGTATTTTGTAGTTTTTGTTGTTGTGCTAGTTAATGCACTTGCAGGTACTGCTGTACTTACCGTAGTTACAGTGACTACACCTAAAGCTAATAATGTTTTTAGTTTCTTTACCATAAAACATATCTCCCTTCATTATTAAAAATATATTTGTTTAAAATATTTAAAAAATGTTACTTATTTGTAACCTTTTATCTAGGGGGGTGCCCCTTTGTAAATCTATGATAACATAGAAATTTGTCGAAAAACCATGTAAATTTATGTAAAATGTATTATGAAAGAGTTAAATTAAGTTATTTCAATGATTATAGAAATTATTAAGAATAGAATAAAAGGTTTGACTACAGTGTTATGCGTAAAGAAATATATAATATAAATCGAATAGTAGAATAAAAAATGATACCCTATATATAAACTTAAATTAAGTTTATATATAGGGTATCATTGATAAGGTTGAACCTATATTTTTATATTGTTAATTAAATCATATTAAAAAAGTACATATAACCAACATATAATGCAGACAGTCCAACTAATCCATATATTATTCTACTAAATGAACTTATATTTCCAAATTTTCCATCGCCAGCAAAAATAGCAGCCACAAGGTCTAATTTAGCTACTGACACTAAGCCCCAATTAAGGGCACCGATTAAAACTAATATAACAGCTATATTATAAATAATTGTCATATGAATAACCTCCTACTCCTGTTTTTATTTGAGATTATAGACAGGTTGATATAAATTTATACATTATTAAATTTTAATAATTTTATAAGAAACATGTTTAAAGTAAAGCTTAGGTGGTATATATGTAGTATACTTAATAAAGTTAATAAAGTTTTATACTAGAATATATATATACTAAAATTAGGAGGAGAAATAATATGAAAAAATTTGTATGTACAGTATGTGGATATATCCACGAAGGAGAAACAATAGAAGGATTTGTATGTCCAGTATGTAAAGTAGGAGCTGACAAATTCGAAGAAATGTCAGGAGAATTAAATTGGGCTGATGAACACAGAATAGGTGTAGCACAAGGTGTAGATGAAGAGGTTATAGAAGGATTAAGAGCAAACTTTGTTGGAGAGTGTACAGAAGTAGGAATGTACTTAGCAATGAGTAGACAAGCTGATAGAGAAGGATATCCAGAAGTAGCAGAAGCTTATAAGAGAATAGCATTTGAAGAAGCAGAACATGCTGCTAAATTTGCTGAATTATTAGGAGAAGTAGTTGTTGCTGATACTAAAGAAAACTTAAGAGTAAGAATTGAAGCAGAATACGGTGCAACTGATGGAAAATTAAAATTAGCTAAGAAAGCTAAAGAATTAGGATTAGATGCTATACATGATACAGTTCATGAAATGTGTAAAGACGAAGCTAGACATGGTAAAGCATTCTTAGGATTACTAGAAAGACATTTCGGTAAGCAAAACTAATAATAAGTTTTTATTTATATAAATTAATTTTTAACATTTTAAAATACCTTAAGATATTTAATATCTTAAGGTATTTTTATTTTATAATTTTACTTATATATTTTATTAATAAGTATGGTAATATTTATACATATATAATGATTTTAGTATATTATAGTTATAATATTAAATAAGTATAAAAATAAGGAAAGGTAATAGAATGAAGAATAATAAAGCAATATTTAGTATAGTAATAATTATAGCATTTTTAATAGGTGGCTATATATTTATAAGACCCAGTAAAGAGACAGTAAAACAAAATAATGTAAATAATAAAGTAGAAGAAGATAATGGTGTAAATAATAATAAAACAATAGCATTTCTAAGAGCAATACAAGGCGTTAAAATTGAAAGTTTAGAATTAGTTGATAATCCAGTAGGATTTAATGGAAGTTTCTTAGCTCCAAAAAATTCTATAAAAAATGGAGTAGACTATTTTTTAGAAGAAAGTAAAAATGATAAAATAGATAAAGTTCAAGTAGATATAGGTAGTGGATATATAAAAATTAATGTAGATTATAAAGTAAGCAATACAATAACTACACCAATAGAATTAAAGATAATACCATCTATTAATAATCATAAGGATTTACTTTTAAAAATAACTGAAGTTAAATTTTTAGATTTAAAAATAGCCGATTGGATAATAAATATGGGAGTCAATAAGTTTTTAAACGATTGGTTTACAAATGAAAGTGATTTAATAGTTAAATTTGACGATAGTAATGTAATTATAGATAAAAGTAATTTTAAAGAGTTTACTTTAAATAATATATCTATTGATTCACAAGCTTTAAAAATAGATATGTTTATTAAT
>UWOR01000029.1 GCA_900604495.1 Desulfovibrio sp. Marseille-P6017 | reverse complement strand
CCACTGCTGCCTCCCGTAGGAGTTTGGACCGTGTCTCAGTTCCAATGTGGCCGATCACCCTCTCAGGTCGGCTACTGATCGTCGCCTTGGTAAGCCGTTACCTTACCAACTAGCTAATCAGACGCGGGTCCATCCTATACCGCCGGAGCTTTGATATTTTTACCATGCGATAAAAATATGTTATCTCGTATTAGCGTACCTTTCGGTACGTTATCCGTGTGTATAGGGCAGGTTACCCACGCGTTACTCACCCGTCCGCCGCTCACTTCCGAAGAAGTTCGCTCGACTTGCATGTGTTAGGCACGCCGCCAGCGTTCATCCTGAGCCAGGATCAAACTCTCAAATAAAAGTTGTCCATCGCTCAGCTAATCATTATCTGAATATCTGGCTTGGTTGTTTGTGTTTTAATTCTTAAATAAGAATAAAATTTATAAATTAACCTACTGTTTAATTTTCAAAGTTCTTAATTTCAATATAGTTTGAGTTGGTAGCGGTAACAGGAGTCGAACCTGTGACCTTTCGGGTATGAACCGAACGCTCTAGCCAACTAAGCTATACCGCCATATTCATTTTGGTGCCCAGAGGCGGAATCGAACCACCGACACGGGGATTTTCAGTCCCCTGCTCTACCGACTGAGCTATCTGGGCGTTTTTGGTGGGCCTAGCTGGACTCGAACCAGCGACCTCACGCTTATCAGGCGTGCGCTCTAACCACCTGAGCTATAGGCCCTCATTAATGGTCGAGGTGAAGGGACTCGAACCCCCGGCCCCATGGTCCCAAACCAAGTGCGCTACCAAACTGCGCTACACCTCGACTTTATATAAGTTATAAATTTAATAAAACTTGTTGGCAGGGGTGGAGGGACTCGAACCCCCGGCGCACGGTTTTGGAGACCGACGCTCTACCAACTGAGCTACACCCCTGTAATATATTTTTAAAGTGGTGGACCATCAGGGACTCGAACCCCAGACCTACCGGTTATGAGCCGGGCGCTCTAACCAACTGAGCTAATGGTCCACTTTATCAATGGTCGAGGTGAAGGGACTCGAACCCCCGGCCCCATGGTCCCAAACCAAGTGCGCTACCAAACTGCGCTACACCTCGACTTTATATTGGCGGAGAAGGAGGGATTCGAACCCTCGCACCGGTTTACCCAGCCTAATCCCTTAGCAGGGGATCCTCTTGAGCCACTTGAGTACTTCTCCAATACTTGGCGGAGAGGGTGGGATTCGAACCCACGGTGCCGTTAAGCATCACTGGTTTTCAAGACCAGCTCCTTAAACCACTCGGACACCTCTCCGTAAATGGTGATCCATCCGCGACTCGAACGCGGGACACCCTGATTAAAAGTCAGGTGCTCTACCGACTGAGCTAATGGATCATTTTAACTTTTTAATAAGTTGGCAGGGGATGCAGGACTCGAACCTACGCATGTAGCAGTCAAAGTGCTATGCCTTACCGACTTGGCGAATCCCCTATAAAATGGTGAGCGCACAGGGATTCGAACCCCGGACACACGCCTTAGAAGGGCGTTGCTCTATCCAGCTGAGCTATGCACCCACATCATAGTGAATTATTTGGAGCGGGTGAAGGGGATCGAACCCTCACAGCCGGCTTGGAAGGCCGGAACTCTACCATTGAGCTACACCCGCATATTTAATTGGTGGAGGATGGTGGATTCGAACCACCGAAAGCAATGCTAACAGATTTACAGTCTGCCCCCTTTGGCCGCTCGGGAAATCCTCCAAAAGTTTTATGGAGCTGGTGATAGGAATCGAACCTACAACCTGCTGATTACAAGTCAGCTGCTCTACCGTTGAGCCACACCAGCATATTGGCGGGAATAACAGGACTCGAACCTGTGACCCAATGATTAACAGTCATTTGCTCTACCAACTGAGCCATATTCCCATGTTTTATTGGCGGGAGTAACAGGACTCGAACCTGTGACCCAATGATTAACAGTCATTTGCTCTACCAACTGAGCCATACTCCCATATTTTATTGGCGACCTGGAAGGGACTCGAACCCTCGACCTCCAGCGTGACAGGCTGGCATTCTAACCAGCTGAACTACCAGGCCGCAATTGGTGGGACTAACAGGGCTCGAACCTGTGACCCCCTGCTTGTAAGGCAGGTGCTCTCCCAGCTGAGCTATAGTCCCATAAGTTTAATCTGGAGCGGGTGAAGGGGATCGAACCCTCACAGCCGGCTTGGAAGGCCGGAACTCTACCATTGAGCTACACCCGCATATTTAATTGGTGACCCATAGGGGAATCGAACCCCTGTTACCGCCGTGAAAGGGCGGTGTCTTGACCGCTTGACCAATGGGCCATATACGTGGCTACGTCTTACTCTCCCAGGAGGTTGCCCTCCAAGTACCATTAGCGCTAAAGAGCTTAACTTCTGTGTTCGGAATGGGAACAGGTGTATCCTCTTTGCTATAATAACCACATATTTTGTATTATTTCGATACTTACGTATCGTACAAGTATTATATTAACATTTTCTATCTATAATGTCAACAGTTTTTTTAAACTTTTTTTCAAAAGTTTAAAATTAATACTCTGAAAACTGCATATCATTTATTGATTTATCATTTAAATTTATTGGTCAAGTCCTCGACCTATTAGTATCGATAAGCTAAATACATTACTGCACTTACACCTTCGACCTATCAACCAGGTAGTCTTCCTGGGGTCTTACCCTTACGGTGGGAAATCTTATCTTGAAGTC
>UWOR01000032.1 GCA_900604495.1 Desulfovibrio sp. Marseille-P6017 | reverse complement strand
GACTTCAAGATAAGATTTCCCACCGTAAGGGTAAGACCCCAGGAAGACTACCTGGTTGATAGGTCGAAGGTGTAAGTGCAGTAATGTATTTAGCTTATCGATACTAATAGGTCGAGGACTTGACCAATAAATTTAAATGATAAATCAATAAATGATATGCAGTTTTTAGAGTATTAACTCAAATATTTTTTTACAAAAAAAGATTTAAAAAAAGTATTGACATCTAAAGTGGAAGATGATAATATAATACTTGGCTTGAAAAAGCAAAGCAATTTAATGTAGTTACTATAGCAAAGAGGATACACCTGTTCCCATTCCGAACACAGAAGTTAAGCTCTTTAGCGCTGATGGTACTTGGGGGCAACCTCCTGGGAGAGTAAGACGTAGCTACGTTAAGTGCCGAAGTGGCGGAACTGGCAGACGCACAGGACTTAAAATCCTGCGGGACTTACCTCTCGTACCGGTTCGATTCCGGTCTTCGGCACCAAATAAAGTGGACCATTAGCTCAGTTGGTTAGAGCGCCCGGCTCATAACCGGTAGGTCTGGGGTTCGAGTCCCTGATGGTCCACCACTTTAAGAACTTTGAAAATTAAACAGTAGGTTAATTTATATAACTAATTCTTATTTAAGAATTAAAACACAAACAACCAAGCCAGATATTCAGATAATGATTAGCTGAGCGATGGACAACTTTTATTTGAGAGTTTGATCCTGGCTCAGGATGAACGCTGGCGGCGTGCCTAACACATGCAAGTCGAGCGAACTTCTTCGGAAGTGAGCGGCGGACGGGTGAGTAACGCGTGGGTAACCTGCCCTATACACACGGATAACGTACCGAAAGGTACGCTAATACGAGATGATATATTTTTATCGCATGGTAGAAATATCAAAGCTCCGGCGGTATAGGATGGACCCGCGTCTGATTAGCTAGTTGGTAAGGTAACGGCTTACCAAGGCGACGATCAGTAGCCGACCTGAGAGGGTGATCGGCCACATTGGAACTGAGACACGGTCCAAACTCCTACGGGAGGCAGCAGTGG